>NZ_CAJQUB010000015.1:0-277595 GCF_907163215.1 Candidatus Accumulibacter sp. ACC005 | reverse complement strand
CAACGCGGCGTCGTCACCGAGCGGCAGTGACCTCGTCAGCTTCGCCTTGTCCGTAAAACGTCGCGTCGTCCCAGCCGAGCCCCTACCATCGCGCCTGGGTGGGCGCATACGTGGCGGTTGAAGGTTTCCCTGCGCACGAGCATTCTCTACGGCCGCGGGTCAAGGTTTCCAGCGTGGCTTTCGACGAAGGACACCGCGCTCCAGTACAGCGGGCGATTCCAGGATCGCAAGTTCCTTCTCAGGGGACTTCGACAACTCGGGTCTTGCTCGTGCCGTCCCGAGGTAAGCAGTACCGTTAAGAAAAGACCGGCCGGTCGAAACGATGGATGCACTTCAAACGCAGGCACCCGCTTGCACTGGTAGAGAAGGTGTGGGTTGCAAAGCCGACGTTGGGTGCAGGCCAAGCGACAACAAAGAGCGACAGCTAACTTGCGTGCTCTTTGCCGTTCTCAGCTTGTGGGTCGAAAGTGGTGCACATCACCGCATGGCTGCCGTCCTGAATGCCGAACACCAGGTAGGCGCGCGGCTTGCCAAGCAAGCAGGCGGAGTTGGCCAGCGCCGACACGTATTCGCCAAGCACTGGGGCTCAAGGCGATTGGCCTTGAACTCCAGCCCACTCGGTCTCGCGTGGTTCCGCGCGCAGCCGGTCCAGCAGGGCGGTTGAGTTCAGCGGTGTTCATGTTGCGGAAGGCTGGCCAGCGTGGCTGCCGCAGGTGCTGCGTGACGAGCCTGGATTTTGGGGGGGGGGGGGTTGGCATCGACCTCAGGACTCCGATCTCACCGGACGATCGACAGACGGCGGCGACTTCGGTCGACGATGCGGTGTTGTTCCGCCAGCTGGCCCGCCTTTTTTTGGTACCCCGTTTCGTGTTCCCTCTCTCCGGTAGGGATTGATGGGCCACCCCCGCGCAGGGAGCCATCCAGCTCCGCACTTCAGATGCAGAATTTCCAACACCCGGCCGCCAAGCGCGCAAAACGTCTTTTGCACCATCGGTAAGGCACGTGTGAAGAAAGAAGTAGTAGACGATCTTTGCGGCTGGCATGTCTAGCAACATTGTCGAATGCGTTTATTTTTCCGGTCGTACTTTCTGAATCAGTATGCCCTCCTTCTGTTTTATGGTAGCACGCGTTCGGGATCTCCATTTCACCCATCACCCATTATAAGAGTCTGGTTGCCACAGCCACCCACCTCCATTGGGCCTACCGGAGGGCCTCAGATAAAAGAATGTCGCCCCAACTCGCAAGCCGGTAGCGTCCACATGTTGGAAAAATTCATTGATCTTGGACCTCCCTAGATGCAAGTCCACCCATCCCCAAGTCACATTGCGTTTCCGTTCACTTTTTGTACACGTAGGACGGCTCTCGTTCAGAGGCAGCCCGTGAACCCGGCGCGCGTTGCTCGCCGAGCGCACGTCCGCGCATCCATGTCTTTCTAGACGTTCCAGGCCAATGCCAGGAGGCTGGTCTTCCGGTATAACAAGGTACGGCAGTTCCATGGCCCCCCGGCTTTGAGGACGGCGCGCCTTGTAGCGTTTGAGGTGAAGCCTTGACGCGATGATGGTTGGCGGATCGCTTCGTCGAGGCCCGGCGAGAAAATGGCATTTTTCGTTTTTCACTGCAGTACGATCTTTCTTGCCTCTCTCTATAGTGGCGCGATCGGAATTGCAATTTTCTTTGCATTGAGCACCGATAAGCTTCTCTCAGTGTAACCGCCAGATGGCTACCTGTCCCGATGAGGCTTATACCGCGCGCCGTTTTTGGATCCCTTCCCCATGTCCCATACTATAGACGTATTCCGGCATGATACGCCCGTACCGTGATTTCAGTTCTTTACAGAATGCCTCCTTGAATCCCTGGTTGTAGCGATCGTGATTTGTAGGTCCGCTAATCGCACATGGCCGTATTGTGGGGCGCGCACGCCCACTTTGTTCTCCCGTGCACCAGCACCAATCTATGTGTCCCGCCCGACTAGGATGTCACTGGGTGCGTGCAATGCTCGCGCATTTTTTTTTCCTTTACCTTTTTCTGCGTTGATGGATAGCGATGCTCCACGGAGCCAACGTACTTGTTCAGGTGGTAGCAGAAAGATACGGTCAGCAGGAGGAGCACATTGTTTTTTTTTTCCACCCGCCGAATGGTCGCAGTTTTCGATAGGTTGGCTGCTTTTGTCCCGTTGAGCCCCCCCGCGGTTAGCCCCTGGCACACCGCACCCTTCCCGCCGATTCTTGCGGCGCCGATTATTTTTTGACCTATGTCGTCGTCTCCACCTCTATCCCTAGGTTATCCCACACACGGCATAAGGTTCCCCCTTTCGCCCACCCGCCGGAACCGGCGCTCTACGCCGCCACACTCTTCCTTCCTGTTTATAGTACGTTCCTTCATAGTCCATCCTTTCGTCATCCAATTCCTATTTCGACAAAAATCTGATGTCCATATTCTCCCAAGCCCCGCACCCGCTGAGTGTGCGCCCCCCCACGGGGTGCGTAGCTGTACTTTTGCGCAGTTCACTGCCTCCTGACTCGTAGACTTAGATTTCTTGTATTTTTTTTCGTGGCATGACACCCGCCACTGTGCTCGGTATCCCAATGCCGTGTTCGGTTACATTTGCCCCCACCAACCAGCGTGCTAGCTAGCGTGATTTCATGCTTTTCTCCCTGTCCTTGTTTTTCCCTGGTTCTCTCCTGCTGCGCACCATCCACCAGCCTAGATTTTTAGTTGGCGGCCGATTTTCGGCCGCCGGGGGTAGTGGCACCAGTTCGTTTATCCTCGTAGTCATGGGTATTTTCGGCACCAGCGATGACGAGGTCGGTAGTGTTACGTCGCTGGCTGGCGCCGACGCACCCTTCTTGTGTCGTCATACGCTGGATTTTCGAGCGTTTTGGCATAGGAATGCAAAGAGCTGGCTTTCGGTCCATAGATGCGGCCCCATTTGGTGCCTGCAGGGTGTCGGCGCCCAGCGACGTTTCACAGTCGGCGGAAAACTCAGTCGTTGCGCGCCCGGGGTCGGGCGGTTGTAGAAGACATTTGAGCGCGGGTAGCTGTCGCGCATGCTCGGTGTGATTGAACGGTTTTCCACAGGTCGAAGCTATGGGACGATGCCCTGCGGCCCCCGCCCTCCGCGGGCGGCCTGTCGGATTACCATCGGCGGCGAGCCAGGAGACCCCTCCTGGTTGGACGATGTCGTACACCAGTTCTTATGGCCTTGAGTGATCAGCAGCAGCTCGCGCAGTGGCGCTTGGCCCGAGCGGATGACCGCACGAGTAGCGCAGCGCGCTTCGGCTGATGCGGCGAGCGGCGCTGCTCGTGGTTGAGCGCCTGCACGATGGGCGTGACAGCTCCTTCAGCTCGACGCCTGCCGGGGCGCTGCGCACACTGGCGCGACTCGGCGCTGTCCCTTTCATTCGCTGAGCCGCGCGTAAGGGACGCGTAACAGGACGTAACGCGACGCTGGACAGCACTCGGGTTTCGACGTTGCCGAGGCTGATGGCCTGCACCACCCCGCGCAGCTCAACTTGGCAACCGATTATTTGGCTCCATCGGCCATAGGCGGATGTTCAGAGTCTTGTCGCGCTCCTCATTCTTCTTCCGACACCAACGCAGTCGAGATCACAGAAGGCGGCCTTGTGTGCGTGTTCGCCGGGTTGTGGTGTGATCCGCCGCGCAGGTCCGTCGTCGCTGACGATGCGCACGCCGCGTTTTTCTCTGTTTATCCCTTCATATGTTCACCCGAGAAAGCTGCGGCTCTTGACGCCCTGCGCATGAAGACGACGTATTTCTGCCACCCGGCTTGCGTCGGTTGCCGGGTGGAGATCATGTCGACGGTATGACGGACGATATTGCGACGGGTTTAGTATGCTGCTTGCGGAGGACGGATCAGGTTTACGGCGTGTAGCCGCGCTGAAGCGGTAGCGCCCCGATCTTCATCTTTGTCGCGACCCCAGTCTGGTGCAGCGCCAAGAAAATCCCTGGTGATGTGTAAGATTTCGACACGATGGCTTCAGAGAGCGGCGGTTGTTCGTCCTTGTCGAAGACCAGCGTCTTGGGCAGCTCGCTGCGCGCGGAAAGAGTCGCGCTGCAAGTTGTCGCGCAGACGTGCGGGCTGAGTTGGGTGCGGACTATGGTCCGGGCGTCATGCACGATGCGTGGTCGAGTTCGGTCGGATAGTACTCCCGATTAGGTAGTCGTGGCGAGCTGAAATTTGAACGTCGCACGGCGCGAAAGGGTAAGCCTTCCCCCCCCCCCCCTGTCCGCGCACTTCGAGCCAAGTGAGTTGAAGGCTTCCACTTTCGTCGCCGGTTCGCATCGGACCCTTCGGGCGGATGCGATAAAAGGTCGTAGTTGAATTTCTCATGTTGGACGCCGTCGCGACCGCCTGCTCGTGGCTTGTTTTTTATCCATCACCCATAGGTTTTTGTTGAAGAAGACACCAAAGGTCTGCTTGTTTGGGCTGTCGCGGTGAGGCGACCAGGTAGGCGGCGAAGTATTCGAGCACCTGCGCCACAAGTTGTAGATCGAGCGTGCGCTTCGTCACAGGTACGATGATGTCGAAGGTCTCGATCCGGGATCCGCCGGGTTTGTAGTGATCGGCTCGGGATGCTTGACCGGGCGTCGATGCCGGCGGTGTGCTCTGCTCGTCGTCGCCTCGGCCAGTTCGCGGCCCTTGAGCATCGAGTACATGCGCTGGATGGTTTGGCGATGCAGAGGACGCGCGCGGTGCTGTCAGGTGGTTGCTGACGAGTGTGCTGGACGATGAACTCCTCGCACGAAACTTGAAAGTGTGTCCGGCGAGACTACTGGTTCAAACCCCTTTTTCGCATGGCGGCCAGAGGTTGCCGCGGTCGACCAGGAACAGCACGCGCGCGCGCCGGCGAATTTGTCAGCCGGTAGATGACAGTGATCCGGTTTTGAAGGTATGCCACTGCGGAAGGCCATCATGGACAGCGCGCGCGGCTTGTTGGCGCGCCCACAGTGACTCCCGTTCCAGTTGTTGATGGCCCCCGGTGATCTGGGCCGGCCCGAGTCCGCTGCGCTGGACGCCGTCGCCCGGTAGCCCACTCGGTGAGCAGCCGGGCATTATGGTCATACGGGCAAGGAAGGTGAGCGGTGCGAACTCGGAGTGCGGGGCAGCTGTTGCCGCGACCGGTGGCCGAAACCGCGTTTGCGGCAGCAGAGCGTGAGCCATTCGCTAGCGTCGCAGGTTTGCTTGTGAATAAGCTGCAAGATCGTGTACCTCGGCCTTGCCTCTCTTTTCACCGACCCCCCACCAGGCGCGTGGCTCGGGCGAGGCCGTTGCTGAAGTGCGTTTTCGGCGCCAGTCGATTTTCGTTATTTGCTGTGAACGCCTGGTGCAGTCCCGGGCACCGCCCGCCATGCGTGGCCACATGGTGCGCGCGCCAGGCCCTGCGCGTTATACGCGCCCGATGGATCTCGACGCCGAGTGAGAGTCGCGCCCCGCTCTTGGTTCGTGATTTGACGCCAGCGGCCTTGCAATCGACTTAAAGCAGGTAGTAGGCAAAGCCGTTACAGGCTTCGAAGCGGGGAAATCGCGCAGCGCGACGCCACGCGGCGCATGAATGTCGGCTGCAGCGGTTCCAGTACATTGCACGCCACAGACCGGGCGGCGCGCAGCAGATGGTCGATTGCTCGCGCGGCGGTTGCTCGGCGGTGCGCATGGCTTCTTACGCAGGGGTCGGGAGCGTGTGTTGTATCGACCATCACGCACACGCGGTGGCAGGGCTCACGTGTGAGCGCCATGGGATGCGGGTGCTCGCGGCTCGTCATGAACATCGCTTCAAACTCCCGGTTGTTTTTCGTTGGCTTTGCGTCGCGCACAGTCAGCGTTTCGAGGTGCCTGAGGGCGATGAAGCAGACCTCTTGTGACACTAGCGATGCCCCCTCGTGGATAGGTTAGCATGGGCGAACACGGGGCGCACGCATGCGGCACTTCGCACCGTTTGTCGTTGCCCGCCGCTAGGATGGCCGGGCTGCGGGCAGCTGGTGGGTGGGCCGACGCGCGGGCGGGCCTTCGATTGCCCCCGGCACGCAAAACAGCTGCTGCCAAATGCTTAGAGCCGGCTTCCGAACATGACCAAGCAAGGCTGCATGCGGGCGAAGTCTGGATCGTTCCGTCAGGCCAATGCCTGGCCGGCCAACGCAGTATGTGAACGGGAAAAACCATTATGGAAGCCACCCGCATTGCTTGTACGCCAGGCGAACGTCCTGGAACGCTGAAAAAAACGGCGTTATTCCAGGAAATATCGACGTTGGTCTGGAGAAGCGGCGCCCGCCCTGGCCGTCAGGCTCGATGCTGCCGCAACAGTGGCTGGCCGCCGCTGGGCGTTCGGACGCGCTCTACAGTGACCGAGTTACATGAACGCCGCGCGCCAAGACGCCGGGCGCAACGCCGTGGCGCTTGAACCTGGTCCGGAATCCTGCGGCAGGAGTCCGGCGAGCGGCGCTACGGGCTTTCGAAGGGCTGACCTACGAGCAGTCGCGGAGCCGCTACCCGACGTGTATCCGCGCTGTGCGATATAGAGCGCGTGCCGGATTCGTGATTCCGTACGGCGGATCGAGAGTCTGCCAGCAACTGTCAGTGCGGGTGCGCGCGGCTGGCCGACGCGCGTCGACGAGCATCGCGGCCAGGATTCGATCGTGTGGCTGACGCACGGCCGGTGTCTGGACATCGTCAACCCGTTGGTGCGTGGCCACTTCAGCTGCGTCAGCCTGCGGATTTCACGAGCCACAACGCCGGGCATCAACTGGGTGGGTGACTGCCATCGGGCGGCGACCGATGGCACAGAAAGCGTGGGGCGTGACCGACCATCTGGCGCGGTCGGGCCTTGACGAGCTACCGTCGCGACCTGGCGACCGCGCAGGCCGCCACGCGGGAAGTCGCCAGGTCGAGTTCATTTCGGCGTCAGGATTTCGGCTGAGATACAGGGCTGCCGGCGACAACTTGACCGAACTATATCAAGTCCCCTCGAGCAGCGACGCCATCCCCTGGCGCAGATTCCCCAGCACCGGCGGCGGCATTTTCCCCAAGCGCCGCGCAGCTGGCCCTGCATCGGGCCGGGAATATCCTTGATCACTTCGGCGCCCTCATCGGTGAGGTGCAGACGGACCACGCGGTTGTCGGTGTCGCGCCGTTCACGGCGCACCAACTGGCGTGCTTCGAGCTTGTCGAGCAGGTTGCTGGCGGTGGAAGGCCTGATATGCAGGGCACTCGCCAGCTGCGAGACACGCAGACCGGGGCGCGCCGAAATCTGCCACAGCGCCCACAGCTGCGAGCCGCTCAGACCGTGCGTGTCGTCGATGTTCTGCATGCCGTTCTGAACCGAGCGCACCAACTGCCAGCAGCTTGCCGAAGGCGTCATCCGCGCCGGCAGCGGGCCCGTCTTGCTGACCATCAGGCAGCTGCTCTCGCGAACTTTCCTGGGCTACCGAACTGTCCTTGTTGAGTAATCTATCAACCCCTCCCTGCGTGCCTGAAACCTATGTCATCACATACTATGTTGGCTCAAAACTGTTGTACAAGCACAAAAATTTTAGGCCAGATGCTTGCCAACCCGGATGTAAAGACAAAACAATAACGATTCAAATTCTTCCTCGGAAAACAGCTCACGCTCAATGGGTCGGCCGGGCGGCATATGCCTCATCCATAGTGCTCGCCTGCTGGCGTATGGCCTTTCGCATAAAATGATCCGCAACTTTCCGCATTCTACATCAGCAGTGGCTGCACACGATGTGAGAGGTGCAGAGGCTTGCGACGCTCGCGGCGCGTCTTCGCTACGCAGTGTTCCGGTTGTGATTCATTTCGGGGGTGCAGGCATCCTGCCCGGCTGGCCGAGGTGGGCGTGTCGGTCTGCTCGATATCCTTGGCACGCCCTGGCACACGGTTCGTTTGTGTGTTCTGGCGTCGTCCGTCGGCTGTCGGGCTCGCAGATTGTCGGTCAGGCCGATTATCGGGTTTTTCCTGCTGCGGAGAACCAGATTCCGTTTTTTTTTGGCGATCGTGATAGCCTAACCGCCCGGCTCGTGGCTTATCAGTTATTGTTGGCCCCCCCCCCCCCCATGGTCCCACGCGAGTTTGAACCCTTTTTCTCCACCTTGCTTTGATAGCTTAAGTGTCCATGAGCATACTACGACTTTTTTTTTGTGCCTAGCAGTGCACTTTTGTTCAGCTCTTTTTTTTCTTGAAACGGCAGCATCCCCCACGACGGTCACCAATATGACACCCGTGGTCTGTCGCTTTGGCACGGCAGTCGACGATTTGGACGGCGTTTGTGCTTTTAACGCACGTTGAGGAGCGTCGATCAGGCACGCTGGCGGTGCATGCGCCCACTTCGGCGGCACCAGTTGTGCGCCGATCCCGATTGCGCGGCCAAGATTCCCCCTCGACGGACCCCGTCGAGATTTTGATTGATCAGGCCCGTCGAAATGCTGGCCGCTGATTCGGGGAGTGGTCACAGCTTGCACGCTATTGTTCGCTCCAAGGTTGTCGCCATTTTTCTTGATATTTCAGTGGACCCCATTCTGCCGCGATACTGCGTTTTCCCCCCCACCGCTTTTTTTTTCTGAGGACGCCCTTCGATGGGTCGCCCGCATCGAAATTCCCTATCCTACGCATTAACCGTCCCATTACCGGCAGGCAAAGATGGCTCAAGCCCGCACTTGCATAATGGCGATGGATGGAGCCACGCAGATCCAGGAGGCCTACGCAATGAACCAGCTTCCGACAATCCGTCGTAGCAATATGCCTGCTCAGCGAACACGACATCTACTCTTCAGCTGAGGGCAGCCACCAAACGCTCTCCGACAGTTTCGGCGCGCACCGGCCACCACAAGGCCACGGCCCCCCCAAGGCACGTTTACCAGTTCCCAGCGTATGGGCGCCCAACGCGGAGAAAGAAAGGATCGGTTGTCACGGCGCCCGCTACAACACTTTAGGGCCCGACAGTCATCGGTTGCATCGTCGCGGCGACCACTCGGGCATCTGGGAGGGCTTCATCGCCGGACCGACGCTGGGCGACAGCTACAAATTCCAGATCACCAGCCGCATGGGGACGCAGGAGAAAGCCGACCCCTTTGCCCGCCAGTCCGAAGAGCCGCCGCGCAGTGCTTCGCGCCTGTGCACGCTCGACTACAGCTGGAGCGACGACGAGTGGATGGCCAAGCGCCGGGCGATCAATGCCCTCGACGCGCCGCTGTCGATCTACGAGGTGCATCTCGGTTCGTGGCGGCGCGTTCCCGAGGACGGCAACCGCTCGCTGAGCTACCGCGAAATGGCTCACCAGCTGGCCGCCTACGTGACCGAGATGGGCTTCACGCACGTCGAACTGATGCCGGTGATGGAGCACCCTTTCTACGGCTCGTGGGGCTACCAAACGACGGGCTATTTCGCGCCCACGGCACGCTACGGAACGCCCGCGGATTTCATGTTCCTGATCGACACCCTGCACCAGGCCGGGATCGGCGTCATCCTCGACTGGGTACCCTCGCACTTTCCCGCCGACGGCCATGGCCTGGCCAACTTCGACGGCACCTGCCTCTACGAACACGAGGACCCGCGGCAGGGTTTCCACCCCGACTGGAAAAGCTCGATCTTCAACCTCGGGCGCAACGAAGTCCGCGGCTTCCTGATGTCCAGCGCGCTGTTCTGGCTCGACAAATACCACGTGGACGGCCTGCGCGTCGACGCCGTGGCCTCGATGCTCTACCTCGACTACGGACGTGCGGACGGTGAGTGGATCCCCAATGAACACGGCGGCCGCGAGAACCTCGAATCGATGAGCTTCCTGCGCAGCCTCAACGAAGCGGTCTATCGCGACCATCCGGACGTGCAGACGATGGCCGAGGAGTCCACCGCCTGGCCGATGGTTTCGCGCCCGACCTATATGGGCGGCCTGGGTTTCGGCATGAAGTGGAACATGGGCTGGATGAACGACACGCTGAAGTATTTCCAGCAACAGCCGCTCTTCCGCAAGTACCAGCACGACAAGCTGACGTTCACGATCTGGTACGCGTTCACGGAAAACTTCGTCCTGCCGCTGTCGCACGACGAGGTGGTGCATGGCAAGGGCTCGCTGGTCGGCAAGATGCCGGGCGACGAGTGGCAGCAGTTCGCCAACCTGCGCCTGCTCTACGGCCTGATGTGGGCGCATCCCGGCAAGAAGCTCCTGTTCATGGGCGGCGAACTCGGCCAGCGGCGCGAGTGGCAGCACGACGAAAGCCTCGAATGGCACGTCCTGCAATACCCGTCGCACCATGGCGTGCAGTCCTGGGTGAAGGACCTCAATCGTGTCTATCGCCAGGAAAAGGCGCTGCACGAACGGGACTTCAGCGGCGACGGCTTCGCCTGGATTGATGCCCAGAACTGGGAGGAAAGCGTCATCAGCTTTCTCCGCTACGGCAAGCACCGCGACGACACCGTGCTGGTGGTCTGCAATTTCACGCCGGTACCGCGCCATGACTACGTTGTCGGCGCGCCGCGCGGCGGGCAGTGGCAGGAAGTGCTGAACAGCGACGCAACGCTCTACGGCGGCAGCGGCATGGGTAATCTTGGCCAGGCGGAAGCCTTGCCGCAAGCCGCACACGGCCATGGGCATTCGCTGTCGCTGACCGTGCCGCCGCTGTCCGTGATGGTTTTCAAGCCGGTCCCCGAAAACCGGGCCAGCTCCTGAGCGATGGCAGGTTCAGCGCGCAAGAGGGAGTACGCCGCCCGGCCAGCGCCGCGGTCGTGCTCCGCCCTTGCATGCGCTCGACAATCCCGTCATGCTTTGCTTCTTCGTGGTGACCAACGCTGACACCGTGCTCACCATCGCCCCCGGCCCTGTAAAACGGTCGGGCCGGCCGGATAGAACAGCCCCTGGCCGTGCCGGCTTACCGCCGGCGCGCCTTGCCAGATGGTCGAAACGCCTGCTGACAACCGCCTTCTCGTGACCACGAGATACGCAACTTTGACGACTTCCCTTGAGTGGAGGAAATGATGCAAATGGCCAACGAGTCGATAGAAAAAGCCGCCGCGGCGGTTGAACTGACCTGGGAAAACGACCCCCTGTGGTACAAGGACGCGATCATTTACGAATTGCACGTCAAGGCCTTCAAGGATAGCGGCGACGACGGCATCGGTGATTTCAAGGGACTGACCGAGAAGCTCGACTACATCCAGGATCTGGGCGTCAACACGCTCTGGCTGCTGCCCTTCTACCCGTCGCCGATGCGCGACGACGGCTACGACATTTCCGACTATCACAACGTCAGCCCGGACTACGGCAACCGCAACGACGCGCGCATTTTCATCCGCGAAGCCCATCGCCGCGGATTGCGGGTGATCACCGAGCTGGTCATCAACCACACCTCCGACCAGCACCCCTGGTTTCAGGCGGCAAGAAGAGCCCCGGCCGGGTCGAAGAAACGCGATTACTACGTGTGGTCCGATACCGACAAGAAGTTTCCGGAAACGCGCATCATCTTCACCGATACCGAGAAGTCGAACTGGGCCTGGGACGACGTCGCCAAGGCCTACTACTGGCACCGCTTCTTCTCGCATCAGCCGGACCTCAACCACAACAATCCGGACGTCGTCAAGGCGGTCATCCGGATCATGCGCTTCTGGCTGGATATGGGCGTCGACGGCCTGCGCCTCGACGCCATCCCCTACCTCTGCGTCCGCGAAGGGACGAACAACGAAAACGTCCCCGAAACGCACGAAGTCATCAAGCAAATTCGCGCGGTCATCGACTCCCGCTACCAGAACCGCATGCTGCTCGCCGAAGCCAACATGTGGCCGGAAGACGTGCGTGAGTACTTTGGCGACGGTGACGAGTGTCACATGGCCTACAACTTCCCGGTGATGCCGCGCATCTTCATGGCCGTCGCCCAGGAAGAACGGCATCCGATCATCGAGATCATGAACCAGACGCCGGAAATCCCCGCCAACTGCCAATGGGCGATCTTCCTGCGCAACCACGACGAACTGACGCTGGAAATGGTCACCGAGAGCGAACGCGCCTTCATGTACAAGGCCTATGCGTCCGACCCGAGGATGCGCGTCAACGTCGGCATTCGCCGCCGCCTGGCACCGCTGATGGACAACAACCGCCACAAGATCGAGCTGGTGAAGTTCCTCATCCTCACCCTGCCAGGATCGCCGGTCCTCTACTACGGCGACGAGATCGGCATGGGCGACAACATCTATCTCGGCGACCGCAACGGCGTGCGCACGCCGATGCAGTGGAGCCCGGACCGCAACGCCGGCTTCTCGCGGGCCGACCCGCAGCGACTCTACCTGCCGCCGAACATGGACCCGATCTACGGTTACGAGGCGATCAACGTCGAAGCGCAGGCGCGCAATCCGTCGTCGCTGCTGCACTGGACCAAGCGCCTGATCGCGGTACGCAAGAACTACAAGGCTTTCGGCCGCGGCAGCATCGCCTTCCTCGAACCGGGGAACCGCAAGATCCTCGCCTACGTGCGCGAGTACGAGGACGAAACGCTGCTCTGCGTCGTCAATCTGTCGCGCAACGCGCAACCGGTCGAACTCGACCTGGCGCCCTTCAAGGGCCGCGTGCCGGTCGAGCTGCTCGGCCGCTCGGCGTTCCCGCCGATCGGCGACCTGCCCTACCTGCTGACCCTGGCCGGCCACGGCACGTACTGCTTCCGCCTGACCACCGACGCCGAAGTGCCGTACTGGCACGAAGAACGTCTGCCGCGCGCAGAACTGCCTGTGCTGGTGCTCACCGAGGGTTGGCTGACCTTCTCGGGCGGCAAGACCACGGCCACCACCGTGCGCCGGGCGATCGCCGCAACCACCCGCAACCAGCTGCAGCACAAGGTGCTGGCACCCTACCTGGTGACCAAGCGCTGGTTTGCCGGCAAGGGCCACGCCATCGAGAGCATCAATATTGTCGAGCAGGCGCCGTGGGATACCGACAAGGGAAGCTGGCTGTTGACCATCATCGAGGTGCACTGCGCCGGTATCGAGCCGCAGGTCTACTTCCTGCCGCTGGCCATCTGCTGGGACGACCAGACCAGCGAAGAACAGCGCGCCCTGCTCGGCTCGTGGGCGCTCGCCAGAGTGCGCCAGCAAGACCGCACCGGCCTGCTTTACGGCGCCTTCGGCGCCGACGACTTCTGCCGCGACCTGGCCGAAGGTATCGGCAGGAACGTGGCCATCCCCTTTGCCCGCGGTCGTCTCGAGTTCCACGCCTCGCCGGCGTTTGCCAAGCTGGCCGCCGGCCTCGACGCGCCGGTACGGCACCCCTCGCTGGAACAGAGCAATACCGCGGTGTACTTCGGCGACAAGCTGTTCCTCAAGGGCTATCGTCGCCTGCAAACGGGGACCAACCCGGAGGTCGAAGTCGGTCGCTTCCTGACCGATACCTCGCCCTACGAGCACATTGCTCCGGTCGCCGGCTCGGTCGAAATCCGCCGTGCCGACGGCCAGACGATGACGCTGGCACTGTTGCAGGGCTACACCAAGAACCAGGGTGACAGCTGGAACTTCACGCTCGACTATCTTGAACGCTACCTCACCGAAGTCGCGGTGACGACCGACGAGCTCGACGGCAACCCGCACGACTTCTTCCTGGCCCTGATCGAGGTGCTCGGCCGCCGTACCGGCGAGTTGCACCAGGCTTTCGGTCGTTCGACCGGCGACGCGGCCTTCGAACGCGAGCCAATCAGCGAGCAGGACATGAGCGGCTGGTCAAACGCCTTGAAGGCCGAAGCAGTGGCCACGCTCGACGAACTCGAACGGCGCAGAGAGGACTTCTCCGAAGAGGTGCGCGACGGCTGCGACCGCCTGTCGGCGTTGCGGCCGGTGCTCCTGGAGCGCATTTCGCCGCAGGCACTGGCCGGCATTTCGGCCGCCAAGATGCGCTATCACGGCGACTATCACCTCGGCCAGGTGCTGCGCGTCGACAATGATTTCGTGATCATCGACTTCGAGGGCGAACCCGCACGTTCGATGGACGAGCGTCGCCAGAAGCATTCGCCCCTACGCGACGTCGCCGGCATGCTGCGCTCGTTCAGCTACGCGGCGGCGGTGGCCACCAACCGCCTGACCAACGAAGACCCGGTCGACCGCCATCGGGCCGGACCGCTGGTCGAGAGCTGGGAAGAGCAGGTCAGAGACGCCTTCATGAGCGGCTATCGCGACGCCGTCAAGGGTTGCCCGGCGTGGCCCGAGGAAGCGGGCGCTGCGGAACGACTGATCGAGTTCTTCGTCATCGAGAAGGCGCTCTACGAGTTGCGCTACGAGATGGGTAACCGGCCCGACTGGGTTGCCGTCCCCCTCTTCAGCCTGCTCAGGAACCTCGAAGAGCAAGAACCGAGCTAATTGCTACCCGTAAAGGAGAAACACCATGAAAGTACTCGCGATGGTCCTGGCCGGCGGCCAGGGTTCCCGGCTGCACCCTCTGACCGCAGAACGTTCCAAGCCGGCGGTGCCCTTTGGCGGCCGCTACCGGATTGCCGACTTCGTGCTCAGCAACATGGTGAACTCCGAGATCCGCGGCATCTACATGATGGTTCAGTACAAGTCACAGTCGCTGATCGAGCACGTCGCCAAGGCCTGGGGCAATTCGAACGCCTACACCGGCCAGTTCGTCACCGTCGTGCCCCCGCAGATGCGCGAGGGTCCGGAGTGGTTCCAGGGCACCTCCGACGCCGTCTTCCAGAACATCAACCTGATCGAGCGCCACTCGCCGGACCTGGTCGCCGTGTTCGGCGCCGATCACATCTACCGCATGGACGTGCGCCAGATGATCGACTTTCACCGGCGCAATTCTGCGCACGTTTCGGTGGCCGCGATTCCGGTGCCGCTGGCCGAAGCCTCATCCTTCGGCATCATCGACGCTGACAAGCGACAGCGCATCCGCGGCTTCCTTGAAAAACCGGCCAATCCACCGGCAATGCTCAGCGACCCGACGCGCGCCTACGGCTCGATGGGCAACTACCTGTTCAACACCGAAGTCCTGCTCAAGGCGCTGCGCGAGGCCAACGAACTCGGCGAACACGATTTCGGCCACCACATCCTGCCGCGTCTGATCAAGACGCATCAGGTCCTGGCCTACAACTTCGCCGACAACCACGTCCCCGGCGTCGCCGATTACGAGGAGCAGTCGTACTGGCGCGACGTCGGCAATATCGACGCCTACTACGCCGCGCACTACGACGTCCTCGGCGCGCAACCGCGTTTCAACCTTTTCAACCCGCAGTGGTTCATAAACTCGAGCGCTTACCAGGGCCCGTCGCCGCGCATCCTCTCCGGCGACATCAAGGACAGCACCATCGCCGCCGGCTCGCTGGTCAAGGACGCGCGCATCCGCAACTCGATGCTGCGTCGCGAAGTCGTCGTCGAAGAAGACGTCGAAATCGACGACTGCCTGATCATGGACTACACCGTCATCCGCCGCGGCTCGCGCCTGAAACGAGTGATCGTCGACCGCTACAACGTCATCGAGCCCAACTCGCGCATCGGCTTCGACGCCGCCGCCGACCGCGCCCGCTATACCGTCAGCGAAGGCGGCGTGGTCGTCCTCGCCAAAGGCCACGATGTCCCCGACGTGACCCGTTACCAGATTTAGGAGAGCTAACCATGAACCTTCCCGTTACCGCCGTCTGGCCCGGAGCACCTACGCCACGTGGCGCTACCTGGGACGGCGAGGGCGTCAACTTCGCCCTCTTTTCGGAACACGCGGAACGCGTCGAGCTGTGTCTCTTCGATCCCAGCGGGCGCCGCGAGGTGCAGCGCATCGAATTGCGTGAGCAGACCAATCTGGTCTGGCACTGCTACCTGCCCGAGGCGCGCCCCGGCCTGCTCTACGGCTACCGGGTCCACGGCCCGTACGACCCCGCCAACGGCCACCGCTTCAACGGCAACAAGCTGCTCATCGAACCCTACGCCAAGGATATCGTCGGCCAGGTGCGCTGGAGCGATGCCCATTTCAGTTACAAGATCGGTCACCGCACCCAGGATCTTTCCTTCGACCGGCGCGACAACCACGCCGGCATGCCCAAGTGCCGGGTCATCGACCCGGCCTTCACCTGGGGCGACGACAAGGCACCGAACATTCCCTGGGCGGACATGGTGATCTACGAAACGCACGTGCGCGGCTTCACGATGAAGCATCCGGAAGTGCCACCGGCCTTGCGCGGCACCTACGCCGGCCTGGCCACGGCGCCGGTCATCGACCACCTCAAACGTCTCGGCGTCACTTCGATCGAGTTGATGCCGGTGCACGCGTTCATCAACGACCGCCACCTGATCGAACGCGGCCTCACCAACTACTGGGGCTACAACTCGATCGGCTTTTTCGCGCCCGACCACCGCTACAGTTCCAGTGGCGTCGTCAGCGAGTTCAAGACGATGGTCAAGACCTTTCACTCGCACGGCATGGAAGTCATTCTCGACGTGGTCTACAACCACACCGCCGAAGGCAACCAGCTCGGCCCGACGCTCTCGTTCCGCGGCGTCGACAACGCCTCTTACTACCGACTGGTCGGCGACAACAAGCGCTACTACATGGACTACACCGGCTGCGGCAACACCCTCGACCTGCAGCAGCCACGCATGCTGCAGCTGATCATGGACTCGTTGCGCTACTGGGTACTGGAAATGCACGTCGACGGCTTTCGTTTCGACCTCGCTTCGGCACTGGCCCGTGAGCTGCACGCCGTCGACAAGCTCGGCGCCTTCTTCGACATCCTGCTGCAGGATCCGGTGCTGTCGCAGGTCAAGCTGATCGCCGAACCGTGGGACCTTGGCGAAGGCGGTTACCAGGTGGGCAACTTCCCGGCCGGCTGGGGCGAGTGGAACGACCACTACCGCGACACCATGCGCGCGCACTGGAAGGGCGAAAGCGGCCTGATCGGCGATTTCGCCAGCCGCCTGACCGGCTCCAGCGACTTCTACCAGCACAGCGGTCGCAAGCCCTACGCCAGCGTGAACTTCATCACCGCTCACGACGGCTTCACGCTGCACGATCTGGTCAGCTACAACGGCAAGCACAACGACGCCAACTGCGAGGACAACCGCGACGGCACCGACAACAACAACTCCTGGAACTGCGGCGCCGAAGGCCCGACCGACGACGCCGGGATCAACGCCCTGCGCGCGCGCCAGAAGCGCAATATGCTGGCGACGCTGTTCTTCTCGCAGGGTGTGCCGATGCTGCTTGCCGGCGACGAAATGGGGCGTACCCAGGGCGGCAACAACAACGCCTACTGCCAGGACAACGAAACCAGTTGGGTCAACTGGGAGCTATCGGACGCCGACCGCGACTTCCTGGCCTTCGTACAACGCGTCATCGCCCTGCGCCGCGAACATCCGGTTTTCCGCCGCCGCAACTTTTTCCACGGCAGCGCCCCCGAGGGTTCGCTGATCAAGGACATCCACTGGCTGAAACCCGACGGCAACGAGATGAACGACCACGAGTGGGCGCACAGCTATGCGCAATGCCTGGGCGTGTATCTCAGCGGCGAAGCGATGCTGGAGCGCGACCGACGCGGCCGCCCGGTCCATGACGACAACTTTGTGCTGCTCTTCAACAGCCATCACGAGAACATCGACTTTCGCCTGCCGGTATTGCCCAAGGCCTGCGAATGGCAGAGCGTCCTGGATACCCATGTCGCCAATGGCCTGCAGCCCGACGGCGTCTTCCAGGGCGGCGACGCCTACCCCCTCGAGAGCCGCTCGCTGGCTCTCCTGATGCAAAGGAAGCAATCATGAAGCGCCAGCACAGCATGCCCTTCGGCGCCGAGCTGCTCGACGGGGGCGGCGTCCGCTTTCGCCTCTGGGCGCCCGGCGTAGACGCCGTCAGCCTGCAACTCGTACAAGCCGACGGCGCCGCCGAGCTGCCGATGACCGCTGTTGCGGGCGGCTGGTTCGACCTCACCGTCGCCGAAGCACAAGCCGGCAACCGCTACCTGTTCAAGCTGCCTGACGGCCTGCTGGTACCCGACCCGGCTTCGCGCTACAACCCGGAAGACGTGCATGGCGCCTCCGAGATTGTCGCTCCAGCCGCCTTCGACTGGCCCGACGGCGAATGGCGCGGTCGGCCGTGGGAGGAAGCCGTCATCTACGAGCTGCACATCGGCAGCTTCACCAAGGCCGGCGACTTCGCCGGCGCCATCGAGCGCCTCGACTATCTCGTCGAACTCGGCGTCACCGCGCTCGAAATCATGCCGGTCTCCGATTTTCCGGGGCAGCGCAACTGGGGCTACGACGGCGTACTGCCGTTCGCACCCGATGCCGCGTACGGTCGCCCGGAAGACTTCAAGCGCCTGATCGCGGCCGCGCACGAACGCGGCCTGATGGTCCTGCTCGACGTGGTTTACAACCACTTCGGTCCGGAAGGCAACTATCTGCACGCCTACGCGCCGGACTTCTTCAACCCGCGCCACGAAACCCCCTGGGGTGCGGCAATCAACTTCGACGGCGAGGGCAGCCGTGCGGTACGCGACTTCTTCGTGCACAACGTCCTCTACTGGCTGGAGGAGTTTCATCTCGACGGCCTGCGCCTCGACGCCATCCACGCCATCTGCGACGACAGCTCGCCGGACATCATCGAGGAACTCGCCGCCGCCTTCAAGGCGGTGCCGGGACGCGCACGGCACGTGCACATGGTGCTCGAAAACGAGCGCAATCAGGCGCGCTACCTCGCCCGCGACGAGTCCGGCCGCCTGGTGCATGGCACCGCACAGTGGAACGACGACATCCACCACTGCTTTCACGTCGTGGCCACGGGCGAAACCGACGGCTACTACACCGATTACGCGGCCGAGCCGGTGCGCCTTCTCGGTCGCTGCCTGAGCGAAGGCTTCGCCTATCAGGGCGAAGCCTCGACCTTCGCACACGGCGAACTGCGCGGTGAAGCGAGTGCCCACCTGCCGCCGGCGGCGTTCATCAATTTTCTCCAGAACCACGACCAGATCGGCAACCGCGCCTTCGGCGAGCGTCTCGCTCACCTCGCTTCGCCGCTGGCCATGGAGGCCGTCACCAGCGTCCTGCTGCTCGCGCCACAGCCGCCGCTGCTGTTCATGGGCGAGGAGTTTGCGACCGCGCAGCCGTTCCAGTTCTTCTGCGACTTCGGCCCCGAACTGGCGCGCCTGGTTACCGAGGGCCGCCGCCGCGAGTTCGGGCGCTTTGCCCGTTTTGCCGATCCGGCGGTGCGCGCCAGCATTCCCGATCCGAACGCGCTGGCGACCTTCGAAGCCGGCGTTCTCGACTGGAGTGCGATCGACCGTGCGCCCCACCGTGCCACCCTGGAACTGCACCGGCAGCTGCTCTCGCTACGCCACCAGTGGCTCGTGCCACGCCTGGCCGGCATGGGTAACGGTGACCCGCAGCTGAAGCTCGTCTCGCCACGCACCTTGTCGATCAACTGGACCCTCGGCGACCGCAGTCTGCTGACCCTGCTCGCCAATCTCGGCGACGAGCCGCTCGCGGTCACCCCGCCGGGCGGACAGCTGCTCTTCGCGACCGCCAATCTCGACGCCGACGCGCTGGCCAGCGGCCAGCTGCCGGCGTGGTCGGTGGCCTGGCATCTGCACCTCGGAGACCGTCCATGAGCGCTGCCAACGAGAACGGCCGCGACGCGCTGGCCCAACTCGCCGCGCACTGCGGCATCAGCGCCGGCTATGACGACGTCTGGGGCAAGACGCACGCCACCTCGGAGAAAACCTTGCGCGCCCTGCTGGCAGCAATGCATTTCCCCGCGGATGGCGACCCGGCGGCACTGCTGCAGGGCTTGCAGGACGACGAATGGCGGCGGCCACTGCCGCCGGTCAAGGTGATCACGCTTGGCGAAACGCCAACGCTGGCGGTCTCGCTGCCGGTCGCCCGTGGCAGCCAGCCGCACCGCTGGATCCTGAGCGCAGAAAACGGCGCCACGAGCAGCGGCGAGTTCGAACCCGCCAAGCTGCCCAGACTCGCCGAGCAGCGGCTTGACGGGGTTGATTTCCTGCGCGGCGAACTTCTTCTGCCGCCGCCGAGCGAAGCCGGCTACTACCGCCTGGAAGTGGAACAACCCGGCAGCGGTGGCCTGGCACAGGTGGCGACGACCCTGGTCGTCGCGCCGCCAAGCTGTTTCCTTCCCGACGCCGTGCAGCGCGACGGCCGTGTCTGGGGTCCGACGGTGCAGCTCTATGGCCTGCGCTCGCGGCGCAACTGGGGCATCGGTGACTTTGGCGACCTGCGCACGCTGATCGATCTGTCGGCGGACGCCGGCGGCGGCATCATCGGCGTCAATCCCCTGCACGCGCTGTTCCCGGACGACCCGACGCGAATCAGCCCCTACAGCCCGTCCAGCCGCTGCTTCGTCAACGTGCTGTACATCGACGTCGAAGCCGTTCCCGAGTTCGCCGAGTGCGAGGCGGCGCGCAACCTGGTTGCCTCCGAGCGTTTCCAGGGCCGGCTGCGCCGCCTGCGCGTCGCCGACGAAGTCGACTACGAGGAGGTCTCGGCCGCCAAGCGCGAGGTCCTGGCCGCACTTTACCGCCACTTCCGCGACCAGCATCTGGCCAACGACTCCGCCCGGGCGCGTGCTTTCCGCCTGTTCCGCGCGGAAAGCGGGCAGACGCTTGAACTGCACGCCCGATTCGAGGCCCTGCAAGCGCACTTCCAGAGTGACAACCCCGACGTCTGGGGCTGGCCCGCGTGGCCCGAGGAATACCGCGACCCACAGGCTCCGGCAGTGGCCGCCTTCGCCGATGAGCACAGCGAAGCCGTCGAATACTCGGCATGGCTGCAGTGGCTCGCCGACGAACAGCTCACCGCGCTCGGCCAGCAATCTTTGCGCCGCGGCGTCGGCGTCGGCCTCTATCAGGATCTGGCGGTTGGCGTCAATCCCGGCGGCTCGGAGGCCTGGGCATGGCAAGGCGCTTTTGCCGGCGCCGCTTACGTGGGCGCACCACCCGACGAGTTCAACCCGGTCGGCCAGAACTGGGGGCTGCCGCCGCTGGTGCCGCACCGCCTGCGTGAAGCCGCCTACGCACCCTTCATCGCCATGCTGCGCGCCAACATGCGCCACTGCGGCGCGCTGCGCATCGACCATGTCATGGGCCTGGCGCGACTGTTCTGGGTTCCCGTTGACCAACCGGCAACCGAGGGCGCCTACGTCAGCTATGCGCTCGAGGACTTGCTGGCCATCGTCGCGCTGGAAAGCCAGCGCAATCGCTGCATGGTCATCGGTGAAGACCTGGGCACCGTCCCGGACGGCTTCAGGCCGCGCCTGGCGGCGGCTGGCGTGCTCTCCTACCGACCCTTCCTTTTCGAACGCAGCGCGGACGGCAACTTCAAGCCACCGGCCGAGTATCCGCGTCAGGCACTGGTCGCCGTCAGCACACACGATCTACCGACCCTGCAGGGCTTCTGGAAGGGCCACGACATCGACACCCGCGCGGCGCTGCAGCTTTTCCCCGAGGAAGCGCAGTTCGACCACATGGTCGTCGACCGCGCCCAGGATCGCGCCCGTTTCCTGATGGCGCTGAAGCACGCCGAACTGCTGCCCGAGGGGGCCAGCGTGCACCCCTTCTCGATCCCCGAGATCACACAGCCGCTGGTGGTCGCCATCCACGCCTTTCTGGCGAGAACGCCCGCGCAACTGCTGGTCGTCCAGCCCGAGGATATTCTCGGCGTCGTCGAGCAGGCCAATCTTCCCGGCAGCCGCGATGACCAGCATCCCAACTGGCGGCGCCGGCTGCCGCTGCATCTTGAAGACTGGCCGGAAGACGGTCGCTTCAACGCCGTTGGTGAAGTGCTGATCAACGAGCGTGGCACCGCGGTCGTGCCGCCGAGCGAAATGCTGGCGCCGACACGGGTGGCGGTCATCCCGCGCGCGACTTACCGCATGCAGTTCAACCGCGACTTCACCTTTGCCCAGGCCGGCGCGCTGGCGTCTTACCTGGCGGCGCTGGGGGTCAGCCACTGCTACGCCTCGCCGTACCTGCGGGCGCGCCCGGGCAGCACCCACGGTTACGACATCGTCGGCCATTCCGAGCTCAACCCGGAAATCGGTACGCCACAGGAATTCGAGGACTTCGCCACCGCGCTCAAGGAGAACGGACTGTCGCAGGTCATCGACGTGGTCCCCAACCACATGGGGATCATGGGGTCGGACAATGCCTGGTGGCTGGACGTCCTGGAGAACGGTCCGGCGTCAGCCTGGGGGGCGTTCTTCGACATCGACTGGGATCCTCTCAACCGCGACCTCAAGGGCAAGGTGCTGCTGCCACTGCTTGGCGCGCACTACGGGCAGGTGCTCAACGCCGGCGAACTGCGCCTGGACTACGACGCCGAGCGCGGTGAGTTCAGCATCTTCTACTACCAGCACCGGCTGCCGGTGGACCCGGCGAGCTACCCGCGCATCATCGGCCATCGCCGCGAGCGACTGGCTGCAGCCCTCGGCGAGGGGCACGAACGCTACGGCGAACTGGAAACCCTGCTCACGGCGTTTGGCCACCTGCCGGCGCGGAGCAATTCCAAGCCAGTGAAGATGGCCGAGCGGCAACGCGACAAGGAGGTGCATAAACGCCACCTGGCGGCGTTCACCGCGGAGCACGCCGACATTGCCCACCATATCGCCGACAACCTCGCCGAGTTCAACGGCCGCCCCGGGCACCCGGCCAGCTTCGACCTGCTGCACGAGCTGATCCAGGTGCAGGGATACCGCCTCGCCTACTGGCGCGTCGCCTGCGACGAGATCAACTATCGACGCTTCTTCGATATCAACGACCTCGCCGCGCTGCGCATGGAAGACCCGGCGGTGTTCGATGCCACCCATCATCTGATTCTCGACCTGGTCGCCCAGGGCAAGGTCGAGGGACTGCGCATCGACCATCCGGACGGAATGTTCGACCCCGGTGAGTATTTCCGCCACCTGCAACAGGCGGCTGGCGGCAGACTGCCGGCGCCGGGAGGGCCGCTGTCGATCTATCTGGTCATCGAGAAGATCCTCGCCGAGCACGAGCGTCTGCCGGACGACTGGCCGATTCACGGCGCCACCGGCTATCGCTTCGCCAACCTGGTCAACAATCTCTTCGTCGACACCGCCTCCGAGCGGCGCATGACGCGCATCTACCGCGATTTCACGGGCGTCGACAGCGACTTCGAGGAACTCGCCTACGACGCCAAGAAGTTGATCATGTACACCGCGCTGGCGAGCGAGTTCAGCGTCCTTGCCAACCGCCTGGCGCGTATCGCCAACGCCAGCCGCGACACCTGCGACTTCACCCTCAATGGCCTGCGCGAGGCGCTCATCGAAGTGGTCGCCTGTTTCCCCGTCTATCGCAGCTACGTTGCCCATGGCGAGCTGTCGGCCGACGATCGCCGCCACATCGCGTGGGCCGTGGCGGTGGCCAAGAAGCGCAGCCCGCTGCTCGATACCGGCATCTACGATTTCATCGAGGGGGTGCTGACCACCGATCTCGCCCGCGGCTGCAGCGCCTCGTACCGCGAGCCGCTGGAGGCCTTCGCCATGAAGTTCCAGCAGGTGTCGTCACCGGTGATGGCCAAGGGCGTCGAGGACACGGCGTTCTACCGCTACCATCGGCTGACGTCGCTCAACGACGTCGGCGGCGAACCGCGCCGCTTCGGGGTATCGGTGGCCGCCTTCCATGCCGCCACACGTGCCCGTGCCGTCCGCTGGCCGCACAACATGCTTGCCACCTCGACGCACGATAGCAAGCGTTCCGAGGACGCGCGCGCAAGGATCAACGTTCTCTCCGAGATTCCGGCCGCCTGGAAGCTGATGCTCAAACGCTGGCGCCGCCTGAATCGAGGCCGCAAGCGCCTGGTCGACGGCGGCGAGGCCCCGTCGCGCAACGACGAGTACCTGCTCTACCAGACGCTGATCGGCACCTGGCCGCTGCTGTCACCGAACGACGACGAACTCGCCGACTACCGGACGCGCATCGCCGCTTACATGACCAAGGCCTTGCGCGAGGGCAAGGAGCACAGCAGCTGGGTGCAGGTCAACGACGACTACGAAGCGGCGGTCAGCGACTTCGTGCACGCGCTTCTGGCACCTGGCGAGAAGAACCTCTTCCTGGCCGACTTCGTGCCCATGGTGCATACCATCGCCCACCACGGCCTGATCAACGCGCTGGCCCAGGCGCTGATCAAGGTCACCTCACCGGGCGTGCCGGACATCTACCAGGGCTGCGAGCTATGGCAGTTCAACCTGGTCGACCCGGACAACCGCCGCCCGGTCGACTTCGTGCTGCGCGGCGAGTTGCTGGCCGAGGTGCAAGCGCTGGTCGACGCGCCGCCCGAGCAATGGTGCGAACGCCTGCAGCCGCTGGTCAGCGACATGAGCGACGGACGCATCAAGCTGTACACGCTGTGGCAGAGTCTGGCACTGCGCGCGCGCTGGCCGAAGGTTTTCGAGCAGGGCGACTACCTGCCTCTGAAAGTGACCGGCGAGCACGCCGCGCACGTCTGTGCCTACGCACGCCGTCACGGCGAGCACGCCATGGTCGTCGTCGTGCCGCTGCTGTCGGTGCGCCTGCTCGGCGACAAGCAGCTGCTGCCACTGGGCAACGAGGTCTGGGCCGATACGCTGCTCGAACTGCCCGACGGGCTGGCCTCCGCGGGCTGGAACAACGTGCTCAGCGGCGAAAGCCATTCGCCAGGCGCGCAGCTGGCCATCGGCGACATCCTGGCCAGCTTCCCGGTCGCGCTGCTGGCTTCGCCAGGCGAACCCTGAGCAGGCGGCGGGCGGTGGCAAGATGGCGCCTTGCCACCGCACCCGCCGTTCAGCCGCCGCCGGTCGCGCGCTTCACCAGCGACGGCCGCGTGCGGCGTTGAGAAACTCCTCGAGGATCGGCGAACTATCGAGCAGGTCCGGGCTTCCCGGCGGATGAAACTCGGGATGCCATTGCAGACCCAGGACGTAGGGTTTGCCTTGCAGGCGTACGGCTTCGACGATGCCGTCGCTCTCGCCGCGCGCCTCGACCTTCAAGCCGCGCCCGAGCGTCTTGATCGACTGGTGATGGATAGAGATCACGTTGCCGCCGCTGCTGCCAGGATAGAGCTTGGCCAGACCGGAATCCTTGTCCCAGGCAATGGCGTGGCTGTGACGATCGTAATCGTCATGAACGTGCGTTCCGGCGCCGTCGATCTGCGTCGCAATGTCCTGGTAGAGCGTTCCGCCAAGGGCCACGTTGATCACCTGGGCGCCGCGACAAATGCCGAGAACCGCTTTGCCGGCCTCGATAAATTCGTGCAGCAGCTCCATTTCGTAGGCGTCGCGGACCATATCTCCCGCCCAATCGGGATGCATTGGCTCCTCGCCGTAACTTTGTGGATTGACGTCGGCGCCGCCCTGGAGCAGCAGGCCGTCGAGGTATTCCGGATAGTCCGAGAGGCGGATACTGCTGCGATTGACGAGGCCGTCACCGCTCACCGCCGGGATCATGAACACCATTACGTCGCGCGACATCGCCCAGTGCGCGACCGATTGTTCCAGATAGTGCAGCGACTTCGACAGCAGCGCGGTCGCGCCGGCCTGGGGATGGTAGATGCGCGCGGAAAGGCCAATACGTAATGGGCGCCAGCTCATGGGACCTCCTGATTGAAGTGTCAAACTGCCACGCTCTGAGCCTAGCATACCGAGACTCGATGTCGAGCAGCAAGGCGAGGCGGACAGCCACAGACAGGCACTCCGCCTGGCCCTGCGTGCGGCTCCCCGGTCTGCTCGCACTGGCCAGCACAGGTGTTAGACTGCGCAGCTTGGGTAGCGCGTGGCGCGTACCCACCACACCGACAGAATGCCCATGAAAAACCTGAACCCACTCCGCGGCAGGCTCAGCACCTTCAGGTGGCGTACCCGTTTGACCCTGTGGGGGGCGGCAGCGTGTGCCGGCCTGGCGGTGGTCGCTTTCACGCGCCTTGCCGACGTTGCGCTGAGGACATTTTTCGACCTCTACAACTACCATCCCGGCTTGCCATTTCCCTGGATGCCGTTCGTCACTGCGCCGGTGGCCGGAATGGCCGCGGTGTGGCTGACGCGGCGCTTCTTCCCGGGAGGACAGGGCAGCGGCATTCCGCAGGTGATCGCCGCAACGCATCTGGCCGCGCGCGGCGAATCGGTCAGCGGCCTGGTTTCGCTGCGCATCGCCTTGGGCAAGGTCCTCGTCGGATCGATGGCGCTCCTCGGTGGATTTTCCGCCGGTCGAGAGGGACCGTCGGTACAGGTCGCAGCGTCGATACTGCACTTCGCGCATCGTTTCCTGCCACACTCGCGGGCAATTTCCCCCGCCGATCTGATTCTCGCCGGTGGCGCCGCGGGAATCGCTGCGGCCTTCAACACGCCGCTCGCCGGAATCGTCTTCGCCGTCGAGGAACTGGGCAAACGCCTGGAGGCGAAGACCACCGGGATCCTCGTCGGCACGATCATCCTCTCGGGCCTGGTGGCCATCGCCATAGAGGGGAACTACTATCACTTCGGGCGCATGAAAATCGCGCAGTTCAACGAAATCGTCGGCCCGGTGGTCTTCTATGGCATGGCCTGCGGGCTGCTCGGCGGGGTTTTCAGTCGGCTGCTGCTCTGGCCGCAGCAACACCCCAACTTCGTCCTCTGGCGCTGGCGCACCGCGCGTCCGGTGCTTTTTGCCGGCGGCTGCGGGCTGGTCATTGCGCTGGTCGGCTGGCTTGGCGGCGGCCTGTCGTTCGGAAGTGGCTACTCGGTGACCTCGTCGCTGATTTCCAGCGACGCCTTGTCGGCGCCCTGGCACGCTCCCGTCACCCGCTTCGTGGCGACCGTGGTCACCTACTTTTCCGGCATCCCCGGCGGCATCTTCGCCCCCTGCCTGGCCGTCGGCGCGGCTCTTGGTGCGAGTACCAGCGGTATCCTCGGCTTCGGCGCGGACGCGGTACCGATCACCGCGCTGTGCATGGCGGCCTTTCTGGCCGCAGTTACGCAATCGCCGATAACCGCGGCGATCATCGTCATGGAAATGATCGATGGCCACGAGATGGTGATCAGCCTGATGGCCGTCACCCTGATCGCCAAGGCCGTCAGCGGACGGGTCAGCCCGGAGCTCTATCAGCAGCTGGCTCTGGGCTTCGTCGCCCAGCAGCGCGCGCAGACGGCAGCGGCGAAGGCGCGCGAAGAAGAGCAGACGGCAGCGCTCCAGACACCGCCAGAGACGGACCCGCAAACAGCCCCCGCGGGCCCAGAGGAGACGAAGAGCAAGTGATTGCCCGGATAATTTGCCCCCCGACGCCGGGTCTTGCCGCCCATGCGCCACTGGCGCGCCAACCCGCTGGCGCCAGCCCGCAAGTGTCCGGGAACCCGGGAGCGCTCGCTTTCCGGTCGCCTGGCCGGCGTTGCGCCAGCGTTCTGGCCATTGCCTTGTCCCTGTCCGGATGCGGCGCCCTGCCGTGGCAGTCGCAAGAAGAAAGCAAAGCGCAGAGTCCCGCCCCGCCGGCGATGACGGCGCAGGAAAAGACCGCTGCAACACTCGAGCAAAAGGTGATCGCCGCCGCCAACCAGGTGGAAAACAACATCTACTTCTCGCTCGGCGGGGTGACGGTGAGCAGCCGCGAAAGAGCGAAGCTGCAGCAGCATGCCGCCTACCTGAAGGAGAACCCGGAGACGTCGGTGACCTTGATCGGCTTCACCGACGACCTCGGCAGTCGCAGCTACAACGTCGCCATCGCCGAACAGCGGGTGGCGGCGGTGAGGAAGCTGCTGCGCGCTTACCGGGTCCCTGGCGGCCAGATTCGTCGCTACAGCGTCGGCAGCGAGAAAACACCAAAGACCTGCAAGACGGAAGAGTGCAGACGGAAGATGCGCCGGGTGGAATTGCGCTATGCGGAGTGAGCACGACGCGAGTCCGGCAAGCCGCCCGGCTTGACCTCCTTGAACACCGTTGGCTGGCAAGCCGGCGATGACCTGGGATAACGCTTCGCCGTCGCCGGCGACGGATCGCGGGATACGCATCGCCTTGATCTTCGCCCTCGCTGCCGAGCGCCTGTCGGTCTATTACGAGCACGATCAATGGCTGAAGGAAGGCCAGGGCGCGAGCCTCGCCGCGGACTGGCTGGCGCGCTCGAAACGTCGCCTGCCGCTCGACGAGCGACGGCAGCTGTCGGCCTTGAGCGAGCAACTGGCGCGGCAGATCGCCGACACGCTGTCGCGCGAAGCGGCACTGCACACCGCACATGAGATGATGGAAGCACTCGACCCCAACTACGAGTCAGAGATCGGGCGCGCGCTGATGGTGGAGTGCGAGCGGCTACTGGATGGCGCCGTCGCCGAGCAGGCTGCGGCGAAAGGGGAGGTGAGGCTGGCCCCGGATCCGTGAGCTCGGCAGTATTCCTGAGCGCTATCGCGATGGTCGTGCTTTCCAGCCAAGGACGCTTGGATTACCCTTGCAAGAGGCAATTCCGGCGGCAACCCGCTGCGCTACGCCCAGTCAATCGGCGATCAAGCCGCCGCCAGGCGCGAGCCTTCGTCGTCGCAGGACTATCAGGAGGTCTGACATGAAAGCTATTTTCGCGTTGCTGGCGTTTTCTTTTTCGAGCGTCGCTTCTGCCGCGTGCTACATCATCTATTCGCCGTCGAATGAGGTGGTCTGGCAGGGGGACAGCCCACCGGTGGCAATGAATACCCTGGCGATCGACAACGAAGTGCAGAAGAAGGTGCGCAAAGGGCACATGGTGATCCTGATCGATTCCAAGGCGCCTTGTCCGGCGATAGATTTCACGACGCCGAGAAAAACGATGCGGCAAAAGGCTGAAGAGATGAAGAACAGCTGAGCCAGCGACCTGCTCCGGCGGCTCTCGCCGGAGAGCCAATGCCGCGTTCATTCGCGACAGCTGCCGCAGGGTTTCGACAGATAAAGTTTCTTCAGCGCCTGCTGGCCGGCAGCGACCTCGTAGTCGCCTGTAAGCGCAGCTTGGGCATGGTGGTGATGCCCAGCGCGACGCGCCCCGGCTCTGCCCGGATCGAAGCTACGGCAGGGTGCTGGCGCTGGCCGAAGCGAGCGCCAGCATGGCGCCGCCGGCACGCGCAGCAAGCCACGCACATGGGATTTTTCAAAGGCGTACGCACTCCGTTGGCAGCGGACTGCCGGGCCGTTCCCGGTGGAGCGGCCCCACTCGTCAGCGATATCAGGTGGCGGCGTGCGCCTTGGGCTGCGCACACCCCGCCAACCCCCCGCCGCGCTATTGCGGCCCCGGTTGCACGTGCGTCAGCGGCTTGCCGTCGAGCGCCTCGGCCTGCGCACCTTCCAGCTTCTTGACTTCTTCAGGTGACAACGCCGGCCGATCGATCTTGATCGTCAGTTTGTTCAGCTTCGCGGTCAGCGGAAATGGCGGCTTGTAGTCGGCGTCGTTCACGCCGGTGAGGGTGTCCGAGCCGATGTCGAAGCTCTCGTCCCACTGCAGGATCATCGGCAGGGTGCGCTCCATCTTGATCGTCTGCACGTCCTTGCCGTCGACCTTGAGCGTGCCGGTACCGGGTCGGCCGAGGCCGCTCATGTTGTTGAACGCCAGCGTGCCGAGGCCCAGGCCCTCGTACTTGAAGTCGAACTCCAGCGTGTGCTTGCCTGGCGTCAGAGCTTCCGGGCCCTCCCATTTCACCCGCTTCAGATCGATCAGGTTCCACAGGAATACCGGCTTGCCCTTCAGCAGGTAGAAACCGTAGCCGGCGAAGCGCCCGCCCGAAGTCAGGATCATGCCTTCGGCGCCGCCTTGCGGTACGTCGATGTCGGCGGTAATCGTGTACGACGCGTTCAACAGGAACGGTGAGTCGCCCTGCGGCAGGCCGACCATCGGCCGCGTATAGACGAACTCGCTGCGCCCGGCGGTGATGTTCGGGCGCGGTGCGACGACGCGCGCCGCCACCGAGGCATCCAGCGGCAGGACCTGGTACTTCTTCGCCTCCGCGAGGAATTTCGCACGCAGTTCCTTGACCTTCTGCGGGTGCTGCGCAGCAATGTCGTCGGACTGCGAGAAGTCCTTGTTCAGGTCGTAAAGCTGGAAGATCTGGTTGTTAAGCGGATCCGTGTTGGCGACGCCGAATGCCTGCCACGGCGCACGATTGACTTTCGTGCTCAGCAGCCAGCCGTCTTCGTAAAGCGCCCACTGGCCCATCATCTCGAAGTACTGCGTCTTGTGCTTCGACGCTGCCTTGGCGTTCTTCGCATCGAAGGTGTAGGCAAAGCTGGTGCCCTCGATCGGCGCCTGCTTGATGCCATCCACCACTTCAGGCGCGTGAATCCCGGCAGCCTCGAGGATCGTCGGCATGACGTCGATCACGTGAACGAACTGCTCGCGCAGGCCCCCCTTGTCCTTGATGCGCGCCGGCCACGACACGACCATGTTCTGGTTGATGCCGCCGAGCCTGGATGCGTTCTGCTTGAACCAGTCGAAGGGTGTGTCGAAGGCCCACGACCAGCCGGCCGACATGTGGTTGTAGGTCAGCTCGGTGCCCCAGACGTCGTACCACTTCATCTGCACATCGACAGGCAGCTCGCTGACGCCATTGAAGAATGCGACCTCGTTGGGCGTACCCAGCGGACCACCCTCCGCACTGGTGCCGTTGTCGCCATTGATGTAGATGATCAGCGTGTTGTCAAGCTTGCCCAGGTCCTCGAAGGACTTGATCACGCGGCCGATCTCGTGGTCGTTGTAGGCGGCGTAGGCAGCGAAGATCTCGACCTGGCGGACAAACAGCTTCTTCTCCTCGGCGCTGAGCTGGTCCCACGGCTTGAGTACTTCGTTGGGCCAGGGCGTCAGCCTGGCGTCCTTGGGCACGACGCCCAGCTTCTTCTGGTTTTCAAAGATCGTCTCGCGCAGCTTGTTGTAGCCGTCGTCGAAGAGGTGCATCGCCCTGATCTTCTCCACCCACTCCTTGGTCGGGTGGTGCGGCGCGTGCGTGGCGCCCGGCGCGTACTTGATGAAGATCGGCTTGCTGGGATCGGTCTGATGAATCCGCGTCATCCAGTCGATGGCCTCGTCCGCCATGCCGGTGATCAGATTCCAGCCCGGCTTGCCTTCGAAGGGATAGATCTGCGTCGTGTTGCGGAACAGGTTCGGCTGCCACTGATTGGCGTCGCCGCCGACGAAACCGTAGAAATACTCGAAGCCCATGCCCGTCGGCCACTGATCGAATGGCCCGACCTGGCTGGCGGCAAAGGCCGGCGTGTTGTGGTCCTTGCCAAACCATGACGTGGAGTAGCCGTTGTCGAGCAGGATCCGCCCGATCGTCGCCTTGTCCTTGCCGATGATGCTGTTGTAACCCGGGAAACCCGTGGACTGCTCGGAGATGACGCCGAAACCGGCCGAGTGGTGGTTGCGCCCGGTGATCAGCGCGGCGCGTGTCGGCGAGCACAGCGCGGTCGAGAAGACGCGGTTGTAGCGCAGGCCCTCACTGGCGAGGCGGTCCATCGTCGGCGTCGGGATGACGCCGCCGAAGGTGCTCGGAACGCCGAAGCCGGCGTCGTCGGTGATGATCAGCAAGACGTTGGGCGCACCCTTCGGGGGCACAATCCGCGGCGCCCACCAGGCTTTCGACTGCAGCGCATCGTTCTTGATCACGCCGCCAAACTTCGGGTCGGGTGCCGGCAACTGCTTGCCGCTGATGCTGGTGGTGGCGTCGGGCGAACCCAGGGTGCCGGTGACCTGCTGCGCCGTCGCCGGGGCGGCGACCAACAGGGCGGAGACGAGCAGGCAAAGTACATTGCTCAGGCAGCGAATCTTGCGCATGGTTTTCTCCTGCGTAACGGGACAGCCGGCAATATAACAAGACTGACGGTCATCTGTCTTGCATCCCGGATACTCCGGCCGGCATTGCCCGTTAGAAAAAGCGGCCCGCGCCGGACTGCACCCCAGGCGAACGTCGCGCGGCGGCTGCGGTCAGTCAAGCTGACTGCTACTATGCAACGGCTGATCCACGCCGCATACCGATACCAACCTCGCCAACCGACGGAAGCCCCATGCGAAGCGCCACCGATCTGCCCCTTCTCCTTGCCGGCGTGGCCCTGCTCTGCGCGGCGGCCCTGGCCGCTGAGCCGCCGCCAGCCGGGGTGATCGTCGCCCCGGTACGCCAGGTCCAGTTCGCCGACACCATCGAGGCGCTGGGCACGGTCGCCGCCGTGGAATCCGTCGCCTTGACGGCGACGGTCACGGAAACCGTCGGCGCCATTCACTTCGACGACGGTGATCGGGTCGAGAAGGGTCAGCTACTCGCCGAGTTGAGCAGCCGCGAAGAACACGCCCAGCTCGACGAGGCGCGCGCCACGGTCAGCGAGGCGCTGCGCCAGTATCAGCGCTTCCAGTCACTGGCGGCCAGGGGCACGGCGGCCAGGTCACTGCTCGACGAGCGCCAGCGCGACTGGGAGACGGCGCGCGCCCGACTCGCGGCCATCGAATCGCGACTCGCCGACCGGCTGATCAAGGCGCCGTTCGCCGGTGTCGTCGGCCTGCGCGACCTGAGCGTCGGCGCGCTGGTCGAGCCCGGCGACCTGATCACGACCCTCGACGACGACAGTACCGTCAAGCTCGAGCTGCCGGTTTCCGCCACTTATCTCCAGCAGCTCCGCCCCGGGTTGGAGGTGCTTGCCAGCAGCCGGGCGTTTCCCGGGCGCAGCTTCAGCGGCACGGTGAAGGCGGTGAACAGCCGTATCGATCCGGTCACCCGTTCCATCCGCGTGCGCGCCACGCTGCCCAACCCCGAGCACCTGCTCAGACCCGGCATGCTGATGCAGGTCGTCGTGCAGCAGGAGCCACGCACGACGCTGGTCATCCCGGAGGAGTCGCTCCTGCCACTCGCCGAGCGGCAGTACGTCTTTGTCGTCGGCGCTGACAGCAGGGTCGACAGGCGCGAAGTGCAGATTGGCGGGCGTCGTCCCGGCCTGGTCGAGGTGGACAAGGGTCTCGCGGCCAACGAGCAGGTGGTCACCCACGGTCACCTGCAGTTGCGTCCCGGCCAGGCGGTCAGGGTTCTGGCCATCGATGATGGCAGCCGCAGCCTTCCCGAATTGTTGCGCACGCTTCCCGGCGGGGTCGGCAGCCCATGATCCTCTCCGACGTGTCGGTCACCCGGCCGGTGTTTGCCTCGGTGATGTCCCTGCTGCTCATCGCCTTCGGCCTGCTCTCGTTCGACCGCCTGCCGCTGCGTGAATACCCGGACATCGATCCGCCGATCGTCACCGTCGATACCGGCTACCCGGGCGCCGCGGCCAACGTCGTCGAAAACCGCGTCACCAAGCTGATCGAGGAGCGCATTTCGGGAATCGAGGGAATCCGCTTCATTGCTTCGAGCAGCGAGGATGGGCGCTCGCGCATCACGCTGGAATTCGCCGTCGGTCGCGATATCGACGCCGCCGCCAACGACATCCGCGACCGCGTCTCGGCGATCGTCGACGACCTGCCCGACGAGGCCGAACCGCCGGACATCCAGAAGCAGGACAGCAACGAAGACGTGATCATGTGGCTCAACCTGGCCGGCGACGGGATGAACATCCCGCAGCTGACCGACTACGCCAGGCGCTACCTGATGGACCGCTTTTCGGTCCTCGACGGCGTCGCCCGGGTGCGCGTCGGCGGTGGCCAGGAGTACGCAATGCGCATCTGGCTCGACCGCCGCGAGCTGGCGGCACGCAAGCTCACCGTCGCCGACGTCGAGGCCGCCCTGCGTGCCGAGAACCTGGAGCTGCCGGCGGGCAGCATCGACTCCGAGAATCGTCAGTTTACGGTGCGCACGCAGCGCACCTTCCTGACCGCGCAGGACTTTGCCCAGCTGGTGCTGGCCCGCAGCGACGACGGTTACCTGGTCCGCCTCGCCGACGTCGCGCGTGTCGTTCGCGGCACCACCGAAGACCGGCTGTTCTTCCGCGGCAACGGCGTGCCGATGGTCGGCATCGGCATCACCAAGCAGTCGACGGCCAATACCCTGGCTGTGGCCAAGGCGGCGAAGGCAGAAATGGTGCGCATCAACAGCAGCCTGCCGCCGGGAATGGCGATCAAGCAGAGCTACGACAGCTCGGTCTTCGTCGAAGGCGCCATCCACGAGGTCTACAAGACGCTGTTCATCGCCATCGCCATGGTCGTCGGCGTGATCCTGCTCTTCCTCGGCAGCCTGCGCGCCATGCTGGTGCCGGCAGTGACCGTGCCGGTCTCGCTGGTGGCGACTTTCATGGTCCTGCTGGCGCTCGACTTCTCGCTCAACATTCTCACCCTGCTGGCGCTGGTGCTGGCCATCGGCCTGGTCGTCGACGACGCCATCGTGGTCATCGAGAACATTCACCGGCGCATGCAGGAATATGGTGAAACGCGCCTCGTGGCCGCCTACCGCGGCACCCGCCAGGTGGGTTTCGCGGTCATCGCCACCACCGTCGTGCTGGTGGCCGTGTTCGTGCCGATTGCCTTCCTGCAGGGCAACATCGGCCGCCTGTTTTCCGAGTTTTCGCTGACCATGGCCGCGGCGGTCTGTTTCTCGAGCTTCGTTGCGCTGTCGCTGTCGCCGATGCTGGCGTCGAAGATCCTGCCGCAGGACGCCGGCCACTCGCGTCTGTCGGGGGTCGTCGATCGCCTGTTCGGCAGGGTGCGCAACGGCTATCACACTCTGCTGCAGGGCGCTCTCGGACACAGCTGGGTGATTGGTCTGCTCTTTGTCGCCCTGCTCGGAAGCTCGGTGTGGCTCTACCGCAACATCCCCGACGAGTACGCGCCGCGTGAAGACCGTGGCGTTTTCTACGTCATGGTCAGCGGTCCGGAAGGAAGCTCGTATCCGTACATCGCCGCGTACATGACCGAGATCGAGCAGCGCCTGATGCCGTTGGTGGAAAATGGCGAGATTTCGCGCATGCTGGTGCGTGCACCGCGCGCCTTCGGCAATTTCGAGATCTTCAATACCGGCATCGTTATCAACGTGCTCAGCGACTGGGCGCAGCGACGCTCGGCGTGGGAGATCATGGAAGACGTCCGCCTGCGTCTCCAGGATCTGCCCGGGGTGCGCGCTTTTCCGGTGATGCGTCAGGGCTTCGGGTCGCGTATCCAGAAGCCGGTGCAGTTCGTCATCGGCGGCGGTACCTATGAACAGCTCGCGCAATGGCGCGACACCCTGGTCGACAAGATCAACGCCAACAATCCCGGCCTGGTCGGGCTGGACTGGGACTACAAGGAAACCAAGCCGCAATTGCGCGTGGTGATCGACTACGACCGCGCGGCCGAACTCGGCGTCAGCGTCGGCAGCATCGGGCGCACGCTGGAAACCGTTCTCGGCTCGCGGAAGGTGACCACCTATATCGACGCCGGCGAAGAGTACGACGTGATCCTGAAAGGCGAGCGCAGCACGCAGCGTACGCCGGCCAGCCTGGAGAACATCCACGTCCGCTCGGCGCGCACGCAGGCGCTGATACCGCTCGCCAACCTGGTGCGGCTCGAGGAATTCGCCGATTCGATACAGCTCAACCGCTACAACCGGGTGCGCGCGATCACCCTCGAGGCCAACCTCGCCGACGGCGTGGCGCTGGGCGACGCCCTGCGCAGCCTCGAACAACTGACCAGGGAAAGCCTGCCCAGCGAGGTGATCATCGACTACAAGGGCCAGTCGGAGGACTTCAAGTCCACCGGCGGTGCGATCGTGTTCGCCTTCGTGCTCGGCGTCGTCGTCGTCTTCCTGGTCCTCGCCGCGCAGTTCGAGAGCTGGATACATCCCTTCGTGATCATGCTCACCGTGCCGCTGGCGATGGCCGGAGCACTCTTCGGGCTGTACGTTTCCGGCCAGACGCTCAACCTCTACAGCCAGATCGGCCTGATCATGCTCGTCGGACTCGCGGCCAAGAACGGCATCCTGATCGTCGAATTCGCCAACCAGCTGCGCGACGCCGGCAGGCCGTTTCGCGAAGCGCTCGTCGAAGCCTCCGAAATCCGCCTGCGACCGATCATCATGACCGGCGTGACGACCGCCGCCGGCGCCATCCCGCTCTTGTTTTCTTCCGGCGCCGGCACCGAAACGCGCACGGTAATCGGCACCGTCGTCCTCTGCGGCATCCTCTCGGCGACCCTGTTCACCCTCTTCGTCGTCCCCGTCGCCTACGACCTGTTGGCCAGGCACACCGGCTCGCCAGGGCGCGTCCGCCGGCAACTGGAAAAGGAACTGGCGGCGAGCGATGAGCCGGCATGCGCAGTGGCGAACCCGGAGACGAAGTCGGGACGAGAGATTTCAGGACTCATGCTACCGGGGCGTACGGACAACTCCCCGGGCGGGACTTCAACCCGCTAGACTTACTGCTGTTACTGCGAACGGTCAGGTCTTGACTATTGCCCAAGACAGGGGGAAGACCTGACGCCAAAAGGACGTTTGGTGGCTAACCAATCCTTCCGCTAAATCGGCGCGAAAATCCACGCAGTTCAGCAGTCCAGTGAATGCGGATGCCAGGCATCGAAAATGGCGAATCGAGCACAAGTCTAGGATGGCCAGGGGGTGGGTGTGCGGAACGTGGTGGCGACATTCCTGAAGCGCCATTTAATCCGGAACGACGGCATCACGCAGTTCAATGACGCAATAGGGTCGGCATTCTGGCGGTGCAACTCGGTGCTCGAAAATGCCGAAGCCTGATAAAATCGGGGCCGTGCAATCAGGCGCCGTCAGGCGGAAGCACGCAAGGCACGGCGACGAGAAGAGCGCATCTCACGTATCCTGAAACGGCTTTGGGAGCAGGATTTTGGCCTGCTCCTCGTTTCAGCTGTAACCCTTGACGAGGAGACTTTCGCAAATGCCTTTATTTCAACGCTCCCTGGCCGAACTAATCGGCACCTTTTGGCTGGTCTTGGGCGGCTGCGGCAGTGCCGTTCTGGCCGCCGTGTTTCTGCACCCCGAGGCCGGCAACCTGGGCATCGCCTTCGCCGGCGTAGCACTGGCCTTCGGCCTGACCGTTCTGACCATGGCCTACGCCATTGGCCATATCTCCGGCTGCCATCTCAACCCGGCGGTCTCGGTCGGGCTGGCGGTAGGCGGCCGCTTCAGCTTTGGCGACCTGCCCGCCTACATTATCGCCCAGGTTCTCGGTGCCATCGCCGCAGCCTTTGTCCTGCTGATCATCGCTGGCGGCCACGAGGGTTTCACCCTGGCTGCCAATAGCCTAGCGGTCAACGGCTACGGCGACCTGTCGCCCGGCAAGTACACCATGATGGCGGCCTTGGTGACCGAGGTGGTCATGACCGCCATGTTCCTGATCATCATCCTGGGCGCAACCGACAAGGCTGCCTCTGCTGGTTTCGGCGGGCTGGCCATCGGCCTCGGGCTGACCCTGATCCACCTGATCTCCATCCCGGTGACCAACACCTCGGTTAATCCCGCCCGCAGCACGGGACCGGCGCTGGTTCTGTTCCTGAACGGCCAGCCGGCTGCCCTGGGTCAGGTCTGGCTGTTCTGGGTTGCCCCGATTGTCGGCGCCGTGATCGGCGCCCTCCTCTACGGCCTGATATCCGCCGGCCGCAAGGTCTGATCGGCCTCACGTCAAGGACCTCCGGCAAGGATTCGTCGAAGGTCCTGCGGCGGGTCCTCTTGCGAGCAACAGCGTGGTTCCACGGACACACGGGTCGACGCTGCAAAATGCCTAGAACCAGTGCAAAGTAGCCGACCGACGGACGCCATCTTGCAGACCAGCAATTGGCCATGCGTCTCTCAGCGCACGGGCGGAAGCGAAGACCCACGCCGTGGCGAGGAACAACGCGCCATCACCAGACGCCGGCCGCCTTCGGCTAAGATGCCGGCTTCGCAACGCAACCAGAAAGCCGGCAATGAGCAAACTCTTCAGCCCACTCGCGCTGGGCGCGATCACGGTCCCGAATCGTATTTTCATGGCGCCGCTGACGCGCTGCCGTGCGGACGCCGGGCATGTGCCGACCGCGCTGATGGCGCAGTACTACGCGCAACGCGCGAGCGGCGGACTGGTCATCGCCGAAGCGACGATGGCCATGGCCGGCAACTCGGCGTTCTGGAGGGAACCCGGCATCCACTCGCCGGAACAGGTCGCCGGATGGAAGCTCACCACCGACGCCGTACACGCCGCCGGCGGCCGGATCTTTCTCCAGATTTGGCATGGCGGGCGCGCCTGCCATCCGCTGCTCAATGATGGCATCCAGCCGGTCGCCCCGAGCGCGATTGCCATCACCGGCGACCATGTACAGACGCCGGAGGGCAAGAAGCCTTACGTGCTGCCGCGCGAACTGCGCAACGACGAGCTGCCGGCCATCGTCGCCGGTTTCCGGGCGGCGGCCGTGAATGCCCGGGCCGCGGGCTTCGATGGCGTCGAAGTGCACGGCGCCAACGGCTACCTGCTCGACGAATTCCTGCGCGACGGGGCGAACAGGCGCGTCGGTCCCTACGGTGGCTCGTTCGAGAATCGCGCGCGGCTGCTCCTCGAGGTCGTCGCCGCGGTCAGCGAGGTCTGGGGCAGCGATCGCGTCGGCCTGCGCCTATCGCCGCTGAACAGCTACAACAGCATGGTCGACAGCGATCCGATCGCTCTTGCCAGCTGGCTTGCCGGGCGACTCAACGACTTCAACCTGGCCTATCTGCACCTGATGCGCAGCGACTTCTTCCAGAAGCAGAGCGGCGACGTGGTGACCCCGGTGCGGACGAACTACAGGGGCGTCCTGATCGGCAACATGGGCTACACGCCCGATGAGGCGGAGAAAGCCGTTGCTGCCGGCAAGGTCGACGCCGTCGCCTTCGGGACGAGCTTCCTGGCCAACCCCGATCTGCCGCAGCGGATCAGGAGCGGCGCCGCACTGAACAAGCCCGACCCGGCCACCTTCTATTCGCCGGGCGCAAAAGGCTATACCGACTACCCGAGCCTGAACGCCTGAGCGGTGGCTCGCGCGAAGGTCGCCCGGCAGATGCCCGGCTTGCCGAGCGCAGCGTTCGCCAGGCGCCGTTGCCGACTTTTCGAAGATGAGTATCGCCATGCCCAAACCGCTCACTATTGCCGAATCCGAGCCGCCCACCGACGCGCCGGCCGCAGCATTCGCCCTCTGGGCGCTCGGCTTCCGGCCATTCTATCTGCTCGCCAGCGTCTTCGCCGCACTGTCGATTCCGCTGTGGGTGGCTCAGTACGCGGGCTATCTGCCGGCGGCTCTCGCGCACAGCCCGGCCTGGCACGGCCACGAAATGCTCTTCGGCTACACGCTGGCGGTGGTTGCCGGCTTCCTGTTCACGGCCGGTCGCAACTGGACCGGACAGCCAACGCCAACCAGCCACGCCCTGCTCGCCTTCGCCCTGCTCTGGGTCGCCGGGCGCGTCCTGATGCTGACGCCTTACGCGCTCGCGGCGGCGGTGGTCAACGCCGCTTTCCCGGTGGCCGTGGCCATCGCGCTGGCCGTCCCGCTGTGGAAGAGCCGCAACCAGCGCAATTACTTCTTCGTTCCCCTGCTCCTGCTGCTCGGCGCGGCGGTCCTGGCGCTGCACCTTTCCTGGCTCGGCATCCTGGCGTGGCCCGAACGCGCCAGTCTGCTGGCGGGGCTCGACATCGTCCTGTTCATCATCGCGGTAATGGGGGGGCGAGTGATCCCGATGTTCACCAACAACGGCATCCCCGGCACGCAAGCGAGCCGCCATCCGCTCGTCGAAAGGCTCGCCCTGGGAAGCGTTCTGCTCTTGCTGGCGGCGGACCTGGCGCAGGCGCCAGCGGCAGTGATCGCGGGCATCGCCCTGGTCGCCGCGCTGGCGCACGCCGCCCGGCTCTATCGCTGGCAACCGTGGCGGACGCTGCGCACGCCGCTGGTGTGGGTGCTGCACGCGGCCTACGCCTGGATCGTCGTCTACCTCCTGTTGCGCGCCTCGGCGGCACTCGGCCTGGTCGCCGAGCCCCTCGCGCTGCACGCACTGACCGTCGGCGCCATCGGCGGCATGACGCTCGGCATGATGACGCGCACCGCTCGCGGCCATACCGGCCGGCCGCTCGTCGCCGACCGCTACGAGGTCGCGGCTTACCTGCTGGTTCTGTGCGCCGCGCTGATCCGCGTCTTCGGCGGAATGATCGTTCCCGACGCCTATCCGGGCACGCTCATCGGCTCGGGAGTTTGCTGGTCGCTCGCTTTCGCCATCTACGCCATTCGCTACTGGCCGCTGCTGTCACGGGCAAGGATCGACGGCAAGCCCGGCTAGCGCCGCGTTGCACGCCGTATGGAAGCCGAGAATTCCAGCGACGGCATCGTTTCGAGCGGCTATCCAGCTCGCTGAAAGTGTCGTCGTAGATGCAGCGCACCCGCAAGCATGTCATTGCGAGGAGGCGACGCCTCCTCGCAATGACGGTGGCTGGGGAATGGTTGCCCGGATTTGGCGACGACGGCAGCGGGATCGAGCGGGCGAAGGCCAGCCGCCAGCCACCACACGGCGTTCACGCGGCTGTCAGGGCCGTTGAAGGTCTCCTCAAGAACGCAGCACCACGGTCACTCGCGGATTTCCGGCTCGACGAGTCTGGCGAGCGACTCGAGCGAATCCTGCCAGCCCAGGTAACACATCTCCACGGGGATGACTTCGGGAATTCCCTCCTGCACGATATGCAGCTCGCTGCCACACGACACCGCCCTGAGCGAGACCGTTACCTGCAGGACGCCCGCCAGGTTCGGATCCTCGAAGCTGTCGGTGTAGCGGATCAGTTCATTGGGGATGAGTTCGAGGTACTCGCCGCCGAAGGAGTGGATCTGCTCGCTGGCAAAGTTGGTGAACGACATTCTGAACGTGCCACCGACCCTGGCCTCCATATGGTGCACGGTGCACGTGAATCCGTTCGGGGGAATCCACTTGGCCATCGCCATGGGATCGAGGAAGGCGCGGTAGACGCGCTCCGGCGGCGCGCGCAAGATGCGGTGAAAACGAACGGTACTGGTAGCCATGGCTGCTTCTCTCCTTGCTTGTCGGTCGTAAGTGGTCATGCATCGCTGGGTTCCGACGTTGTCTCTCGACTGCTCCTGGTGCGCAAGGTGCAGCCAGCCTCGGCAAACGCTGTGGCGCGTAACGTCTGGACGGGCGAATCAAAAAGCCGCCCCCCGCGTTCGATCAGCTCCCGCGAAGGGCGACCCAGTGTTCGTGCGTATCTGTCTTGTGACAGAACTTCGTCACCTGTCCGTCGCTGTCAAAGTGCCAGATGTGAACTTCGTCTTCTTCGACGACTTCCTTGCCGGTCGCCTTGACCACAAACACGATGTCGTTGAGGGCAACGACAATGTTGCCGGATTCGAGCAGGGTCTTGGGCTGGAACTTCCGGAGATCCAGGCCACCCAGCGCCTGAAAGAACTTCGGCACCTCATTTCGCCCATGCCGCGGCACAAGCCAGGGGATTCCGGCGTCTTGCTTGTCGTATTCCCAAATCACATCCTCGCGCAAGTGACTCAGGATGGTCGGAACGTCGCCGCTGGCGAACGCTGTGTAGATCTCTCGAACTCTGGCAATATTGCTCACGGCAGGCTCTCCTTCCTGGTCAACCGTCTGACTGCTGCTGAGACCGATTCTGCTGGCGAAGGTTTGCGGCAAGCGTCAACGCCGGCATTGCGTCTACCGCCGCGATCACCGTCGCTGTGGGGATTGTAGGGCGACACCGCCCGAGGTCAATCTTTTTTGCGCAGTGCAGAAACGCAAGCCCTCTGAACGAGCCGAACAGTAAATATCAGGGCCCCAGGCCAGCAATTGTTGGCATAATCCGAGCCACGTTCACCCACAGGAGGGGTCGGTCCATGGTCAGGAATCGTCTTGTAGCCAGGGAAGCGGTCATTCACAGGCGAGACGAGAAAATGGGCGCCGAAGCGCCCGCTGAAAATACTGCTGCAAGGCGATTAGCGCACCAACTCAATCTCGCCCGGCTTCCACGTCTTGTCAAACCACGACTCAAGAGGGCCATACAGTCGCAGGATCATGAACCAGCCCTTTCCGGGAATGGTCTGCACCCAATTACCTTCCTTTCCGGCCGGAGCCTTGGGGCCAAAATAGACATCGACCGAGCCATCCTTGTTGACGACCATATCCTTGTTCTGGCTACTGACACTAGGGAAGCGCTGGTCGGTCTGGACCATCGAGCGCGTCTGGTTGTCATAAACGATGACTGACCAGAAGTCTTTGACTGGAATATTCGGCGGCAAATGCAGCCTGTAGTTTTTCCCACCATCAAACGGGTTGCCGGCGGCATCCTGTGCGGACCAAGGATACTGCGAACCTTTGCCGACCATCTTCTCCGCCATGGCAGGTGTGACGCCGGTGGCGAAATAGTAAAAGAAGGCTGCTCCATCCAAATTGGCCACACCGGGTGAAACCTCGAACTTATAGCCGCCAAAGAAGGGCAGACGCCACGGGCTGTTCGGATAGAAGAAGGCTTCTTTTTCGCGCATCCTGAAAGCAATCGCCCGCGCGGTTACAGCGCCGATATTCGCGGCGTCCGTCAGAATCTTCTTCATTCGATCATCGGGACTGAAGGGCTTGCCTTTTTCGATACCGATGGCGGCAAACAGACCAAGCGTGGTGGAATCACTTCCCTCACTGGGTTCCTCCTGAATGACTTCGTTCAGCAGACCCCAGAAGGCGTAGTCGCCGGGCGGGACAAAGTTCGCGGGAATGCCGGAGGCATTGACGAACTTGACCTCTGGAGGATTGGCCGCATCGGAAAGCTGATAGATTTTCAGATGCTTCTTGGCCGACTCGACGCCGGGTTTGGTCGAGCCATCGACGAGAAAGGAGCGAAACGGCATCCACGTGCCATAGGTACTCGGCCGCACAACGAAATACCCCTTGGGTACTTCGCCTTTGTAGCCCGGCGGCAGGATCAGGTATTTGCCACCCTTGCCCTTGTCGGGACCCGTGATGCCGACGTCGGCAACCCAGCGATACCAGAAGTCATCAACGAGCCCCAGGACCATGGGCGGAATCTCCACGACCAGCGGCCCTTTTTTCGTATCCAGCCAAATGAAGCTGTATACCGTGTTGTCGTTCGCCGTCAGTTCTACGGTTTTCGAATCGACGAGGTCTTCCCAGATCACATTTGTCTGGTTCGCTGGTCCAAATTGGCGGAGCGTGGCACGCATGCCGGCCTGGTTCACTATCGGGATGGCCAGCAGGTAAGCCTGCAGCGCTCGCGAGGCATCCAGGTTGTCATAGACTTTCTGCGTGGTCGCGTCATCGGGATAGCCATAGTTCAGGTTTAGAGTACCGATGGATGTTTCGATCTTGTCCGGCACCATAACGCCAGGCGCGATGGGGGTTGTCATCTTCATTTGCTGTGGGCTTGCTGCGTAGCTGGTGGTTGCCCACAACACACACGGTAGTGCTGCCGCGAGAAGGCATTTTGTGAAGCCGGTTTTCATTTCCTTTCCTTTCGTCTGAGATTCCTTCTTTCTTTCTTAGGGATCAGCGGCTGGAGTAGATAAACCCGTGGCGCTGACTGATCATTGCCGGTGTCTCAACTTCGGGGCCGCCTTAGCGACCCCGGATTACCGCTTTGAGCGGCTTACAAACCAAAGGCCCCGGCTTTGCCAGAGGATGCTTACTCGGCTTTTTTTGACTTAAAAACGGAGGGGTTTTTCGAGTGAATGTGCTGCCTGTCCATGTTCATCTAGATAGAAGGTCACAGTGTTACCGCCCGCCGTGGACGGACGGACGAGGGTATCGTCGGCAGTGAATTCCTCAACAGTCCAAACATCAGGTCTGTGCGAGGACATTGGCTCTAGTTTCCCCTCAGGAGAGGTTCTCCATTGAAGAACTAGATACACGTCCTGATTGCTGAAGTTCCACGGAGATTTCTCCACCAAAGATTTGTTTAGCATATCGCGCCTTGCTTCGTCAGCAAGTCCATACGGGGGGAATGAAGCAACTACACCCACAATTGACATCAGCGCAACCATCAATCTTTTCATACCCCGATCTTATTAATGCTTGTATATATCGAATGATACGCGAGCACGGGGCATGCGCGCAGGGTCAGGCCTCCGCTCGTGACTGCCCGACCATGGTCGTCACGCCCGGAGGTGCAGGTCAAGGCGAGTGCCCGTTGGGGGCCAAGTCTTGCAGGCGCCGACGGCCGGCGGTCAAGCCTTCTCCACCTCGTCCAGTTCCAATTCCAGTATTGCCGAATCGCGGGTCAGCAACGTCAGTCGCTCGTCTTTCGCCTGCGCGACAAGCAATCGATCGAATGGGTCGGCGTGCGCGCAGCTCAGGCTGCGCACGGCTTCGATGTGGCGCGGGAGGATCGGCAGCAAGACAAAGCCCTGCGCTTCGAGTTGTTCGCCAATGGCGCCCTGCGCTAAGGGCAGCTTGCCTTTGGCGTTTTTCAACACCATTTCCCACACGCTGGCCGTGCTGACCGTGATGTCGGATCGTGCGATGAGGGCTCGTGTGGTCTCGCCCAGACGCTCGTCGCCCGTCATCCACCAATAGATCAGATGGGTGTCGAGCAGGTAGCGCATCACGATATACCGCCACCGGTGAGTTCGTCGGCGATGGCGGCATTGGTCGCAGGCGCATCCCAATCCGCCTCAGCCGGGGGCAAGGCAGCCCACGCGCCGGGCTGGCGCGCAACCTCCGGCGCGCCGACCTTCACCAGCCTGACGACCGGGACGCCGTTGTTGGCAATGACGACGTCCTCACCCGCCAGCGCTGCCTGTACCAGTTTCGATAGCTGGTTCTTGGCCTCGAGCATGTTGACTTGCATTGTGACTTCCTTCCAGAACGACCCCGGATAGCTGCAGTTTAGCTCTGCTTGGCCAGGTTAGCCAAGTGCGATCCCTTTCCGGATCGCAAAGCCACGTCCGCCGAGTTCGTCGCGCGATATGCCGCTCTGCAACGGAACCCATGTTTCGTCCGGCTCGCGGAGTTTCGCCGATGCCAGTCCGCCGCGTGGGGCGAGTGCTATGCAGCCGTCGATTGGTGGGGTCGGCTACCTCGATGGATCGCTTCGTTCGGCGGGATCCAGGGTGACCCGTCGGCGGGCCAGTCCCTGCTCGAGTGATCGTTGCACCTTGGTGAAACCCCTCGGGCTTCACTATGAGGCCGCCTGGCGTCAGCACGGATAGGGTGATGGAGCTTACCCGCAACGGCGGCAAGGCTCTTTTCCACCCTGCCCCCATCGGCCGGCAGCAGTACCCCGGCGCTGACTACGTCCGCCCGTACTTCCCATCCGTTTACAGACTTCGCCGCATCGATGCCCTTTACAACGGTATTCGAGAGCTGCTCCAGCCCGGCCTTGCCACGCGTCTCGAGCGCCACCTGAACGGCCCGGTCGGCCGCGGTCATCGGTGCGAACTGTGCGCTACCAAAGAGCACCCGCCCCTTCGCCGTGATGTCACTTAGCCAGCGCGATCTCGCTCGGCCGCCAATTCTGCGTGAAGAATGGTTCGAGCGGACTAAGCAGGGGCAGCATGGGGAAGAATCGCTTGTTGGACCTCGTCTGGATCCGCTTGCCGCACTCGGGTTGCGTCGGACCGAAGCCTATCATCGTCGAACTATCGGCGGCCGGAGACGGAGAGCGCTGGCTGTCGGCGCGCGGCTAGTGCAGTGTTGCCCGCCGTGTGGAGCTGATGAACTCCAGCCAGGTCAACGATCGTGCGCCGTTTGCAGGTCTGCTCTGCTGAAACATTGCGAGGAGGCGCAGCCGACGCGCCAATCCAGAGATTTAGCGCGGCGCATTGGCGATGCGGCGGAAAGGCCGTGAGAGAATGGCACTGGACTACCGCGTCGGCTACGCCTCCTCGCAATGACGGTGGGTGCGGGACGGGCGCCGGATTCCCCGCAGCTTTAAGCTTCTTAAAGTCTCGTCAAGAAGGCAACACTACACTCGCTGCGTAGCTAGTGGTGATGGTGTGACTACCAAGTCTCGTTTATACAGCATGTTAAGGATTGGGATAGACCTTGGCGGCAGCAAGATTGAACTGATCGCGCTCGACGGCGCGGGCGGGGTCTTGCTGCGGCGGCGCTGTCCGACGCCGCAGGGCGATTACCACGGTACGCTGCGGGCGGTCGGCGAGCTGGTCGAGACGGCGGAAAGCGAGCTTGGCCAGAGCGGCAGCGTCGGCATCGGCGTGCCCGGCGCCGAATCGACCCTTGACGGGCGGATCAAGAACGCCAACTCGACCTGCCTGATCGGCGAGGCGTTGCGCGAGGATCTGCAGGCGCTGCTGCAACGCGAAATTCGCCTGGCCAACGACGCCAACTGCTTTGCCCTTTCGGAAGCCATCGACGGCGCCGGCGAGGGGGCAGAGGTGGTCTTCGGCGTGATTCTCGGCACTGGCGTCGGCGGCGGCATCGTCGTCAGGCAAGGCGTTCTCGCTGGCGCCAACCGCATTGCCGGCGAATGGGGGCATAACCCCTTGCCCCTTTTGGAAGAGGAAAGCCGGTCGCCGGCGCGCTGCTACTGCGGGCGACTCGGCTGCGTCGAAACCTGGCTGTCGGGTCCGGCGCTGTGCGCCGATCACCTGCGCCATGGCGGCCAGGCACTCGCCGCCGAGCAGGTCTGCGCCGCGGCCGCGGCCGGCGACCCGGCCTGCGAGCAGACGCTGGCGCGCTACGAGCGGCGCCTGGCCAAGGCCCTGGCGCAGGTGGTCAATATTCTCGATCCACAGGTCATCGTGCTCGGTGGCGGACTGTCGAATATCGAGCGCCTTTATGACAGCGTGCCGCGACTCTGGGCGGCGCACGTCTTCTCCGACGTCATTCGCACGCGGCTGTTGCGCAACGTGCATGGCGACTCTTCCGGCGTCCGTGGCGCCGCCTGGCTATGGAGCGAGAATTGAGCGAGATCGTGCTGTTCAGCGGTGGTTTGACGAGAATCGACGAACACGGGCAGTCGACCGGGATCTTCAAGACGCCGGTCGCCGGCCCGGTCGAGCTCGGCTTCGAGGGCCTCGCCGGCGATGTCCAGGCCGACCGTCGCGTCCATGGCGGGCCGGAGAAAGCACTCCATCAGTACGCCGTCGACAACTATCGGCGCCTGGCCGAGCAGCTGCCGGAAATCGCCGCGCAACTGGTCGTCGGCAGCATCGGCGAGAACGTTTCCGCCGCCGCTGTCGATGAAAGCACGGTTTTCATCGGCGACGTCTTCAGTCTCGGCCGCGCCAGGGTTCAGGTCAGCCAGCCACGCAGCCCGTGCTGGAAAATCGACCACCGCTACGGCCACGCGGGCGTCGCGCGGCTGATCTCCGAGACCGGCCTGACCGGCTGGTACTACCGCGTCCTCGAAGAAGCCAGGATCGGCACGGGCGACCGCCTCGAACTGATCGAACGTCTGCCGGGCGCCGTCTCGCTCGCCGAGCTGTGGCAGGTGTGGCGCGAGCACCGGCCCGCCGCGGCGACCCTGCAGCGTTTGTCCGCGGCGCCCGGCTTGAACCCCGGCTGGCAGAAGAAGCTGCGTGATCGCCTGCACTGGCTGCGCAGCAACGGCAGCGGCGCACAGCCGGCCCGGCCACTGTTCCATGGCCGCCCACCCTGAGCACAGAAAACCGGCAGTCGGCGATTTAGCGATAGAAGGGCAAGGCTGCCACCCGCGCCTCGATGTCGGCGCCAAGTTGCCGGTAGGCCGCGTTGTCCGGGCCACCGTAAAGGCGCTCGAAGCGGGCTTCCGAGAGGTATTCCGGGAGACCGGCCAGCGACGGCGCCAGATCACTGTCGCGCAGCGGCCGGCTCATGGCCGCGTTGAAACGTTGGGGGTCGCCAGCCAGCAGTTCGCCGAAGCGCGTCCCGGCGCGATCGGCGGCGAGGTCGGCGAACGAGAAGCCACTCCCGCGCCGCGAATCGTCGATTTCCTTGTAGACGCCGATGGCGTTGGCCGCCGGTTCGCCGGCCCAGGCGGCCAGAGCGGCTGAAATGACGAAATGCTGCGCGCTGTCGTAGCGTCCGAGCAACTCCAGGTTCAGACGACGCGCACGGGGCCACTCGCCGGCTTGCGGAAAGAGCGTGTTGAGGCTTTTTCCGGACTCGTACGCGGCCAGCACGAGCAGCGCCGCCCGGCGCTGCTGTACGCCTTCTTCCCCGGCGGGGCCGGCGAGCAAGGGCAGCAGAACCTCGCTCAAGGGTACGCGGGCGTTTACCGGGTAGTGCATGAAGAGGTCGGCGAGTGCGCGCTGGGCGGCCTCGACTCGCCTGCTGTCGGCGGGTGTGAAAGCGAACGAGCGGGCGCGATCGAGAAGGCCTGGCTCCCAGACGTAGGCGACAGCGACGACGCCACGCGCGGGCACGAAGTCGAGGCGGCGAAACGCCTGCTGCAGGAGCTGCCAAGGCTCGCCAAGTCCGGCAAGCTCGATCACCGCGACGCTCAAGCACTCGACCAGGAGCCGCGGTAGGGGCAGCGACCCGAGGGTCGCGGAGGAGAGCTGCACTTGCCCGGCGTCGGACCGGAAGGCTGCGCGCAGATTCAGATAGCGAGCACCGGAAAGGCCGGGGAGCCGGAGAGGGACAGTGAGGCGGAATTCACCCGCCTGGTCGACCAGCGAAAAGGAGCCGCGCCCGTGCAGCCTGCGCGTCGCCAGATGATTGACGGCTTCGTCGACCAGCGCCACGGGAATCTGCGCCGTTCGTTGCTCGCCACGACGCAGTCGGCGCGGGTCGTTGCTGAGCAGAAGCCCGCGCGCTTCGCCGATCGCCGCTGGCGAAATGGTTTCGCCGCGGCTGACCAGAGGTACCGTTTGCAGGCCGGCAAGGAAAAGGACTGCCGCAACGAGGAGCGGCAGGAGGACGACGATGCGTATCACCGGCGCAGCGCGGCAAGTGTCTGCCGGCTGGCGCAGCGTCGCTCACTCAGCGGCGCGCGCGCACCCCTGCTGCCGCGCCCTGGCAGCGCTGCCAGGCTCGCCGTTCATGGTGTAGCAGGGGTGGCCGAAGGCAGCGGCGTCAGCGTACTGTCGGGGGTGCCCAGGCGAAACGCAAAGCCCGCCTTGCGCATCAGGTGCGCTTCGTTTTGCAGATCGGCACGGGTCAGCGGATGCTCTTCAAGCCAGCCGGGCGGGAAGCGTAGCTCGAGCTGGCGCCGCTCGACGCGCAGTCCGATCGTCGGCAGCGGGTCGCTCGTGCGGCTGCGGTGGAGGACCACCGCGAGGCGCAGGAGAACGCACAGCCGCGGCGCGGCGTCCTTCCACGCGCGCGGCAGGTGCGCGAAGGCGGTGCCGGGAAACGAGCGGCGGTGACGCCTGACCAGCGCCGAGAGCAGGAGTTGGTCGTCGCGCGAGTAGCCGGGCAGATCGGCGTGTTCGAGCACGTAGGCGCCGTGCTTGTGGTGCTGGTCGTGGGTCAGCAAGAGGCCGACTTCATGCAGGCGTGCGGCCCTTTCCAGGACATGCGCCGCCTCTTCGCCGCCAAGCCGCCATTTGCTGCGCACCTGGCGCAGCAGGGCGAGTGCCGTCGCGCTGACTCGCCGCGCCTGGGCTTCGTCAAGGTTGAAGCGCGTGATGACGTCGACGATCGTCCGGTCGCGCACGTCCTCGTGGCGTATGCGCCCCAGCAGGTCATAGATCAGGCCTTCGCGCAGGGCGCCTTCCGAGACCTCCAGCTGGTCGATGGCGAGCGCCTCGCAGAGCCCGTGCAGGACGACGAAGCCGCCGACGAAGACGCGCGCGCGTGCCGGGTCGAGTTGCCAGCGGCTGGCAATGGCCGTCGTGTCGCGCACCTCGAGCAACTCGCCGCGCAGACGGCGCAGCGCTTCGCGGGTGATTCCCTCGCGGCTCCAGCCCTCGCTGATCAGCACATCCTGGATTGCCTTGATCGAGCCGGAGGCGCCGGTGACCACTCCCCAACCGCGCGCCACATACTCCTGGCGGACCGGCTCGAGGGTCAGTTGCACGAGCAGTTCGGCCTCGCGCAGGCGGCTGGCGGTCACCCGCCCGTCGCCAAAACAGGCCCGGCTGAGGCTGACGCAACCCATCTTCAGGCTGGCCAGGTGAAGGGGATCGAATTTCTCGCCGATAATCAGCTCGGTGCTGCCACCGCCAATGTCGATCACCAGTCGCTGCCCGGAGACGTCGCCCACGCTGTGCGCCACGCCAAGATAGATCAGGCGCGCTTCTTCCTGACCACGGACGATTTCGACCTTGTGGCCGAGCACCTGTTCGGCGCGCGCGACGAACTCGGCACTGTTGCGTGCCTGGCGCAGGGTATTGGTACCGACGATGCGCAGTTGTTCGGGTGGGATGTCACGCAGCCTCTGGCCGAAGCGCGCGAGGCATTCGAGAGCCCGCTTCTGCGCTTCCTGCGAGAGACGGTTGCGCGCATCGAGACCGCCCGCCAACTGAACCATTTCGCGCAAGCGGTCATGGACCTGTACCTGCCCATTGGCCAGGCGGGCGACGATCATGTGAAAGCTGTTCGAACCAAGGTCGATCGCCGCTACAAATTCGGAAGACACGTCAGGACTCCTTGCCGCTACTTGAAAAGAGGGCGCACGCGGGACATTTTGGCGGCCTGCCCGCCTTGGCCAGGCCTGCTTCGCCATGACCGCAGCCAGCACAGCGTGACGTCCCTTGGCTTGGCGCCGGGAAACGGGCCTCGCCTGGCTCCTTGACCGCCCCGCCCGCTGGCGGCGGGCGCGGTGGGTGGCAGCGCGCAACCCATTCCCCGGCGAAGAAAAGATAGCGGAAGTGCTCCCTGTTCACCGTGACATGGCTCACGTTGCGGGATCCGCGACCGGCATGCAGAGAGAGTATCCCTGCCGCCGCGACCGTCGTCAATCGCTCGCCGCGGCCGATCTCAGAACTCGAGCGGATCGACCTCGAGGTGCCAGCGCAGGCGGGACGGCGCCTTGATCGCTTCGAGCTGCGGCAGCCAGTCGGCAAGAAAGCCTTGCAGCGCGCGCCGGGCGGGCGACTCGACGAGCAACTGGCCGCGTTCGAAGCTGGCACGCCGGGCGAGACGCATCGGCACCGGGTCGTAGAAGGTCACCGCATGCTGGCCTTCAACCGCCGGACAGTGGCGCGCGCTTTTCAGAAAGCCAAGCGCGTCGGCCATCAGCGGCGCTTCCGCACGCAGCATGGCCTGGTGCGCGTAGGGCGGGAAACCGGCCTGCTGGCGCTCGTCGAGCAGCTCGGCGGCGAAACCGGGGAAATCATGGCCGACCAGCGCAGTGTAGAGCGGATGCTCGGGAAACTGCGTCTGAATCAGGAACTCGCCCGGGTGTTCGGCGCGGCCGGCGCGGCCCGCGACCTGCATCAGCTGTGCGAAGAGGCGTTCGGGCGCGCGCCAGTCGGCGGCAAACAGCGCGGCGTCCGGAGCTATTGCGCCGACCAGGGTGAGCTTGGGGAAATCGTGCCCCTTGGCCAGCATCTGGGTGCCGACCAGAATATCGGCGTCACCGCTGTATATCCGTGCCACCAGGGCCTCCCACTGTTTGCGGCTACTCGCCGCGTCGCGGTCGACGCGCAGCACCCGGGCCTCTGGAAAACGCGCGGCGAGCACCGCTTCCAGACGCTGCGTACCGCGGCCGAAGGCGCTCAGGTCCTGGTTGCCACAGGTCGGGCAGGCTTTCGGCAGACGCGCTTCGAAGCCACAGTGGTGGCAACGCAGGCGGCGGTCGGCAAGATGCAGCACCAGGTTCGCGGCACAGCGATGGCAGTGCGAGGTCCAGCCGCAAGCGGCGCAGGCCAGCACCGGTGCGTAGCCACGGCGATTGAGAAAGAGCAGGCTCTGTTCGCCGCGCGCCAGGCGCTCCTCAATGGCGCGCAGGAGGGCGCTGCTGAGACCATCCTGTGGCTTGTCGAGGCGGGTGTCGATGCGCTGCACGGCGGGCAGGCGGGCACCTTCCACCGCCCGCTCACTCAGGGTCAGCAGGCGATAGCGGCCGCGGCCGGCGGCGGTGGCGTTGGCCCAGCTTTCGAGTGAAGGAGTCGCCGAACCGAGGACGATCTTGATGGCGCGCTGGCGGGCACGAAAGACGGCCAGGTCGCGCGCCGAATAGCGGATTCCGTCCTGCTGCTTGAACGAGGCGTCGTGCTCCTCGTCGACGACGATCAGGCCAAGCTCCGGCAAGGGAGTGAAGATGGCCAGGCGCGTACCCAGGACGATTCGCGCCTCGCCAGTGAGGGCCGCGCGCCAGTTCCGGCTGCGCGCGGCGTCGCCGAGTTCACTATGCAGGCTGACCAGGCCGGCAGCGGGGAAGCGCGCGGCGACGCGCGCTTCGAGCTGCGGCGTCAGGTTGATTTCCGGGACCAGCAGGAGGGATTGCTGTCCGTCGGCCAGGGCGCGCTCGATGAGGCGCAGGTAGATTTCGGTCTTGCCGCTGCCGGTGACGCCGTGCAGGAGGTAGGCGTGAAAGCCGTCGCCAGATTCGGCGATCGACGTCAGCACGACCTGCTGCTCGCCGGTCAGTTCTGGCGGCTTCGCCGCTGCCGCGGCGTTGGGCAGGACAGCACGCGACTTTCTGGCCTTGACTTGCTTGACGGCACGCAGTCCGGCCGGCACGGTCGACAGCATGACCTGGCCAAGCGGGACGTGATAGTAGTCGGCACAGAACTCGGCGAGGCGAAACCAGTCGGCAGGCAAAGGGGGCAAGTCGCGCAGGACGTCGCCAAGTGGCTTGAGTTGCGCCAGCGGAAGATCGCTCGCCACCGGCAGCTCGACGAGAATCCCGACTTTCTCATGGCGGCCGAAGGGCACGCGAACGCGGTAGCCGATGTCGCTCGCCGACAGCTGCTCGCCATCGGCGACGCGATAGTCGAAGAGACGACGAAGTGGAAGATCGAGCGCGACACGGGCGATCTGCGGCAAGAACATCAGGTCGAAACGCCGTTTGCAGACGAATGGAAAAAAGGATCGCTAGTTAGCGGTGGAAGCTCGTGCCACTTCTCGTAGTGCAGGATAAGATCTTCAGTTATTTGGGGTTTCTGCGCGATTCACAGATTCTGTGGATAACTCTGTGGATCGGAGTGCCTAAAAGCACCGCAACCGCCCTTCCCGTAAGGGTTTCAGAGCCGTTGCCGGAAAAACAGGCGATTGTAAAACGCTGTTAAATTAAATACTTACGATTACCACCCTGATTTACAAGCGACTTTCGCGATGGAGAGGAACTCAGAAGTGGCTTCTGTGAACAAGTCAAGCGGTAAACGCGGACTCAAACCCCTTTCTGGCGCAGCATCCGACTGTGCTCGTGTACCGCGTCAACCAACGCCTTGACGTGGTCCGGCGGCGTGAACTGCGAGATGCCGTGGCCAAGGTTGAAGACGTGCCCGGTCGCACCAGGGCCGTAGGCGTCGAGAACCTTCCTGGCCTCGCAGGCAATCGTTTCCGGAGAAGCGAAGAGCACCGCCGGGTCGATGTTGCCTTGCAGCGAGACCCTGTCGCCGACGCGTCGGCGCGCCTCGCCGATGTCGATTGTCCAGTCGAGGCCGACCGCGTCGCAACCAATCTCGGCGATCGCTTCCAGCCACAGGCCACCACCTTTGGTAAACACGATCGATGGCACGCGCTCACCATCCCTGTTCTTGATCAGCTTGTCGACAATTCGCTGCATGTACGCGAGCGAGAACTCGCGATACGCTGCCGGGGAAAGGGAGCCACCCCAGGAATCAAAGATCATCACCGCCTGGGCACCCGATTCGATCTGCGCGTTGAGATACGCCGTCACCGCGTCGGCAGTCACCGAGAGAATATGATGCAGGAGGTCCGGCCGGTCGTAGAGCATGCCTTTGATGCGCCGGTAATCGGTACTCGAGGCGCCTTCAACCATGTAACAAGCGAGCGTGTAAGGGCTCCCGGAGAAGCCGATCAGCGGCAGCGAATTGTTCAGCGCGCGCCTGATTTCCGCTACGGCGTCCATGACGTAACGCAGGTGATCCCAGGGATCGGGTGCGCTGAGGTCGCGAATCGCCCATTCCTCGCGCAGCGGACGTTCGAAACGCGGCCCTTCGCCGTCGGTGAAATAGAGTCCGAGACCCATCGCGTCGGGAATGGTCAGGATGTCCGAGAAGAGGATCGCCGCGTCAAGATCGAAGCGCGACAAAGGCTGCAGCGTCACCTCGCAGGCCAGGCCAGGGTTGGTGCACAACTGCATGAAACTGCCGGCGCGGGCGCGCGTTTCGCGGTACTCGGGCAGGTAGCGGCCGGCCTGACGCATCAACCAGACCGGGGTGTGCGTGGTCGGCTCCTTGAGCAGAGCGCGCAGAAAGGTATCGTTGGCTGGGCGGGTCACGGCAAACTCCGGCGGCGAGCTGAATGGGGCTCGGAAACCGCGATTATCCCCTTTCCCCGCTACTTCCGCCAGAAAGCCGGCGTCATCACCACCAGCAGGGTGAAGATCTCCAGGCGACCGAGGAGCATGGCGAAGGTGCATACCCAGATCTGGAAATCGGTCAGTCCCGCGTAGTTGTTGGCCGGCCCGACCTGGCCCAACCCCGGACCGGTATTGTTGATACTGGCGACGACCGCCGAGAAAGCGGTAATGATCTCCAGCCCGGAGAATGAGAGCAGCAGCGTCATGCTGGCGATGCAGACCATGTACATGAAACCGAAGGCAAGCACGGCGAAGAGAATGTTGGGCGGTACGACGTCACCGCCCACCTTCACTGGATGCACGGCGCTGGGATGCATGGCGCGCGTCAGCTCCCGGTACACCTGCTTGTAGAGCACAAGTGCGCGAATCATTTTGATGCCGCCACCGGTCGAGCCGGCGCTGGTCGCAAAACTGCACAGGAAAAGCATCCACAGCGGTGCGAAAAACGGCCACAAGGCATAGTCGGTGGTCGCGAAACCGGTCGTCGTGGCGATCGAGACAACGTTGAAGGCCGCATAGCGCAGGGCTTCGTCGAAGCTGGCATAGACGTCGTTGAAGACAAGAAAGGCAGCGATGCCAACAACACTGCCGAGAGTCACGAGTAGAAACCAGCCCGCTTCCGGGTCCGAGCGATAGGGGCGCAGGGAACGCCCGGAGAGAACAACGAAGTGGGTCGCGAAGTTCATTCCGGCAAGGAGCATGAAGACGATGGATACCGCTTCGATGGTCGGCGAAGCGAAATAGGCAAAGCTCGCATCGTGGCTGGAAAAGCCGCCGAGTCCCATGGTGGCGAACATGTGCATGATGGCGTCCGGCCCGCTCATACCTGCCCAGTAGTAGGCCAGGGCGCAGCAGGTCGAGAGCAGCGAATAGACGATCCACAGGCCTTTCGCCGTTTCGGCGATGCGCGGGGTCATCTTGGTATCCTTCATCGGTCCCGGCGTTTCGGCCTTGAACATCTGTCGACCGCCGATGCCCAGCAAGGGCAGGATGGCGATGGCCAGAACGATCAAACCCATGCCGCCGAGCCAGACCATCTGCGTTCGCCAGAGATTGATCGACACCGGCAGGTCGTCCAGACCGGTGAGAACGGTCGCGCCGGTGGTCGTCAGTCCGGAAACCGCTTCAAAATAGGCGTCCGTGAAACTGAGTCCGAGCTGGAGTACCAGCGGCAACGCGGCGTAGATCGGCAGCAGCGTCCACACCAGCGCGACCATCAGGAAGCCGTCACGAATCGTCAGGTCGCGGGTTTCCCTGCGCGTCACGTACCACAGGCCCAGGCCAGTGGCGATGGTCAGCAAAACCGCTTCATCGAACGATGCGAAAGCGCCGTCGTCGAGGAACCACGAGACCCCCAGCGGCACGAGCATGGTCAGCCCGAACATCAGGATGACCAGCGAGAGTACCCGGACCACCGGGTAGAAGCGTTGCATGCTGTCGGCTCAGAAAAAGTGGAAGCCAACCTCGAACAGTTTCTCGACCTGCTTGACCACCTTCTTGTCGATGCAGAAGACGATCACATGGTCACCCGTCTCGATGACCACGTCCTTGTGGGCGATGAGCACCCGCCCGGTCTGCTTCTTCGCTCCCAGACGGAAGAAGTTGAAGTCCTCGGTCTCGCCGAGGTCGCGCACGATGGCAGCGATGAAGGCGCCATGAATCACCGGCAACTCGCCGACGCAGCGACCGACTGCGCGCGAATTCTTCTTGTCGCCATGGGCGACGATCTCGAGCGCTTCCGCAGCGCCACGGCGCAGGCTATGCACCTGAACAACGTCGCCATGGCGGACATAGGTGAGCAGGGTGCCGATCGAGACCTGTGCCGGCGAGATGGCAATGTCAATCGGCCCGCCCTGCACCAGTTCGGCGTAGGCCCGCCGGTTGATCAGCGCCACCACCCGCTGACAGCCCATGCGCTTGGCCAGCGAGGCGCCCATGATGTTGTCTTCGTCGGCGTTGCTCAGGGCAAGGAAGAGCTCCATCTCTTCGATGCCTTCCTGCTGCAACAACTCCTCGTCGGTGGCATCGCCATTGAGGACCAATACCGACTTCAGCGAGTTGGCGACGAATTCGGCGCGGCGGCGGTCGACCTCGATCAGTTTGACCTCGCACTTGCCCTCCAGCGCTTGTGCAACGCGATGCCCGATGTTGCCGCCACCGGCAATCATCACCCGCCGCACGGGCTCCATCGAGCGGCGCAACTCGCGCATCACGGTACGGATGTGTTCGTCCGCAGCAAGGACGAAGACTTCGTCGCCGTCGGCAATGATCGTTTCACCGGTCGGCGTTATCGCGCCACCGTGACGATAGATGGCGGCGATCCGCCCGTCGATCTCCGGTGGCAGGTGGTTGCGCATTTCGGAGATCGGGCTGCCCACCAGCAGCCCGCCGGCGTAGGCACGCAGGCCGACCAGCGCCAGGCGTCCGCCGGCAAAGCTGAGCACTTGCAGCGCTTCCGGGAAGTCGATCAGACGCGCGATGTACTCGGTGATCACCTGTTCCGGGCACAAGGCGTAATCGACGGCGAAATTCTCGGGGGCCAGGAGTGTTTCGCTCTCGAGGAAGTCGCGCGCGCGCAATCTGGCGATGCGGGCGGGGACGTTGAAGATACTGTGGGCCACCTTGCAGGCGACGAGGTTGGTCTCGTCGCTCTGCGTCACGGCGATCAGCAGGTCCGCATCTTGGAGGCCGGCATTGGCCAGTACGGAGGGACACGAGGCGTTGCCGATCACCGTGCGCAGGTCGAGACGATCCTGCAGGAAAGCCAGACGCTCCTGATCGCTGTCGACGACGGTGATGTCGTTGTTCTCGGAGACCAGACTTTCGGCAACGCTGGCGCCGACCTGACCGGCACCCAGAATGACGATCCTCATTTCCTTCTCACTCCCTGACCAGCACGCGGCGAGAAATTACTCGCGCTCGTCGCCACGCCGACCGATGTTGAGGCCAAGCTGCCTCAGCTTTCGATACAGGTGGGTGCGTTCGAGGCCCGTCCTCTCGGCCAAGCGCGTCATATTACCGCGTTCGCCAGCCAGATGATATTCGAAATACATTCGTTCGAAGGCTTCTCGGGCTTCCCGGAGCGGCTGATCGAGAAACAGCGCCGGCAGCGGCGCGGCGGCACCGCCCGAGTCGGTCTGCAGGATGCGCTCGACGTCTTCCGCGGCAATCTCCTCGTCGAGCGCCGAGAGCGCGAGGTTCTTCACGGTCGTCAACAGCTCCGCCCATTCGCCATGCCAGTGGTGCAGACGCAGGGCATTACGCGCACCACTCGAGAACAGGCGTAAGGGCACTTCACCGCGCTCGGCGAGATGGGCGAGGAGCAGGGAGGCTATCTCGGGAACGTCGTCGGCGTGGCCGGAAATCTGCGGTAGCGCCACCCAGACTTCGCCGAGACGATTGACCAGCAGCGGATCCCAACCGGCGTCGACCAGTGCCGGCAGCGAGCGACTGGAGGCGGCGACCATTTGCAGGTTGTGCCGCTCCAGGCGTTCGAGCGCGAAAACAAGATTCATCTGCTGCAGTTTGCCAAGCAGCGCCAGGTCGGCGATGAAGACCACCCCGCCACTGGCGTTGTGCAGCATCTCCTGGGTCAGCGGCGTACTCGCCGCCGAGAGATCCAGCCACGGTGTGCGGTGCGTCTGCAAGGTACGCGCGCAGATTTCCGCGATGCTGCCCGAGGCGCTTTTCAGCAGCAGGACCGAGGTCTTGGCGGCCGCCTGTTCGAGACGCCTCTTGAGGTCCTTGAGCAGCGGCGAGCGCGCGAAGGCGTCGAGGGTCAGCGGCTTCTTCTCGAGCACTGTTTCGTGCTTGAGCGCCTTCTTCACGGTCGCCAGCAACTTCTGCAGGGCGATCGGTTTCTCGAGGAAGTCGGTGGCGCCGATGCGCGTTGCCTCGACCGCCGAATCGATCGTTCCATGCCCGGACATCATCACCACCGGCATGGTCAGCAAGCCGCTCGCCGCCCACTCCTTGAGCAGGGATATGCCATCAGTATCAGGCATCCAGATATCCAGGAGGACCAGATCGGGGCGCATGTCGGCGCGCACCTTGCGCGCCGCTGCGGCATTTTCGGCCAGGGAGATCGAGTGTCCCTCGTCGGCAAGAATCTCGGAAAGCAGCTCGCGAATGCCCATTTCATCATCGACGATCAGTATTTGCGCCATGTCAGGCCTCGGAGGAAAGATTGTGCGAGCGACGTTCGCTCGTCGGCAACGCAGCCAGCGGCAGGGTGATGCTGACCACTGCGCCAACAGCTTCGCGATTGTTGACCTTGATGCGCCCCTGATGTTCGTCGACGATCTTCTTGACGATCGCCAGACCGAGGCCGGTGCCACGTGCCTTGGTGGTCACGTAAGGCTCCAGTACGCGGGCTATCACTTCGGGCGGAAAGCCCGGCCCGCGATCGGCGACCACCATTTCGGCCATATTGCCGAGCAGGCGCGTGCTGATCGTGATACGCGGCGAGTCGACCATTTCCTGCGCGTCCTCGGCATTGCGCAGGAGGTTGTGGATGACTTGCCGCAACTGCGTGGCGTCACCGCAGACTGGCGGCAACCCGGCAGCGAGCTTGAGCTTGATCGCCGCACGCGAGGTTTCATAGAGGCCGAGCACTTCGCTGATCAGCGCGTTGAGGTCCAGAGCAGCGAGTTCGGGAGCCGGCAGACGCGCGTAGTCGCTGAAATCATTGACCATCCGCTTCATGGCTTCGACCTGGCGAATGATGGTCTGCGTCGAGCGCTCAAGCATGTCAGCGTCGGCACCGCTGAGCCGATCGGCCAGCTTCATCTGCAAGCGCTCGGCCGAAAGCTGGATCGGCGTCAAGGGATTCTTGATCTCGTGCGCCAGTCGACGCGCCACTTCGCCCCAGGCTGCACTGCGCTGAGCGGCGATCAGGCGCGTGACGTCATCGAACACCACCACGTAGCCACCGAGCGACTCGCCCGGCAGTTTCGTGCCGCGCAGCAACAGGATCTGGGGCAGGCTACCGGCCGCATCGAGCTCTATCTGTTCCTGCCACTCGTTGTTGGCGTGTTCGGCAAAGGCATCGAGAATGGCCTCGCCAAGCCTCCTCTGGCGCGGCCAGTCGCCCGCCGCTGCGCCGAGAAGCTCGCTGAAGTCGTCAGCCAGTATGGTCAGCGCACCTTCGTTGACGGTACGCAACACGAAGCGCGCATCGAACACCAGCACCCCGGCAGAGAGATTGGCGAGAATCGATTCCAGGTAGGCTCGCGCCGCTTCGAGTTCGGCACGCTGGCGCTCGTTATCGCGTCGCGCTTCGTCGAGTTGGCGGGTCATCTGTTTGAACGAGCGCGTCAGCACGCCCAGTTCGTCGCTACTGTGGACCTCCTTGCGAGGCGTGTAGTCGCCGGCGGTGACAGCCTGCGTTCCCTCGGCGAGAATCGACAGAGGCGCCGACAGACGACGCGCCAGCACGAAGGCCAGCGCGATCGCCGTGAACAGGGCGAGAAGCACGGTCAGCGTCAGCGTCATGGCATAGATGCGCGTCAGCCCCTCACGGCCCAGCGACAGCTCCTGATAGTCGGCATAGACGGTCTGGACGCTATCGGCGTTGACGGCGAGGGTGGCCGGCACCGGTTCGGTCAACTGCAGGATACGGGTCTCGGCACCGAGGCCCGGCGGCGTGACGGCGACCAGAACGCGCAAGGAGAGGTCTTTTTCGCCGTCGCTCTCGAGCAGCGCCACGCGGCGCTCCTTGCGCACCCTGCGCAGTTCCTCGCCTGTTGGCTGTTTGGGCAACAGGGTCGCCAGGTCGCCGGTGGCGGTGGCCAACAATTCGCCGCTGGTCGCAAACAGCGCCGCCGACTGCAGGCCATACTGTTCGCGCAGACGATTGAGGTCGAGCCGGCGCTGCGTTTCGGAACGCTCGCCAAGTTCCAGGGCCATCGTCTGTGCCTTGGCAGCGAGATCTTCAAGCAGCGAATCGAGCGCACTACGACCGAGATTGAGCCCCGCTTCAAGCGCTTTTTCGACGCGAACATCGAACCAGGTTTCTATGCTCTTGGTCACGAACTGCACCGACACCGCGTAGATCAGAACGCCCGGCAGGACGGCCATCAGGCCAAACATCAGCATCAGGCGCAACTTGAGTCGCGAACCGAACACCTTGGCCCGGTGTTCGCCCCAGAGCAGCCGCAACTGCCAGGCAATCAGCGCCAGCAGCGACAAGGCAACGATGACGTTCAGTCCCAGCAGCCACGCGTAGTTGCTGGCAAAAAGCGCGGTATTGGCGCTGGCCGAGGCAAGGAGAAAGAGCAGGATGGCGCCAAACGAGGCAGCGGCGACGATCAGGAATTTCATTTCTCTTCGCCGCTGGATACGGCCGCTGGCAAGGGCAAAGGCGGCGCCACCGGCACCACCTGCGTACCCGCCCCCCCCAGTTGGGCGGACTCGCTCGGGATGAATGTCCAGCGCGCCCATTCCGACGCGAGGTTCCAGTCCCGGTTGGCCAGGGCGTTGACCTGAAACGTCTTCGGCATCTGGCTCAGGTCAAGGCGCATGCGCACCGCAGCCAGGTAGGTCTGCTCGGCATGCACCGCGCTTTTTTCGAAAACCAGCCAGTTGCGCAAGCGCGATAGAATGCGCAGCGCTTCGTCGAGCGAGGCAAAGCTCTGGTGCAATGCGCCGCTGGACAAACGATACTGGCGGGTGAGAGCGTGGTAGGAAAGGAGTAGGGACTGGCTGCGGCTGGCCACCTGTTCGTCGAGCCAGTACCAACGCGAACGGCTGAGTTCGAAATCGACGACGAAGTACAGCCCGACGCCCCTGGCAACGGCGTCTTCCAGGCGCGCATTAAGACTGACGCTGAAGTCGGCGGACAGCACATAGCCTTCGTCGCCAACCGAGAGCAGGGGATTGCGGGCGCTGATGTCTGCTGCCTGCAAGCCGGGTGAGGCGATCAGCAGCCACAGCCAGAAGAAAAACGCGCTAAGCCGCTTTCTGCAACAGGGCATAGAAGAATCCGTCATGTTCGGGCTGCGGCACGAGTTCTTCTTCGATCAGGCGCCGCGCGTCGGGCTGGCGGAAGACGAAGGCGTCGATCTGCGCACGGTTCTCTTCCGGGAAAACCGAACAGGTGGCATAGAGGAGCTTGCCTCCCGCTTTCAATAGTGGCCAGAGGCGATCGAGGATCTCGGCCTGGATGCGGACGAAGCCTCGAATATCGCTTTCCCGGCGCAGGTACTTGATATCGGGATGGCGACGAACGACGCCCGAGGCAGAGCAGGGCACGTCGGCAAGAATCGCGTCGAAGAACTGGCCATCCCACCATTGCTCGGTCGCACAGCAGTCGGCAGGCGTAACCTTGGCGGTCAGACCAAGCCGGCGCAGGTTGTCCTCGACGCGACGCGTACGAACGGCGTCGATATCGACAGCCAGCAGGTCGACATCGGCCGCTTCAAGCAGATGCGCGGCCTTGCCACCGGGCGCGGCGCAGGCGTCGAGCACGCGCTGGCCCGCTACCGGCGCCAGCAACTCGGCCGCGCGCTGGGCGCCGGCGTCCTGGACCGACACCAGCCCGTCGGCAAAACCCGGCAAGGCATCGACCGGCATCGGCCTGTCGAGCACCAACGCCTGCCCACCGAGCGATCGCGCGCAAAGGCCCGCCGCCTGCAGGCGTGCGAGGTAGTCGGCGACCTCGATCCGGCGCTGGTTGACGCGCAGGGTCATCGGCGGCTGTCCGTTGCCGGCAGCGACGATTCCCGGCCAGCGATCCGGATAAGCGCGACGCAGGCGTGCCAGCCACCAGCGTGGGTGCTGTTGCGTGGCTTCGTCGTCGTCGGCCATCGCCACTTGCAAGACATGACGCTGCCGCTGATAGTTGCGCAACAGGCCATTGACCAGGCCCTTGAAAGCGCCACCGGCGAGCTCGCCGGCAGCGGCAACAGCCTGGTCGACAATCATGTAAGCCGAATCAGGACGCGTGTGCAGGCGATACAGGGCGGCCAGCAAAAGCGCTTCAACTTCGGGATGCGGCAGGGCACGGGTCAGCAGGCGGCCGAGGACGAACTCGCCACAGCCGTAACGGCGCAGGCTTCCATAGGTCACGTCCTGCGCGGCCGCACGTGCTGCCGGAGATTCGCCGCCAAGCGTGCCGAGCGCCTGCGTCAGGCTCTTCCCGGAACGAACCGCGGCGATCAGCCGCGCCGCCAGCAAGAGGCTGAAGGCCAGCGAATCGCTTGCCAGCGCGGAGTCCGCCGGAGGGTTACGGCGCTCAGCCGCCGTCTGCTGCCCGCTTGCGGGGCGGCGTACGCGCACCGCACGGGCTGACGGAGAGGGGAATGGAGGCGAAGTCGACAAGGCCTAGAATACTTTGCTCGGGAGGGAGCACCGAGTTTAGCACGATGCCTGGCGATGGCGGCCGGGGCGGTAGGGGGCGATAATGGTCGCATGTCCTCACCCTCGCTGAAACCTTACGTCTGGCTTTCGATTGCGGCGGCGCTGGCCACCATCGCTCTCAAGGCTGTCGCCTGGCTGCTCACCGGCTCGGTCGGTCTGCTTTCCGATGCACTCGAATCGCTGGTCAATCTGGCCGGCGCCTGCATGGCACTGGCCATGCTGTCGATTGCCGAGCAGCCGGAGGACGAGGGGCATCGTTTCGGGCACGGCAAGGCTGAGTATTTCTCGAGCGGCTTCGAAGGACTGCTGATCCTCTTCGCCGCTATCGCGATTGCCATTGCGGCCGGCGAACGCCTGCTCAACCCACAGCCGCTCGAGGCCGTTGGCGTCGGTCTCACGGTGTCGGCAATCGCCGCGATGATCAATCTGATCGTCGGGCGCGTCCTGCTGCTCGCCGGACGGCGGCACCGCTCGATCACCCTGGAAGCGGATGCCCGTCATCTCCTGACCGACGTGTGGACCTCGCTTGGGGTCGTCGTCGGCGTTGGCGCCGTGGCGCTTAGCGGTTGGCTATGGCTGGACCCGATTCTCGCCCTGCTCGTCGCCGGCAACATCGTGTGGACCGCCTGGCAACTGCTGCGCCGCTCGGCCAACGGACTGATGGATGGCAGTCTGCCACGCGAACAACAGGCGCAGGTTCTCCGCGTCCTTGAAGGCTATCGTAGCCAGGGAATCGACTACCACGCCCTGCGCAGCCGGGAAGCGGGGGCGCGCAGCTTCATCTCGCTGCACGTCCTCGTCCCCGGCGCGTGGACGGTAGCGCGCGCTCATCAACTGGTCGAAGGCCTCGAAAGCGAGCTTCGTCAGGAACTGCCGCACGCCTCCGTGTTCGTCCATATCGAACCTCGCGAGGACCCGGCTTCGCACCAGGATCTCGGCCTTGACCGCTGAGCCGGTCGCCGGCGCGGCGTGGCGCCGCCGGCCGGGTGGGCTGACTGCTCTGCCCGCCTTTCTGCCCAGCTTGCTGTTGCCGCTGCTGTTGCTCGTCGCGCCACCGGCATTCGCCTGGAACGCCGCCGGCCATCGGATCAGCGCCTTGATCGCCTGGGAACGACTCGACGAGCGGACGAAGGCTGCGGTGGCGGCCGTGCTGCGCCAGCATCCGGACTACGAGCGCTGGCAGACACGTAGCAAAGACGCAGACGCGGACCGCGCCGCTTTTCTCGAAGCCTCAACCTGGCCCGACGACATCCGCCGGGATCGGCGTTTCTACACCGCCGGACATGCGCCGCCGACGCCGACGCTGCACGGCTTTCCGGACATGGAGCGTCGACTTGCCTGGCACTATGTCGATCGTCCATTGCACCCTGAGCACAAGGCGCGCCCGTCACCGGGCGCGCTAGCCCGCCAACTGGCTGCGCTGCCGAAGATCCTGTGCGACCCGGAAAGCAGCGCCGCCGAACGGGCCTATGCACTCCCCTGGCTGATCCATCTGGTTGCTGATGCGCATCAGCCGCTACACGCGGCGAGCCGAAATCGAGCGCACGGGGACGACGACAGCGGCGGCAATGAGCAGCGGATTTTCAACCCCTTGCAGCCGAAGTATCCGTCTACCAATCTGCACAGCTATTGGGACGAGCTCCCCGGCAAGCCGTGGCTACGCGGAAAACGCCTGGCGAGCACGGTCAAGGTACTGACGCTCCTCTACCCACCCACGGCGCAAGCGGGAGGCGACGCCACGCAATGGCTCGAGGAAAGCTGGCAGCTCGCGCGACAGGCGGCGTATCCCGGTGGCGACAACGCCGTGCTGACGATCAGCGCCGAATTCCAGGCACGGGCCCTGGAGATCACCGGCCAGCGTCTCGGCCAGGCCGGTTATCGTCTGGCCGGACAGCTGCAGCGCGTGTTTTCGGGGGCGGGGCGGCAGTGTTCCACGTGAAACACCGACGCTTGAAAAACAGGGCACAACCGAGCGGCGAGGCGGCGCGGCCGCTCAACCGCGCGCCAAAGCACGCAGACGCGCGACGCGTTCCTCGGTTGCTGGGTGCGTACTGAAGAGGCCCTTGATGCCGCCGCCCGAGAGCGGATTCATGATCATCATCTGCGCCGTCTCGGGATGCGCCTCGGCAGGCACCATCGGGATACCCCGCGCATAAGCGTCGATCTTCGTCAGCGCATCGGCCAGCGCATTGGCGTCACCGGAGATCTCCGCACCCCCGCGGTCGGCCTCGAACTCGCGCGCCCGCGAGATGGCCATTTGAATCAGCGATGCTGCCAGCGGCGCGAGCAGAGCGACCAGGATGCCCGCCAAGGGGTTTCCTGGCCGCCCTTCGGAATCACGGCCGCCGAAGAACATTGCGAAGTTGGCGAGTGCGGAAATCGCTCCGGCCATGGTCGCCGAAATCGTCGAAATCAGAATGTCGCGATGCCGGACGTGCGCCAGTTCATGCGCCATGACGCCACGGACTTCCCTTGCCGACAGCAACTGCAGAATTCCGGTCGTCGCCGCGACCGCCGCGTTCTCCGGATTGCGGCCGGTGGCAAAGGCGTTCGGCTGCGCCTCGTCGATCAGATAGACCTTCGGCATCGGCAGTTCGGCACGCTGTGCGAGCTCGCGAACCATGCCGTAGAACTGCGGCGCCGATGCCTCGTCGACTTCGCGCGCCTTATACATCTTGAGCACCATCTTGTCCGAGAACCAGTAGGCGAAGAAATTCATCGCCCCGCCAAAGAGCAGCGCCAGCAACATCCCCGTCTGGCCGCCGACCATTGCCCCAATCGCCCCGAAAAGAGCCACGATGGCCGCCATCAGGATCGAAGTTTTTACCCAGTTACCGAGCATTTCCGTGACCTCCGCGAGAACAACAGCACACCACCATGGTGTGGCAACTTAGATGATGCCGGACGGCAAGGATTTCAAGGACGGTCCCGCGCTTGCCCCTCATCACGCCTGGTGGATTGCCGGCAAAGCGCAGCGGGAACCCGCCGCGATCCGCGTTCCGACCAGAAACTGTGTCGCTGGCAAACGTTTTCCGCCGGCCTTCTGCAGCTCGTCCAGGCGCAGAGCGCCTGCGCCACAGGCAACGACCAGCGAGTTGCGGTCGGCGACCAGAATCTCGCCGGGCTCGCCATCACCGGCGACCACGGCGGCGCGCCAGACCTTGAGCAGATGGCCGTCGACGGTGCACGAGGCCCCGGGAAAAGGGTTGAAAGCCCTGACGCAGCGAGCCAGCTGCAGCGCCGGCAAACGCCAGTCGAGCGTCGCTTCCGCTTTGTCGATCTTGGCAGCGTAGGTGGCCCCAGCGCCTGCTTGCGCTTGCGGCGACAGCGGCAGACGGGCCAGTGCCTCGACGATCAAGCTTGCGCCGAGTAGGGCAAGTCGGTCGCCAAGCGATGCCGCCGTGTCGTCGGCAGCAATCGGCAGGCTCTCGGAAAGCAATATCGGGCCGCTGTCCAGTCCTGCATCCATCTGCATGATGCACACCCCGGTCTCCTGGTCGCCGGCGAGAATCGCCCGCTGCACTGGCGCAGCGCCACGCCAGCGCGGCAACAGCGACGCATGGATGTTGATGCAGCCGGAAGCTGGCATGTCCAGAACGACCTGCGGAAGAATCAGCCCATAGGCGGCGACGACCATGACCTCGGCGCCAAGCGCGCGTATCTGCTCCTGTGCCGCGAGGTCCTTCAAGGTCGATGGCTGCAAGACTTCGATCCCGGACGCCAGAGCCAGCTGCTTGACCGGCGAGGGTCGTAGCGCCAGGCCGCGTCCCGACGCGCGGTCGGGCTGCGTGAGGACCGCAAGCACCTCATGACCGGCAGCGATGATGGACTGCAGGGCGACTCTCGCGAACTCGGGCGTACCGGCGAAAATCAGCCTCACGCGGTAATTCTCGCCTGCTTGGCGAGCTTGTTCCTGATCCGCAGCTGCTTGAGCTGCGAGAGGTGCTCGACAAAGACCTGCCCCTGTAGGTGATCGATTTCATGCTGCAGGCAGACGGCCAGCAAACCCACGGCCTCGATGGTCTGCTCTGCGCCGTCAAGGTCGAGATAGCGGACCACGACGTGTTCGGCACGCGCAACCTTGTCGTAGATCCCGGGCACCGACAGGCAACCTTCCTCGCAGACCTGCAAACCGTCCTGCTCGAGAATCTCCGGGTTGATCAGGGTAAGCAGCTGATCTCTGGTTTCCGAGGCGTCAATGACGATGAGCTGCTTATGCACATCCACCTGCGTCGCGGCAAGGCCGATTCCTGGTGCTTCGTACATCGTCTCGGCCATGTCACGCGCCAGGCGACGAAGGTTGTCGTCAATCCGTTCGACGCGCACGGCCATCGTCTTCAGACGCGGATCGGGAAAGCGGAGTATCGGTAGTAGAGACATAAAAGGCTTGATCGAAGAAATAACTACGTGCAGAATCTAATGTAGTGTCTTGGGTATTCCAACGCCGGTTGCGTCGGGCGCACGATGGCTTCGGCCATAGACGCGGCCAACAGCGAACTTGGGCAACCCCTGCAGCCGGAGCATTACGCCGCCTCGCCGCCATCCCGCCACACCGCCATGTACGAAGGCTCGTACGAGGATAACATGATGATCCGCATTATATCCGCGTTCATTCTGGCCACGGTCAGCGCGCTGTGCCTGGCCGCCGGGCAAGCCCCGCTGCTGGCCGAAAGCGCCCCCACCCGACATGTGGTCGTACCCGGTGACACGCTCTGGGGAATTTCGGGGACCTTCCTCAAGGAGCCCTGGCGCTGGCCGGAGATCTGGCGGATGAACCGGCAGGAAGTCAGGAATCCGCACCTGATCTATCCCGGTGACGTGATCGTCCTTGATCGTGACGCGCAGGGCAACGCCTTCCTGCGTCTGCAGAGTGCACGGCTGGAGCCGCAGATTCATTCCGAAATGAACGAAGAGGCGATACCGGCGATTCCGCCAAACGTCATCAGACCTTTCCTCTCCGATCCACTGATCGTCGAAGCGAACGCGCTCGACGCGGCTGCACGCATCGTCGCCACGCAGCTCGATCGGGTCTTTCTCGGCAACGGCGACCTGGCCTACGTGACCAATGCCGACCCTGCCCATCGCGACTGGAAGATCTACCGCAACGGCAAGCCTTTGCGTGACCCGGAGAGCAACGACATCCTGGGTTATGAAGCGTTCTACCTGGGCACCGCGAAACAGCTTCAACCGGGCAACCCGGCGACCTTCGAGGTGCGCTCGGCCACGCAGGAAGTCGGCTTTGGCGATCGCCTGCTGCCGGCGACGCCGCCACCGCTGATCGCCTACGTTCCGCACAAGCCTGATTTCGCCGTCGATGGCCGCGTGATCTCCGTCTATGGCGGCGTCGACGCAGCCGGTCGCGGCTCGATCATCTCGATCAACCGTGGCACCAGCGATGGCATCGAGATCGGACACGTGCTGGCTCTCGAACGTAATCGCGTGATTCACGAACGCGACGAGCAGGGTGACAAGGCGGTGGTAGACATTCCGCCTTCACGCATTGGCCTGCTTTTCGTCTTCCGCACCTTCGAACGAATTTCCTATGGCCTGGTCGTGCAGTCCGAAGGCACTGTAGATATCAACGACTTCGTCCGCACACCCTAGAAATGGACACCGGCGAGTCGCTCGCCGCCTGGTTGCGACTGACGCTGATTCCGGGTATTGGCGGCAAGACCCAGCGCAAGCTGCTCAACGCTTTCGGGCTTCCAGAAGCCATCTTCGCAGCGGATCGCGCCGCCATTGCCGGCGTTGTCGGCGACAAGGCGGCCAGCCTGCTCCTCGCTGCCGACAATCGCGCAGGGGTGGAAAGCGCCCTGGCCTGGTCCGCGGCGCCTGACCACGAGCTGCTCACCCTCGCCGACCGCGAGTATCCGCAAGCCCTGCTGCAGATTTCCGATCCACCGACACTGCTCTACGTCCGTGGTCGCATCGATCTGCTCAACCAACCGGCGCTGGCCATCGTGGGCAGTCGCAACCCCACTCCACAAGGGATCAACAACGCCGAGCGCTTCGCCGCCGCCCTGGCTGAAGCCGGACTGACGATCGCCAGCGGCCTCGCCCTGGGTATCGACGCAGCTGCGCATCGCGGCGCGCTGCGCGCGGCGGCAAGCACGGTGGCTTTCATCGGCACCGGGATCGACCGCCTCTACCCTGCCGCCAACCAGCAACTGGCTCTCGAGATCGCCGCCCGAGGCACAGTCGTTTCCGAGTTTCCACTCGGCGCGCCACCCGCCGCCGCCAACTTCCCGCGCCGTAACCGTCTGATCTCGGGCTTCTCGCGCGGCGCACTGGTCATCGAAGCGACCGTCGACAGCGGTTCGCTGATCACCGCACGCCTTGCGGCCGAACAGGGACGCGAGGTATTCGCCATTCCGGGATCGATTCACTCGCCACATTCGCGCGGCTGCCACAAGCTGATCAGAGAAGGTGCCAAACTGGTAGAAACCGTTCAGGACGTCCTCGACGAGCTCACCTGGCCACTGCTGACGGCGACGACCTCCACGAGCCCTGACGACCCTGCGCCGCAAGGCAGCGGCCTGCTGCCAAGCATGGGATTCGATCCTTGCAGCCTCGACGAGCTGGTCGAACGCAGCGGCTTGACGGCTGACGTCGTTTCGGTGATGCTCCTCCACTTGGAACTGGATGGTCAGGTCGCCACTCTGCCAGGCGGCCGCTACCAACGCATTTGCCAAGCCTGAGAGCCTTTTCTGATGATCGACATTCTGGTCTACCTTTTCGAGAACTATCACGACTTCAGCGCCCGCCCAAAGACCAAGATGCTGAAGCGCCGCTTGAGCGCCGTCGGTTTCGAAGACGAGGCGATCACCGTCGCCCTGGGCTGGCTGGACGGCTTGAAAACGACGCCACTCATTGAGCGGCCACGCGACCAGCGCGCGCTACGCGTCTACCTGTCAGAGGAGCAACGCAAACTTGGCCCGGACTGCCTCGCTTTCATCGCTTTCCTCGAAGCGGCGGAAATGTTGGCGCCCGCCTTGCGCGAACTGGTCGTCGAGGGCGCGATGCTCCTCGACGACGACCCGGTCCCTCTGGGCAAGTTCAAGATCATCGTCTTGATGATCCTCTGGAGTCGTGAGCAGGCGCTAGAGCCCCTGATCGTCGAGGAACTTCTCGACGACGGTGAGCACAGACTGCTGCACTGAGCACCGCGCGCCTTCGCTACCAGGACGCTGCTACCGCTCCGGCGACGGCAGGGCAGGCAGCGGTTTCGGCGACCCTCTCGCGAACAGCACTGCCGCCCGCCTTGCTTGCCAAGGGCGGTAGAGTGCTCTTATCATGGCCCGCCGAACCCTGTAGTGTTGGGCCATCCGGCCAGCCGCATTTTGGCCACTTTCCCGGACTGATGAAGACCCCATGAGCAAGAAACTGATCATCACCGAGAAACCCTCCGTCGCCGCTGACCTCGCACGCGCCCTCGGTGGCTTTGTTCGACACGAGGACTATTTCGAGAGTGACGACTACGTGCTCTCCTCGGCCGTCGGGCATCTGCTCGAACTGGCCTGCCCCGAGGAGTACGAGGTCAAGCGCGGCAAGTGGTCTTTCGCCCATTTGCCGGTGATCCCGCCGCACTTCGCGTTGCAGCCGATTCAGAAAACAGAGGCGCGCCTAAAGCTGCTGGTCCGCCTGATCAAACGCAAGGATGTCGACGGTCTGGTCAACGCCTGCGACGCCGGGCGCGAAGGCGAGCTGATCTTCAACTACATCGTCCAGCACGCCAAGACCAGCAAGCCGGTGGAACGTTTGTGGCTGCAGTCGATGACCCAACAGGCTATCCGCGACGGCTTCGCCCGCCTGCGCAGCGGCGCCGAAATGCGCGGTCTGGCCGATGCGGCCGTCTGCCGCTCGGAATCGGACTGGTTGGTCGGCATCAATGGCACGCGCGCGATGACCGCCTTTAACTCCAAGACCGGCGGCTTCCACCTGACGACCGTCGGCCGCGTCCAGACACCGACTCTGGCGCTGATGGTCGACCGTGAAGACCGCATTCGCAAGTTCAAGCCGCGCGCCTACTGGGAAGTCGAGGCGCTCTTCGTTTGTGCCGCCGGCAACTACCGGGGCAAGTGGTTCGACGAGAACTACAAGGGCAAGGACAACGACGAACATGCGCGTGCCGACCGCCTGTGGGACGAAGCGCGCGCCATCGCACTGCAGAAGAAGTGCACCGGCCGGGACGGCGAAGTCAGCGAAGAGTCCAAGGCCTCGACGCAGCTGTCGCCGCTGCTCTACGACCTGACCAGCCTGCAACGCGAAGCCAACGGCCGTTTCGGCTTTTCGGCGAAAGCGACGCTCGGACTGGCGCAGGCGCTCTACGAAAAGCACAAGGTATTGACCTACCCACGGACCGACGCCCGTGCGCTGCCCGAGGACTACCGTGAAACGGTCCGGGCGACGCTATCGATGCTCACCGGCGAGGGGGTCACGAAAGGGAGCGACGAAGCCACCCTGGCCCGCTACGCGCCTTTCGCATCGAACATCCTGGCTCGCCAGTGGGTCGTCGCGAACAAGCGCATTTTCAACAACGCCAAGATCTCCGATCACTTCGCGATCATCCCGACGCTGCAGGCACCAAGACACCTCTCCGAACCGGAGATGAAGCTCTACGACATGGTCGTCAAGCGTTTCCTCGCCGTTTTCTATCCCGCCGCCGAATCGTTGATCACGACGCGCATCACGCGCGTCGAGGAAGAGCCATTCAAGACCGAAGGCAAGGTCCTGGTCAATCCCGGCTGGCTCGCGGTCTATGGCCGCGACGCGCAGGAAGGCAGCGAAGGCAATCTCGTCGCCGTGCAGCCCGACGAAATCGTTCATGGCGAAGAGGTTCTCCTCAACGCACACGAAACCAAGCCGCCGCCGCGCTACTCGGAGGCCACTCTGTTGACGGCCATGGAAGGCGCGGGCAAGTCGATGGACGACGAGGAACTGCGCGCGGCGATGGCCGGACGCGGCCTCGGGACGCCAGCGACACGCGCGCAAATCATCGAGAACCTGATCGCCGAACAGTATCTTCACCGCGACGGCCGCGAACTGCAGCCGACGGCCAAGGCTTTCTCGCTGATGACGCTGCTCAACGGCCTCGGCATTCCCGAGCTGACGGCGCCGGAGCTCACCGGGGCATGGGAATGGAAGCTGGCGCGCATGGAAAGCGGCGAGATGTCGCGCAAGGAATTCATGGGCGAGATCGCGGCAATGACCGAGCGCATCGTTGCTCGCGCCAAGAGCTACGATAGCGACACCATCCCCGGCGACTTCGGCGAACTGACGACCCCTTGCCCCAAGTGCGGCGGTCTGATCAAGGAAACCTACAAGAAGTTTCAGTGCCAGGCCTGTGACTTCGCACTCTGGAAGATCGTCGCCGGCCGCCAGTTCGAAGGTAGCGAGATCGAGGAGCTGCTCACCGAACGCAGGATCGGCCCCTTGACCGGCTTCCGCAACAAGATGGGACGCCCTTTCAACGCGATCATCAAACTTAACGCCGACAACGCCCCTGAGTTCGACTTCGGCCAGGGAAGCGCTGGGGACGCCGCCGAAGAAGTCGACTTCTCGCAAAGCGAAGCCCAGGGCGCCTGCCCGAAGTGCGGCGCACGAGTATTCGCGCACGGCATGGCCTACGTTTGCGAGAAATCGCAGGGACCGAACAAGAGTTGCGACTTCCGATCGGGAACGATCATTCTCCAGCAGCAGATCGAACCCGAACAGATGCAAAAGCTGCTGAGCAGCGGGCGGACCGACCTCCTGCGCGGCTTCGTCTCGGCACGCACCCGGCGGAAGTTCTCCGCGTATCTGGTCCGCGGCGGCGATGGAAAAGTCGGCTTCGAGTTCGAGAAACGGGAACCCAAGGCAACGACCAGGAAGCCCCGAGTGGCCACCGCGAAGACTGACAACAACACGCCGGAAGGCAGCGAAACAACCAGCGCCAGCGCACGCAAGAAGGTGGCCGACTAGGAGCACACCCGCAACAAGGCAGCCTTGCTGCCGTGTTGCGCCGCTGTTTCACGTGAAACAGCGGCGCGGCGGGCCGCAGCCCCGGAATCGCCCGGCCGAAAAGCCGTTCACCGGACACTAATCGCGGACAATCACTCCGGGCGGCGGTGCGTCCAGGATCGCCGCACGCAAGACGTCGATCGCCTGCGGCCGCGGGAAGGTCGCCCGCCAGGCGATCACCACCTGGCGAAGCGGTGCCGGCTCGCTGAAATTGCGGAACTCCAGCAACAGGTCATCACGCGGCCACGCCGCCGCCGCGGAGGCCGGCACCACAGAGATTCCGGCGCCACTGGCCACCATGTAGCGCACCGTTTCGAGCGAGCTTCCCTCGCTCGCCCCGTCGGTACCGCCTGGGCCGGAAAGCTGTGGGCACGCCTGGACCACCTGATCGCGAAAACAATTACCGTTGCCGAGCAGGAGCAGGTTCTCGGACGCCACCTCATTGGGGTCGATCAGGGTTTGCTGCGTCAGCCCATGCCCGCTCGGCAAGACCATGCAAAAAGGCTCCTCGTAAACCACCCGTGAAACGATCCCTGCTTCCGCAAATGGTAAGGCGACGACGATCGCGTCAAGTTCGCCGCGACGCAACTGCGCGCTCAGGTTTACTGTGAAATTCTCATGCAGGAAGAGCGGCATCCGCGGCGCACGCAAGTGCAAAGCCGGAATCAGGCGGGGCAACAGGTATGGCGCGATGGTGTAGATGACCCCCAGGCGCAACGGTCCAAGCAAGGGGTCCTTGCCCTGTTCGACGAGTTCCTTCAGCCTGCTCGCCTCGTCCAAGACCCGCTCCGCCTGAGCGGCAATCTGTTCGCCGAGCATCGTCAGCCGCACTTCAGCCGAAGACCGCTCGAAGAGAATCACTCCGTAGCGCTGCTCGAATTTCTTCAAGGCCACCGACAAGGTCGGCTGGCTGACGTGGCATTTCTCCGCGGCCCGACCGAAGTGCTTCTCGAGGGCCAGCGTCGCGATGTAGCGCAACTCGGTCAAGGTCACTGCCGATCCTCCCGTTTCAGAAAGAGCCACCCTTGTCGGCCGCCAGCAGTGCCAGCTCCGCCGCTTCCAGCCACATCCACCGCCCAACCTCGAGCGACGCCGGCAAGCTGAAACCGCCGATGCTCGTCCGATGCAATGCCTCGACCCGATTGCCGGCCGCAGCAAGCATGCGCTTGACCAGATGATAGCGACCCTGCGTCACCGTCAAGCGCAGGCAGCGCTCGCCGAGAAGAGTGCAGTCCAACGCGGCAACCGGCTCGGGGTCGTCGTGCAGCACCACGCCACTCAGCAGCGCACCCACCTGTGACGCGTCGACCACATGCCGCGTTGTCACCTCATAGACCTTGGGCACCGCCTTTTTTGGTGAACTCAAGCGGTGAATGAACTGACCGTCGTCAGTCAATACCAGCAACCCGGTCGTGTCCTCGTCGAGCCGACCGACCGCTTGCACGCCGCGCTTGATGAGAGGATCGGGAAGCAGCGAGTAGACGCTGGGGTGGTGTAAGGGTCGCTGCGAGCATTCATGGCCTGCTGGTTTGTGCAGCGCCAGATACGCGAAACGCCGATAAAGCCAGGCAACTCCGTCTACCGCAAAGCGCAGGCCCTCCGCCTCGAAGCGGGCAAAGGGATCAGCGCAGGGCTGCCCGGCAACGCTGACGCTCCCCGAGCGAATCAGTGCGCGGCAGTCAGCCCGGCTGCCAAAGCCCTGCGAGCGCAGCAGACGCTCCAGTTCGATCATCGAAACCGCTCAAGAGTGGCGCAGCAAGCCAAGGTGCGGCGTAGGCCGCGAGCTTTCCGTGACGTAAGAATTGTACTCATGTCCGCAGTGTACACGACCCCGCGCTCCGTCCCATCGCCGGCTATTGTTCTTCCCCGCCGCAACGAGGACAATGGAAGGCATTGAACCCAATCTGAAGGGAAGCCGAGCATGCTGGTCAAATTCAACTCGAGCACCTCCGGGCAGATCATGATGTTCGCTCCGGCCGCCCGCCAGTTGCTCGAAATCCTGCACAAGGACTGCACCGCGCGCGGCGTGATTACCAGCGAGCAGTTGCCCGAAGCCATCGAACGCCTGCGGCGCGCCGTTGCTGGCGGCGGTAGCAACGGCACCCTTCCCCCTCAAGCCGGTACCCCCGCCCAAGATGACGACAGCAACGACGATCGAAGGGCCGACGGTCCGCCAATCGGATTGGCTCAGCGCGCCTTCCCGCTGATCGAACTCCTGGAGTGGACGCGCAAGGAGGACGGCTACATTCTCTGGGAAGCGGCCAAGGATTTCTAGGGGGCCCGCGGCTCGCTTCTGCCGCCGCATCGTCGATCGCCGCCTTGGCTCGTGGCCTTGATGGCGATCATCACATCATCAGTGGCGTCGTCGCCCTGCCGAACCACGCTCGGTGCTGGCGGTGCTCGATGAAGCGCGGCAGGCGCGCCGTAACCGCCCAGCGAGCGAGGCGAGCACAAGCTCAGACGCAGGGTGTCCGGCGTCATTCCCCCGCACTCAGACCTTCCGATACACCTCGGCGCCAGCCTTGACGAACTCGATCGCCTTCGCCTCCATCCCCTTGCTCAGCGCCTGCGCCTCGCTGACTCCCTGCGCTGCGGCGTACTCCCTGACTTCCTGGGTGATCTTCATCGAACAGAAGTGCGGACCGCACATTGAGCAGAAGTGCGCGACCTTGGCCGACTCCTTGGGCAGTGTTTCGTCGTGAAACTCGCGCGCCTTGTCGGGGTCGAGGCCGAGGTTGAACTGATCCTCCCAACGAAACTCGAAACGTGCCTTCGATAGCGCATTGTCGCGAATCTGTGCGCCGGGATGACCTTTCGCCAGGTCGGCAGCGTGCGCCGCCAGTTTGTAGGTGATGATTCCCACCTTGACATCGTCCTTGTCCGGCAAGCCGAGGTGTTCCTTGGGCGTCACGTAGCAGAGCATGGCGGTGCCGAACCAGCCGATCATCGCCGCACCGATGCCGCTGGTAATGTGGTCGTAGCCGGGCGCGATATCGGTGGTCAGAGGGCCAAGCGTGTAGAACGGCGCTTCCTTGCACTGCTCGAGTTGCAGATCCATGTTCTCCTTGATCATGTGCATCGGCACATGGCCCGGACCCTCGATCATCACCTGCACGTCGTGCTTCCAGGCAACATCGGTGAGTTCGCCCAGCGTCTTGAGCTCGCCCAGTTGCGCTGCGTCGTTGGCATCGTAGATCGACCCCGGGCGCAAGCCATCACCGAGGCTGAAAGCGACGTCGTAGGCCTTCATGATCGCGCAGATCTCTTCGAAGTGCGTGTACAGGAAACTCTCACGGTGATGCGCGAGGCACCACTTGGCCATGATCGAACCCCCGCGCGAGACGATACCGGTCAGGCGGCTGGCAGTCAGTGGCACGTAGCGCAGCAGAACGCCGGCGTGAATGGTGAAGTAGTCAACGCCCTGTTCGGCCTGCTCGATCAAGGTGTCGCGGAAGATTTCCCAGGTCAGCTCTTCGGCCTTGCCGTTGACTTTCTCCAGCGCCTGGTAGATCGGCACCGTGCCGATCGGTACCGGGCTGTTGCGAATGATCCACTCGCGCGTTTCGTGAATATTCTTGCCGGTCGACAGATCCATCACCGTGTCGCCCCCCCAGCGGATCGACCAGGTCATCTTCTCGACTTCTTCCTGAATGCTCGAACCCAACGCCGAGTTGCCGATGTTGGCGTTTATCTTGGTCAGGAAGTTTCGACCGATGATCATCGGCTCGCTTTCCGGGTGATTGATGTTGCAGGGAATGATCGCCCGCCCGCGAGCCACCTCCGAGCGTACGAACTCCGCCGTGATCTCGTCCGGAATGCTGGCCCCGAAACTGTTGCCCGCATGCTGGCGGCAAAGGATTTCTGCGAAGCGTTCGCCCTGCGCCCCGGAAGCCTTCAGTTGCTCGACGTAGGCGCGGCGGTTGTTGTTCTCGCGGATGGCGACGTATTCCATTTCCGGAGTGATGAGGCCGCGCCGGGCGTAGTGCATCTGACTGACGTTGGCGCCGTTCCTGGCACGCAGCGGCCGGCGCTGCAGGCCGGGAAAACGCAGTTCGTCGAGAGCCGGGTCGGCGGCGCGCCCACGCCCGAAATCGGAACTCAGGTCGCCGAGCGCCTCGCAATCACCGCGCTCGGCAATCCACTGCGCGCGCAGCGCCGGCAGGCCCTGGCGGATATCGATCGCCGCCTGCGGATCCGAGTACGGTCCCGAGCAGTCGTAGACGTAAATTGGCGGGTTCTTCTCGCCACCAAAAGCGGTGTCGGTATCGGCCTGAGAAATTTCGCGCATCGGTACGCGCAGATCGGCGCGGCTACCGGTAACGTAGATCTTGCGGGAATTCGGCAACGGCTGGATGGCGGCCTGGTCGACGTGAGCGTCAGCAGCGATGAATTTCTCGTTAGCGTTCATGGTGTTTCCTTGCAGAGGGGTACGGCAAAAGCGCTACGCAAGCGTGCAGCGTGCAAGGGGCCAGACAGACGAGAGAGACGGAGTGAAGAACACCCTGCGCACCCTGAAAACCCCGTGCGCTCCGCTTCCCTACGACGGCATGACCCGTACAGGTTCGAAGGGACTCTCTCAGCCACAGCGTGATCCGCGCGGCACCCCCAACGTGAGCGCCCCAAATTACTGCAACTGTCGGCATTTAGCAAGAATGTCGACATCGTCCGGGAGCACTCATCGCTCGCGGAAAGCACTGACGCGACGTGGCTATGCGGCGCTCGGCGGAAAATTCGCAAATCAAGGTCGAAGTGCCCGCGGTCGCGAGCGTTGGATAGGGCAGTCACGATCAGGTCGACGACCACCACACAGCGGTTTCCCGCACACGGCAAAAAAGGAGTGCGCATCTTGTGCAGGCGCACTGCACGAACCGCAGTGGCGCTGGCGTCCCCACGGGGATTCGAACCCCGGTACCTACCGTGAAAGGGTAGTGTCCTAGGCCTCTAGACGATGGGGACCCGGAACAGGAATCTCTCGACTTGCTGGTGGAGGTACGCGGGATCGAACCGCGGACCTCTTGCATGCCATGCAAGCGCTCTCCCAGCTGAGCTATACCCCCTCGAAAGAAGCGCGCATTATAGGGTTCGAGGCGGGGCTTGTAAAGCGCCGTTCATCACCGTAGAAAAATCGACCCAGTCTCGCTCCCCGTCGATCTCCTGCAGGCGGCGAAGGTTGCGCGCGCGCAACTGCTTGCTCAGCGAACGGCGTCCGATACGCGCATCAGAAATGTCGATCAGCCCGAATTGCTGATCGGGCATGTAGACCACGTTGCCGAGATGCAGCGAGCGGAAATAGACGCCGGCCTGGTGCAAGCGAATGACGAAGTCCGTGAACGCCCGCTTCAAGCCTGGCTCGATAGCCGGGTCTAAGCCCTCGCGCAGCATCTCACGCAGCGTCTTGCCGGTCAGCGGGTGGTAGTGCACGCCGTCGCGGGCAATCGAAGGAATTCGCCAGACGGCGATGATCACCGGCGCCGCTATGTGGCGCTGGTGAAGAGCCTCGGCGTTGTCGGCGAAGCGTTGCGCATAGGGCGACCAGGCTGCCGAAGAGAGCAGACGCTTGCGGCGAAAGAGCTTGAGGATTGTTCCGTCGGCAAGGCGCAGGACCTTGTCACCAAAGCCATCCGCCTCGAGGATTTCGGCGCCCGCTCGCATGGCAAGGTACTCGTCGTGCTCCAGTTTCTTCAAAGGGCTTCCCCGCGCGAAAGCCCCGAGTCTACCTTTTTCGGCGAACAGCAGGCGCGATCACCTGCGTCGGCCCGAGTCACGGCCGTTAGAATGCAGTTTTTTGCCAAGAGTGATGATCATCCGATGAACTTCATGCACGCTCTCAACGCTGCGTGGCACGACCGCAACAGCCTGCTCTGCGTCGGCCTGGACCCCGACCCGGCGCGCTTCCCCGCCCACTTGCGCGGTCAGCCAGACGCCATTTTTAACTTCTGCAAAGCAATCGTCGACGCCACCGCCGACCTGGTGTGCTCGTTCAAGCCGCAGATCGCCTATTTCGCCGCTCAGCGTGCCGAAGACCAGCTACAGGCCCTGATCGCCCACATCCACGACGCTCACCCGACGACACCGGTGATCCTCGATGCCAAGCGCGGCGACATCGGCAGTACCGCCGAGCAATACGCCATAGAGGCCTTCGAACGCTTCAAAGCCGACGCGCTCACCGTCAACCCCTACATGGGGCGCGACTCGATCGAACCTTATCTGGCCTACGCTGACAAGGGCGTTATCCTGCTCTGCCGAACCTCGAACCCCGGCGGCAGCGACCTGCAGTTCCTCGACGTCGGTGGCGAAAAGCTCTACGAGCGGGTCGCCCGCCTGGTCAGCCAGGAATGGAACCAGGGCGGTCAGTGCGCACTCGTCGTCGGTGCCACCTTCCCCGGCGAAATTGCCCGCGTTCGCGAACTGAGCGGCGACATGCCGCTACTTGTTCCAGGTATCGGTGCGCAGGGCGGCGACATCGAGGCAACGGTCCGCGCCGGCCGTACGGCACACGGCGACGGCCTGCTGATCAATTCCTCACGCGCCATCCTCTATGCCGGCAGCGGTGAGGACTTCGCGCAGGCGGCACGACGCGTTGCTCTGGACACACGCCATGCCATCAACGTCCATCGCCACCCTGCGCCTTAGACTGACTGCCGACAACAACCCTGCGCGGCCAGCAACGTCGCTGATAGCTCCACGCCAGGCGCTGGCTGGAGCGCGCAAGCACCATCGACGGCCGCCGTTTAAACTGCGTCCGCCGCTGGCCGTGCCATGCCCAGCATGACCGGCCGCAAGTCCATCCACCATTGTTCCGTCGGCCGCCGATGCTCCAGATCGACCACATCATGCATGCGGTTGATCGGAGAGATCATGACCTTGCCTTCGACCAGGCCGATATAGGCACCGGCAGCCGAACCCCGCTCCAGTTCGCGGGTCAGGAAATCGATGCAGTGCGCCGCCAGGCGGGTTGCCAGCACGCGGTCAAACGGCGAAGGGTTGCCGCCCTGCTGGACGTGACCCAGGATTGCCTGGCGCACGTCGAACAGGCCGTGACCTTCCTCCTCGAACAGCCGGCACATGAAATCGGTCGTGTACTGCGCGTTTGCGCGCTCGTTGCGAATCGTGAGATAGAAACGCCGACCGCCATGAAAACCCTCGATCATCCGTTCCACATCGGCTTGCAGGTCCTTCAACGAGACCCCTTCCTCGGGCAGGTAGATGCGCTCGGCGCCACTGGCAAGACCGCTCATCAGCGCCAGATAGCCGCAGTGGCGGCCCATGACTTCGACCACGAAGCACCGCCGCGCCGCTATGGCCGACTGCTTGATGCGGTCGAGCGCCTCGACGATGGCGTTGAGAGCGGTATCGGCGCCGATGCTCAACTCAGAGCCGGGCAGGTTGTTATCGATGCTCGCCGGCAGGCAAATGATCGGAATCTTGAATGCCGGATAGCGCTCGCGTTCGCTATAGAGGTTATGGGCAACCCTGTAGGCCAGCCAGCCACCAATGATCAGTAGTCCGTCGATGCGGTACGTTTCGAGCGCTCGCGCGACGGTATAGAGCTGCTCGACGGTCGGCGCCTGCCGGGTGGTACCGAGTTCAGCGCCGCCCATGGCAGCCCACCCCTCGACGTCGCCCCAGCTCAACTCCTCGATGCGGCCGGCAAGGAGTCCCTCGAAGCTGCCACGTACCCCCAACATCGTGTGGCCGCGGTCCAGTCCGAGTCGAACGGCGGCGCGAGCGGCGGTATTCATGCCTGGTGCAAGCCCGCCACCATGCAACACGGCCAGTCGACGGGGGCGGGCCGGCGGTATCACGCTGGGCGGCGCACCGGCCATCGCCTTGAAGGTCTGAAACATCTCGGTGAAGCTGCTCCCGCGCAGTTCCATCGCCTTGGCATAGTCATGCTCGGCGATCTTGCGCGCCACGGCGTGAGTTTGCTCGACACATTGCATCAACGGTGCCTGGCGTACCCGGTTGTAGCGCATGCCGACCATCTGAGGTTCACTCGTCGGGGTGGCCGACAACAACTCCTGCACTGCCGCGTGACCAACCAGAGTGCTCATGCAGCGGTCGAAGGCGCTTGGCGTCCCGCCTCGCTGGACGTGCCCGAGGATAGTCACACGCGTGTCCTCGCCAAGGCGGTCTTGCAGCACCTGTCGCACCCGGTCGCTGCTGATCGGCCCGCCTGCGTTGTCGCACGCGCCTTCCGCGACAACGACTATGCTGTCGCGGCGACCGGCAGCCCTACCGTTGCGCAGCAGATCGCACATCTCCTGCTCCCAGTTTTCCGACGGCGGGCTTTCCGGAATGAGCACGTAGTCGGCACCACCGGCGATTGCGCTCATCAGCGCCAGGTAGCCACAATGGCGGCCCATGACCTCGACCACAAAGGTGCGCTGGTGGCTGGCGGCAGTGCTGGTAATGGCGTCGATGGCCTCGACGATCCGGTGTAGAGCGCTATCGGCACCTATGGTCATGTCGGTACCAACCATGTCGTTGTCAATCGACCCCACCAACCCGGTAATCATCAGCGCCGAGTGCCTCTGCGCGGTCAGCTCGTCGATATCGCCGCGCTCGACAAGTTCTGCCACGAGACTTGCCCACTCCTGCCGAAACAGGTTGGCGCCGGTCAGGCTGCCATCGCCGCCAATCACCACCAACCGGTCGATCCCGTGCCGGAGCAGGTTTCTGGCCGCGGCAAGGCGGCCTTCGCGCTCGCGAAAAACGGGACAGCGGGCCGTCCCGATGATCGTTCCGCCGCGGTGGAGAATGCTCCCGACATCGTCCCAAGACAGCGAGCGAATGCGATCGCCGCCATCCACCATCCCCTGATAGCCCTCAAAAATGGCGTGCACGGCGACACCCAGGTTCAGCGCCGAGCGGACTACGGCGCGGACCGCGGCGTTCATGCCCTGAGCATCGCCGCCACTGGTCAGAACGCCAATGCTTATCGAGAGATTGCTGACCATCGATACGACCTTCCTTCAACTGTGAGAAACGGAGCTTGCCCGGTATCCACGAAAAACGGCAAGAAACATCGGTCAGAATCGATGGCGCGCAGCACGCAATCGTCGATGCGGCGAAAGGCGGAAACTTCTCCAGATCAACTGAAACATTCCTCTGGCGTCACAGGTTGGCCGAACGCCACCAGTTGCTGTGATCCTTGCGCAGTTCGTCGTGCGAGAGCATCGGGTAGTGAACAAGTTGCTCACCAATGCCCAGGAAGAAGCCGCCCTTGACCATTCGATACGGGAACTGCAGCGAGTGCACCCGATGCACGAGCTTGTTCTGCTTCGACCCTGGCCGCAATTCGAGCAAGGCTTCACGCAGGTGGAGCAGGAACGAATAGGGCAAATCGCCTTCCTGGCCGTTCTCGGGATCGCGCGCCAGCGGGCCAAGTTCGAGTTCGACAAAACACATCCCCGGGAAGCGGAAGAACTTCGATGGTTGGGTGGTCACGTCCACGTAATACTTTTCCGGTTCGAGGAGGCTGACCACTAGGCTGTTGATCGGTGCCAGGTCCTGGAACATGTGCCGCTCCTGGTCGGGTTTCGGCAATCCCTCTCCACGCTTCAATCCCAGCGTCGCACCCATCGCGGTCGTCAGGTAAAGCTGGCCGATCGCCTCCATCGAGAGATGCTCCATCACGCGATACATCGAGATGTAGACGGAGTTCTTCGGCGTACCATCCGGCTTCTCCGCGCAGCGCTCAAATGCACCGTCGATGTCGAAATATTCGTGGCGAAATGACGGATCTACCTCGAAGAACAACGCCTGCCCCTTCGACTTGAACTTGTGGCCCGTGGCGTAGTATTGGCCGAACCTCTCCGGTGGCAGCATGGACGCGATCAGTGCTTCAGGTATCAGCGAAAAGTAGAGATGCACCGACATGTTTGAATCCTCCCTGAAATAGTCGACCCTATTCGACGTTCTTGGTTATTGCCTTGTCGGCGATACCCCGCGAAGCCCTGGCACCCAGGGGCCCGTTGTATGGCCAACGTAGCGTACCGCTACACCGTCGCCTTTTTGGCGAGAATGCGCATTCCGTAGAAGCTGCGGAATACGAAGACGAGATTCACGATTAGGAACAGCGCAGCCAGAGCAATTACGACTCCCTGCTGTCCCTGTGCCTGGAGCCCGACCGCCATCTCGACCGCCAGCAGACCGAAGAGCGTCGTGAACTTGATAATCGGGTTCATGGCCACCGAGGCGGTATCCTTGAACGGGTCGCCGACGGTGTCGCCGACCACCGACGCGGTGTGCAGATCGGTTCCCTTGGCGTGCATTTCGGTCTCGACAATCTTCTTTGCATTGTCCCACGCACCACCGGCGTTAGCCATGAAAACGGCCTGATATAGACCGATGATGGCCAGCGAAATCAGGTAGCCAATAAAGAAGAACGGCTCGATGAAGGCGCAGGCCAGGGTTCCGAAGAATACCGCCATGAAGATGTTGAACATGCCCTTCTGTGCGTAGATCGTACAGATCTCGACGACCTTCTTGCTGTCTTTTGGCGACGCCTTGACCACCACATCGAGTCTGATGTGCGTGCTGATGAACTCGACAGCACGGTAGGCCCCGGTCGATACGGCCTGTGTGCTGGCGCCGGAAAACCAGAAGATCGTCGCGCCACCGGCAACGAGGCCGAGCAGAAACGGCGGGTGCAGCAACGACAGCTTGTCGAGGTTTTCGGTCAACCCGCCAGTTAGCAGCATGACAATTGAAAAGACCATGGTCGTCGCACCGACCACCGCGGTGCCGATCAACACCGGCTTGGCAGTGGCCTTGAAAGTATTGCCCGCCCCATCATTCTCCTCGAGCAGGAACTTCGCCGACGTGAAATCGACATCGAAGCCGAAATCCCGCTTGACCTCAGCGGCGACATCAGGAACCTGCTCGATCATCGAAAGCTCATACACCGACTGCGCATTGTCGGTCACGGGGCCGTAGCTATCGACGGCAATCGTTACCGGGCCCATTCCCAGGAAGCCGAAGGCGACGAGCCCGAAAGAGAACACAGCGGCCATCATGGCGGCCTTGGCTGAGTCGGGATTGATCACCGCGGTCAGCTCGTACTGCGACAGGAGGTAGGAACCGGACATCAGCCCGACGATGATCACACCGATCCAGAATGCCGAGAAGTACCCGGCAACGAGTCCGGACAGAATGTTGAGGCTGGCGCCGCCGGCCTCGGACGCGGTCACCACTTCGCGCACATGCTTTGAGTTGGTCGACGTGAATATCTTCACCACCTCGGGAATGATCGCACCGGCCAGCGTGCCAAGGGTGATGATCAGCGAAATCTGCCACCAGAGGTCCGCGTACGCTCTGCCGTTGACAGCGAACTGTCCCATCAGCAGGTACGACACGATGAAGGTGATCACCAGCGAGACGAGCGAAGTGATCCAGACCAGCGACGTCAGTGGCGCTTCGAAATTGAAGCGTTGCTTGTCGCCATATAGACGCCGCGCGAGCATCTGATTGCCGAAGTATGAAATTGCCGAAGCGACAATCATCATTACGCGCATGGCAAACAGCCAGACCAGCAGCTGAACCTGGACGGCCGGTTCTGGCACGGCGAGCATGATGAAGGTAATCAGTGCCACCCCGGTAACGCCGTAGGTCTCGAAGCCGTCGGCGGTTGGGCCAACCGAGTCGCCGGCGTTGTCGCCGGCACAGTCCGCGATTACCCCTGGGTTGCGCGCGTCATCTTCCTGAATGCCGAATTCGATCTTCATCAAATCGGAACCAATATCCGCGATCTTGGTGAAGATGCCGCCGGCGATGCGCAGTGCAGCGGCACCCAGCGACTCACCGATGGCAAATCCGATGAAGCACTTGCCGGCCAGAGAGGCCGGGATGAAGAGCATGATACAGAGCATGATCAGCAACTCGGTGGAGATCAGCAGCATGCCGATGGAAATCCCCGAGGTGATCGGAATTGCGTAAATCTGATACGGCCTCGCGGCCAGCGAGGCGAATGCCGTGCGGCTGTTGGCGAGGGTATTGATGCGTATCCCGAACCAGGCAACGCCGAACGAGCCAGCAATACCGATCACCGAAAACGCCAGGATCGTAGCCACTTCGGAAGCCGCCAGCTGCTGGACGAAATAGAAATAGCCGATCATGATGACCGCGGTAAGAGCCTGCAGAATCAGCAGGAACTTTCCCTGCGTGATCATGTAGGTCTTGCAGGTCTCGTAGATCAGTTCGCTGATTTCGGCCATCGAGCGATGCACCGGCAGGCGTCGAATCCGGCGGTAGATGACGGCGCCGAAGGTGAGGCCACCGACAGCAACGAGAAGTCCGTAGGAAAGAAGTGTCCAGCCCGAGATACCACCGAAGAAGCTTACCAGAGCGGTATCTGCCAGATCGGGAAGAACAAGGTTGACTTCGGAGACGTGGCCCTCCGTGGCGGCGAGGGCTGGAAGCGACGTCACAGCAGACAATAAGAGTAACGCCGACAACAGAAAAGTTGCAAAGCTGGAGCGCGGAGGGGCCAGTGCATTGTGAGCGAATGTCATATTAGAGGGGTCCAGATAGAGTTACTATTTGCTCGCCATATCCTTGGAAGTGTCCGGTTTTCTGGGCGGGAGAAGTCGCTATTCAGTACCGCCGCGGCGAGTATCTCCGCGCCAATAGGGCGTGTCAAGCGTACCCAGCGGGGCCTATCAGAACCGCTTTTCACGCACTATTGGCGGCTTATCGGCACGCCTTTCGAGCATGGTCAATCTGTCACGACAAATAGTTTCCCTATTACGCATCAATGCGTTATGGGCAAGGTATAGAGAATACCAAGCGCCTACACGTAAAGCACATAAGCATGTTCTCTCTCCGCTGACGCGCTTTTAGAAGCGACGATCGATAATCCTTTCAGGCCTTCCTAAAACACATTTCGAATATCCTTTGCTGACGTTGAGAAACCCGAAAGTAGCGGCTTCAGGCGGCCGTCTGTGTCATGAATCATCCCTGCGGGTAGTTCATGAAACATACAACTCGCATGATTCCAAATGAGAACCAACTATTTTTTCGGCACACAACTCCGCGCTCGTGACGCGATACGTGTGGCTGCGGCCGTCCAGTCACGGGACGAGAACGCCGAACGTACTGCGCAACGGGGGGGTTGGAGGGAGGTACGGAAATTTCCGCGCGTCTGAGAAGTGCGAATTCCCTGCGCTGTCTATGCCGCGATCGCTAATGCTCTTGCCACCTCGCCGCATCACGCGCAGGGGCAGTTGGAGTGCCACAGTGATCGCCAACTCGGCAATCAATGGAGAGGCGTAGCGGTGCCTCACGGTATTAGCAATATTCGCTACTTGTCTTCGCGGTTCCGGCTAGCTGCCGGCCGATTCGGCAAGGTCCTACCGGCGTTGCCGACCTGTCACCGACGGTATAACTGCTGTTTGGCGCAAGAAAAAACCGAGACAGTCTTCCGTCTCGGTTCATCGCTGACTAGTACTTACAGGTTACACGAGCGCCACCAACTGCTGTGATCCTGGCGCAGCTCTTCATGTGAAGGCATCTTATAGAAGACGAGATCAGAACCGTTACCAATATAGATACCATTCTTGATCATTCGATACGGGAACTCAAGCGAGTGCACGCGATGCACCAGCTTGCTTTGCTTGCCGGCTGGATCAACTTCAAGCAAGGCCTCGCGGAGGTGGTGAACAAACGAGTACGGCAGATCGCCAACGGCCCCAGCTCCCGGATCCGTCGCCAGTGCGCCTAGCTCCAGTTCAACAAAGCACAGGCCAGGGAAGCGAATGAACTTGTTGGGCTGACTGGTGACCTTTTCATAGTACGTCTTGGGGTCTTGCGCGCTGACCACCAGACTGTTGATCGGTGCGAGGTCCTGGTACATGTGCAAGCCCTTCCCCTTCGCCGGAAACGAATCGGCGCGGCTCAAGCCCAGTGTCTGCCCGTACGCGGTGCCCAGATACAGCTTGCCCAGAGCGCTCACCGGGATGTGCTCAAGCACCCGGTAAACAGAAATATAGACCGAGTTCTTGGGCGTGCCATCGGGGTGCGCGACACAGCGTTCAAAACCCTCATCAATGTTGAAGAACTCATGACGGAATTTTGGATCGACCTCGAAGAAGATCGCTTGTCCCTTGGATTTGTAGCTATGGCCGGTTGCGTAGTATTGCCCGAACTGCTCAGGTTCCAGCATTGAGGCGATCAGGGCTTCGGGGACCAGCGAAAAGTAGAGATGTATCGTCATGATTGTGTACTTTCTCCAAGATGAGATTGTGTGGACCACGTGCCACCGACGGACAATGCCGATGGTTACACATAGACCGATGCGGTTTTCTTGTTGCGGCCACGACTCTATTGTGCGAATTATACGAGCTGTGGCTGGCGGCGGCTAGCCGCTTGAACCGACTTCGTCCGTTCGCCTGCGCATTTATGTGTGAAGCATTTCCTGCCAAAAACCCGGCGCAGCGGTCATTCCTCCCCGTCGCCATGGGAAAGTCCGGATGTTTGCTCATCCGGCCATTACTCAGACGTCGATGTTTCGTGCCGCCAGGGCATTCGACTCGATGAAATGGCGCCGCGGTTCGACCAACTCGCCCATCAAGGTGGTGAAGATCTCGTCGGCGCGGATCGCGTCTTCGATCTGAACCTTGAGCAAGCGACGCACTTTCGGATCCATGGTCGTTTCCCAAAGCTGCTCCGGGTTCATTTCACCGAGTCCCTTGTAGCGCTGTTTGGTCACCGTACGCTCGACTTCGCCGAGTAGCCACTGCATTGTTTCAGCGAAGCTGCCGACGGTCTGTTGCTTTTCACCGCGAACGACGACGCCGCCAGCGCCAAACAGGTCGGCCAGGATCTCGGCGGTCTTGCGCAATTGCGCGTAATCACCGCTGACCAGCAGATCGTCATCGATGACGCCCACCTTGAGATTACCGTGCAGCACCTTTTCCAGGCGTAGCTGCCAGCGTTCCTCGGCGTCGTCATAACGCGCGAAAATGTTGATTCCCAGCTTGCCGCCAACGGCTTGCATGAGAGCGACGGCGCTGGCGGTGGCCGCCGCCTGGTCGCTGACGTCGACCTTCAGATTGGCATCGATCAAGGCATGCAGAACTTCGGGATTGATCAGGTGTGACAAACGGTTGATGACCGCCTCGGCGAGCAGATACTCACGCGCCAGTTCCTCCAGAGCAGCGCCGGAAATCTCCGCCGCTCCGGCTTTCGGGGTAAGCACCGAACCCTCCAGGGCGAGGGTCAGCAGGAACTGCTTGAGCGCCTGATCGTCCTTGATGTAGCGCTCGGTCTTGCCGTGCTTGACCTTGTACAGCGGCGGCTGCGCTATGTACATGTGGCCATTCTCGATCAGCTCGGGCATTTGACGATAGAAGAAGGTCAGCAGCAGGGTACGGATGTGTGCGCCATCAACATCGGCGTCGGTCATGATGATCAGACGATGATAGCGCAGCTTCTCCGGCTTGTACTCGTCCTTGCCGATACCGGTACCGAGCGCGGTAATCAGGGTGACGATTTCCTGCGACGAAATAAGCTTGTCGAAGCGCGCCTTCTCAACGTTAAGGATCTTTCCCTTCAACGGCAGGATGGCCTGGAACTTGCGATCGCGACCCTGCTTTGCGGAGCCACCGGCGGAGTCTCCCTCGACCAGGTACAGTTCGCAAAGCGCAGGGTCCTTCTCCTGGCAGTCGGCCAGCTTTCCGGGCAAGCCCACGCCATCGAGCAAACCCTTGCGTCGGGTCATTTCCCTTGCTTTGCGAGCCGCGTCACGTGCCCGCGCCGCTTCGACGATCTTGCCGGTAATCACCTTGGCGTCAAGCGGCCGCTCCTGAAGAAACTCGCTCAGCTTGGCCGCCACGACCTCTTCGACCGCCGGCCGCGCCTCCGACGAAACCAGCTTCATTTTGGTCTGCGAGGCAAACTTCGGATCCGGCATTTTCACCGACAACACGCATGCCAGACCTTCACGCATGTCGTCACCGGCGATATCAACCTTGGCCTTCTTGGCAATCTCGTTTTCTTCGATATAGCGGTTGATGACCCGCGTCATCGCTGCCCGCAGGCCGGTCATGTGCGTTCCACCGTCGGCCTGAGGAATGTTGTTGGTAAAGCACAGCACCTGTTCCGCATAGCTGTCGTTCCACTGCATGGCCACTTCCACGCTGATCGGACCATTGACGCTCATCGACTCGCCGGCAGCGTGGAAAACGTTCGGATGAAGTACCGACTTGCTGCGATTGATGTACTCGACGAAACCTTGAACGCCGCCCAGAAAGGCAAAGCTCTCTTCCTTGCCGTTGCGCTGGTCGACCAGGCGGATCTTGACCCCGTTATTCAGAAACGACAGCTCGCGCAGACGCTTGGCGATGATTTCAAAGTGGAATTCGACAACGCCGAAGATCTCTTCGTCAGCCATGAAATGCAACTCGGTGCCACGCTTCTCGGTGCTGCCAACGACCCTCGTCGGCGACACCTCTACTCCCTTCTGAATCTCGATCGGGCGATCGACGACCTTGCCCCGGTTGAAGTCGATCAAGTGCTTTTGACCGTCGCGGCGAATGGTCAGGCGCAGCCATTTCGACAAGGCATTGACGCAGGAGACGCCAACTCCGTGCAGCCCCCCGGAAACCTTGTACGAATTCTGGTTGAATTTTCCGCCCGCGTGCAGCACGCACATGACGATCTCGGCGGCCGAGCGCTTCGGTTCGTGACGGTCGTCGAACTTGATACCGGTGGGAATTCCACGCCCGTTGTCGGTCACCGAAATCGAGTTGTCAGCATGAATGGTGATGACAATATCGTCGCAGTGACCGGCCAGTGCCTCGTCGATGGCGTTATCGACCACCTCGAAAACCATGTGGTGCAAACCCGTGCCGTCCGAGGTGTCACCGATGTACATCCCGGGGCGCTTGCGAACCGCCTCCAGGCCCTCCAGCTGCTGAATACTTGTTTCATCGTAGGCCGGTTGCTCGTTTTCTTCAGTCATTCTTGATCCAAACTGTCTTTCGTCGGTTTAACCACTGCTGCTCCTCATGAGCCCTCGCGTCACCTCAAATGCGCATCGGCATGACCACGTAGCGAAACCGCTCGTTGCCCGGTATGGTCAGCAAGGCACTCGAATTTGCATCGTTGAAGCCCCATTCGATGGCCTCGTCAGAGCGGTTGTTCAGCACGTCGAGCAGGTAAGCGACGTTGAAACCAACGTCCAGTGGTTCGCCGTCGTACTCCACCTCTATCTCTTCCAGCGCCTCTTCCTGCTCGGCGTTGGCGGCCATGATCTTGAGACTGCCTTCACCCAGCATCAGGCGAACGCCACGAAATTTCTCATTGGTCAGAATCGCCGCCCTGACCATGGACTGCAGCAACTGGGCACGGCTGACCGAAACCACGTTCCTCAGGCTGGCCGGAATGACGCGTTCGTAGTCGGGGAAGCGACCGTCGATAAGCTTGGAGACCAGAGTGATGTTCGCGAACTTGAAGCGAATCTGGCTGGGCAGCATTTCGATGACCAGCGGCTCGTCGCTATCGCTTAGCAGCCTGTTGAGTTCGATTACCGTCTTGCGTGGCAGGATCAATTCCTGGCGCGTTGCTCCGTCGGCGCGCAGGGCCTCGGGAGAATCTTCAAGTGGCATGCTGGCGTAGGCCAAGCGATGTCCGTCAGTGGCCACGGCGCGCAACTCGCGACCGTCGACGAGCAGCAGCAGACCGTTAAGGTAGTAGCGAACGTCCTGAGCCGCCATCGCGTACTGAGTCTGCGCCAACAAGCTGCGAAACTCCTTCTGCGGAACACTGAAGCGCCGGACTTCACCCTCAGCCATCGCCAGGCATGGGAAGTCATCTGCCGGCAGGGTCTGCAGGCTGAAACGGCTCTTGCCAGCCTTTAGCTGCAAGCGCCGGTCGTCCAGCACCAGACTCACCTCGACGGATTCCGGCAGGGAACGCAAAATTTCCTGTAGCTTCCTCGCACCGACGGTCACGGCGCCATCGCCATCGCCGGTTGCTCCGCTCGTCGAGCTGGTGATCTGAATTTCTATATCGGTTGCCAGAAGGGTCAGTACGTCGCCGCGCTTTTCGAGCAAAACGTTCGACAGAATGGGCAAGGTGTGACGCCTCTCAACTATCCCCGAAACCGCCTGCAAGGGTGCCAGCAGAGTGTCGCGTCTTGTTTTAATAAGAAGCATATATATAAATCCTATAAAGACTATAGTCGGAACAAGTCTGTTGATACTTTGTAATTTATGTTTTTATTCAATGCGTTGACAAGATTTTTCGAACTGAAAAAAGTCTGTTTTCTCCTGTGGACCAAATCGAACAATTTATCCACAGGGACCTTTTGCCCTCTTTTTCCACTTTTCCTTTGCACTTTTTCCACGGACTTCTACACGCGCCACCCTAGCTCTTGAGGACCTGCTGCAGCACGTGCACGTCGTGGTTGAGTTCGTTCTCCTTGGTACGCAGGTCATCGATGGTGCGTACCGCGTGCAGCACCGTGGTATGGTCGCGCCCACCGAAGGCGCCGCCTATGGCCGGGTAGCTCAGCGTGGTCAGATTCTTGGTCAGCCACATGGCGATTTGCCGTGGCCGGACGATCACTCGCGTGCGCTTCTTCGAGAACAGGTCGGCCACCTTGATCTTGTAGTAGTCGGCAACCGTCTTCTGGATGTTGTCGACGGTGATTTGGCGGTTGACGGCGCCAATCACGTCCTTCAGCGCTTCCTTGGCCAGATCCAGCGATATCAGGCGACCGTGGAACGCCGAGTAGGCGAGTACCTTCTTGAGCGCACCTTCGAGTTCGCGCACATTGGAGCGCAGGTGTTTAGCGATGTAGAACGCCACTTCGTCGTCAAGCGCAACGCCATCGCCTTCGGCCTTCTTCTTGAGAATTGCCACCCGCATCTCCGTCTCCGGAGGTTCGATTTGTACGGTCAGTCCCCAATCAAAACGTGTAATCAGACGATCTTCAAGACCCGAGATGTTCTTCGGATAGGTGTCACAGCTGATCACGATCTGTTTGCGCGTTTCGCTCAGGGCGTTGTAAACGTAGAAAAATTCCTCCTGGGTACGGTTCTTGCCGTTGAAGAACTGTACGTCGTCGAGCAGTAGAACGTCGAGCGAGCGGTAGTAGCGCTTGAAGACGTCGAAGGACTTCTGTTGGTAAGCGCGTACGACGTCCGAGTAGTAGTCTTCGGCATGGACGTAACGGACGACCCGGTCGGGATAGTTGTCGAGTATGTGATTGCCGATGGCGTGGATCAGGTGCGTCTTGCCGAGACCAGCGCCGCCATAGATGAAAAGCGGGTTGTAAGTGGTCTCCCCGGGGTTGATCGAGACCTGCCGCGAAGCGGCGCGCGCCAGATCGTTGGCTTTGCCGACGATCAGGTTGTCAAAGGTAAAGGTCTTGATCAAGCGGGTTTTTTCGTATGCGGTACGGTCTCTTTCGGCGAGTGAGTTGGCACTGACGGCAGCCGCCGCCAGCGCAGCAATCGGGCGGCCATCATTTCGCTGCGCAGGGTTATTTGTTCCGGGCGCCGGTGGATTTGGCGGTGTGACGCGTTCGCCGAGGCTCAAGACGACGTTGACCGGCATCGAAAAGTGCTCGCTCGCCAACTCTTCGATGCGTGCCAGGTAGCGTTCCTTGACCCATTTCAGAATGAACCCATTGGGCGCCAGAAGCCGCAATCCGCGCGCGCAGTCCTCCTCTCCCTGCAGGACGAGGGGCCGAATCCAGGTGCTGAACTGCTGAGGCGGAAGTTCCTGCTCGAACTGGCTCAGACATGCGGACCAAAAGCTAGCCATCAATGATCATGGAGTAAAATCCCGAAATAGTGCGCCGATGCACGAGCGCAACGGCAGCCGTTCGCCATGACAAGACAGCTTGAAAATCATTGAGATGGACCGCTATCGCCGTGTGGCGCAGGCTACCTGCACGAGGCTGATAGCGAAGACCTGCCGCTGACCCTCGGCGCTTCGCATTTGTTGTCTTGTCTGGAGCGCTCAAAGGTCAATTCTAACCCGTTGAACGAAAGTTATCCACAGCTTCAGTCAAAATATGGTCTTGACAAGCTTTGCTCTAAAGCTGTCTAATTACGCGTTCACTTCGCAATGACTTCAAGGGTTTAACCATGAAACGCACTTATCAACCGTCGGTGGTTCGTCGCAAGCGCACCCACGGCTTCCTCGTCCGCATGTCTACTCGTGGCGGGCGTGCCGTCATCCGTGCTCGTCGAGCCAAAGGTCGTCACCGCTTGGCGGTTTGAGCGGCAGGACCTATCCCGTCAGCGATCTTTCGTTCGCCGCTGCCTCTTTCTCAAAGCGCTACCGCCTATTGAAAACGGATGAGTACTCATCCGTTTTTGGTTTCAGGAAGGCGCTAAAAAGCCGGCATTTCCTGCTACATTACCGCCCTCGCGACGCGGAGAACCTCCCCGATGCTCGGCTCGGCCTGGTTGTTGCCAAGCGCTTTCTGCGCCGGTCGGTCGATCGAAATCTGGTCAAGCGACTGGCAAGAGAGAATTTTCGCCTGCTGCGCGCCCGCCTTCGCTGCAATGATTTCGTGTTGCGTCTGGCGGTCAAGCCGAAAGCAATTGACCGGGAAGCTTTGGCGCTGGAGATCCAGCGTCTGCTGAGCAAGATGACCTCACCACAATAATGGACTGATGAAACCGTTGCTCCTCGCGCTGATAGGCTTTTACCGCTACGCGATAAGTCCCCTTCTTGGGCGTCGTTGCCGTTTCTTCCCCAGCTGTTCGGAGTACGCGGCGGAAGCCGTTGAAAAGTATGGCGCGGGCAAGGGAGGACGCCTTGCCCTGCAGCGGGTGTTCCGCTGTCATCCGTGGAATCCGGGTGGTTTTGATCCCGTACCCTGAATATCAATTGAATCGTATAGGCTTTCATGGATAACCGACGCCTGCTCCTGTTGCTGGTTTTCTCCTTCTCGCTGGTCATGCTCTGGGATGCCTGGCAGAAATACAATCAGCCGCCGCCAGTCGCCCCAATGGCGACAGCCGGGGCGGTGGCCCCCGGGTCGAGCGATGCCGCGGCGCCACAGCCGTCGGCAAGCCTGCATTCGCCGCTGCCGACGGTACCCGGCGAAGCAGCGGCACCGGTCGCGCCAGCGGGCGAGTCATTCACCATCAAGACTGACCTTTTCGTTGCCGAGATTTCAGCGCAGGGTGGTGACATCGTCCGCCTGGTGTTGCACAACTACAAGGACACCGAGGCTAAAAGCAAGGATTTCGCGCTCTTCGAGCGTCGTCATCATTACGCCGCGCAAAGCGGCCTGATCGGCGACGGTCTGCCAAACCACAAAACGGTCTTCTCTGCTTTGCCCGGCCCCCGCGAGCTCGGCGGTGACGCCAAGACTCTGCAGTTTCGCCTCGAGGCGCCGCCTGTCAATGGCGTAAGGGTTTCCAAGATCTACACCTTCACGCGCGGAAGCTACCTGATCGACATCACTCAGGAGATTGACAACGCTAGCGACAAGGAAGTGGCGCTTCATGCCTACTACCAGTTTCAACGCGATACCAAGGCTCCCGAGGGCGAGAGCCGGATGGTGTCGACCTTTACCGGTCCAGCCGTCTACACGGAGCAGGAAAAGTTTCAGAAGGTGCACTTCGCCGACATCGAAGCTGGCAAGGCCAAGTTCGTTACCCAGGCCGAGAATGGCTGGATCGCCATGGTTCAGCACTACTTCGTCGCCGCGTGGCTTCCTCCCGAGAAACTGCCACGCGAGTTCTATATGCGCAAGCTGGATGGCAACGTAGACCAGTTGGTGGCAGCCGGCGTCATCTTGCCGGTGCCGCTTACGGCACCTGGCTCGAAGACCGCTTTTTCCGTTCCCCTCTATTCCGGCCCGCAGTTGCAAGGAACCCTCGATCGTCTGGCACTGCCGAAGGCCGAGGGCGGACTCGGCGCGCAAGGTTTACCATTGGTTGTCGACTACGGCTGGTTGACGATCATCGCCGCGCCAATCTTCTGGTGTCTGCAGGCGATCCACAATGTCGTCGGCAACTGGGGATGGGCGATCGTCCTGCTCACCGTCGCCATCAAGTTGCTGTTCTTTCCGCTGTCGGCAGCCAGCTACAAGTCGATGGCCAAGATGCGTACCGTGACGCCACTTCTGGTCAAGCTCAAGGAGCGGCACGCCGGCGACCGCCAGAAGCTCAACCAGGAAATGATGGAGCTCTACAAGCGCGAAAAGATCAATCCGCTGGGCGGCTGCCTGCCCATCGCGGTGCAGATTCCGGTCTTCATCGCCCTCTACTGGGCCCTGCTTGGTGCGGTCGAAATCCGTGATGCACCGTGGATACTTTGGATTACCGACCTCTCGGCGAGCGACCCCTACTACGTGCTGCCGGTGGTGATGGTGGTCACCATGCTCATCCAGACCAGGCTCAACCCGACGCCGCCGGATCCGATCCAGGCAAAGGTGATGATGATGATGCCGTTCATCTTCGGCGCCATGTTCTTCTTCTTCCCCGCTGGCCTGGTGCTCTACTGGGTGGTCAACAACACCCTGTCGATTGCCCAGCAATGGCAGATCACGCGGATGATGGAAGGTGGCGCGAAAGCCGCCAACGACCCAAAAGCCTGAGTCGGGCAAAACGGCAGCGACCATAGCCGCCATCGCGACCGCTCCCGGTCGCGGTGGCATCGGCATAGTCCGCGTCTCGGGAACGAAGCTACTGGACTTCGCGACGGCGCTGAGTGGCAGGCAACCGGCTGCCCGCGTGGCGACGCTCGCCGAGTTCAAGGCTGCTGACGGTAGCGTCATCGACAGCGGCCTACTACTCCACTTTCCCGCGCCGAAGTCGTTTACCGGCGAAGACATCGTCGAGCTGCACGGCCACGGTGGCCCGGTGGTCATGAAAATGCTCCTGGCGCGTTGTCTGGAGCTTGGTGCGACCCTGGCCGAGCCTGGCGAATTCACCCGCCGCGCCTACCTCAACGGCAAGCTCGATCTGGCGCAGGCGGAAGCGGTCATCGACCTGATCGACGCCGCAACCGCAGCCGCAGCGCGCAGCGCCGTGCGCTCGCTGCAGGGTGAGTTTTCCCGCGCAGTGAATGGCTTGCTCGAACAACTGATCGAGCTGCGCGCGTTGGTCGAGGCGACCCTGGATTTCCCGGAAGACGAAGTCGATTTTCTCGAAGCCGCCGACGCTGTCGGCCGTCTTGGTCGCCTGCAACAACGCCTGACACAGGTCTTTGACCGCGCTCAGCAGGGCCGCTTGCTGCACGGTGGTCTGCACGTCGTCCTCGCCGGCCAGCCAAATGTCGGCAAGTCCAGCTTGCTCAATTGCCTTGCCGGCGACGACCTGGCGATCGTTACGTCCCTGCCGGGAACCACTCGCGACGTTGTGCGCAGCACCCTTCAGCTCGAGGGCATTCCACTGCACGTGATTGATACCGCCGGCCTGCGCGAAACTGCCGATCCGATCGAGCAGATCGGCATCGAACGCAGCTGGCGCGAGATCGAGCGGGCAGACGTGGTCGTTCTGCTGGTCGATGCGTGCACCGGCGTTGGCGAAGCAGACCGTGCCATTGTCGCGCAGTTGCCCCGTCATCTTGCCCGCGTGACGGTGCATAACAAGATCGATCTTGCCGGCCGCACCGCGACCAGCACCGATGACGCCGACGGCGTGACCATCGCCCTCTCGGCCAGATCGGGCGACGGCGTAGACCTCCTGCGCCAGGCCCTGTTGCGCATTGCTGGCTGGCATCCGGCCGAAGACGTGTTCATCGCCCGCGAACGCCATTTGCGTGCCCTGCAGCAGACCCGAGAGCGCATCGAGCAGGCGCAGGCACAACTGCCACGGCTGGAGCTGTTCGCGGAAGAGCTGCGTCTGGCGCAACTGGCGCTGGCGACGATCACCGGCGAGTTCACTGCTGACGACCTTCTCGGCGAGATTTTCGGACGCTTCTGCATCGGCAAGTAAGGCCGCTGCTGACTTTCTGCCCGCTGTCCAGGGCGCGTCAAAACAAAGGATTATAGGGAATGAGCTGGGACCCCGAGCAATACCTCAAGTTCGTCGAAGCCCGGCGGCGACCGGCGCTCGATCTGATCGCCCGTCTTGGCGGCAGCTGCCCCAGGAACGTGGTTGACCTTGGCTGTGGCGCCGGCAACATCACTCGACTGCTCGCCGAACATTGGCCGCAGGCCAGGATCATCGGCATTGACAGTGATGCGGCAATGCTCAGGAAAGCCTCATCGACGGCTTCACCGATCGATTGGCAGAAGGCCGACATCGCCGCCTGGCGGCCATCGGTGGCTCCTGATCTGATCTTTTCGAACGCCGCACTGCACTGGCTCGACGATCACCCGCAGCTGTTGCCCGCGCTGATCGCGCAACTCGCCGACGGTGGCGTGCTGGCCGTGCAGATGCCGTCGAACTTCACTTCTCCGTCGCATCAGATTCTGCGCAAGCTGACCGATGACTATCGCTGGCAACAGACGCTCGGCGGCATCGAGATGGGCAAGGTTCTCACGCCGGCCGAGTACCACCGTCTGCTGTCGCCACACTGTCGCCATCTGGACATATGGGAGACCACCTACTGGCAGGCACTCGGCGGTGACGACGCGATCATCGAATGGATGAAGGGAACGACGCTGGTGCCCTATCTGTCCCGTCTTGACGAGGTCGCCAGAGAGCAGTTTCTGGCCGCTTATCGCGCACCGCTGGCAATCGTCTATCCGCGCACCAGTGCCGGCCATACCTTGTTCCCGTTCAAGCGAGTCTTCTTCGTGGCACAGCGCTGAATGGAGTTTACGCCCGCCGAAGTGTCCGTTTTCTTCGCCCTGGGGATGGCCGCCTTGTTCGCCGGTTTCATCGACGCGGTCGTCGGCGGCGGCGGTCTGATTCAGATCCCGGCGCTGTTTACGACGCTGCCGAACGAAGTGCCAGCGACCCTCTTCGGCACCAACAAGTTCTCCAGTGTTTTCGGAACCAGCAACGCCGCCTGGCGCTATTCGCGTCGGGTCAACATGCCTTGGCGAACGACCTTGCCGGCGGCAATCGCGGCATTCGTCTTCTCCTATTTCGGAGCGGCGGCAGTTGCCTGGATGCCGCCAGAGCTGTTGCGCCCGCTGATCCTCCTGCTGCTTATCGGCGCGGCCATCTACACCTTCGCGCGCAGTGAATTCGGTGCCGTTCATCGGCCGCAGCACACGGGTCGCCGCGAGTTCGTCTATGCGCTGATCGTTGGCGGTGCAATTGGCTTCTACGACGGCTTCTTCGGGCCCGGTACCGGCAGTTTCCTGATCTTTCTCTTTATCCGTTTTTTCGGCTTCGATTTCCTGCACGCCTCGGCAGCGTCGAAAGTCGTGAACGTGGCCACCAACCTGGCGGCGATGGGCTATTTCCTCCCCAACGGTCACATCCTGCTCGGCGTTGCCGTGCTCATGGCCAGCTGCAATGTTCTTGGATCCCTGATCGGTACCCATCTTGCACTGCGGCACGGCAGTGGCTTCGTCAGGAAGGTGTTCTTGTGCGTCGTCAGCGCTTTCATCATCAAGTTTGCGTACGATACCTTCGCTTGAGTCTGTCTGCTTGGCGGCTCAGGCGTGCGGTTTGTCGCCCTGCTTGCGCGTCGCCGACAAGGGGATGACAGCAATCCCGTACTTGCGCGAGACGCGTTGGTACATCTCGCGTGCGGCAATCACCTTGGGGTTGCGCAGGTCCCTTTCCTGAGCCATCTGCAGGTAGCCGAGACCGCGCTTGGCCAGCGCGGGATTCCATCCCTTGAGTTCGAGAAGGGTGAAAATGGCTTTGCTGGCGTTGACCAGGAACTGCAGGTTGGGTACCCGTTCGGCGGCTTCGATGAGCAGCTTCACCGAGCCATCGAGATCGCCACTGCGCGCGGCAAGCACGCCGCGGTTGTTGAGGTCGACAATTTCCTTGCCGACCTGCGCGAGTAGCGCCTGACCCGTTACTTCGTTTCCGGTCTTGGCGTAAATGCTTTCGATCTGGGCGATCATCGCGCGGTCCTGGTGGTTCTCGGCGGCGACCTTGCGGACCACTTCCTGGGCGCTGGCTTCGTTGCCCGTGGCCAGGCACGCGTGTGCCAGATCGAGCGCCTGCTTGCTCGAAACCAGGCCATCCTTGCCGTCAGCCTTCAAGCCATCGTGCAGGACGAGAGCTTTCTCGACGGCCAGCCTGGCTTTGGTCGGATCGCCCTCCTTGTTCGCGCATAAGCCATCGACGACCAGGGCTGCCAGTTCGCCCTGTTTGCTGCCGCGCCAGTCGCGGCGGAGTTCGCCGGCAATCCGCTTGGCACCTTCGACGTGTCCCAGATCGAGCATTGCGCGCGCGAGATTGGAATAGTCGTCGATGTTGTTCAGCGAAGATCCACGCCTGCGCTCGAGCACTTTTCCGTAGGCGCGTTCGGCGGTCTTGAAGTCCTGGTTTCGCGCCGCCACGTCGCCGACCATCCGTTGCCGGGCCGAGTTGTTGGGCGAGATCAGCGCTGCCGATTGCAAGGCTTCCTGGGCCTCGCGCAGCTTGCCCATCTCTTCACGTACTTCGGCGAGAAAATCGTAGGCGGCCATGAACTCCGGGAAATCGTCGATCAGCGCCTGGGCGACGATTTCGCCTTCGGCCAGACGCTGCTGGCTGCGCAGCGCGGTCGCCAGACCCATGCGTGCCCAGGGCACCACGCGCTGCTGCAGCACCTGTTCGAATACCGCCTGGGCTTCGGCTGGACGTCCGAGCACGTTGAGAATCTCGCCCTTGAAGCGCAGCAGGTCGAAAAGGAAGCCGCTCTCCTGCGCGAGCAGGCGTTGGCAGGCCTTCAGCGCGTCGCTGAAGGCGCCGTTGTCGAGATGTTCGTAGAGCGGCGCGAAGAACTGCTTGCGGTACAGCGCACGTACCAGCCTGCCGTGCAGCTCGTCGGCGGTGAAGGGTTTGATCAGGTAGTCATCCGGGGCCAGTTCGGCGATCGAGACGACATTGTGATAGGCGCGCTCGCTGGTAATCAGCATGAATACCGTCGATAACGCCACCAGGCGTTGCTGGCGCAGTTCTTCGAGCAGCTGCTGGCCGTCGCGTCCGTCCTCGAGCTGGTAGTCGGAGAGGATGATGTCGAAATGATGTATGCGCACTTGCCGGAGAACTTCGGCCGAGGTGCCGGCGTTATGCACCGATGTGACACCCAGTGCCGAAAGCATGATGCGCAGCGAGCTGCGTGCGTTGGGATAGCGATCGATGAGCAAGGCCCGCTTGAGCGCCAGCTCCTTGCTCATCTTGTGGAGCAGATCGGCGGTCGTCTCGGGTGTCCTCATGACTGGCACATTACCTGACCGTGCCCTGGCGGGCAAGCCAGGGAGTCAGCTCGCCGCGCGGGGTCAGCGCCCAGCAGCGTCGCTGACCGCTGGCGGTGCGAGCCGGGCGCCGACTTCGCTGCCCGTGCTGTTCAGCAGGGCTCGCTGCGGATGAGGTGATCGAAGGCGGTAAGCGCAGCTTTGGTGCCCTCGCCCATGGCGACGACGATCTGTTTGTAGGGGACGGTGGTCACGTCGCCGGCGGCGAAAACGCCCGGCAGTGAAGTGGCGCAGCGGGCGTCGATCTCGATCTCGCCGCGTGGCGACAACTCAAGCGTCCCCTTGAGCCACTCGCTGTTCGGCAACAGACCGATCTGCACGAAGATACCGGCGAGGTCGATGCGCCGCTTTTCGCCGCTGGCGCGGTCGGTGTACAACAGGCCGTCGACCTTCTCGCCGTCGCCGCTCACTTGCGTGCTCAGCGCCTCGGTGATCACCTCGACGTTGCCCAGACTGAACAGCTTCTTCTGGAGCACCGCGTCGGCACGCAGGGTCGCCTCGAACTCGAGCAGCGTGACGTGGCCGACAATGCCGGCAAGGTCGATTGCCGCTTCCACGCCCGAGTTGCCGCCACCGATCACCGCCACCCGCTTGCCTTTGAACAATGGTCCGTCGCAGTGCGGGCAGTAGGCGACGCCATGACCCCGGTACTCCTTTTCGCCGGGAACGTTCATTTCCCGCCAGCGCGCACCGGTAGCCAGGATCACCGTCTTGCTGCGCAGCGTTGCGCCGCTGGCCAGGCGAATCTCGGTCAGGCTGCCGGCGGCCTGTGGCAGCAGCGCTTCGGCGCGCTGCAGATCCATGATATCGACGTCGTACTCCCTGACGTGCTCCTCGAGTCCGGCAGCGAGCTTCGGCCCGTCGGTGGCCTTGACGGAGATGAAGTTCTCGATCGCCAGGGTATCGAGTACCTGCCCGCCAAAACGCTCGCTGACCACGCCGGTGCGGATTCCCTTGCGTGCCGCGTAGATGGCGGCGGCTGCGCCCGCCGGGCCGCCGCCGACGATGAGGACGTCGAAAGGCTGGCGAGCGCTGATCTTCTCGGCTTCCCGCCGGGTGGCACCGGAATCGATCCTGGCGACGATCTCCTCCAGGGCCAGGCGGCCCTGGCCGAAGGGCTCACCGTTGAGAAACACCGTCGGCACGCCCATGATCTGGCGCGCACTCACTTCGTCCTGGAACAACGCCCCGTCGATCATCTGGTGGCTGATGCCGGGGTTGGTGACGGCCATCAGGTTCAGCGCCTGCACGACGTCCGGGCAATTGTGGCAGGAAAGCGAAATGAAGGTCTCGAAATGGAACTCGCCGGGAATGGCGCGAATTCCTTCGATCACGCTGGCGTCGACCTTCGCCGGGTGACCGCCGACCTGTAGAAGGGCGAGAATCAACGAGGTAAATTCGTGCCCCATGGGGATGCCGGCAAAACTGATGCGCGCCGTTTCACCCGGCAGACCGACCGAAAACGACGGCTTGCGCGCAGCGTTGCCGTCTTCCCTGAGGGTTACTTTGTCGCTGAGCGCGGCAATCTCCTGCAGCAGGGCGAGCATCTCGCGGGCGGCTTCGCTGCTATCCGGCGAAGCAACTATCTCGATCGTTCGCTGCAGTTTCTGCAGGTAGGCGACGAGTTGAGTCTTGATGTTGGCGTCGAGCATGTCCTTGCGTCCTTGTCGAGTGGCATGGAAAGGGTCCCAACGCAAAGGGGCCGCCAAGCATCGCTTCGCGGCCCCTTTGCGTTGGGACCCGGTCTCACGCTGCGCGGAGCATCCGCCAGCGTGAGTGAGCGTTTGCTCCTAGATCTTGCCGACCAGGTCGAGTGACGGAGCGAGCGTCGCGTCGCCCGGAGTCCATTTGGCCGGGCAGACTTCACCCGGATGACTGGCGACGTATTGGGCAGCCTGCACCTTGCGCAGCAGCTCCTTGGCGTCACGACCAATGCCCAGGTCGTGAATCTCGCACACCTTGATGACCCCTTCGGGGTTGATGACGAAGGTGCCGCGTAGTGCCAGACCTTCCTCTTCGATCATCACCTCGAAGTTGCGGGTGATCGCGCCGGTCGGGTCGCCGATCATGGGGTAGGTGATCTTCTTGATTGTCTCGGAAGTGTCGTGCCACGCCTTGTGGGTAAAGTGCGTATCGGTGGACACCGCGTAGATTTCGACGCCAAGTTTCTGGAACGAAGGGTATTCGTCGGCCAGGTCACCGAGTTCGGTCGGGCAGACGAAAGTGAAGTCGGCCGGGTAGAAGAAGACAATCGACCACTTGCCTTTAAGATCGGCGTCGGAGACGGGGCCAAACTTGCCGTTGTGAAAAGCGGTTGCTTTGAACGGTTTGATTTCGGTATTGATCAAGGACATCTTGAGCTCTCCTTCGGGTTGAGTGAATGAACTGAATCGACGAGCCGATGGTAGTGGATTCGACAGCATTGTTCCAATTGATTCTCGCAATTCGAGTCATAGCCAAGCGCTATATGCACCAAGTTGAGAGGATCGGCGCCGCGCTCTCGCGCTCGCTGAAACCTGTTATTTTTCAGCGAACTGCCGTAGAATTCCGCTCTTTTGCGCAGCTCAGTGCGCGAGGAAGGCCGGACTGCCCATGCTCTTTCCTGACCGTTTCGAGGTGATTGTCGTCGGTGGCGGCCATGCCGGCACCGAGGCGGCCCTGGCCGCGGCGCGCACGGGAATGAAGACCCTGCTGCTGACGCACAACCTCGACACCCTCGGTGCGATGAGCTGCAATCCGTCGATCGGCGGCATTGGCAAGGGGCACCTGGTCAGAGAGGTCGATGCGCTCGGTGGAGCGATGGCCGAGGCGACCGACGAGGCGGGCATCCAGTTCCGCACCCTCAACTCCAGTAAGGGTCCGGCGGTGCGTGCGACGCGGGCGCAGGCCGACCGTGTCCTCTACCGGCAGGCGATTCGCCGTCGCCTGGAAAACGAGCCGAATCTGACCATTTTCGCGCAAGCCTGCGACGATCTGATCGTCGAAGCTGACCGGGTTGCCGGGGTGGTGACCCAGCTCGGCGTGCGTTTTTCGGCGCGAGCGGTGGTCTTGACCACCGGTACTTTTCTCAACGGACTGATCCACGTCGGCATGTCGAACATGGTTGGCGGACGCATGGGTGACCCGCCAGCGGTTTCGCTGGCGGCACGGCTGCGCGAGCTGCAATTGCCGGTCGGGAGGCTGAAGACCGGCACGCCGCCGCGGCTCGACGGGCGGAGCATCGATTTTTCGCGGCTGGTCGAGCAACATTCGGATCAGCCGCGTCCCGTCTTCTCGTTTCTTGGCGACGCGGCGCGGCACCCGCAGCAGCTGCCGTGCTGGATTACCAGTACCAATGCCGGCACGCACGACATCATCCGTGCCAACCTCGACCGCTCGCCGATGTACACCGGGGTCATCGAGGGCGTCGGCCCACGCTACTGTCCTTCCATCGAAGACAAGATTCACCGCTTCGCCGGCAAGGACAGCCACAACATCTTCCTCGAACCGGAAGGTCTGAACACGCACGAGATTTACCCCAACGGGATCTCGACCAGCCTGCCGTTCGACGTCCAGCTGGCGATCGTGCGCTCGATTCGCGGCCTCGAGAACGCGCACATCCTGCGTCCGGGCTATGCCATCGAATACGATTACTTCGACCCGCGCGCGCTCAACGCGTCGCTGGAGACGAAGGCCATCGGCGGACTGTTCTTCGCCGGTCAGATCAACGGCACGACGGGTTACGAAGAAGCTGCCGCGCAAGGCTTGCTGGCCGGGGTCAACGCCGCCCTGCTGGCGCAGCAGAAAGAGTCCTGGACACCGCGTCGTGACGAAGCCTATCTCGGCGTGCTGGTCGACGATCTGATTACCCGCGGCGTCGCGGAACCCTACCGCATGTTCACCAGCCGCGCCGAGTATCGCCTTTCGCTGCGCGAGGACAACGCCGATATGCGCCTGACCGAACATGGTCGCCGCCTCGGTCTGGTTGACGATCGACGCTGGGCGGCTTTCTGCGCCAAGCGCGCAGCGATTGGCGCTGAGCAGGAGCGCCTGAAATCGACCTGGGTACAGCCGGGAAAGCTTGCCGACGGCGAGGCGCTGCGCGTCTTCGGCAGGGAACTGGAGCACGAGTACAGCCTGCACGATCTTCTCCGCCGTCCGGATGTGAGTTACCCGGCATTGATGAGCCTGCGCTTTGGCGAGGCGTCGGCTGACGCCGGCTTGACCGATGCGCAGGTCATCGAGCAGGTTGAAATCCAGGCCAAGTATCAGGGTTACATCGAACGCCAGCAGGAAGAAGTGGCCAGGAGCCTGGCCAACGAGGAACGCTGCTTTCCGCCCGACTTCGATTTCGCCACTGTCGGCGGCCTGTCACGAGAGGTGCAGCAAAAGCTGTCGCTGCAGCGCCCGCAGACGCTCGGCCAGGCGTCGCGAATTCAGGGCATGACGCCGGCGGCGATCTCGATCCTGACGGTGTGCCTCAAGCGTGGCGAGTCGGACGCTCAGCGCCTGCGCGCTGCTGGCAGCGCTTGATGGCTGCGGCGGAGCAACTCGAACGGGGCTTGCAGGATCTGGGCATCGAGCTCACTGCGAGCGCGCAGAACAAGTTGCTCGCCTACGCAACGCTGCTCGAGAAATGGAACCGGACCTACCGCCTGACCGCAGTGCCGAATGCGGCGCAGACGGTCAGCCATCACCTGCTCGATTCACTGGCGGTGCTGCCCTTCCTGAGCGCCGAGAGCCTGCTCGATGTCGGTAGCGGCGGTGGCATGCCCGGGATCCCCCTGGCCATCGCCCGCCCCGAGCTGCGCGTCGTCCTGCTCGACAGCAATTCGAAGAAGAGCGCCTTCCTGCGGCAGGCGGCAATTGAGCTGGAACTGGCGAATATTGCCGTACACTGCGGGCGGGTCGAGGAGTATCGGCCAGCGTTTTCTTTCGCGGCGATCACCGCGCGCGCTTTCGCCGATCTGGCCGAGCTGGTCAGGCTTTCGCGTCACCTGTTGCAAGTGGACGGCCACTGGCTGGCCATGAAGGGCATCTGCCCGCAGGCCGAGATTGCGCGTTTGCCGGCAGACGTCGCGGTCGACGCGCTACATCGTCTGGCAGTGCCGGGGCTTACCGGCGAGCGGCATCTGGTGCTGATCAGCAGCCGTGCCGCCGGGCATTGAGGGGGAGTTGATTTGGCAAGAATACTCGCGGTAACCAACCAGAAGGGCGGCGTCGGAAAGACGACGACCGCCGTCAACCTCTCTGCCTGCCTGGCCGAATGCGGCCAGCGCGTATTGCTCATCGACCTTGACCCGCAGGGCAACGCGACCACCGGTTGCGGTGTTGTCAAGCGTGGCGCCATGCCGACCGTCTATCAGGTGCTGATCGGTCGGTCGACGGCCGCGCAGACTCGCCTGAGCAGTGACTTCGGCTTCGACGTGCTGCCGGCGAACCGCGAACTGGCGGGAGCCGAGATCGACCTGATCGACCTCGGGCAGCGCGAATATCGTCTGCGTGACGCGCTTGGCAGCGTCCGCGAGGACTACGACTTCATCCTCATGGATTGCCCACCGGCATTGAACATGCTGACCGTCAACGGTCTGGTGGCCGCGGATACGGTGATGATTCCGATGCAGTGCGAATACTATGCCCTGGAAGGCCTGACCGACCTCGTTGCGACGCTGAAGAAGATCCGCGCCAACCTCAACCCGAGGCTCGAGATCGAGGGGCTGCTGCGCACCATGTTCGACCCGCGATCGACCTTGACGCAACAGGTTTCGTGCGAACTCGAAGGACACTTCGGCGAGAAAGTCTATCGCACGATCATCCCGCGCAATGTTCGTCTCGCCGAAGCGCCGTCCTACGGCAAGCCGGTGATTGCCTTCGACCGTAGCTCCAAGGGGGCGCAAGCCTATCTTCTCCTGGCGCAGGAGATTCTCGACCGCCGCGCCGACAGGAAGCGCGCGGGCGCAACGACCGCCGGACTGGGAGTCGAGTCATGAAACTCAAGGGCTTGGGCCGCGGTCTCGACGCCTTGCTGGCCGGCAACGACGCGCAGAACAAGGAGCAGCTGCGCAGCGTGCCGCTGGCCGACATCCAGCCCGGTAAGTACCAGCCGCGCACGCACATGGACAGCGCGTCGCTCGAAGAGCTGGCTGCGTCGATCAGGATGCAGGGCCTGATGCAGCCGATCCTGGTCCGCCCGGTGAGCGAAGAGCGCTACGAAATCATCGCCGGCGAGCGACGCTGGCGGGCGGCCAAGATGGCCGGCTTGAGCGAGGTTTCGACCTTGATCCGGGAGATTCCCGACGAGGCGGCGTTGGCCATGGCGCTGATCGAGAACATCCAGCGCGAGAACCTCAACCCGCTCGAGGAAGCGCTGGGCCTGCAGCGCCTGATCGACGAGTTCGCCATGACCCACCAGCAGGCAGCCGACGCCGTCGGTCGTTCGCGGCCGGCGGCGTCGAACCTGCTGCGCCTGCTGCAGCTGGCGCCAGCGGTCCAGGAGCTCCTGATGCGCGGCGACGTGGATATGGGCCATGCGCGCGCACTTCTCCCGCTGGCGGGCGCGCTGCAGGTTCAACTGGCGCAACGCGTGGTGCAGAAGGGATTGTCGGTGCGCGAAACCGAGCGCCTCGTCCAGTACGCGCTGCGGCCCCCGAAGGAGCAGGCACCGCCTAGGCCGGATCGCGATGTGCTGCGTTTGCAGGACGAATTGGCTGACCTCTTGGGGGCGCAGGTGGCCATTCGCGCCAACCAGCGCGGCGCCGGCAAGGTGCTCATCGAGTTCGGCGATCTTGATCAGCTTGAAGGAATCCTGCAGCGCCTGCGTCATTAATGCGGCGCAGCATAGAGGCGTTTTGGCAGCCGGCTGATACCGCACGCAAGGCAGATTTTGCAGCGAAAAGGGAACTTGGGACTTTCTTGCACATGCGGTTTGATTCGGCTAAAGGAGTCTGGTATCCTGCCAACGTTTTGGAGGGGCTGGTCGTGCATTCGCAGGTTCGCTGGTTTTTCCGCTGCCAGGCGGTCGTCACCCTGGTGGCTGCGTTGATAGCGGGCCTTGCACTGGGGGTCGATGCGGCTGTTTCCGCTGCGCTCGGTGGTGGCATTGCGATTGCCAGCGCTCTGGCCTATGTGTGGCGCGCTTTGCGGCCGAAGGGAACGGCGGTTGCCGATGCGAAAAAGGCGTTCAGTTCCCAGGTCGCTGCCGAAGGTTACAAGTTTGCGGTGACTCTTCTGCTGTTTGCCCTGGTGTTCAAGGGCTACGCACAGCTCGCCGCCTTGCCGCTCTTCCTTGCGTATGCTGCAACAATTGTCGTTTATTGGATGGCGCTGCTCAGACAGCACTAGTCAAACAGGGGAAAAACATGGCTTCAGGCGAAGCGTTAACGAGCAGTGAATACATCGTCCACCACCTGACCAACAACGCGGTTGGTGAAGGATTCTGGAGTCTTCACCTGGACACCTTGTTCGTTTCCGGCATTATCGGGCTGGTCGCCTTTCTCGGCATGGCCAAGCTTGCCAAGGAGGCGACCTCCGGTGTTCCCGGCCCGCTGCAGAGTTTCATCGAGATCCTGCTGTCCTTCGTCGACCAGCAGGCCAAGGACACGTACCACGGCAGAAGCCCGCTGGTGACCCCCCTGGCCATCACCATCTTCGTCTGGGTCTTCCTGATGAATGCCATGGACCTGATCCCGGTCGACTTCCTGCCCTTGATTCTCGGCGTTTTCGGGATCCATTACTTCAAGGCGGTGCCGACGACCGATCCCAATCTGACGTTCGCCATGTCCTTGACGGTCTTTACGATCATGATCGTCATGGGCATCAAGGTGAAAGGCGTGGGCGGTTTTTTTTCACGAGGTCGTCGCCGAGCCATTTGGTATCAAGCTGGCGCCGCTCAATATCGTCTTCCGTCTCATTGAAGACCTTGCCAAGCCGATTTCTCTCTCGCTGCGTTTGTTTGGCAACATGTACGCCGGTGAAATGGTGTTCGTCCTGATCGCGCTGCTCGGCGTCTGGCAGTTGCCGCTGGCTCTGCCGTGGGCCTTGTTCCACATCCTGATCATCACCTTGCAGGCTTTCGTGTTCATGATGTTGACCATCGTTTATCTGTCGATGGCCAGCGAGTCCCACGGTTAGCGGGCGATCGCCGGGTGTCATCATGCTCTGTCTGATTCACGCCGTTCCTGTTTAATCCATTTAGCATTTTTTGTTAGGAGAACCACCAATGGAAGCCGCTCTGTCAATGTTGCTTGGTAACACCGCCATCGCCGTCGCCATCCTTATCGGGGCGGGTGCCCTTGGTACCGCTATCGGGTTCGGTATTCTTGGTGGTCGCTTCCTCGAAGGAGCCGCTCGCCAGCCGGAAATGATTCCGACCCTGCAGGTCAAGATGTTCATCGTTGCCGGTCTGCTCGACGCGGTGACCATGATCGGTGTCGGTATCGCCCTGTTCATGCTCTTTGCGAACCCTTTCATCGCCGTCGTCAAGGGCTGATCGCTTCTCCTTTCCGACTCACCCCTAGAAGGAGGTTAGCGTGAATATCAACGCAACGTTATTTGGCGAGGCGGTCTGGTTCGGTGTCTTCATCTGGATCACCATGAAGTACGTCTGGCCGCCCCTGCAGAAGGCCATTGCCGATCGCCAGGCACTGATCGCCGAGGGGCTTGCCGCCGGTGAGCGTGGGAAGCACGAACTCGAGCTTGCCGGGAAGCGTTCCGCCGATTCCCTGCGCGAAGCCAAGGTGAAGTCGGCCGAAATCGTCGTCGCCGCCGAAAAGCGCGCCTTGCAGGTGATTGAAGAGGCGAAGCTGGCGGCAAAAGTCGAAGCCGACAAGGTCGTCGCCTCAGCACAGGCCGAGATTGCTCAGCAGGTCGAGCAGGCCAGAGCCGAACTGCGTGGCAAGGTCGCCGATCTCGCCGTCGCCGGCGCGGAGCGCATCCTGAAGCGTGAGGTCGATGCCAAGGCGCACGCGGAGATGCTGGCCGCACTGAAGCAGGAACTCTGAGACCATGGCCGAACTCGCTACCATCGCGCGTCCCTACGCTGAGGCGGTTTTCCGCGTCGCGTTGGAAAACAAGGCGCTTACGGCTTGGTCCGAGCGGCTGTCGCTGCTCTCCGCACTCGCCGCGGATAGCCGGATGCTTTCATGCATCGGCAACCCCGAACTGTCTGCCGCGCAGAAGAGCGAACTTTTCAAGTCGCTGGCTGGCGAGGCGCTTGAGGGCAGTGAAGCCAATCTGATCGACGTTCTTGCCGCCAATGAGCGGCTTTCCTCCCTGCCGGAAATCGCGAACCTGTTCGAGACGCTCAAGGCCAGCCAGGAGGGCGTCAAGGAAGCGACGATCTACAGCGCTTTTCCGGTCGATGCAACGCAGCGCAAGGCGCTAATCGCGGACCTCGAAGCGCGTTTCAAGACCCGGCTGACTGCCGACGTGGTCGTCGATCAATCATTGATCGGCGGCGTAAAGATTGTGGTTGGCGACCAGGTCCTCGACACTTCCGTGCGCGGAAAATTGGAGAGCCTGCGGTTGGCGCTCAAGAACTAGGAGAATTTCCATGCAGTTGAATCCTTCAGAAATCAGCGAACTGATCAAGAGCAAGATCGAGAATCTTGCGATCAGCGCCGATCTGCGCACCCAGGGCACCGTTGTTTCGGTGACCGACGGCATCTGCCGTGTCTATGGCCTTACCGACGTCATGCAGGGAGAAATGCTCGAGTTTCCGGGCAATACCTTCGGCATGGCGCTGAACCTCGATCGCGACTCGGTTGGCGCGGTGGTTCTCGGTGAGTACGATCAGATCAGCGAAGGCGACACGGTCAAGACGACCGGTCGCATCCTTGAAGTTCCGGTCGGTCCCGAGCTTCTCGGCCGCGTGGTCAACTCGCTTGGCCAACCGATCGACGGTAAAGGCCCGATCAACAACAAGCTGACCGACAAGATCGAGAAGGTGGCCCCTGGGGTGATCTGGCGCAAATCGGTTTCGCAGCCGGTGCAGACCGGCCTGAAGTCGATCGACGCGATGGTGCCGATTGGCCGTGGTCAGCGCGAGTTGATCATTGGTGACCGGCAGGTGGGCAAGACCGCGGTGGCAATTGATACGATTATCAACCAGAAAGGCCAGGACCTGATCTGCATCTACGTTGCCATCGGTCAGAAAGCCTCGACCGTCGCCAACGTCGTTCGCAAGCTCGAGGAGAATGGCGCGATGGCGTACACCACCGTCGTTGCTTCCACCGCCTCGGAAACTGCCGCGCTGCAGTACATCGCGCCATATTCCGGTTGCACCATGGGCGAGTACTTCCGTGATCGCGGCCAGGATGCCCTGATCATCTACGACGATTTGACCAAACAGGCATGGGCCTATCGCCAGGTGTCCCTGTTGCTTCGCCGGCCGCCAGGACGTGAGGCCTACCCGGGTGATATTTTCTACCTGCATTCGCGCCTTCTTGAGCGTGCGGCACGCGTTTCCGAAGAATGGGTCGAGAAATTCACCAATGGCGAAGTCAAGGGCAAGACGGGCTCGCTGACTGCCCTGCCGATCATTGAGACGCAGGCCGGTGACGTTTCCGCCTTTGTCCCGACCAACGTCATCTCGATTACCGACGGGCAGATCTTCCTCGACACCGACCTCTTCAACGCCGGTGTCCGCCCGGCCATGGACGCCGGTATCTCGGTCTCGCGCGTCGGTGGTGCGGCGCAGACCAAGGTCGTCAAGAAGCTCGGCAGCCATGTTCGTCTGGCGCTCGCCCAGTATCGCGAACTCGCCGCGTTCTCGCAGTTCGCGTCCGACCTCGATGAAGCGACTCGCAAGCAGCTCGATCGTGGACGCCTGGTAACCGAGCTGATGAAGCAGCCGCAATACTCGCCAATGTCGATCTCCCAGATGGCAATCACCCTGCACGGGGTGAACAAGGGCTATTTCGACGACGTCGATGTGACCAAGGCGCTGACTGTCGAGAAGCAGATGCAGGCTTTCATCGCGCAAAAACACGCCGACCTCATCAGCAAGATCGAAACAACCAAGGATCTCGACGCTGACGCTGAGCAGAAGCTCACCAAGGCGATCGAGGAGTTCAAGGCCACACTGGCCTGATGATCGATCGAGGAGGTTGCCATGCCTAGCGGCAAGGAAATCCGCAACAAGATCAAGAGCATCGAGAGCACGGCCAAGATAACCAAGGCCATGCAGATGGTTGCTGCATCGAAAATGCGCAGGGCGCAGGACAGGATGCGCGCGGCCCGCCCTTACGGCGAGAAGATTCGTCTGGTAGCCGGCAACCTCTCGCACGCCCTGACCGACTACCGCCATCCCTTTCTGACCGTACGTGAGCAGGTGAAGGCCATCGGCTTGATCACGGTTACCTCCGACAAGGGACTGTGCGGCGGGCTGAACACCAACCTCCTGCGTCTCGCGCTGACGAAGATGAAGGAGTGGGATGCCGAAGGCAAGAAGTTGCGCGTCACGACGATCGGCAGCAAGGGGCTGGGCTTCATGCAGCGCGCCGGCGCCGACATCGTTTCGCAGCTGACCGGGCTCGGCGACACGCCGCACCTGGAAAAGCTCATCGGTCCGGTCAAGGTTCAGCTCGACGCCTACATCAACGGTGAGATAGACGTCCTGTACATCGCCTGCACGCAGTTCATCAACACCATGAAACAGGAACCGACCTTCTATCAGTTGCTGCCGCTGTCTGGCGAACTGGTCGGTGGCGGCGAGAACCGCTGGGACTATATTTACGAGCCCGATGCCAAGACGGTGATTGACGACCTGCTCGTGCGCTATGTCGAGGCGATGATTTACCAGGCGGTTGCCGAGAATATGGCTTCGGAACAGAGCGCCCGCATGGTCGCCATGAAGTCGGCTTCGGATAACGCCAATAACGTCATCGGTGAACTCAAGCTGGTGTACAACAAGGCTCGTCAGGCCGCGATCACGCAAGAGATTTCGGAGATATGCAGCGGCGCAGCGGCCGTCTGACGTCCGACCACGCGATAGTTAGTTTATTGATTAGGGATACAACCATGAATCAAGGAAACATTGTTCAGTGTATCGGCGCCGTCGTGGACGTCCAGTTCCCGCGTGACGCCATGCCCCACATAAACAACGCCCTCCTGCTCGACAAGGCCGAAGAGTCGGATATGTGCGAAGCCGATCTGGTGTTCGAGGTTCAGCAGCAACTGGGCGACGGTATCGTGCGCACGATCGCCATGGGGTCGTCCGATGGCCTCCGCCGTGGCATGAAGGTCAACGATACCGGTGCTGGCATCTCGGTACCGGTTGGTGACGCCACGATCGGCCGCATCATGAATGTTCTCGGTCGACCAATTGATGAAGCCGGGCCAATTGCCACCGAAGAACGACGTTCCATTCACCAGTTGGCACCCAAATTCGACGAGTTGTCGCCCTCCGTCGATCTTCTGGAGACCGGCATCAAGGTCATTGACCTCGTCTGTCCTTTCGCCAAGGGCGGCAAGGTTGGCCTGTTCGGCGGCGCTGGCGTGGGCAAGACCGTCAACATGATGGAGTTGATCAACAACATCGCCAAGCAACACGCGGGGCTTTCGGTTTTCGCCGGGGTCGGCGAGCGGACTCGTGAGGGCAATGACTTCTACCACGAGATGAAGGAGTCGAATGTTCTCGACAAGGTGGCGATGGTTTTCGGTCAGATGAACGAGCCGCCGGGCAACCGCCTGCGCGTCGCGCTGACCGGGCTGACCATGGCCGAGCGCTTCCGTGACGATGGCCGCGATATTCTCTTCTTTGTCGACAACATCTACCGTTACACGCTGGCCGGAACCGAGGTATCGGCGCTGCTCGGCCGGATGCCGTCTGCGGTGGGCTATCAGCCGACCCTGGCCGAAGAAATGGGCCGCCTCCAGGAACGGATCTCGTCGACCAAGGTAGGTTCGATCACTTCGATTCAGGCCGTCTACGTGCCCGCCGATGACCTGACCGACCCGTCGCCGGCGACCACCTTCCAGCACCTCGACTCGACCGTCGTTCTGTCTCGTGACATCGCTTCGCTGGGCATCTATCCGGCCGTCGACCCGCTCGACTCGACCTCGCGTCAGCTCGACCCGCAGGTGGTTGGCGAGGAGCACTACGGCATTGCCCGTGCAGTGCAGATGACTCTCCAGAAGTACAAGGAACTGCGCGACATCATCGCCATTCTCGGGATGGACGAGCTGTCGCCGGAAGACAAGCTGGCCGTTTATCGGGCCCGGAAGATTCAGCGTTTCCTGTCGCAGCCGTTCAGTGTGGCCGAGGTCTTTACCGGCTCGCCGGGCAAGTATGTTCCGCTCAAGGATACCCTCAAGGGCTTCAAGATGATCGTCGAGGGCGAATGCGACAACATTCCCGAGCAGGCCTTTTACATGGTCGGCGGTATCGAAGAAGTGTTCGAGAAAGCCAAGACCCTCTAAAAGGGGATCAGGGAACGTCGCTTCGCCCCGCTTGCGGGCGCGAAGACGACTTGCAAGGGAAGAAGACCATGTCAATCAGAGTACATGTCGACGTTGTCAGCGCGGAGGAGTTGATCTTCTCCGGGCAGACCGACTTCGCGGTTTTTCCAGGCGAGGCGGGTGAGCTCGGTATCTATCCGCGCCATACGCCGCTGCTGACCCGCATCAAGCCGGGGACCGTGCGCCTCAAAATACCGGATCGTGAAGAATACGAGTTGGTCTATGTGTCCGGCGGGATGCTGGAGGTACAGCCGGCGCTGATTACGGTACTGGCCGATACGGCGGTGCGCGCAGCGGACCTGGACGAGGCCAAGGCGATCGAAGCAAAGCGTCATGCAGAGGAGATGCTTCGCGACCATACCTCCGATGTTGGTCTGGCTTCGGCGGAAGCCGAGCTGGCCCAGGCCGTGGCTCAATTGGCGGCAATCAAGAAACTTCGCACGCGCTGAAGAGCCGTCGAGGCCGGGGATGTAGACGCTCCCTCCGGCACAACGGCAGGAAAAAGGGCAGCCCAGGCTGCCCTTTTCTTGTTCACCGTCGAGGAAGACGGGCTGGGTTTAGCGTCTAGCGAAGAAGCTCCATCCGCCCAAGCCGCTTTTCGACGCGTGCCAAGTCGTCGCGAAGCGCGTCGACCTCGGCGCAGAAAGCGTCGACATCGCGGCGCGGGGGAATGGCTTTCTCTTCTTCGGTCAGATATTCGACGATGCCAAATGCCAGATTGCGGGCGCTCCGCCCGTGCCATCGCGCCAATCCGCTTGCCAGACGCAGGGCCCGGCGGGCGACGATGTCGCCCAGCACTTGTGAAAGATCGTGCTCGGCATCCCAGCGCAGGTTGCGGAAGACAAATGCGAGTGCCTCTGCGAGATCCACCGAGCCCGCGATGGTCGCCGCGGAAAACAGCGACGATCGGTTACTCAGCGCACGTACCGGCGCGTCGTCGGGCAGGCGGATACTGACCGCGACGGGCGAAGCTGCGTCCGCCGCGGCGAGCAGGCCGGACTCGAGTATGGTGAACCGCAACTGCCCGCTGGAAAACTGGACCCGCGCTGTCTGCCCGGAAAAGGCGGCCAATCGAGCACGAGCCCAGTCTTCACCCGTCAGTACGTGATTGATGACCGCCAGCGGCGGCCCGCTCCACATACCCTTCAGGAAGCTTGCTGGATACCGGCAACCACCCAGCCGCTCGAACCGTCGACCGGCTTGGTCAAATTCCACACCTCGTCGAAGGCTACTGCGGGCGCGTCGGCCTGCTCACGAATCATGCCGTTCATGCGCACGCTGGCGACATGGCGGCTACCCTCGGTGAGCACTTCGAGAAGCTCGGCGTCTAGCGTCACCACGTCCGTTTGCTGACTTGCTCCGCTGCGCTCGCCCATCTGCAGCTTGATCTCGGCAAAAACCTCGGGGGTGACGAAGGCACGGATGTCTTCCATGTTGCCGGCGTCATTTGCCGCCTGTAGGCGGACGAAGTTCAACTTCGCGACACGGAGAAAGCCATCCACGTCGAAGTCGGCGGGAATGCCTGCCGGCTCCGGAGTGGCCATGTTCGCCGCTCCGCCTGGACGATGCTCTGGCTGGCTTCGGCCAGGAAGCTCCTGGGCGGCGTCGAAACGCGGCGGCGGGGCGGCCACTCCGCCGCCCGCGCCGGCATAGCTCATAGGCTGGCCAGCCCCGGCCGTCGCCGCAGCCTTGCGCCGAAACAGCCACTTGAAGACGAACACCGCGGCCATCGCCAAGAGCGCGATCATCACCAGATTGGCCATTCCCTCACCGAGACCAAAATGCGACAACAGCGCCGCAATTCCGAGCCCGGCCGCGAGTCCGGCCAGGGGGCCCATCCAGCTGCTCTTGGGTGCCGCTGCCGTCGGCGATGCAGCATTGGCCGGCGCCGGCGCGGCTTTCTGGGGTGCTGGCGTGGCCTGCCGCTGCATGCCCATCGAGCGACCACCGCCGAAGCGCTTGGCTTCGGCATCTGCGACCATGAGACCAAAGCTAAACGCGCACACGGCCAACGCAACAAAGAATTTCTTCACGACTCTCTCCTCTTCAGAACTTGAAACCACGGTGCAGGGCAACGACGCCCAGCGCCAGATTGAAATATTCGACCCGCTCTAGCCCAGCCTGTTCCATCAAGCTCTTCAGGCCCTCCTGGTCCGGGTGTACACGAATCGATTCTGCGAGATAGCGATAACTTCCCTCGTCGCGAGTGATCAGCTGACCGAGGCGCGGAATCACCTTGAACGAGTAGAAGTCGTAAGCCGGTGCCAGAGGCTTCCACACCTGCGAAAACTCGAGGACCAGCAGGCGACCTCCCGGTCTAAGTACCCGGCGCATCTCGGCGAGTGCCGAGATCTTGTGGGTCATGTTGCGCAGGCCGAAGGCGACCGTGACGCAGTCAAAGTAGTCGTCCGGAAACGGCAACTTCTCCGCGTCGCATTGCGCGACGCGGACCATCACGCCACGATCGCAGAGGCGGTCGCGGCCGCGCGTAAGCATGGCGTTGTTGATATCGGTCAGCCAGACCTGACCGCCGCGGCCCAGCTTTCTGGCGAAGGCCAGAGCAAGGTCGCCCGTGCCGCCAGCGACGTCGAGGATCCGTGAATCCTCACGGACACCACTCTTGGCGATGGTAAACGCCTTCCACAAGCGGTGCAGACCGCCCGACATGAGATCGTTCATCAGGTCGTAACGTTGTGCCACCGAATCAAAAACATCTGCGACGCGCTGCGCCTTGTCGCTTTCCGCTACTTCCTCAAAACCAAAATGGGTGGTCCCTCTATCACTCATTGATCCCGCTCGCGCTCCTGAAGTTGTGCTGCTCAATGCTTGCCGCAGCCACCGTGGGCCTTGCTGACCGGCGGCGTGGGAACTTTCCCCGGGTCACGACTGGCACCCGCTGCCGCCAGTTTGGCCAGATAATCCTTCCACAGCTGCTGTTGATGGCTACCCAGGTTGTAGAGAACATCCCAGGAATAGAGACCACTGTCATGGCCATCGGAAAAGACCGGGCGGATGGCGTAGTTGCCGACGGCTTCGACGCGGTCGATGCCCACCCCGCGCTTGCCGACTTGCAGCACCTCCTGACCCGGGCCGTGGCCGCGCGCCTCAGCGGACGGCGTAAAGACGCGCAGGAATTCGTAGCTCAGTTCGAAACGCTCGCCGTCCGCAAAAACCAGCTCCAGGACGTGAGACTTCTGGTGCAGTTTGATCTCGGTCGGGATTTTCGTGGTCTCGTCCAGGCCTGCCATGGATGCCTCTAAGCTCAATAGGGCCGACCATGATAGCGCAAAACGCATGCCGGCACGCCGCGACGATCCGCGGCGTGCCGGCGATCGCCCGCGGCTCGGACGGCGATCAGGTGACGGAAAAGCTCACCCGGTCGAAATCTGCCCCGGAGCCGATAACCCGGTCCAACTTCACCCGCCAGACGCCGTTGACGTAGATCTCCAGCAGCCGCCCGGAATAGAACCAACCCTGCGGGATGACCAGGCTCTGCTGGGCCCCGATCGCGGCAACCGCGGGCAGCATGAAGGCGCGGCTATAGGGCTCCGGTCGTCCCGCCTCGCGCGCCAGCGGCCGGGCGGCTACCGCCTGCGGCCTGCCCGGCAGGGCTGAGATGCCGGCGATCAGACCTCCGCCCTGTTCCTGCATCAACCAGACGACCTGGGCCAGAAGATGGGCGTTCCCGTCGTGTGGGCAGATGGACAGCAACTGCTCTGGAACCAAGCGCCGTCCGGCGGTCGAGCGCAGCAAACGGAAGCCGTTGGCACTCTCGTCGAGCACCTCCCAATCGTCGACTGCAAAGCCCAACTGAGTCTGGCGGACTTCAAGCTGCTGGGTTGGATCGAGCGTATAACGGAAGGTAAACAGGCTGTCGAATTCCTCACGCGAATAGATGCGTGCGCTCTCCGGCTGACTGAACTCCTTCCCCGAGATGATGTAGTGCACTCCGGTAAAGCCGGCGCACACTCTGGCCATTCCTGCACCCGGGTGACGGCGGAACTGGCGCGCCGCGCGCAGCAAGGACCACGGCCTGGCCAGCCGTTTGAGAAGCTGCTGGCACTGGCTGGCGGAGCAGTCCTCACCGAGACCGAGTTGTGACGGTGTGATCTTCTGCTGCAACTGCCTGCGCGTCTGGTTGATTTGCATTGCCAGACGGGCGCTGTCGATGCGACGAATGTTCTCCGTCTGCAGGCACGCGGCGGCGGGACGCAGGCCTGCATCTTCCATCAGGTCGACGACCGTTGGTGGCAGGCTTTCGCCCGGGGCCACCGGATGGACGGTCAGCAGCGGCGCCCAGTTGCTCGCCCAGCGTCGGACTATGCCGAGCTGCTGCACGCTGAGGCTGTACGGACCGGCCAGCTCGGTCAGCAGCTGACTGGCGAAAGCCGCCGTGCAGTGGGTGCTCCGCCCAAGCGGGTCGAGAGAGTCGGGCACCGCCAGCGTGGCCACCCCCCACTCCTCGGCGCTGGCGTAGAAGCCGTGCAGATTCAGCCACATGCCGCGCGGCAGTTGCCGGCGAGCGCGATGATACTCGCTGATTGCCATCCCGGTGTAGTAGATGCAGCGATGCAGGATGAGCGCCAGCCGGTCGGCGGCGTCGTCGTCTTCATCGTCAGTCCGTTGCAACCGCGCGCAATGGGCGTAGGCTCGCGAGGCCTTGAGCCAGGTGGCGACCACCTGCTGAAAAGCGGCTTCCTCGGCGTCGCCCAGCGGCAGCGCCTTACTGGTGTATTCGCGAGCCAGCTGTTCCTCGATGAAGCACAGCGAAATTCGCGTCTGCTCAAGGAGTTGCAGGTAGACGTCGCCCGGTGGCGGCGACTGCAGCAGGCTATCCAGGAAATTGTTGATCTCGAACTGAGCCTGACGCGAGTTGGCCAACGGCAGGCGTGAGAGAATTCTGAAACCCGTTTGCAGGTCCGAAATTTTCATGGTGGCTGGGGCTGTGCTAAGGACTGCGCTCATGATTTTGCCTCCTGGCTGACCGCTGCCCACGGTCTAGGTGGTACGCAGGGCGGCGATGATCTGGTCACCCAATTTCCGGCCATCAACCGGCTGGCGCCGTGTGGTACTGGCCCGTTTTGCGGCTGCCCAGACCGGCTGGGGGAAGTTTCTGTCGTCTCGCCAACGTGGAATCAGGTGCCAATGAACATGTGGCGTCAGGTTGCCCAGGCTCGCAAGATTGACCTTGTCCGGCTGGTAAAGGCTGCGTACGGCACTCTCGACAGCAAACACCACCGTCATCAGCTGCATTCTTTCCTTGTGCGGCAGGTCGGTCATTTCGCGGAGATGGCGGTGCAGGATCACGCGGCAGAAACCCGGATAATCCGGGTCCGCTACCATCACCACGCGGCAGATGCCGTTCTCCCAGATCACTTCTCCGCCTGGTGAGTCGCATAGCTCGCAATTCTCCAAACCGCCTTCACTCACTTCCTGACTCCTTGTCCACCGGCCGACGCCAATGCGCCGTGTTGACCGAGACGATAGGCCTGTGCGGCGAAACGCGAGAGGAAATAGGTCACGGAGCGAGAGACAAAAACCCGGGAAGGCCATCGCTTTCCAGGAGTCGCGCCGGCAGGCTCCGAACGGGGCGTTCGCGGCCGCCGCCGAGGCACTCCGCGCGGGCTTGTGGTGCGGTGCGCGATCGGCCATCCCGTGCGCGCTAGCTGACGAGCCCCTCACGACAGGGCGAAGGACGGGAAGCGGCGGCTGGCTGGACGAGGACGCAGGCCGCGCGGCAAGAACCCGGAAAGCGAAGCGGCGCCACTCGCGCGGCGCCGCTCGCGCGGCTCAAGACCGGCCGCTGACGGCAGGCCTTACAAGCGTTCGACGCGCACCTTGGTGACGGAGCGCGCGTCCGCTTCGATCACCGTGTAGCGAAAGCCGCGTTCTTCCACGCTATCGCCGACGACCGGAATGTGGCGCAGGCGGTTGATCAGGAAGCCGGCGAGCGTGTGCGCTTCGCCGACCGGCAAATTCAGCCGCAGCGAATCGTTGAGTTCGGAGATCGGCGCCCGCCCGCCGACCAGATGACGATCGTCGGTCTCCGACTCGATGACCACCCGAGGCGGCTTCATGTTGTCGAAGTCGTAGCCCGAGTCCACCGTCCCGACGACCTCCTCGAAGATGTCTTCCATGGTCAGGATGCCGATCGCCGAGCCGAACTCGTCGACGACGATGGCCATGTGGTCGTTGCGCGCCCGCAGCATCGGCAGGACCTGATCGATGGTCTGCTTCGGAGAAAGGTAGAGTGCCGGGCGAATGAAGTCGCTCACCGAACGCTTGCCAATGTCCGGCAGCAACAGGTCCCAGGTGGTCAGCGTCAGCACACCGGTGACGTTGGTGATGTTGCCGCGAAAGACGGGCAGGCGATTGAAGCCGTGTTCCCAGACTCGCCGTACCGCCTCGTCCATGCCGCGACTCTCGCTGAAACCAATGACTTCGGCCAGCGGCGTCATTACTTCGCCGACCGTTGTGTCGGCGAAGCGAAAGATGCGCCGAATGCGTTGTTTATTGGTGGCGCCGCCGCCGTCAGCGGGCGTTTCCGAGAGATCGAGCAAAACGCGCAACTCATCCTTGGTGATAAAGCCGATCTGCCCCGACGACGCGCCGCCGAACAGGCGTGCGGCAAAGCGGGCAACGCGGCTGAAGACGAAAATCACCGGATAGAAAAGGTAGGAAAAGAAGCGTAGTCCGTAGATGATCTTGGTCACGATCCAGTCGGATTTCTGCTGGAAGATGCTCTTCGGAACGATCTCGCCGAAAATCAGCAGGAAGGGCGTGAACACCAGCACCGAGACCAGGTCACCCGACTCCCCCAGCAGATCGATGAACATCAGCGTGCCAATGGTGGTGATCGTCACCGTCGCGATGTTGGTCCCGACCAGCGTCGTCCCGAGCATGACGTCGGGCGTTCGAAAGAGCTCCAGCACCAGTTTCGCACCCGGGTCACCCAGGCGTGCCTGATGGCGAAGGTGAATCTTGTCGGCGTTGACCATTGCCAACTCCGATCCCGAGAAGAAGCCCTTGAGTATCAGGAAGATGAAAATCACCACCAGGTGAAAGCCCCAATCGAACGGGATCCATTCCATCGTTATCTCCTCGCCTGGTTATCAGCGGCAGCGGTTTTATCTACGCTCTGGTCGCCCTCGGTCGCCTGCGCGCCGCTGGACTCCGCTTCCTCTTCCCTCGCCTCGCGCAACAGCTCGTCCTCGTATTCGTCGAGTGACTCCTGTTCCTGATCTGCCGGTGATTCGTCGGACGTTGACTCGGCAAGGCTCTCCATGTCCAGCGGTTCCGCCGGAGCGGAGCCGCCATCCTCCTCCTGCGTTCGCCCAAACGAGACGCGAACCTTGGTGATGCGCATGCCGCTCACTTCTTTCACCGTGAGCTCGTAGTCGGCGCTGAAGATCTTCTCGCCAACCCGCGGCAGCCGGCCAAAAAGTACCAGCGCGACGCCGCCGATGGTGTTCATCAACGGGTCGTCGATGTCGAAATTGGTGAGCGTGCGGAAATCCGCGAGGCGCATATAACCGGGGACGGTGAAGCTGTTGTTGTGTTCCTGCTGATAGTGCTCCTGTCCTCTCATCTTTCCGGAAATTTCGCCGAAGATGAACGTCATCACGTCCTTGATGGTGACGATTCCGAGGACTTCGCCGTATTCGCCGATGACCACCGCGGCGCGGGTGTTGAAACGCTGGAAATACTCCAGCATCTCGTCGACTTTCTTGGTTGGCGGAACGAAATGCGCCGGTTTCAGGATTTCCGATAACTCGATTTTCGAGATATCGCCATCAACGCGCACCCGGCGCAGCAGATCCTCGGCCTGCAGGAAGCCGATCACGTTGTCCCAGTGGCCCCGGTAAACCGGAACACGCGGATGGCGATAGCCGCGAAAGCGCTCGATCAGTTCCTCGATCGGCAGATCGGCGTCGAGGAAGCGGATGCGCGGCCCCGGCGTCATGATTCGTGCTACTTCGGTTTCCGCCGCCTCGAGCACCTTGTCGATGAGCACCCGCTCCGACGCCTCGATGACCCCGGTCTCCTCGCTGTCGGCCATCAGCGTACGCAGCTCGTCCGGCTTGAGGATGTTCTCGCGGTCGACGTGTTCGCCAACGACGAAGGTCGTGACCCGGTCGGCAACCAGGCGCACGACGTCGCGCAGAGGGGTGACCAGGAAAATCCACTTCGGCAGAAAACGCGCTGACAGTTTTGTGGCGAACTTTACCGGCGCGTTGACGGCGATCGTTTTCGGAGTGACTTCGCCAAAGAGCAGCAGTAGCGGCACCATGACGACGATATTGATCCATCCGGCATCCTTTTCGCCAAACATGGTGACCAGAATCATGGTCATGTTGGCCGCCGCCGCGATGTTCACCAACTCGTTGCCGCAGAGCAACGAGACGATCAGCCGCCGTGGCTCGTCGAGCATCGCGTGAATGCTTTCGGAATGAGGGTTGCGCGAGTTGCGCAATTTCTGCAGATCGATGCGACTAAGCGAGAAAAGTGCGGTTTCGGAGCCGGAGAAAAACGCTGAAAACGAGAACAGAATGCACTGAATCAGAATTCGAATGGTCAGTTCCCAATCGATCTCCGACAGATTGATCAAGTCGACGGTTTCCCTCAACCAGTCCATGAAATGCCCCCGTCCCAGGAATTATTGGCCAGCACAGACCGCCATTTGGCGTGCCGGATCGCAGTGTGCACGGTCCTCTGATCAACCGGCCGGCAGCCGAACCGATGCGGGGACGCGCAAGCGGCAAGGATAGGCGCAATGTAGGCACGAAACAAGCCTTGGCGCGGGAAAACGCCGACTTTTCCGGCTCTTGGCGGCCGCGGAGGCGTCGTTGGCAACTCCGTCCCGCGCATTCGTTGCGCGTCTTTGCCGAAACACGGTGCAGCTTTCCCTGGTCGCTGCCAAGGCAAGAGCCCTGCGTTGTTGGCCGCTAGACATGCGCGTTGGGCGCGTAATCTACGCACGAAAAACACGGGATAGAGACGGAATCTATTGTATTCTTGCGTCTGCCCGTTTACAGGTTGCGATCGAGGAACAGCCCACGGCGGGTTCCCAATGAATTGTCCTGCGGGTATTCGCCGGTGACCGGGTTGGCTTGAGAAGCGGCCTCCAGGTGGCGGCGAAAGCGCCCGGAAGGTCGTGACCCGCCGCGGTCGGCGGCCTGGATCCCCATCCGGCGACGGCACAAGCCAGTTGCCATCAGAAGAGAGGAGCATTTGCCCCATGGCTGACAAGAAACCAGATTCACCCTCGCACGAACCGCCCCGCGGCCCGATTCTCGTGCCGGTCGATTTCTCGGCGCACTCGGAGGCCGCGCTGCTGCTCGCCAGTGACTTTGCCGACGGCCTGGGATGCAAACTCGCGGTCCTGCACGTGGTGCACGACCCACAGAACATGCCTGGCTACTACGCGCGCATGGCCGGCAAGAAGACCCTGACGCGAATGGCGGATATTGCGGGCGAAATGCTCGACGAATTCATGGCCAAAGTTCAGAAGCGGCATCCCGAGCGGCACGCCTTGCACAAGGCCGAGGTGCTGCTGGTCAAGGGAATTCCGGTGACGCGAATTCTGCAGGTGGTCGAGAAAGAGAAGGCCAGCATGGTCGTCATGGGCAGCAAGGGTGCGACAGGACTGCGGCACCTGCTGCTCGGGTCCGTGGCCGAGCAGGTCCTTGGCCTCGCCAAGCTGCCGGTGACTATCGTCAAAGAACAACCAAAATACTGAGTCGAAACGACCGGAGGAGACCTTACCTATGCTCAACACCTATCTGAAACAATGCCAGACAACCAACGGTGCCCTGGTTGCCCTAGGCATCGTCGGCGCAGTTCTGGGCGTCATCGCCTGGCCCGCGCTGGCCGCCACCGGCAGCACCGCCCCCATGAACTGGGGTGGCATGACCATGGAGCTGCTCGGCGGCCTGGCCCTTTTCCTCTACGGCATGACGCAGATGGAAGTGGGGCTGAAGGCGGTCGCCGGCGAGCGCATGAAGAGCATCCTCGCCAAGCTGACCGTCAACCGCTTCGCGGGCGTCGGAACCGGCGCCGTGGTGACCGCGGTGATCCAGTCGTCATCGGTGACCACCGTCCTCCTGGTAGGCTTCATTTCGGCCGGGCTGATGTCGCTGCCGCAATCGGTCGGCGTCATCATCGGTGCCAAGATCGGCACCACGATTACCGGCCAGATCGTCGCCTTCAAGATCACCAAGGCGGCGCTGGCGATGGTCGCCGGCGGCTTTGGCATGCTCTTTCTTTCCAAGAACGAGAAGATAAAGGCCTATGGCGGCATGCTGATGGGTCTGGGCCTGGTGTTCTTCGGCATGCACGTGATGGGTGAGGCTATGCACCCCTTGCGCAGCTACCAGCCCTTCCTCGACTTGATGCAGACGATGACCAACCCGCTCCTCGCCGTGCTCGTCTCGGCAGTCTTTACCGGGATCATCCAGTCTTCCTCGGCCACCACCGCGATCATCATCGTCATGGCCTCGCAGGGTTTCATCAGCCTCGATGCCGGTGTCCCGTTGGTCATGGGTGCCAATATCGGCACCTGCGTGACGGCGCTGCTGGCCGCCATCGGCAAGCCGCGGGAAGCTGTGCGCTGCGCCGTCGTGCATACCGGGCTTGCTTGTACGGGCGTCCTTATGTGGCTGCCGTTTGTCAGCGTTATCAGGAGTGCGGCCGTCGCCATGTCGCCGGTCTATCCCGAACTCAGCGGTATGGATCTGCTCGCAGCGGAGACGCCGCGCCAGATCGCCAACGCGCACACCTTCTTCAACATTGCCAACGGCTGCATTTTCATCTGGTTTACCACCTACATCGCGCGCGCGGCGGAGTGGCTGGTGCCTGACAAGCCGCTCGAAGAGGACGCGATGATCGTGCGTACCAAGTTCCTGCAGGAGGAACTTCTGACCACGCCAACCCTGGCGCTGGACAGTGTGCGCATGGAAGTCATGCACATGGGCGAGACCGTCAACGCGATGCTGAAGGGGATCATGCCGGCGATCATCAAGGGCGATACCAAGGCGCTTGAGGAAATACGCCAGATGGACGACACGGTCGACATCCTTCATGCGGGAATTCTCGACTACATGGCCAAGATCAGCAAACAGCCGCTGCTTGAAGAACAGACCAGGGAGTTGATGCAGCTGATGGAGGCGGTGAGTAACCTGGAGAACATCGGCGACATCGTCGAAACGAATCTGGTGGTCCTCGGCCATGATCGCGTTCGCGACAAGATCGAGGTCAGCGAACAGACCCAGCAGGTGCTCAATGGCTTCCAGGTCGCGATCAGCAAGGCCGTAGCGGCGGCGGTGATGGCCGTCGCGCAGCGCAACGAGCGCTCGGCACAGGTGGTCACCGGGATGAAGGACGAGATCAACCGCATCGCCGATTCGGCAGCCATGCACGAGGCGCGCCGGCTGGTTGCCGAGGAGCCCAATCGCATCCTGGCCTACACGCTGGAAGTCGAGATCATCGAGAAGCAGAAGCGCATCTACTACTTCGCCAAGCGCATGGCCAAGACCGTCTTGCCGACGGTTCTTCAACAGCGCGATTAAGTAGTCGTCGTTCGCAAGAGCCCTTGCCCGCTGCGGGCAAGGGTTTTTTTCGTTTTGGCCTGGCGTGTGGCCCCGCGCCTGCCGGTCGCCGTCGCGAAAATCGTGTCGCCGGGCTGGCCGGGTTAGAATGGCGCGATGCTGGTTCTCGGAATCGAATCCTCATGCGACGAAACGGGTATGGCGCTGTACAGCACGTCTGCTGGCGGCTCGCTGCTCGCGCACACGCTGCACTCGCAGGTGGCCATGCACCAGGACTACGGCGGTGTCGTGCCGGAACTCGCCTCGCGCGATCATATCCGGCGCGTCGTACCGCTGTTGCGCAAGGTTCTTGCCGATAGCGGCCGTTCGCTGCCCGAGATCGACGCCGTTGCCTACACTCAGGGGCCGGGTCTGGCCGGTGCCTTGCTGGTTGGAGCGGCCTTTGCCGAGGCGCTGGCGACCGCGCTCGAGCGGCCCAGCGTCCCCGTGCACCACCTCGAAGGTCACCTCCTGTCGCCATTGCTGTCGCGCACGCCACCGCGTTTCCCTTTTGTCGCCCTGCTCGTTTCCGGCGGCCATAGCCAGCTGATGCGCGTGACGGGCGTCGGCGAGTACGAGCTGCTCGGCGAAACGCTCGACGACGCGGCCGGCGAGGCCTTCGACAAGACCGCCAAGCTGCTCGGCCTGGGCTATCCCGGCGGACCGGCGCTGGCCGAGCTGGCCGAACGGGGCCGCCCGGAGGTGGTGAAGCTGCCGCGCCCGATGCTCAAGTCCGGCGATCTCGATTTCAGTTTCAGCGGCCTGAAAACGGCAGTGTTGACCAAGGTCCGCGAGCTGCCGACGATCGATGAGCAACAGCGGGCGGACATTGCGCGCGGTTTCCAGGACGCGATCGTCGAGGTCCTGGTCAGCAAGGCCTTGCGCGCGGTGGCGACGAGTGGTCTCAAGCAGTTGGTCGTCGCCGGCGGCGTCGGCGCCAACCGTGAGCTGCGCCGCCAGCTCGACGCGCGCGCCGGCAAGGCGAGGATCGCCGTCTTTTATCCCGAACTCGAATTCTGTACCGACAACGGCGCGATGATCGCCCTCGCCGGCGCCCTGCGCCTGCAGACCGCCGGCGATCGCGGAACGGCCGGCAAAGCGACCGGTGCTTTTCAGGTGCGGCCGCGCTGGCCGCTGCATTGCATTTAGCGCGAGTCGGTCGACTTCGTAGCGTGCCCTGATTTGGTCGATCTCACCGGCCTCGGCGGCTTGGCGCCACTGGCCAGCGCCTCCTTCTTGCCGCCGATTTTCGGTTCGCTGCCGGCCATCAGCCGCTGCAGGTTCTGCCAGTGCTTGCCGATCAGCGCCATCGAAATGATCCCGATGGCCAGCACGATGCCGTCCTTGCCCCACGCCAGAACGGCGAAAACCGGCGCCGCTGCCGCCGCTACCAGCGCTGCCAGCGACGAATAGCGCAAGGTCAGGGCGATGAACAACCAGGTGCCCAGCGTCGCCAGTCCCAGCCAGACGTTGATCGCCAGCAATACGCCGGCCGCCGTGGCCACGCCCTTGCCGCCCTTGAAGCCCAGGAAAATCGGGTAGAGGTGGCCGAAGAAAACCGCCAGCGCGACCAGTCCTGGCGTGTAGTCGGGCAGGCCGTACTGGCGCGAATAGTGGCTGGCCAGAAAGACCGCCAGCCAGCCCTTGGCCGCGTCGCCGAGCAAGGTGAATATCGCGGCTCCCTTGTGACCGCTGCGCAGGACGTTGGTCGCGCCGGGATTCTTCGAGCCATAGCTGCGTGGGTCGGCAAGGCCGAAAAGGCGGCTGGCGACCAGCGCGAACGAAATCGATCCCAGCAGATAGGCAGCCAGGACGCCGAGGGCAGTGAGCAGGGAAGGCGGCATGAGCGGTGATCCGGTCGGCGGACGGTGGAATGCCTGGCAGCTTGGCTGCACGGATGGGCAGATGGTCGATGTGGCTCTGGGTTAGAATGCGCACACTTGTCGTCGCGCAGCAGACTTCGCGACCAGCCCGGGATTTTACACCGACCTGACGCAACGCCGCATGGACATCATTTTCATCGACGCGCTTCGCGCTTCCACGCTGATCGGCATCTACCCGCGCGAAAAAGCGATGCCCCAGACGATAGAAATCTCGTTGCAGATCGGCACGTCGACCGCCAGCGCCGGCGCCAGCGACGACATCGGTGACACCATCGATTACGCGACGGTCGCCGAACGCCTGCGCAGCGAGTTGGCGGCGCGCCACTTCAACCTCCTCGAACGTCTTGCCGAATACGTGGCGACGCTGCTTCTCGAAGACTTCGGCGCCACCTGGGTTCGCGTCTCGATCGCCAAACTGGGAATGATGAGCGGCGTGCAGCGCGTCGGCGTGGTCATCGAGCGCGGCGCCGCCTCCTGATCGCCCGCTCGCGGCCCCTGTCTGGCTGCCTGCCCACTGCCAGCCCTGTATTGCTCGAGCGCTCAGAAGCGCAGGTTCATCCCGGCGTAGAGCGAACGCCCGGTACCCGGCACCGCGGTTCCGTAGAGCATTGGCCGCTGACCAAGATAGGCGCCCCCGAGGGGCGACTCATAGAGCCTGTCGAAGAGGTTCTCGACGCCGATGTCGACGCGCAGCTGCTTCCATTCGTAGCTGCTGCGCAGGTTGAGCAAACCGTAGCCGCTGGTCCTTAGCTCATTGCGCGTCTGCGAAACCTGCGTCTTGGCGTCGACGAAGACGCCCTCGACGGTGTTGGTCCACGCTCCCGAGTTCTGCACCAGCGCCAGCTTCGCGTTCAGAGGCATGATGTGGTACAGATTGTCGTCACTCTGCGAGTTCCGCCCGCGCACGTAGCTCAACACCCCGGTCATCGTCAGCTTGCCGATTGCGCTCGCTTGCACCAGCGGCAAGCGGGCGCTGGCGTCGGCGCCGTACAGCCGCGCCGTCTGATTGGCAAACTGCAGGTAAACGAAGTTGTCGGTGCGTGTCAGGTTGCTCCCCTGGCACGGCGACATGCCGCTGCCACCCGAACAGCGAACGGCATCGACGTAATCCTGCACGTAGGTGTAGAAGGGGGTGACGCTGAGATTCCACTGCTCGCGCGCCGCGTCGTGCCAGCTCGCTGTTGCGCTGATGGTGTGCGCGACCTCCGGATCGAGGTCGACGTCGCCGACGTAACCGTTGCCGTCACCGAACCAGTTGACCATGTTCATGGCCATCGGGTTGTTGGTCGACCAGGCGTAGCGCTCGTAGAGGTTCGGCGAGCGCGTCTTGCGCGCGTAGCCTGCCTCGTAGGTCTGCTCGGCAGCTGCCGTGAAGCGCAGCAGGGCGGCGAGATCGATGTTGTGGTCGGTCTTCTGGCGATCGAGAGCGTTGAACGCGCCGGGAATCGACGCCGGATTTTGCGGGTCGCCGTAGAACGCTGTGTTGTAGCCCTGCACGTCGCCGCTATCCATCCTCACCGTGCTGCTGCGCAGTCCGAGCTGCGACAGCCATTGCCGACTCCAGCGCGCCTCCCACTCGCCATAGACGTCGAAGCGGTCGCGCTGGCCGTCGTTGATGTTCCAGAAAGTCGATCCCTTCATTCCCGCCATCGGCATGGCCACCACCGGCGAGATCGGATCCCACCAGTCGTCCAGCCGGTATTTCTGGTATTCGCCGCCGACCCTGAACAGGTCGCGTTCCGAGGCGATGATCTCCGCCTTGAGCTGGACGCCGGTGGTCTTGCCGTGCGTATCCATCGGCATGCCGGCCAGGTTCTTCATCGGGCCAGTGGTCTGCAGCTTGTCGTCGAGGAAGTTCATCGTATGCCGCGTGTCTTCGTGATAGGCGCGCGCCTCCAGCGAACCCCAGGCATACTCGCCCAGATAACGGGCGTTGACCTGCTGGCTGGTGTTGTCGGTCAAGTCCATGCGTTGATTCGGGAAGCCTTGGTAGGGCATGTGCTGATAGCCGAACTTGAGCTCGAAGAGATGCTCGGCGTGGCGCAACGCGAGGCTCAGCAACTGGTTTTGCGACTTGTACGGCGACGAGCCCACCTCGTCGCCGTCGAGCCACTCGGTCGTACCCTCCGACAGCCCGGCGGCCTTGAAACTACCCCCGGCCCGATAGTTGTCCGCCTGCGCCGTCGAGCCCGCATAGTTGAGGCTGAGCATCTCGTTGGCAATCGTCGCCGAGAGATTGGCGCCGCGACCGTTGCCGTTGCTGCGGTAGAAGGCACCGGCCTGGCCCTTGAGCAGCTTGCCTTCGCCGGCCTTGGCGAACTCCGGAGGCGGCGAGTTGACCTGGATCGTTCCGGCAATGCTGTCGCCGCCGGCGCTGACCGGAGTGACGCCGGCAAACAGGGCGACGCTGTCGACGTTGGTCGGGTCGATATACGACAGCGGCGGATTCATGTGGTTGGCGCACGAGGAAATCAGGTTCATGCCATCAACCTGGATGCGGATGCGGTCGTCGGCAAGACCGCGGATCACCGGCAGGCTGGAAACGCCACCGGCGCCGTAGGTGCTGACACCGGGCAGTGCGTCGAGCAGCCTGGCGCTATCGCTGGTTGCAGCGCGGTAGGGCGCGATGCTCGCCGCGTCCAGGCGCCTGCTGTCGAGCGGATCGACGTCGTCGATCCGCGATGCATTGACCACCACTTCCTTCATGACCGGTGTTGCCGAGCTCTCTTGTGCGTCGGCGTGCTGCCACCCACCGGCCAAGGCCAGCGCCACTGCGACGGCGATCGGTTTTCTCTCCCGCTCCATTGCCAACTCTCCCTGAATGTCTTCTTGATGCCGGGCATTCTAGGGATTGATGCTGCAGTGCGGAATGTGGCAAATCGCCGCACAAGGCACTATTTTTGATGAAAATCAAAAGCTTGTGGCAGGGGACCTGCTGTCGGTGGGCCTGGTGGCAGCGCGGCCGACGCTTGCGTTACGGGTTCGGCCTGACGCCGCGGTCAGCCGAACGAAGCCTAGGGCAGGGTCATGCCGACGGTCCACATCATGCCTGCCGCGCCGAACAGCACCACCTCTGAACAGAAGCGGTTATAGCAGTAACCCATCGACGGTATGATGGCAGGGGCATACCCCGAGCCGTTCATCGGGATCTTGTCCTGATACTCACCCCGGTAGCCATGTATGACGCCGGCCGTGAGTTTCAGATAGAACGGTTGCACCGTCTCGACCGGCCGCCAGAGCAGGCCGCCGTAGGCGTACCAGGTCGCCTGACTATAGGAGTTGTCAAACGTCGCTGCGCCGACCAGCAGCTGACCCTTTAGCCACTGCTTGTCCAGTCGCCACTCGGGGTTGATCAGAACTTGCGAATTATCGTGCGCGTCATCGGGGTGGAAGTGCACCGAGGCGAGGCTGGTCTGGAGGTAGAAACGGTCGGTTCGCCACGGCTCGGGAGCGCTCCAGGCGGCCTTGAAGTCTGCCTGTGGCGGGGTCTGGGGCAGTTGTTGCGCCATGGCGGCCGGAACGGCCAGTGTCGTCGCCGCCAGTGCGGCAAGTGCTCGTTTCAGAAACGGCATCATCAGTCTCCCTGCACGCGTCGCGCGGCGGCGTTAGTGGCTGGAACGGCGCGAATCGGTACGATCGCGAAGACGTCGTTGGCGAGGAAAAAACAGCTTGTTTTGCCCGGCCCGGGACGAAAAGCCGGAACGATAGCACGGCTCCCGCGGCCTTGTCAGGTTTTGCGCCGTCCGCGCCGCGCCGGCATTCAGCGGCCGGCCTTTCGGCCAGGATCGCCGGCCGGCGGACGGCTCACCGGAACGGGTGGATCGACGAGCGGCCAGACGCCGCGGGCGAGCGCGCGACTGCCGTCGAAAACCAGCCAGCTCTGGCTGCCGTAGTGCGGCAGCGGGCGCAGCAGGGCGCTCAGCGCCGCAGCGTCGCGTGCCGAAACGACCGCTACCGGCACGTCCGTTTGGCCGACGATGGTCCACAGCTGGGCGCTTCCGCGCTGACCGGGAGTCGGCGGCCGCGGCGGCAGGCCGGTCGCCGCCAGCGCCGCGTCAACGTCGGCATGCAGGCCGATCAGCAATACCGGCGTCGTCGTCTTGCGCAGATCGTCGGGCGGGATTTCCCGCGGCGCGACTTCAAATAGCCGTGCCGCAAGGGCTGCACCCGCGTCGCGCACCTCGGAAAGCGCCGTGACCAGCAGCAGGCGTGGCTCGCGGGCGACGATCCACTGGCGCAGGATCGGCGGCAGTTGCGCCGCGTCGAGCAATCGCCAGAGGCGCAGCTGCGGGTCGAGAACGACGCCTTGCGGCGAGCCGGAAAGCGTCAGACTGACCGTCTGCTGCAGCCGGTCAATGTCGACGGAACGGCTTTCCGCGCGCCCGCCGTAGTTGATTTCGAGGGGCAGACGCAGAGCGTAGGCCGGCGCGTCTTGACTCACTTCGAGTGTCAGGCGCGTGTCGCCGGCGACGGTGCTGGCGCTTGCGCTGTGGATGCGCAGTGTGGGCGCGCCGTCGCGCAGCAGCCACTGGCGGAAGAAAATCGTCAGCGACTGCCCCGACGCCTGCTCGAATGCTTGCTGCAAGTCGCCCCAGCTGGCGACACGAAAGCGCTGCTGTTGCCAGAATAGCCGCAGGCCGGCGCGAAAGTGCTCCTCACCAAGTCGGTCGCGCAACATCACGAAGAGCATCGCCGCCTTGCCGTAGCCGACGGCCGCCGCCGCGCCGTGCGTGCGCGAGCGGAACGACGCCAGCGTCTGCCTGCTCGCCGCCGGCAGCGCGGCGAAGTCGCGCAGCCAGCCGAGGCGCATGGCCTGCGCGGCGGCGGCCGATTCGCTCTCCTTGTACGCGTAGTCGGCCATGAAGGTGGTCAGGCCCTCGGCCCAGTTACCCGTCGCGTAATCGACGTAGACGCCGTTTCCCCACCAGTTGTGCAGGATTTCGTGGCCCAGCGAAGTGGCGCGAATGAAGGGCAGCTTGAGCACCTCGGCACCGAGATAGGTCAGGGTCGGCATTCCGAAGCCGGTCGGCAGCGGACTGGCGATCACCGAAAAGCTGCTGAACGGGTAGGCGCCGATTTCCCGTGCATAGCGTTCGATGTGCGTACGCGTGTCGTCGAGGTAGGCGTCGGCCAGGCCGGCGATCTCGTCGAGCTCGCGCGTGAAGTAAGTGCGCAGGCGCAGCGGCCCGGCGTCGCCGGCCGGCATCGTTTTCTCGCGCACGATCCACGGGCCGGCCATCAGGTCGATGCCGTCGGCCGGATCGGCGAACTCGAAGCTGGCGCGATAGCGATCGCCGGGTCCTGCCGGTAGCTCCTCGTCGAGCAGTCGGCCGGCGACCAGCGCCCGTTGTTCACCAGGGACGTTCACGCGCACGCGGTAGCTGAACAAAGCCGCCGGTTGCGGATACCAGCCGCCGCCCGAGGGCAGGAAACTGCCTTCGACAGCGGCCATCGGCGGCAACCCGCGCAGCACCTGACGATGGTCGAGGCGGGGATCGAGGGCCGGCAGCGTGCCCTGGTAGGCGATGCGCAGCGTCGCCTGCGCCGTCGGCAGGCGTGCCTGCCAGGTGCGCAGATTTCCCTGCTGCCCGGTCAGCCGGACGACGATCGGCTGACTGTCGGCCGACGCGCTGTCGATGGTCAGCGACTCGTGCAGGGCGAAGCGAAAGCTCCGCTGACCGGGCCTGACCGCGGCGACGACGGCGAGGCGGCGACTGGCCGGGTCGAGCGTGACATCGAGTGCGAGATGCGCGGCAGGCGTGTCGACCGCCCACGCCGCAGCGCTGGCGACGGCCAGCAAGAGTAGCGCCGGCAGCGAGCGCAAGGCAGACCAGCGACTCATTGCTGCGCCGGGAAGCGGACGATGATTTCAAGCTTCTCGCCGGCGCGCTCGATGTGCAGCGGCAACCAGGTTCCCGGCGGCTGCTGGCGTATCGAGTTCAACAGCGAAGTCAGACCGTTTAGCGGCTGGCTGGCCACGGCAAGAATCCGGTCGCCATCCTGCAGGCCGCTCTTCTCGGCCAGGCTGCCCTTACTCACGCTGGCGATCAGCACTCGCCCGTCCTTGCTTTCGAGCGTCACGCCAAGGCGCGGCGGCTCGGTCGCCGTGCGCGGCGGTGTTGGCACGGCGAAGACGGCGTCGGCGAGCCCGGGGACAAGCTCGTCGCAAGGGCTTGCCGCGGCGAGCGGCAACAGGGTGCCGATCGAGCGCACGCCAAGGTCGCGCAACTGGTGCGGCACGCCATGCCCGAAGCGCAGGTGACCGCTTCCCATGATGCCGACGATCAGCGGCTTGCCGCCGCTCGCCGTCGGCGCCACCTGGCCGGCCAGCACTTCGGCCATCGCCCGATCCCAGGCCAGTTGCGAGTCGACAAAGCGGGCAAAGGCGGCGTCGCCGCGTCTGGCCTTGGTCGACTTGCCGCGCATCGTCGCGTGCTGGCGATAGACCTCGAAGAGGAACTCGCGGTAGGCGTCCGACGGCGCGGCCGCCTGGCCGACGCCTTCACGCTCGGCAAGCGGTACCGCGTCCCAGCCGCGGTCGGCAATCTTGCGCGTCAGCTCCTGGTCGATATTCAGGGCCAGCATCGGGATTCGGTTCAGTCGCGCGAACTCGAAGAGCGGCAGATACAGTTCCGGCCGCGTGTTCCAGACCTTTTCCCATTCCGCTTGCGCGAGAAACTCCTTCACGCTCAGCTCGCCGGCGACCCAGCGATCGAGAATCGCTTGCACCCGGCGGGGAAACATTTCGAAGCCGATGACCATCTCCGGGCGCAGCGCGTGCAGTCCGGAGAGCACCTGCAATTGCCACTGGTGGTGGTCGGCGTCGTCATGCTCTTCTCCGAGCAGCAGTACGTCGCGTCCGCTCAGTTCAGCGAGAATCTTCTGCTTGCTGGCGGCTTGCGGCTGCCGCTCGGCGAAGACCGCCCAGCTTGCCGGCGCCAGACAGGCTTTGGTCGGCGCTTTCGTGCTGCCCGCTGCGCTGCCCATGGCGCTGCTGTTGGCGACCAGCGCGCCCAGAAGCGTGCTCCCGACTGCCGCGACGAGCAGGGAGAAGATCGTTCGCGGAGCTGCTCGGGATCCGGGTCGGGGTGGGAGTGATGGCATCATGGCTGGTGGCTCCGGGGTGGGGTGCTGGTCGGCGACCTGCCGCCCGCCGTGGGCGTCGCCAGGCAGGACTTTCCTTGCTGTTACCGACCTGCACAGACATCATAGGGCAGAAAATGTTCGCCTCGGCAGGCTGCCGGAAAGGACCGGAAGCTGCTATCTTCGCAGCATCGCAACCAGAGCACGGGTGACGCGCCATGAGCACGCCCTTCTCCACCGCCGCCGGCACGCACCGCGTACGCGGTGCCTGCCCGCACGATTGCCCGGACACCTGCGCGCTCGAAGTGAGCGTCTGCGACGGCCGCGTCGTCAAGGTCGCCGGCGCCGCCGATCACGCGCCGACCGCCGGCGTGCTGTGCACCAAGGTGGCCTTCTACCCCGAGCGCATCTATCACCCGGACCGCCTGCTCTACCCCTTGCGCCGGGTCGGCGGCAAGGGCCCCGGGGCGAGCTTCGAACGCATCTCCTGGCCGCAGGCGCTGGCGACGATCGCCGATCGCTATCGCCAGATCATCGCCAGCGACGGCGCCGAGGCGATCGTTCCCTACAGCTACGCCGGCAATTCCGGCCTGCTCGGCTACGGCTCGATGGATCGCCGCTTCTTCCACCGTCTCGGTGCTGCGCAACTCGACCGCACGATCTGCGCCAGCGCCGGCGCGATGGGCTACCGCGCGAGCATCGGTGCGAGCGTCGGTTTCGACGTCGAGAACGTCGTCGATGCGCGCCTGATCATCATCTGGGGCAGCAACAGCGTCGTCTCGAACCTGCACTTCTGGCGGCTGGCGCAGGAAGCGAAACGACGTGGCGCACGTCTGATCGCCATCGATCCCTGCCGCACGGCGACCGCCGACAAGTGCGACCAGCACATCGCGCTGCTGCCCGGAACCGACAGCGCGCTGGCCCTTGGGCTGATGCACGTGCTGATCCGCGACGAGCTTCTCGACCGCGACTACATCGCCCGGCACACGCTCGGCTTCGACGCCCTCAAGGAACGCGCTCGGCAATACCCGCCGGCACGGGTAGCGGCGATCTGTGGCATCGAAGAAGCCGAGGTCGAGCAGCTCGCGCACGAATACGGCCGCACGACTCCGGCAGCGATCCGCACCAACTACGGCATCAACCGCACCGCCGGCGGCGGCATGGCGCTGCGCACGCTGGCCTGCCTGCCGGCGCTCACCGGCGCCTGGCGACACCCTGCCGGCGGCATCCTGCTCTCCAGCTCGGGCAACTACCCGGTGGACAGCGCTGCCCTCGAACGCCCGGATCTGATGCCCCACCCGGCGCCGCGAACGATCAACATGAGTACCATCGGCCAGGATCTGTTGCGCGCGCGGCCACCGATCAAGGCGCTGTTCGTCTACAACAGCAATCCGGTGGCCATCGCGCCGCACTCGGTCGAGGTCGCGCGCGGCTTTGCCCGCGACGACCTATTCACTGTAGTCCATGATCTTTTCCAGACCGACACCGCCGACTACGCCGACATCCTCCTGCCGGCGACCAGCCACATGGAGCAGCTCGACATCCACAAGTCCTACGGGCACCTGCACGTCCAGGTAAATCAGCCGGCGATCCCGCCGCTTGGCGATGCTCTGTCGAACACCGAGCTGTTCCGCCGCCTGGCGCGCGCGATGGGTTTCAGCGAGGCGTGCTTTGCCGACTCCGACGAAGACCTCTGCCGCCAGGCCTTCGACTGGAACGACCCGCGCCTGGCCGGGCTGTCGTGGGACAAGCTCAAGGCCGACGGGCACGCCCGGCTGAACCTGCCGCGCGGCGCAGCGCCCTTTGCCGACGGCGGCTTCCCGACTCCCTCGGGAAAATGCGAGTTCTACAGCGCGAGCCTGGCCAGCGCAGGCGTCGACCCGCTGCCCGATTTCACCGCCCCGCGCGAGTGGCGGCAGAGCCCGCTGGCCAGCGAGTTTCCGCTCGCCTTGATCACCCCGCCGGCGCGCAACTTTCTCAACACCAGTTTCGCCAACTCGGCGCGCTTCCTGGCGCAGGAAAGGTCGCCGGCCATCCATCTGCATCCGGCCGACGCGGCCACACGCGCCATCACCGACGATAGCCTGGTGCGTATCTTCAACCGCCGCGGCGAGTTCCACGCCCGCGCCGTCGTCAGTGACCGTGTCCGGCCCGGCGTGGCGATGGCCACTTCGATCTGGTGGCGCAAGCTTTCGCCCGACGGTCGCAACTGCAACGAAGTGACCAGCCAGGCGCTCACCGACATCGGTGGCGGCGCCACTTTTTACGATTGCCTGGTCGAGGTTGCCGCGCTTTGATCGGTTTGCGTCGCCGCCTGGTTTCCGGGCCATGACCGTCGACGCAAGACACGCTTCTGGCGGTACCACGCGCGCCTGGCTGTTTGCCCTGCTGGGCGCACTGCTGGTGCTGGCCGCTGGGCAGGTCGTCGCGTATTACGCGCAAGAGAGTGAACTGGAGCAGGAAAGGAGCGACGTTCTCCATCGCCTGTCGACGGTGCGCGCCCGACTCGAAGGCCTGGTCAATGTCAACCTCTCGCTGGTGCATGGCCTGACGGCGGTTATCGAGTCCCGGCCGGACATCGATCAGGCCGGCTTCGCGGCCATCGCCGATGGCCTGGTGGACAAACGCTACGCCTTGCGCAACATTGGTGCCGCGCCGGATCTGGTGCTTTCCCTGATGTATCCGCTCAAGGGCAACGAGGCGGCGCTGGGCCTGGATTACCGCCAGCATCCGGTGCAACGCGAGGCGGCGTTGCGCGCGCGCGACAGCGGACGCACGGTGATCGCCGGGCCGCTGTCCCTTGAGCAAGGGGGAGTGGCCATCATCGCGCGCAAGCCGGTCTTCCTGCCAGCCGCCGAAGCCGGCGGAGAAAAGCGTTTCTGGGGCCTGGTGTCGGCGGCGATCGACGTCGAAACGCTCTATGAGCAGGCGGGTTTGCGCGACTCCGACCTCGGTCTGCGAGTGGCGCTTCGGGGGCGCGACGGCAGCGGCGCGCGCGGTGCGGGATTCTTCGGCGACGCGGCGCTCTTCGGCGACGATCCGGTGACCGTCGAAGTGACCCTGCCCGGCGGCGGATCGTGGCAAATGGCCGCCATTCCGGCCGATGGCTGGGGACGTGTCGACGCGGGTATCGTGCTGCTGCGCCTGGTGAGTTTTCTGCTGGCCCTGGCGGCGGCGGTCATGACCTATCGCCTGGTCCGTGGCGGCGAGCTTCTCGCCAGCCACAGCGCCCGACTCGACGCGCTGCTCGAGACCCTCCCGGATCTGGTCTGGCTGAAGGACGCCAACGGCGTTTATCTGAGCTGCAATCCGCGCTTCGAGTTGTTCTTCGGCGCGACCGAGGTCGAGATAAGGGGCAAGACCGACCATGATTTCGTGCCTGCCGAGCTGGCCGATTTCTTCCGCGAGAAGGACCGCGCCGCGATTGCCGCAGGCGGTCCCCGCGTCAACGAGGAATGGGTGTCCTTTGCCAGCGATGGTCATCGCGAGCTGCTGGAAACGATCAAGACCCCGGTCTTCGACGGGCGCGGCCGTCTTCTCGGGGTGCTGGGCATCGCTCGTGACATCACCCAGCGCAAGCAGGCCGAGGCCAGTTTGCGCGAGCAGGAGGCGTTCTTCCGACTGATCGCCGAGAACATGGGCGACATGGTGACGGTGCTTGATGTGCAGGGGCGCCGTCTCTACGACAGTCCCGCGTACCGCGCCCTTTTCGGCAAACCGGACGAAGTGCAGGAAGCCGATCCTTTCGCCAGCGTTCATCCCGACGATCGCGAACGTGTGCGCCGGGCCTTCGCGACGACCATCGCCACCGGCATCGGGACGCGCGGAACTTTCCGCGTCGTGCTGCCCGGTGGCGGCTGGCGCGACATCGAATCGCAGGGCGGCGTGATTCGCGATGTCGATGGCCGGGTCGAGCGGGTGGTGGTGGTCTCGCGCGATGTCAGCGAGCGCAGGCGCATGGAGGATCGGATCCAGCAGCTCAACGCCGATCTCGAGGCGCGGGTAAGTCAGCGCACGGCCGAATTGGACGCTGCCAACAAGGAGTTGCAGACCTTCACCTACTCGGTCTCGCACGATCTGAAGGCGCCGCTGCGCGGCATCGATGGCTACTGCCGTCTGCTGCTGGAGGATCACCGCGAGCAGTTGGACGAAGAGGGCCGCCTGTTTCTCGACAACGTGCGTAATGGTGTCGCCCACATGGCGCGCCTGATCGAGGACCTGCTCGCCTATTCGCGCCTGGAAAGGCGCGGCCTGCACGGGCAGACCCTTGACCTTTCACGGCAGGCGGGCATGGTTCTGGACAGCCGCCGTGTGGAGATGCAGGCGCTGGGGATGGTCGTCGACGTGCGTCTGCACGGCCTGAGCGCCTGTGCCGATCCAGCGGCTCTGAATATCGTGCTGCGTAACCTGGTCGACAACGCGCTCAAGTTCTCACGTCAAAGACAGCCACCGACCCTGGCCATCAGCGGCACCCAGACCGAGAAATCGGTGACCGTGGCGATCAAGGACAACGGCATCGGCTTTGACATGCGCTTTCACGAGCGCATCTTCGAAATCTTCCAACGCCTGCAGCGTGCCGAGGATTATCCCGGAACCGGCGTCGGCCTGGCCATTGTGCACAAGGCCGTACAGCGCATGGGGGGACGGGTCTGGGCCGAGAGCCAGCTTGGTCACGGCGCCACCTTCTATCTGGAGTTGCCACGATGATCGCCAGGGCGAAAGCAATAGCCGGTGCGCGTTCACGGCGCCTTTGCCGACGCGTCAGCACGATCATGCCTGCGTCGGGCGATCGCCTCGATCGGCGTCTGCGGCACGCGGCGGCGACCCTGCTGCGTACGGTCTGCGGGCGCTGCCAGGCCGCGTTGCTGGTGATCGCGCTGCTGCTGCCCGCTTTCTCCGCCTCCGTGCAGGCCGAGCAAAAAACGCTGCGCGTCGGCGTGGGCAGCAATCCCCCCATCGCCTTCGACGATTCGTCCGGAGAAATGCAGGGAATCGCCGTCGACGTCGTGAACTACGTTGCGCAGCAGGAGGGCTGGCGCGTGGAGTTCGTCCACGACGAGTGGCAGGCGATCTTCGCCATGCTCGAGCGCGGCGAGATCGACCTCCTGACCGGTATCGCCTACACCCCTGAACGCGCCGAACGATTCCAGTTTACCGGGCAGACCCTGCTCGGCAACTGGGGCGTCGTCTACGCCAGGCCAGGGAGCAGGATCCAGTCGCTGCTCGCCCTGCGCGACAAGCGCGTCGCGCTGGTCGAAGGTGCGACTCACAGCGATGCGCTGCGCGAGCTGCTCGACGAGTTCGGTGTGCCTATCCTTGCGCTTCCTGCCGCCAACTACGAGCAGGTAATGGCCCTGGTCGCCGCCGGTGACGCCGACGCCGGGGTCGTCAGCCGCGTTTTCGGGACGCTGCATTCGGCCCGTTATAAGGTCGAGTCCACGGGCATCGTCTTCAACCCGATCTCGGTCCGCTATGCCGCGCCGGCAGGCGCCGATCCGGCGATCATCGCGGCGCTCGACCGCCACCTCGCAGCGCTGCTCGACGAACGCGATAGCGTCTATTACCAGTCGCTCGACCGCTGGCTGGGCGGGTCCGGAACGGACCAGTGGCCGCAGTGGGTGGCGTGGGCCTTGATCGCTGCGGCAGCTGCGCTGGTGGTGGCCGCATTCTTCGTCGTTCTGCTGCGTCGGCAGGTGAAGCGACGAACACTGGCCCTGCGCGAGAGCGAGGATTCCCTGCGTGCGACCTTTGATCAGGCGGCTGTCGGAATTGCCCAGGTCGCCCCGAACGGCTCCTGGCTGGACGTCAATCAGCGCCTCTGCGACATCGTCGGCTACAGCCGTGACGAGATGCTGCAATTGAGCTTTCAGGCGATCACCCATCCCGACGACCTCGCCGCAGATCTCGAACTGGTCAATCAGGTCCTGGCCGGGAGCCGGGATACTTACAATCTTGAAAAGCGTTACCTGCACAAGTCCGGCGCGTCGGTGTGGATAAACCTGACGGTGAGTCTGGTGCGCCGCGGTGACGGCACGCCGAAGTACTTCGTATCGGTCGTCGAGGACATCAGCCGCCGCAAGCTCGCCGAAGCGGCGTTGCGCGCGAGTGAAGCCCGACTACGCCTGTTCATCGAGCATGCGCCAGCCGCGCTGGCGATGTTCGACCCCCGCATGCACTATCTGGCTGTCAGCCAGCGCTGGTTGAGCGACTATGGGCTGGAAGACTGCGACGTCCTTGGCCGCTCGCACTACGAGATATTCCCCGAGATCGTCGACGCCTGGAAGGAGGTCCATCGCCGGGCGCTGGCGGGCGAAGTGGTGCGCGCCGACGAGGAGCGTTTCGAGCGCTTCGATGGCCGCGTTCAGTGGCTGCGCTGGGAGGTGCGGCCGTGGCACACCGCCGAGGAAACGATTGGCGGCATCGTCATCTTTTCCGAGGATATCAGCGAACGCAAACTGGCCGAGGCGCAAGCCCGACAGGGCGAACGGGTACTCGACTCCGTCTTCCAGGCCCTGCCCGATCTCTTTTTCCTGATCGCTGCGGACGGCACCATCCGCGATTACCGTGCCCGGCAAAGTGCCGACCTCTACCTGCCGCCGGAAGCCTTCCTCGGCAAGCGCGTGCAGGACGTCCTGCCCGGCGAAGTGGGCGAACTGCTTGCCTGCCGGATGGCGGAAATCGGCGAACACGGCGGGCTGGCGACGACCGAATACGACTTGCCGCTGTCGGGCTGCGTACGCCGCTTCGAGGCGCGACTCACGCGTTTGCCCAGTGCCGGTCCGTTCATCGCCGTCGTGCGCGACATCAGCACTGAACATCAGGTGCGTCTGGCGCTGGCGGCCAGCGAGGCGCGCTATCGCACGCTGTTCGAGTATGCGCCGGACGGCATCTTCGTCGTCGACCAGGAGGGCTACTGTCGCGATGGCAATGCAGCCATCTGCCGGATGCTCGGGTACCCGCGAGAGGATCTGCTCGGTCGGCATTGCGCAGACATTGTTGTGCCGGGCGAGCGCGCGCACATCGCTCCGGCGCTTGACGCCATCAAGGACAAGTCTGATTACCAGCGGGAATGGCAGTTCCAGCGCAAGGATGGCTCGACTTTCGTCGCCGATGTGATCGCCACGCGGATGCCCGACGGTGCTCCGCTGGCAGTGATTCGCGACATCAGCGAGCGTCGACACATGGAAGACGAGATCCGGCAACTGAACGCCGATCTCGAGGAGCGCGTGCGTCGGCGCACCGCCGAACTGGACGCCGCCAACAAGGAATTGCAGACCTTCACCTATTCCGTCTCGCACGATCTGAAGGCGCCACTGCGCGGCATCGATGGCTACAGCCGCCTGTTGCTCGACGCCTACCACGACCAGTTGGACGCAGAGGGGCGCCTGTTCCTCGACAACGTACGCGACGGGGTCGCACACATGGGCCGCCTGATCGAGGATCTGCTGGCCTATTCGCGTCTCGAACGGCGCAGTCTGCACAGCCAGACGCTCGTCCTGTCGGAGCAGGTGAGCGCCTGCCTGGAGATCCGCCGTGCGGACATCGACGCCTGCGGCATGGTCGTCGAAGTGGCGACGCTATCGGGGCTGAGTGTTCGCGCCGACCCGGACGGGCTGAGCATGGTGCTGCGCAATTTGCTCGACAACGCGCTCAAGTTCAGCCGCAAGAGTCGGCCGCCGACCCTAGTGATCAGCGCCAGCCAGACCGACGAGGCGGTGATTCTGGCGTTCAAGGACAACGGTATCGGCTTCGACATGCGCTTTCACGAGCGCATCTTCGAGATCTTCCAACGCTTGCAGCGCGCCGAGGACTATCCCGGCACCGGCGTCGGCCTGGCCATCGTACACAAGGCCGTGCAACGCATGGGCGGGCGGGTGTGGGCGGAAAGCGCGCCTGGTCGGGGGGCTTGTTTCCATCTCGAGTTGCCGCGCGGGTCCAATGCTGGCTGGCCACCGGCCGGCGACCCGGGAAAAAGGCCATCGCGAAGGGTGGCTTGACGGCTTGTTTCTACTGGTGCCTCCGGTCGGAATCGAACCAACACCTGATGATTACAAATCAACTGCACGACCTTCATGCTACGGAGGCGGCGACGGCTGCCGAGGCCGTGATTATAGCCGAATCGGAATCGTCCGCCAGGCGGTGACGTGCTTGCGTCGTGCCTGGCGGGCGTGTCCGGGGGCTGGCTGGCTGGGCGCCAGGCGAGCCGCCGTTGCGGCCCGGGCGAAGCGCTGCGCTCCTCCCTCAGGTGTCTGATCTAGCGCAACTTCCACCGCTCGGCGTGCTTTCTCCGCAGCGGGCGCGCTGCTAAAATGCCGCGACCCGCAACTCTTGTTGATGGAAGCTCATGCCAACGCCCACGAATCCGTCGGAAATTGCCCGCGAAGCCTTTCGCCTGTTGGCCAGCCGGCGCTTGCCGCCGTCGCCCGAGAATTATCGCGCGCTGTACCACGAGATCGCCGGGACCCCGGCCGGCGCCGCGGCGCCGTTTCCGGAGCGTGAGCTGAAGGCGCTGCTAAGCGCCTTGCCGAAGGAAAAGCCGGCTCAGGAGAGGTTGCTGAAGCGCTTCGAGCAGGCGTTCAAGGGCAAGACCTGGGACGAGCTCAAACGCGGCTTGGGCGAGTTCTTCGCGCAGCTCGGCAAGGAACAGGATCTTCCCTGGAGTGAGCTGTTCGGCGACTTCCTGCGGCAGTGGGAGAGCAAGCAGGCGGGTCTGACCGTGGCCCGCAAGCGCGAGGCGGTGGAGCGGGTACTGGCCGGCGCTGCCGGCAACAGCGAGCTGCTGTTCACGCGCCTGCAGGGGCTGGTCCGCTCGTGGTCGCTGAATGCGCCGATGGCCGAGGAAATCCCCCTCGTCGAGGGCGACAAGGCGGTGACTGCGACGGCCGCCCCGTCGGCCAAGCCGTCGACGGCAGACCTTGCCGCGGCGGCAAAAGCGCAGCAGACCAGCGCGCAGGCTGCCGAGTTGTCGGCCGAGCTGAGCGAGATCTTCGCGTACACGCTGGAAGTGCTCGTTCCGTCACAGCTTCATGACGAGCCGGAGCTGGTCGCCGACGCGAAAGCGTTGGCGCACAAGATTCGCACGGCCACCTCGCGCGCAGCGATGGACGGCTTGCAGGCGAGTATCAAGCGCTTTGCTTTTCGCCTCGAAATCCTCGCCGAAGACCGCGTCGAGCTGCGTGCGGGCCTGCTCAATCTGCTCCAGTTGTTGATCGAGAACGTTGGCGAGCTGGTCGTCGAGGACCGTTGGCTCGCCGGCCAGATCGAGATCGTTCGCGATATCGTCGCCGGCCCGTTGAGCATCCGCTCGATCGGCGATGCCGAAAATCGGCTCAAGGAAGTGATTTTCAAGCAGGGGCAGCTGAAGCACAGCCTCAACGAAGCGCGCGAAAGCCTCAAGCAGATGCTCGCCGGTTTCGTCGATCACCTGGCCGAGTTTGCCGATTCGACTTCGGACTATCACGACAAGATCGAAATCTGCGCCGACCGCATCAGTAACGCCGAAGACATCTCCGAGCTGGAAGACGTGCTCGCGGAAGTGATCCGCGAGACGCAGATCATCCAGCTCAACGCGCAGCGTTCGCGTGACGAGCTGCGCAATGCCAAGCAGAGCGTCGAGGACGCCGAGAAGCGCATCGGAGAACTGCAGGCCGAGCTCGACAAGGCCAGCACCCTGGTGCGTCACGACCAGCTTACCGGCGTCCTCAATCGTCGCGGTCTAGAAGAAGCGTTCGAGAAGGAGACGGCGCGCGCGCAGCGCCGCCAATCGACCCTCTGCGTCGCCTTGCTCGACATCGACAACTTCAAGAAGCTCAACGACAGCCTCGGACACGACGCCGGCGACGCCGCGCTGATCCACCTGACGACGGTCATTCGCGAGACGATGCGTCCGCAGGATACGGTCGCCCGCTTCGGTGGCGAGGAGTTCATCATCCTGCTCCCCGATACGCCGCTCGAGGACGCGCAGACGGCGCTGGTCCGCCTGCAACGCGAGCTGACCCGGCGTATTTTCCTGCACAACAACAACCGGCAGCTGATCACCTTCAGCGCGGGCCTGACCGATCTGCGTGCCGGTGATACGCAGGCTTCGGTCAGCAAACGCGCCGACGAGGCGATGTTCGCCGCCAAGCAGGCCGGCAAGAATCGCGTCTTGCTGGGCTGAGCAGCTGTCGCCGGCCAGGCGGCGGGCAGCGACCGGCGGACGCCGCTCGTGGCGCTACGCTTGCCCGCAGGCTTGCCCGGTCGCCGCGCGCGGCGCGCCGCTGGCCAGGACCCTGAGCACTTCGCCGGCAGCCAGCAGGCCGAAGGTGGCGGTGACGCAGACCGAAGAACCGTAACCGGCGCAGTTCAGTCCGCTGAGCGTCGGTGCTTGCCCGCCCGCCGTGGCGGCTTCGGGATAGCGAAGCGCTTCGCTCGAGAAGACCGCAGCAACGCCGAATTTCTTCTTTGGCTCGCGCGTGAAGCCATGGTCCTTGCGCAGCAGCGAGCGCAGCCTGGCGAGCAGGGGATCCTGGCTGCTCAAGGCCAGGTCGGCGATCTGAATGCGCGTCGCGTCGATCTGGCCGCCGGCGCCACCGGCAGTGATCAGCGGCAGCGCGCAACGTCGCGCGCAGGCGATCATCGCCGCCTTGGTACGCACCTGGTCGATGGCGTCGATCACATAGTCGAAAGGACCGGCGAAAAGCGCATCGACGTTCTCCGGGGTCACGAAATCCTCGACTTCGCTGACCGTGCAGGCTGGATTGATGGCCTGGATGCGCTGCGCCATGGCGCTGACCTTGGCCTTGCCGAACTCGCCGTCGAGTGCGTGTACCTGGCGGTTGACGTTGGACTCGGCGACCATGTCCAGATCGATCAGCGTGATCCTGCCGATGGCCGACCGCGCCAGTGCTTCGGCAGCCCACGAACCGACGCCGCCGACGCCGACGACGGCGACATGAGCGCGCTGGAAGTGCTGCAGTGCGGCCGGACCGTACAGGCGCGCAATGCCCGCGAAGCGGCGCTCCAGATCGGCCGCCCCTTGATCAGTCATCGGGTGTCAGCGGCGCGCCGTATCACCTGGTTGAAAGGCTCGATCCATTCCGGCGCGAACTGCTGGTCGCAGGCGTTGATCTCGGCGATGGCGCGCAGCAGGGAGCGTTTGCGACCACGCTCGGCGTGCTTCAACATCACCGCCTCGAAGGCATCGACGATGGCCAGCACCTTGGCACCGGGGCAGATCCCTGCCCCTTTCAGGCCGCCCGGGTAACCCTTGCCGTCAGGCATTTCATGGTGCTGCGCGACCATCTCGGCGGCGGCTGACCAGCCGCCCATGCGCGACAGCAGGCCGGCGGCGTGTCCCGGGTGCGCGCGCATGATGCGTTGCTCCGCGGCGGTCAGCGCACTGGCCCTGAGCCACACGGATTCGGGAAGAAACATCATGCCGATGTCGTGCATGTAGATGGCGGCTTCAAGTTGCACCGGGTCAATCGGGTCGCCGGCCATCTGATTGGTTTCCAGTGCCAGACGCAGGATGCGCATGGTACGGCCCTCGAAACGCGGTGAGCGCATTTCGAACTGATTGGCGAGCGTCAGAAAGAAAAGCAGGTCGTCGGCGGCTTGCGACCTGGAGCCATCGCCCGGGCCGCGTTTCGTTTCGCCGACCATGACCGGGAGCGGGACAGCGACCGGGCGGCTGCCGGTCACCGCTTCGATCACTTCGGCGACACACGCGTCGAGTCGGGATGGCTTCGCCGCGGCCAGCTTTTCCAGCCCTTCGATCAGGAGTTGAAGCTGCAGGCCGTCGAGTGTCTGCCCGGAGGACAGCCGTTCAACCGCCAGCTCGAGGCGATCGACCGTCAACAGGATGGTTTCGGCAATGGCATCGGTGAACGGGAGCTCGCCGTTGCGCACGCGCACGAGAACCGACTCCATCGGATGCACGATGGCCACGCCCACTTCGACCTTGCACAGTGCGGCGTCGCCCTTGATATTGTGCAGTGTGCGGAACAGATTGCCGACGACCGCGCGTTCAGTGGGATGGTTCCGGAGGTGCGCAACGTCGCGTTCGATCGTTGGTGCGTACTCCCACAGGATGTCGATGAACTCCTGCAGGGCTTCCTGGTCGGTGGTAACTGGCTCACTAAGCGTCGATGCGTCCATGGTTCGAATCCCTGGCTGATCTTTTCCTGCATTTTACCGGATCGCCTGCTCGGCGAAGGTATCCATATTATTAATGGGGCTTCACCGCCGTGCTCGTGCATCCGCCAACGAATATGTCGTAAGGATGCGCTTGAAGGGGGTCGGAGGCACTTGGCATAATGCGCCGAAATGGCCCTTTTCGCGGGATGCTGGGCTACACTGCGCTTTTTTTCGTTTATGAGGATCTCCGATGCCCATTGTCACCACCCCCAGCGGTCTCCAGATTGAGGACATTATCGCCGGTAGTGGACCGGTCGCCTGCTCTGGGCAGCACGTCATCGTGCATTACACCGGCTGGCTTGCCGACGGCACGAAGTTTGACTCGAGCGTGGACCGCAACGAACCCTTCCGCTTTCCGCTGGACGGAAAACACGTGATCGCCGGCTGGGAGGAAGGTGTCCCGGGAATGTGCGTGGGCGGCATCCGCCGGCTGATCATTCCGGCCGATCTCGCCTACGGTGCGCGCGGTGCCGGCAGCCTGATTCCGCCCCACGCCAAGATCACCTTCGAAATCGAGTTGCTGGACATCGCCTGATTCATGGCCGATCGGCCACGCAAGCCGCAGGGCGTAGCCCCGGGAACCGGGGCCGCGCCGGCTTCCCGCGCGCCGCCAGCGGCCGATGTCAAACCGGCAAGGGTGGTACGCCGGATTCCGGCAGGCTCGGTCTCGTCGGCTGCGTCGACACGCTCCGCGGCGGGTCCGTCGCCCGCGCCGGCCAGGCCCGCCGCCGCAAGCAGCGAGGCTCCGCAAGCGGGCGTTCGTATTTCCAAGCTGATGGCCGAGCGCGGCCTGTGTTCGCGGCGCAACGCCGACGACTATATCGCGCGCGGCTGGGTTTTCGTCGATGGGCGGCGGGTGAGCGAACTCGGCACCCGCGCCGACCCGTCGGCGGTGATCGTTCTCGACAAGCAGGCGCAGGCGTGCCAGCAAAGCCGCATGACGATCCTGCTGCACAAGCCGATGGGCTACGTTTCCGGGCAGCCGGAGCCCGGTTTCACGCCCGCGGTGACGCTGATTCAGCCCGAAAACCAGCTGTGCACGCCGGACACGCCCGCGTTTCATCCTTCATGCCTCAAGGGTCTGGCGCCTGCCGGCCGCCTCGATATCGATTCGACCGGCCTGCTCGTGCTGACCCAGGATGGTCGCGTCGCGCGCCACCTGATCGGCCAGGATAGCAGCGTCGACAAGGAGTATCTGGTTCGCGTCGAGGGCCAGCTTGACGGCAAGGGCCTGGCGCTGTTGAATCATGGCCTCAGCCTCGACGAGCGGCCACTGAAGCCGGCCAAGGTCGAGTGGCTGAACGACGATCAGCTGCGCTTCGTGCTCCGCGAGGGACGCAAGCGTCAGATCCGGCGCATGTGCGAGCTGGTCGGCTTGCGCGTCCGTGGCCTCAAGCGCGTGCGCATCGGCGCCGTCAGACTCGCCGACCTGCCGCTCGGCCAATGGCGATTCCTGCGCCCGGACGAGGTATTTTGAGGCTTCGGCAGTTTGCCGCGATAGTCCTTGTCAACTTGGTCAGTAGGGAGCAATAACCCATGTTTGATCTTTTCAAATCGGCGCCGTTTAGCGACCCGCAGCTTGGCGAGCTCGTGCGCTCGCGCGGCCACTGGCGCGGCTCGATCAGCCTTGGCGCCGACGAGAGCGTCCCGCTGGCGGTCTCCGGGACGCGCAACGAGCCCGACGCACAGGCCTTGCAGGCGGCGCGAGAAGTCGCCACGCGCTTTGCCGGCTGGCGGCCAACCATCGAACAGGCGCTGCTCGAGCATTACGGCCCGTATGCGGAATCTCTGGCGCGGGGCGAGCTGAGCGAAGCGAGTGCCGCTTTCCCCAGGCTGGCGGACGCCAGTCAGGTGTGGGGGGCGGTGTCGCTGGTCGCCGTTACGGTCTCGTCGCTGGATGGCAAGGCGAGCACCGAGTTGGCCTACAGCACGCTCTGGGATGAAGAGCACACCGTCGGCGCCTGCTTTGAGGGCGACGAGTTCATCGAACTTTGTGGCAGCGTCGTGCCGGTGTGAACGCGGCGATCTCGACCGGCCGCCGGTGAACGCCGTCTGATCGGCAGGCAGCGCTCAGAGAAAGACCGGTTCCGGCACGAGTTCGACGGCGAAGCGTTCGCGTACGGCGGCCTGAACGGCCTGCGCCAACGCCAGCACGTCGGCGCCGCGTGCGCCGCCGTGATTGACCAGCACCAGCGCCTGCTTGGCGTACATCCCGGCGCGGCCCAGATCCCTGCCTTTCCAGCCGCTGTGCTCGATCAGCCAGCCGGCGGCGAGCTTGACCCGGCCGTCCTGCTGCGGGTAGCGCGGCAGATCGGGATGGGCAATGGCCAGGCTGGCGGCGACCGACGCGCTGACCACCGGGTTGTGGAAGAAGCTGCCGGCGTTCGGCAGCGTCGCCGGGTCGGGAAGCTTGCGGCTGCGGACGCGGATCACCGCCGCGGCGATTTGCCCGGGCGTACAGGCGGCGGGCGGGTTGCTGACCTGCTGGCGCTCGATTTCGGCGGCGAGGTCGCGGTAGGCGAGCAGCGGCTGCCAGGCTTTCGGCAGACGGAAGGTCACCCGGGTGATCACCCGCTGCCCGCTCAGGTGCCAACCTTCCTGCTTGAAAACGCTGTCACGGTAGGCCAGGCGGCAGTCGTCGCGATCGAGGCGCAGGGCTCGGCCGGTGACCATGTCGATGGCTTCGACGGCGTGCAGGTGCTCGCCGACTTCCAGCCCATAGGCGCCGATATTCTGGATCGGTGCAGCGCCGACCGTGCCGGGAATGAGCGCCAGATTCTCCAGGCCGGGCCAGCCCCTGGCCAGCGTCCACAGTACCAGCTGGTGCCAGTTCTCGCCGGCGCCCACGCGCAGGTACCAGGCGTCGTCGTCTTCGCCGATCAGCTGGCGACCGCGAATCGCCATGTGCAGGAGCAGGCCGTCGAAGTCGCCGGTGAGCACCAGGTTGCTGCCCGCACCGAGGACGAAGCGGCGACGGCGGTGATTGCCGGCGAGCGCTGCCAGTTGCGCGCTGGCGTCGATTTCGGCGAAAAACGCCGCCCGCCCCGGCAAGCGCAGCGTGGTCCGTGCGCCGAGGTCGACGTCGCGCACGACGAAGTCGGGCAGATCGTGCGCGCTCAGCTTGCGGCCTCCCGTTCGGCGCCTGCCCGTTTGCCTAGAGCAGAGGGGCCAGCCAGCGTTCGGCTTCGGCGACGCTGAAGCCGGCGCGCGCCGCCCAGTCTTCGAGCTGGTCGCGCGCGATCTTGCCGACGGCAAAGTAGCGTGCCTGGGGGTGCGCCAGATAGAAGCCGGCCACCGCCGCCGCCGGCGTCATCGCGAAATTCTCGGTCAGCCCCATGCCGGCGTTGGCCGGCGCGTCGAGCACTGCGAAGAGCGCGCGCTTGGCAGTGTGGTCGGGGCACGCCGGGTAGCCGGGCGCTGGCCGAGTGCCGCGGTAGTCCTCGCGGATCAGCGCTTCGCAGTCGAGCGTCTCATCGCTCGCGTAGCCCCAGTAGTCGCGCCGCACCTGCGCGTGCAACCATTCGGCACAGGCCTCGGCGAGGCGGTCGGCAAGCGCTTTCAGGATGATCGCGTGGTAGTCGTCGTGCGCCGCGGCGAATTCGGCGAGCTTGCCTTCGATGCCGAAGCCGGCGCCGACGGCAAACGCCCCCAGCCAGTCCGGCGTACCGCGCTCGGCGACGAAATCGCTCAGGCAGTAGTGGGGTTTGCCCGTCGGGCGCTCCTGTTGCTGGCGCAGATTGTGCCAGCTCATCAACTTCTCGCGGCGCGCTTCGTCGGCGTAGATCTCGATGTCGTCACCGACGGCGTTGGCCGGGAAAAGGCCGAAGACGGCGTTGGCGCTCAGCCATTTCTCGGCAATGATCGTGTGCAGCATCTTCTGCGCGTCGGCATAGACTTCGCGCGCCGTCTCGCCCACCAGCGGGTCGTCGAGGATCTTCGGGAAGCTGCCGGCCAGATCCCAGGTCTGGAAGAACGGTCCCCAGTCGATGAACTCGGCGAGCGTTGCCAGGTCGATGTCACGCAGCACGTGCAGCCCCGGTTTGCGCGGCGCGAGCGGCCGGTAACCCGCGTCGGGGTCAGCCTTGAAACGGTTGTCGCGTGCCGCGGCCAGGCCGACCAGCTGGACTCCCTTCTTGTTGGCGTGCTGTGCGCGCAGTTTTTCATAGTCGGCGGCGACCTCGCTCTTGAAGCTGGCCGCGTGGTCGATCGACAGCAGCTGGGTGACAACACCGACGGCGCGCGAGGCGTCGGGGACGTAGATCACCGGCCCGCTGTAGTTCGGCGCGATCTTGATCGCCGTATGCGCGCGGCTGGTCGTCGCGCCGCCGATCAGCAGCGGCACTGGCGGGCCGCCATCGGCGCCGTCGGCAAAGCCCAGGCGCTGCATTTCGGCGGCGACGTGACTCATCTCCTCGAGTGACGGGGTGATCAGGCCCGACAGCCCGACCGCCTGCGCGCCGTGTTCCCTGGCCGCGTGCAGGATCTTGTCGCAGGAGACCATCACCCCGAGGTCGACGACGTCGTAGCCATTGCAGCCGAGGACGACGCCGACGATGTTCTTGCCGATGTCGTGAACGTCGCCCTTGACCGTGGCGACGACGATCTTGCCCTTGCTGCTCACCCCGGTACGCAGTTTCTCGGCTTCGATATAGGGGATCAGGTGGGCGACCGCCTGCTTCATCACCCGCGCCGACTTGACCACCTGCGGCAGGAACATCTTGCCGGCGCCGAAGAGGTCGCCGACGACGTTCATGCCGTTCATCAGCGGTCCTTCGATCACCGACAGCGGCGGCTTGCCCGCGGCTTCGAGCGCCGCACGGCATTCTTCGGTGTCGTCGACGACGAAGTTGTTGATGCCCTTGACCAGCGCGTGCGTCAGGCGCTGTTCGACCGGCAGCTCACGCCAGCTGAGATCGGGGCCGGTATCTTTGGCCTTGCCCTCCTTGACGGTCAGCGCGAACTCGACCAGCGCTTCACCGGCTGCCGGGCTACGGTTGAGGACCACGTCCTCGACCTTGTCGCGCAGCGCCGGGTCGAGGTCGTCGTAGACGCCGAGCATGCCGGCGTTGACGATGCCCATCGACAGCCCGGCCTTGACCGCGTGATAGAGGAAGACGGTGTGGATCGCCTCGCGCACCGCGTCGTTGCCACGGAACGAGAAGGAGACGTTGGAGACGCCTCCCGAGATCTGCGCACCGGGCAGATTGGCGCGGATCCACTTGCACGCCTCGATGAAGTCGACGGCGTAGTTGTTGTGCTCCTCGATGCCGGTGGCGATGGCGAAGATGTTCGGGTCGAAGATGATGTCCTCGGGCGGAAATGCCGCCTGCTCGGTGAGCAGCTGGTAGGCGCGCGCACAAATTTCGGTCTTGCGCGCGTAGGTGTCGGCCTGGCCGCTTTCGTCGAAGGCCATCACCACGACCGCTGCGCCGTAGCGTCTGGCCAGCCGCGCCTGGCGCAGGAATCCGGCCTCGCCCTCCTTCATCGAGATCGAGTTGACGATGCCCTTGCCCTGGATGCACTTGAGGCCGGCCTCGATGACCTCCCATTTCGACGAGTCGATCATGATCGGCACGCGCGAGATGTCCGGCTCGCTGGCGATCAGCTTGAGGAAGCGCTCCATCGCCGCCTTCGAGTCGAGCATCGCCTCGTCCATGTTGATGTCGATGACCTGCGCGCCGTTCTCGACCTGCTGCCGGGCGACGGCCAGCGCGTCGTCGAAGCGGCCTTCGAGAATCATCCGTGCGAAGGCCTTCGAGCCGGTGACGTTGGTTCGTTCGCCGACATTGACGAACAGCGATTCCTTGCCGACGTTGAAGGGTTCGAGTCCGGAGAGGCGCAGTTTCCGCTCGACCTGCGGCACGGCACGCGGCTTGACGCCGCTGACGCCCCTGCTGATCGCCGCGATGTGTTCGGGCGAGGTGCCGCAGCAGCCGCCGACGATATTCACGAAGCCCTGCCGGGCCCAGTCGGAAACTTCCGCGGCGAGCTGCTCCGGCGTCTCGTCGTAGCCGCCAAAGGCGTTCGGCAGCCCGGCATTGGGATACGCGGAGATGAAGCAGTCGCAAATGCGCGACAACTCTTCGACGTACTGGCGCAACTCAGCGGCGCCGAGCGCGCAGTTCAGACCGAAACTCAGCGGCCGAACGTGGTTCAGCGAGTTCCAGAAAGCCTCGGCAGTCTGCCCGGATAGCGTCCGCCCCGAGGCGTCGGTGATCGTTCCCGAGATCATCACCGGCCAGCGTCGTCCCACCTGCTCGAAGTACTGCTCGACGGCAAACAGCGCGGCCTTGGCGTTCAGCGTGTCGAACACCGTCTCGACCAGGATGATGTCCACGCCACCCTCGCAAAGTCCGCGCACGGCTTCGCTGTAGGTGCCCACCAGTTGGTCGAAGCTGGTGTTGCGGTAGCCCGGATCGTTGACGTCCGGCGAGATCGACGCCGTACGCGACGTCGGCCCGAGGCCGCCGGCGACGAAACGTGGCCGGCTCGGGTCGCGGGCGGTGAACTCGTCGCAAACCGAGCGTGCGAGCTGGGCGCCGGCGACGTTCAGCTCGTGGACGATGGCTTCGAGGTGGTAGTCGGCCTGCGAGACGCTGGTCGAGTTGAAGGTGTTGGTTTCGATGATGTCGGCGCCCGCCGTCAGATACTCGGCGTGAATTGCGCGGATCAGATCGGGCTGGGTGAGCACGAGGAGGTCGTTGTTGCCTTTCAGGTCGTGCGCGTGCCCGGCGAAGCGGCTGCCGCGGTAATCCGCTTCCTGCAGCCGATGGCGCTGGATCATCGTGCCCATGGCGCCGTCGAGAACGAGAATCTTCCTTTCGAGGCAGGCTTTGAGTTCGGCGGTACGGTCCGGCTGCATGGCTATTCCTTGTCTACTGGTGCGGCGCTGCAAAACAAAAAACCCGTCGGCGCAAAGCTCGACGGGTTCTGATCTGGCTTCGCTTTAGCGGTATTTTTAACGCGCCCGCAATCTGTTTACGTCAAATCGGCGCGAACCCGGCATGCTAGCCGGGCAGGACGCGAATCTACCCGTCGGGGAAAAGCTTGTCAAGCCAGCGGTTTTCCCGCGGCTTTTCCCGACTTGCCGCTTTTCTTGCCGACGCCGGGGCCGTTAGGTGAGCAGTCTCTTCGCGTCGCTCAGTGTATTGCGCAACAGCGTGTCGACAAACGCCAGCGGCTTCCGGACATCGAAATCCACTGTCCAGCGCAGCGGCGTGGAGAATATCGCCAGCTCAACGTCCGCCTTGAACAACTCGCCTCGTTCAATCGCCTTCAGGCGGGCGGAGAGCGTGACCCGCCGGACATCGATCAGACCCCCGGCGTGCGCCGCGGCGTACTCCGACACCCGCAACATCGCTGCGGAACCCTGCCTGACGCCTTCCAGGCCGGCTTTGGCGCTCTCGAAGGCGAGCGCACTGGAACCCTGCTTGACCAGCTCAAGCGAATGGCTGGCAGCTTCCAGGGCGAGGTAGACGGACGACTGCCCGACCCCGGCCAGGCTCTGTTCGGCGGCATCGAGAGCCAGGCGGCCGCCGATCTCTACGGCGCTCAGCGTCTGCTTCGCCAGCTGCCAGGCGCTGAAGTCTGCGCCTGTTTGCGCCGCGGCAACGCTTCTCCTGGCCGCCTCCAGGACGCCGTAGCGGCCACCGATTCGAGCCGCCTCCACGCCTTTCTTCGCGACCTCCAGGGCGCCGTACTCGCCGCCGAAACGCACCCCTTCGAGCGCTGCCTTGGCGGCTTCGAAGGCGCCAAACTCGACGCCCTTCTGCACTCCCGTGAGCACCCCTTCAGCGGCATAGAGAACACCCTGCGCGGCGCGCATGGCGGTTTCCAGGCCGGCGATCTTCGCCGCGAGGTACGGCGCCTTGTACGACTTGGTCCAGCTCAGATGCTTCAGCTCGTGCACCGCAGCATCGCGCTCGCGCGCCAACGCGCCGACGGCTTCCCTGGCCGTCCTGACCTTGCTCGCCGCTCCCCCCATGGCGTTGCTGTACGCCTTCTGCGCGCGACTCACCTCGTTCCTGGCGTTGATCATCGCCGCGTCGTAATCGTGCTGCGCCTTGCTCAGCGCTGCCTGCGCGCTGCGCATTCCGCCGTCGTAGTCGGTCTGCGCCTTGCGCAGAGCCTTCTCGGCGTTCGCCAGCGCCTTGTCGAAAGCCTGCCTTGCTTTCGCGACATCGCGTTTCGCCTGCTTCAGGGCGCGGGCGTATTTTTCTCCTTCGCTGGCCACCGCCTGCTGGCACTGTTCGAGCAAGCGGCTCGCGTCGGCCTGCGCCCGCTCAAGCGCCTTCTTCGCCTTGTCGAATTCGGCCTTGTAAATCCGCTCGGCCCGGTCAACGTCTCTCGTCGCCGCCTTGAGGTCCGTTTCGACGACGCTGGTTGCTGAGTGCAGTTTGCGCGCCAGGTCATCTTTCAGATACGCGGTCAGTTGATTGTCAAACTCTCCAGCGAGCAGGAAATCCAGTGTGGCGGGTTCGCCAATCGAGCCTTCGCTGACGCCGTCGATCTGGTAGCTCAGGAGCCCAAGAAAACTCTGCCGGAAATGAAATTCGATCCCCCGGTTGGAGATGTCGGCAATGACAGCGGTGCTTGCACCGAGGAAATCGATGGCGCCGTCGACCAGGAGCGATTGTCTGGCGGTGGTCAACTGCAGATCAAGAATCGCGTTCCGGCCTGCTTCGCCAGATATTTTCAGCGGGCCGATCGTGAGCCGGTCGAGATGAGCTTTGGCGACAACGCCGTCGTCGGACAGGCGCGTGTACGCGGCAGCCTTCCTGCCAAACAACACGAGATCGCAGGCGAAGCTGAAACCGCGCTCAAAGCTGATCGTGCCAATGCTTCCACCTGCCGGCGCACAGTAGATCTTGAGTTCGTGCAGGGTGAAAAAATTGGGGACGGCGTCCGCCGGCAGCTTCAGCTTCGATACCTGTTCGGCAAAACTCACCAGGTTGGCTGGCGACAACTCCTGCAGTTCGCCATAGAGGATCTCCTCGCTGGGATCCTCGGAAATCTTCACCGCCATATTGGCGGTGACGTCGCCCAGCACTAGACCGCCGGCGAAGCCGAAGTCGGATGGCGTACCGGTCGTCAGAAAGACGGGATAGAGTATGCCCAGTTCCAGCGCCAGCGCGGGACCGATCCTGAGGCCTTGCACACCGAAAGGGTTCTGCCAATAGGCTTTCATGGTTCCCGAGCCGGAAGCGCCCTCGATCCCCACCGCCAACTGGGCGTCGAAATGCAATACTTCATCCTGCCGGGGAACGCTCACGTCCAGACCGAAGATCAGGTTGAACGACGGCTTTGGCGAAATCACGATCCTGACCTGGAAGGGATTGCAGGCGACCGAGTTGCCGAGCTGCAGCCGAGTGTCGGGCAGGGCAATGCCAATGTCGACGCCCTTCCCGTAGTAGGCCGACAGTTCGAGACCCACTTGCCTGTTGCCCGTGAGATCCGAAAGCGCCGGGATCTCCTGCAGCACGCACATCAGTTGCAGACCCTTGCGCACGGCAAAGGAAAAATCGGGATCCTCCGTCCGGCCGTCGTGCGAGGCGTAGATGAACGCCGCCTTGGAAAAGGTCAGCGAGTCGACAAAGGTCTTTCTTGCCGCGGGAATGATCGCCGAGAAAGCAAAACTCTCGGCGTGGATGGCGGCATAGACAATCGCCGTCCAGCCGTCGGCGCCCTTTTCGTAGGCCAGCCGGCAGTCGAGCTCCAATCCTTCGATGACGGCCTGGCCGACGACGGCGAATTGACTCGCCCGACCACTGGCAGCGGTGAAGAACTGCATCTGCAGCCGTGCCTTCTTCACGGTGAGCGGTCCGATCGTCAATTCCCCAAGGTCGCCGGTGAAGGCCATTCCGCTGGAAGATATCTGCGCCAGCGCCTGACACTGGTGACCGTGCGCCTGCAAGCTGGCCCCCAGGGTCACGCCTTCTGCCAAAGCCTGCTCGCCGAGCTTGCATTTGGCCGTCGCCATGGCGAGGTGGACTTCGCTCAGCGTCACCGCGAAATCCGGCAGGGCGAGGCTCAGAGAGGTGACCTCCTGAAAGAGGGCTTGCAGGTCGGTCAGCGAAAAATCGCCGATCTCGGCGTACAGGGCACTGTATTTCCGGTTCAGGACGCCGCCGAGCGCGTAGGTCTTGCCGGCGGCGTCAAGCTTGGCCTGCAGCCGTATGGATTTCTCCCCGCCCACCGCGAAGTCGGCTTTCAGCTCCTTGAGCGACAAGGTCGAGATGCCGAACAGTCCGTCCACCCGCGCGGCTTGCGCGCTGACCTTCAGCGCTTTCCCGGCGTATTCGATTCGACAGCGGCAGTCGACCGCCTGGTGGCCGAGGTTCGCGAGCGCCACCTTGCCCTCCAGGCTCGGCAGCACGCTCCAGGCCGTCGCTGCGCCTGGCGAAGACTTCGCCGGCTTGATTTCGACACCGAGCTGCAGATCGCTGAAGACGACATCGTCGCCGAGCGCGACGTGAAAGCTGGCGGCGCTGGTCAGGATCATGCCCGACGGCCTGAGTTTCTGCGCCAGGTCCTGATTGCTGACGTCCAGTGTGCCGCCGACCAGCAGACCTTCGTCCTGCCTGATGAATTTCTGCAAGGGCCGCAGCAGGGCGCTGCGCATGCGCAGGATACCGCTGAAGATCAGACGCGACTTCTCCTGGTCGGCCTTCAGGACGACTTTTACCTGGTCGAAGACAAAGTCCTGATTGCTGCTGCTGGCGAAGTCTGTGAAGAGCAGATCGAAGGTAAAGCCGTCCTCCTGGAGGTCGAGGCTCGAGCGGCTGGTCCCGTCATCCGATTGCGCGACACGAATGCTGACGCCTTTCTTTCCCAGCGCGTCGGTGCTCGCGACAAGGGCCTTGCCGCCGGGCGTCGCAGCAACTGGCGCCAGCACGGCCCGCTTCGCCGTCGCGGCTTTCCCCCTGGCGACTGGCGCTGCGGCGGGGGCAGGGGCAGTCGGCATGACGACAAACTGGTTGTTTACCACGGTGGCCAGACGTACGGATCTGAGCGACAGGCCCGACAGGGAATATTCAAACGCTTCTGGTGCGGTCATGGGAGAGTCCTCCAGTCATTCGCTGTAACACACACGGGGAAATCGGGAAATCGGGAAATCGGGAAATCGGGAAATCGGGAAGTCGAGCAGCCCTTTGCAGGCGGAGCGTCGCGACGCGAGCGTGGCCGTTTTTTTTTCTCTGAGCGTCGAGTTCTGCTTAAGTTCGTGCCCCGTTCCCTGCTCGGCCCGCGGCACGCCGGGCGAGTGCCACGGCAATCCCACTGCGCGCAAGCGGTCAGTGATTGCTATGATCGCTGCTGTTTCGCATGCGCGGTGCTGCCGGGCCCCCGTACTCGGCGCGTGCTTCTGCGCCCTGCGCCGCCAGTCTCCGATCAGGACGGTGAGCAGTGAAACGGCAATCAGGAGGCAGCAGCCCATGGCAACCCATCGCGAAAGTCGCGCCATTGCGCTCCCCGCCGAGTGCCTGTTCGATGTCGTCGCCGATGTCGAACGCTACCCCGAGTTCGTGCCGCTGGTCTGCGAGGCGAGGATCGTTCGCCGCGAAGAGGCGGCCTACGAAACCGAGCAGAGCCTGGCGCTCGGGCTGCTGCTGCATCGCTTCCGCACGCGCACCGAACTCGACCGCCCGCACCGGATCAGCGTTCGTTCCAGCGATCGCTCGTTCGCTCACTTCGACATCCTCTGGGCCTTCACGCCGCTCGCCGACGATCGCTGCCACGTCGACTTCGCGCTCGACTGCGAGACCCGCTCGCTGTTCCTGATGCCGGTGATTCAGCTCATGGTCGTGCCGATGGCCGCCGGCATGGTCAGCGCCTTCGAAGCGCGAGCGCACGCTCTGGCCGCGAAAAGCGGCGGTGGCGCCGGCCCGGGCGGGTAAAATGCGAGGCTTCTCGAATCAAGGATTTTCCCGTGAGCCAGGAGCCCAGCAGTCATTCGGCGAGCATCGCCGCAGTCGCCAGCACGAACTTCATTCGCAACCTCATCGAAGCCGACCTTGCTGCCGGAAAGCACGTGGCGCGCCGATGGTCGGGCCAGCCCGGGCCGGCCGCGCAGCAACTCGCCGGTGAACTCGACCCGGCCAGGATCCGCACGCGCTTTCCGCCCGAGCCGAACGGCTATCTGCACTTCGGCCACGCCAAGTCGATCTGCCTGAACTTCGGGCTGGCGCAGGACTACGGCGGTCGCTGCCACCTGCGTTTCGACGACACCAACCCCGAGAAGGAAGAGCAGGAATACGTCGATTCGATCATCGATGCCGTGCATTGGCTCGGCTTTTCCTGGGAAGGCCCGCTCGTCGAAGGGTCGGCCGACAGCGAGTGCAACCTCTATTTCGCGTCCAACTACTTCGACTGGATGGTCGCCTTCGCCGAATACCTGATCAGCAGCGGCCACGCCTACGTCGATAGCCAGAGCGCCGAGGAAATGCGCGCCAGCCGCGGCACGCTCACCGAAGCCGGCGCCGATTCGCCGTTCCGCCAGCGCAGCGCCGACGAAAGCATGGACCTCTTCAAGCGCATGCAGAAGGGCGAGTTCCCCGACGGCGCGCACATCCTGCGCGCGCGTATCGACATGGCGGCCGGGAACATCAACCTGCGCGATCCGGCGATCTACCGCATTCGCCACGCCAGCCATCACAACACCGGCGACCGCTGGTGCGTCTATCCGATGTACACCTACGCGCATCCGATCGAAGATGCGCTCGAGAACATCAGCCACTCGATCTGCACGCTCGAGTTCGCCGACCAGCGACCTTTCTATGACTGGCTGCTCGAGCGGCTGGCCGAAGGCGGGCTGTTGCAGCGGCCACTGCCGCAGCAGATCGAGTTCTCGCGACTGAACCTGACCTACATCGTCCTCTCGAAGCGCAAGCTGATCCAGCTGGTCGAGGAAAGGCACGTGAGCGGCTGGGACGACCCACGTTTGCCGACGCTGGTCGGCGCCCGCCGGCGCGGCTATCCGGCGGCCGGTTTTCGCCTCTTTGCCGAGCGCGTCGGCGTTTCGAAATCCGACTCGCTGATCGAGTACTCGCTGCTCGAGGATTGCATGCGCGAAGTGCTCAACGACGCGGCCGAACGCCGCGTCGCGGTGCTCGATCCGCTCAAGCTGATCATCGACAACTACCCGGCCGGAGAAAGCGAGGAGTGCTTTGCGCCCAACCACCCGCTGAAGCCGGAAACCGGCAAGCGCGCGATGCCCTTTGGCCGTGAGCTGTGGATCGAGCGCGAGGACTTCATGGCCCAGCCGAGCAAGGGTTACCACCGCCTCTACCCGGGCAACATGGCCCGCCTGCGCTACGGCTATGTCGTCAAATGCACCGGCTTCGACCGTGACGACAGCGGTGTCGTCAGCGCCGTCCATTGCGAATACTTCGCCGACTCGAAGAGCGGCACGCCCGGCGCCGACGGCTACAAGGTCAAGGGCAACCTGCACTGGATTTCGGTGGCCGAGGCCTGTCGCGCCGAAGTGCGCCTGTACGACCGGCTGTTCGCGGTTCCGTCACCGGGCGCCAGGCGCGACGGTGACCCCGAAGGCGTCGAGCGCGATTTCCGCGCTGACCTGAATCCGGACAGCATGCGCGTCATCCAGGCCTGGCTCGAGCCCTCGCTGAAGGGCGTTCAGCCCGAAGAGTGCTTCCAGTTCGAACGGCACGGCTATTTCGTAGCCGATCGCCTCGACTCGCAGCCTGGCGCGCCGGTCTTCAACCGCACGGTGACGCTCAGGGATTCCTGGTCGGTAAAGGGCGGCGCGCGCAAGTAGGGAGTCCCTGTTGGCGTCGCGCCGCGTGGCCGTCACTGCGAGGAGCGAAGCGACGCGGCAGTCCAGGGAGCACCTGTCCGGTCACGCGTTGAAACCTGGGGCACCGCGCCAGGAGCGCCGTCCGTCCTGCCGTCGCCGCTCCCGCCGCGCCTACAGCAACTCCAATACCTTCTCCGGCGGCCTGCCGAGAACCGCCCGCTCGCCGCGCACGACGATCGGGCGCTCGATGAGAATCGGGTGTGCGGCCAGCGCGTCCAGCCACTCGTCGTCGCTCAGCGAACGTCCGGCGTAGTTTTCCTTGAACACCGCTTCGCCGCGACGCACGAGTTCCGCCGGTTTCATTCCCAGCTTGTCGAGCAGCGCGCGCAGCTCGTCCCGGCTTGGCGGCGTCTTGAGATAGTCGACCACCTCCACTTCGAAGCCCCTGTCAGCGATCAACTGGCAGGCGGCACGGCTCTTCGAGCAGCGGTTGTTGTGATAAATGCGCAGCGGAATGTCGCCCATCGATGACCCCTGGAGAAAGAAAACGCGTGTTCGCCACGCGACGAGCCCCGCCGCAGCGGGGCTCCGGGCAAACCAGCGAGGTCGCCTACAGCGCCTTGCGCCGGCCGGTCACCAGCAGACCGACGAAGCCGATCGCGAACAGAAGAATGGCGCTCGGCTCGGGCACTGCGGAGAAGAACCTTGCCGCCAGGATCTCATGCGTCCTGGTCGTCGGGTGTACCCCGTCCCAGAACATCCAGGTGGCCGGATTGCACTGACCGTTGAGGAGGTTATTGACGCACGCCTGGTCCGTGACGTCAAAACCATAGGCGCCCTTGTTGGCGATGATCTCGCTGAGTGTCGCGGCGGTATCGAACTGGACGATCTCGAGCGAGGGCAGTGCCGCATCGAGCGCGCTCATCGCCAGCCCAAGACTGTTGTTGAAGAGGGCGCTTAAGCCCGACAGGCCGACGTTACCGAGAAAGCCGGGGGTTTGCCCGAGGTCCGGCATGTTCGCCACCAGGACGTGTTGCGCCCCGGCGGTGGCCAGCGTCTGCACCGTGGCCACGATGTTCGCGACGCCATTGCTGATCACGTTGGCGCCACCGGCGGAACCGGGCACGATCCCGGGCAGCGTTGCGGTGGTATCCGCGTAAAACACGTCGTTCGGGAACAACCACACGACGAAGAGCGAAGTCGCCGGGTCGAAGACCGGGCTCTGGGTCGCGAAGGACGCCAGCTGCCAGGCGTTGCTTTTCTGCGCGTAGACCGGCTGCAGCGCGACGGGCACGTTCGGATTGACCGAACTGAAGCTCTCCAGCCCGGTGGTCGCGCCGCCGATCGCATAGTTGGTTCCGCCGGCCAGCGAAGGCCCGAAACTGGTATTGCCCGGGTTGTACATGTTCCACAGATATTCGACGGCGACCGGGCCGTTCGAATACTGACCGTTGTAATAGGGCGGCGGCGGGAAGGTGACCGTGCCGCCGGTAGCCGCCTGGCTCAGCAGCCCGCTGTTGCCACCATCGGAAAGACTGTCGCCAAAGACGAAGAGATTGGTCAACTGCTGCAAAGCAGCGCTGGCCGAAGTCGGAACGCCGACCACCAAGAGCAACGCCAGGATGCGGAGAAGCTTGTTCATCTTGTACTCCTTTCCAGTTGATCCACGTCGGTTTGACGAACGTCAACTCGCAAGCAAGAAATGCGCCGCAAGGCGCAAGAAGCTGTTTTAACGATCTATCTTGTTTCCTGTACAGGCTGGATCGTTGTCGACTGTAAAAATTACCGACACCCTTCGTGCGCCAGGGTCAACGGCGGAAAGCGCCAGCGCCAGCTGGCCTCCGCCGATCCGCGGCGTCTCATTCGGCGCGCAACGCGTCCACCGCGTTCAGCCGAGCCGCGCGCCGGGCCGGCAGGACGCCGGCCAGCAGGCCGATGGCCACGGCGATGAGTTCGGCGAGGGCGACGAAGCTCAGCGGCGTATGTACCGGGAGCGCCGGGACCAGCAGGTGGATCAACTGCGCCAGCCCGAAGCCGAGCAGCAGGCCCATCAATCCGCCGAGCGCCGAGAGGGCGACCGCTTCGCCGAGGAAGAGGCCAAGGATCGTCTGGCGTGGCGCGCCGAGGGCGACCAGCAGGCCGATCTCGCCCGTCCGCTCGTTGACCGCGATGGTCATGATGGTGACGATGCCCACACCGCCGACGAGCAGCGAGATGCTGCCCAGCGCGCCGACGGCCATGGTCAGCACGTCAAGGATGTTCGACAGCGTGCGCAGCATGTCTTCCTGGGTGGTGATCGTGAAATCCTCGCGGCCGTGGCGAGCCGTCAGCGTGCTCCTGACCAGCGCGCTGACGCCGGCGGCACGCACCCCTTCCTCGTACGACAGGTCGATCTTCATGATCCCGTCGCGGTTGTACAGCTCGAGCGCGCGTGCCGTCGGGATGTACGCGGCGTCGTCGAGATCGATGCCCAGGAACTGCCCCTTGGCTTCGAGGACGCCGATGACGCGAAACTGCATGCCGCCGACGTGTACCTTGGCACCGAGCGGGTTGGCGGTGCCGAACAGCTCCTCCTTGAGGCGTGCGCCGAGGACCATGAAGGCGCGCGCGCTGTCGGCGTCCTCGGCGGGCAGGAACTGGCCGCTGCGCACCTTGATGCTGAACACCTTGAGCATGTCGGCGCTGACGCCATTGACCGTCGTGCGCCGCAGGCGGCCATTGGCATTGACTTCGGAATTTCCCCAGACGGTCGCCGTCATGCCGGTAATGTGCGGCAGACGTTCGAGGGCGCGCGCGTCGTCGAGGGTCAGCGGCCGCACCGACGTCGGAATGCCGCTCGGCGCGTGCCCGGCGGTTTTCGTCCGGCCGGGCGAGACGCTGATGACGTTGGTGCCGAACTGCGTGAATTCGGCGAGCACGAAGCGATGGATGCCCTCGCCGATCGACGTCAGCAGGATCACCGCCGCGACGCCGACGGCAATGCCGAGCAGGGTCAGGAAGCTGCGCAGGCGGTGCGCGGTGATCGCGCGCAGGGCAAGGAGCAGGGAGTCGCGGGGGCGGATCATCTTTCCGGAAAAGACAGTCTGTGGGTCGTTTGAATGGCGTCGCGCCGTTCGTCGGCGACGCGCGCCTCGGCGGCAAACTCGGGCCAGCGCTGCACGGCTGCCTGCACTTCCGCGATGATCGTCGCCGCGCGGCCCCGTTTCATCAGCGCCGCCTGCGCGCAGGCCTTGAAATCATTGCGCGCGAACCCGTCCCGTTTTCCATTCAGCGTCATCTGGTGCGTGGCCGTCCAGGCCCCCGACGGATTGTAGCTGTAGGTGAGGTCGAAGGCCGGGGCGAGCGACCACTCGCCTTCCCGGTTCATCAGGAAGGCGATGTTCTTCACGTGGTCGTCCTGGTTGCGCGCGACGATGTTGAAGACCATCCGTCGGAACTGCTCCTCGACGGCGGCCATTGGCAGCCGCAATTGGTGGAGGGTCAGCAGTGCCTGCTCGTAGGCCGTGGCGCCGGCGTGGTTGAAATCGAAATGCGCCAGTGCGGCCAGCGACTGCATGTGCAGCTTTTCCCCACCCGGCAGGCGATCGAAGCGGCGGGTCATGAAGTGCCGCCGTCCGTTCTCCTCGAGCAGCCGGCAGGCGCTCATCGTGATCCCCGCCGCCTTGGCCATCAGGTGATAGGCGTACTCGATGGCGCCGTATCCCTGCGGATCTTCCAGCTCCTTGTCCTTGTTGCCGGAAACGCCGTCGAATTTCAGCAGCCAGTATTCGCAACCGTCGCCGGCCGCGATTGGTCCCGAACGCACCTCGCTGGTCGTCGGGTTCCACGCGATCACCGCCTTGGCCCGCGCCCCGCCGGCGGCCGTGCCGACGCTCAGGAGGTCGCGCAGCGCCTTCGCCTTGCCCGCCTGGTGAAAACGTTCCTGGAGATCGTCCCGATGCGTCAGGACTTCGCTCGCCCGCCGTACCAGCGCAGCGACGTCGACCGGCCTTGCCTCGCGCCCTCGCGGCCCCCGTGCCGGCATAAACTCCAGCGCACCCATGCCGCGCCTGCCGGTGTAGCAAAGGCGCTGCACCGCGTTGAAACTCTCCGGCCTGCGGCCCTGCGTGGCCAGCCAGGCGTCGATCAAGGCGTTGCCGAAGCGGTCCGGCAGCGAATCCGCGAGCAGTCCCGGCAAACCGTGGAAGGCCTCGCGCGGCAACGCCGGGAATTCATACACCCGCTCGTTCAGGGGCATGGTCAGCGGCGCAATCTCGATGCCGCTGCGCGCGAACTCCGGGTCGTACTGAAAGGCCGCGACGTCCCGTCCTTCCGGCCGCGACACGGCGCCGATCGTCCGGCCCCAGAGCTGGACCCTGGCGATCATGTCGGATCACCCCAGGTCAATTTCTTCTCGCCGGGCTGCTTTGCCAGCGCCGCCTGGGTAGGCTTGCGCTTTCGAGCGTCCCTAAAATGTGCGGAGCTCGACTGCAAAAGTGCGGAGCGTTCGGGGATTGTGCGGAGCCCAAGTGCGCGGCGTCACCCATTCGAGGACATGGCTGGACTCGACCAATCGGAGTCAAATCGGCATTCTCTTGCAGAGAAATAGCCCCAATTGGCCCGAATAAGCCCGAATTGCCCCGGAACAGCCCTGATGAGAGTTCAGGATCCCTCATGACAAGCCCCATCGTGAGCCGCGACCGTGCACCGTCGGGCCAAGCCAAGGATCCGCAGGGGGGGCCGCACGTGCGGAGTCAAACGCAGGAGGTCGGGTCCTCCCCTGTGCCTTGGGCAAAAGTCACGACGCGTTTCTCGCGCTACCTGCCGAGCGCCTTCCCGGCGAACTATCCGGAATCTCCGGATAGTTACCTCTCTCAGGGAGCTCAAATCCAGATCCAGGGAACTCGGTGGCGAAATTCGGGGAGGTCGAGCCAAAACGCCAGCGGTGGTCATGCGACCGCCTCCCCTCTGCGAATGCCCCAATAGGGGGTTCAATCTGGCTGGGCAGGACGGTTGAGAATCATTCATGGCGAGGCTTCTGGTGCGATCAGTGTCACCTCGGAAAAATAGGAGGTGTAGCGTCGCGTATCTCGGGTCAATAGCGGAAATCGCGATACAGCGGCATGCGCACCGATGAAGAAGTCGGCGAACACCTTGGTGTCGACCAGCAGCATCAGCCCTCACTCTCACTGTGCAGTAGCGCCATCAGCTCGTTAGTCCGCCATTTGACATCGGCTTTGCCACGGGCAGCTTCGAAGCGGTCGGGCTTGTGACTCGGCCTCGCGCCGGCCTTGTGGATTACGACATCCCCTTCGCGATTGACCGAGAAATCCACGGAGCAACCGGGTGCCAGGTTCAAGGCATCACGAATCTGCTTGGGGATGGTGACCTGACCCTTGCTGGTAAGTGTCGTCGCCATGTCTCGCGCCTCCTTCTGGATTGCGTTGGCGAATATTGTAATGCCCGGTGAGTGGGTGTGCTGTCGAGGTTACGGCGGGCAAGTGATTTCCTCGCCATGTACACCATGCGCCTCGCCAGTGCGTCATTGCGAGGAGGCGCAGCCGACGTGGCAAGCCAGAGATCTTTCTCCTGGCGGTGGCGATGCGTCGGCGGTGAAGAAGTAAGAGGGTGGAGCTGGATTGCCGCGTCGGCTTTGCCTCCTCGCAATGACGGCGTAGGTGCGTGCCGCTCGTCAGAGTTCTCGCCCGCTCCGTCGCCGGCTCAACGCCGGGACAGCGACAGCACCGGATCCAGCCGCGCGGCCTGGCTGGCGGGCAGGACGCCGAAGAGCACGCCGGTGACGAGCGCCGTGCCGAGCGCGGCGAGCACGGCCCAGTCGGGGGGGAAGGCCGGGTAGACCGGGTAGAGCTGGCGGATGAGCGCCGCGCCCGCCTGCCCCAAGACGAAGCCGAGCACGGCGCCGGCGACCGAGAGCATCGCCGCTTCGGTCAGGAAGGCGTTGCGGATCGTCGTGCCGGTGGCGCCGAGGGCCTTGAGCAGACCGATTTCGGCGGTGCGCTGGGCGACCGAGACGAGCATCACGTTCATCACCAGGATGCCGGCGACGGCCAGGCTGATGGCGGCGATGCCGGCGACGGCGAGGGTCATCGTTCCGAGCAGGCGGTCGAAGGTGGCGAGAACGGCGTCCTGGGTGATGATCGTCACGTCCTCCTCGCCGTCGTGACGCTGCTTGATGATCTCGGTCACCTGCACCTTGGCCGGTTCGATCGCTTCGCGGCTGCTCGCTTCGACGAGAATCCGGAACAGGGTGTTGCTGTTGAACATCGCCTGCGCCAGCGCCACCGGGACGATGACCAGCTCGTCGGTATTCATCCCCAGCCCCTGGCCGCTGGACGCGAGGACGCCGACGATGCGAAAGCGGCGGTCGCCGACGCGCACCAGTTGTCCGAGCGCCGACTCGTGGCCGAACATTTCGTCGCGCACCTTGGCGCCGATGACCGCCTCCGAAACGCCACGACGCCAGTCGCCGGTGGGCAGGAAGCGCCCCTGTGCGAGCGCCAGGCGGCGCACGTCGATGAACTCGGCGGTGGTGCCGACGACCATTACTTCGCGCAGCTTGCCGGCAAAGCTGATCTCGGACGTGCCGACGGCCAGCGGTGCGGCGCGGTGCACGGCGTTGGCGCGCAGCAGCGCCTGCGCGTCGTCGATGGTCAGGTCGCGCGGCGTGCTGGTGACCGCGTTGCCGGGGTTGAAGCCGCCGGTCTGCGAGCGCCCGGGCAGGACGATGACCAGGTTGCTGCCGATCGACGAGAACTCCCTGAGCACGTAGCGGCGGGCGCCGTCGCCGAGCGCGGTGAGGACGACGACCGCGGCCACGCCGATGGCCATCGCCAGCACCAGCAGGAAGGTGCGCAGGGGATTGCCGGTCGCCGCGTCGCGGGCGAAGCGGATCAGGTCGGGAGTACGCACGTGCTGGTGGTCGCTTCAGGGGGCGCGCTGTCGTGTTGCAGCGCGCCGTCTTCCATCAGCAGCTGGCGCCTGGCGCGCGCGCCGAGGGCGCCGTCGTGGGTGACGACGATCAGCGTCACGCCGCGGCCGTTGAGCGTTTCGAGCAGGCGCATGACTTCCTCGCCGGTGGCGCGATCGAGGTTGCCGGTGGGCTCGTCGGCGAGAATCACGGCCGGCTGCATGATCGTCGCGCGGGCGATCGCCACGCGTTGACGCTGGCCACCGGAGAGCTGGTCCGGGCGATGGTCGGCGCGGTTCTCGAGCCCGTAGTCGCGCAGCGTCTGCGCCACCCGCTCGGCACGTTGCGCGGGCGCGATGCCGGCGAGAATCATCGGCAGGGCGACGTTCTCGGCGGCGGTCAGGCGCGGCACCAGGTGAAAGCTCTGGAAGACGAAACCGATGCGCTCGCTGCGTACCCGCGCCTGCTCTTCCGCCGACAGCGTGGTGACGTCGCGGCCTGCGAGCTGGTAGGTGCCGGCATTGGGGCGGTCGAGCAGGCCGAGGAGGTTGAGCAGCGTCGATTTCCCCGAGCCGGACGGGCCCATCACCGCGACGTACTCGCCGGCGGCGATGGTCAGGTCAAGGCGGCGCAGCGCGTGCACCTCGCTGTCGCCGAGCTGAAAAACGCGCTCGATGCCGGCCAGTTCGATCAGCGCTGCGCCCATTGGCTAGCGGCCGGCGGCCGCCTGGCCGTCGACCGAATAAGGCGCGCCGGCCTTGACGCCGGCGCGTTCGAGCGAGGTCACGACGCGGTCACCCGGCGCCAGCCCGTCGAGCACTTCGGCGAACTCCCAGTTGGCCAGACCGGTCTTCACCTTGCGCTCTTCGAGCCTGCCTTCGGCGCCGGCGACCAGCACTCGTCCGCCTTCGAGCAGCGCCGAGGTCGGTACCCGGACGACGTTCTCGCGCACGTCGAGGATCACTTCGATGTCGGCGCTGTAGCCGACGAGCAGCTTGCCGGGCGCCGTCGGGTCGTCGAAAGTGGCCTCGATATCGACCGTGCGCGCCTGCTTCTCGAGCGCCGAGACGTAGGGCGCGACGCGCTTGACCTTGCCCGGGAACGATTGCCTGGGCAGCGCGTCGAGGCTGATCCGCACCGGTTGCCCGGCAGCGATGCGCGGCGCATCGACTTCGTCCATCGGCGCCTTGACGTACAGGCACGAGTCGTCGATCAGGTCGATCGCCGGCGGCGTCGGCACGCCCGGCGGCGACGGCGTCGAGTACTCGCCGACCTCGCCGACGATCTTGGCGACGGTGCCGGCGAAAGGCGCGTAGAGCACGGTCCGGCCCTCCTCGACGCGGGTCAGGCGGACTCGCGCTTCGGCTTGCACGACGTCGGCCCTGGCGGCGGCACAACCGGCGCTCCTGGCCTGCGCCTCGCTGCGCGCGCTGTCCTCCTTGGCGGGCGACACAAAGCCCTTGGCGCGCAGGCTCGCCTGTCGCTCGGCCTCGCGTTCGGCGTTGGCGGCGACGGTGCAGGCTTCGTTTACGCGCTGGCGAGCGGTGGCCACCTGCGTGGCGTACCACGCCCGCTGCGCCTGCTGGTCGTCGTTCCACAGCTTCATCAGCAGCTGGCCCTTCTCGACGCGGTCGCCCTCCCTGACCGCCAGCACCTCGATGCGGCCACCGGTGATCGTCGACAGCTTGGTGCGCTGGCAGGCTTCGATGGTCCCGGCGCGGGTGTTGGCGATCGTCGATTCGACCAGGCCGCGTTCGATTTCCCTGAACACCACCGCCACCGGCTCTGGCCGCGTTGCCCACCACACGCCTCCGCCGATCAGCACGACGACGGGCACAGCAAGCAACAGACGGCGAATCAGCGAAGACATGGCGACATGGCGGGGAGGCTCAGGGTTGGCGAGGCAGCTTGAGGGCAAGGTCCGTCATGTTCTGACGAAACCGTGCCCAGGGCAAGGACGGAACGTCTCGTCGCGCCTCGCTGCCGCTGGCCGGCCCGGCGCCAGCTCGGTGGCCCTCGGCGAGCATGCTAGAATCGCCCCCCGCTTCCGCCCCCGCTGGTGTCCGCCCGCCCGATGTCCTCGCTCAACCCCCCGCAACGCGAAGCGATCCGCTACCTCGACGGTCCGCTGCTGGTTCTGGCTGGCGCCGGATCGGGAAAGACGCGGGTGATCACCGAGAAGATCGCCTATCTGATCGAGGTCTGCGGTTTCAGCCCGGGCAATATCGCCGCCATCACCTTCACCAACAAGGCGGCGAAGGAAATGCAGGCGCGGGTGAGCAAGCTGCTCGCCGACAAGCCGTCGAAAGGCCTGACCATCTCGACCTTCCACGCGCTCGGCGTGCGCATCCTGCGCGAGGAAGCGCGCACGCTCGGCTACAAGCCGAACTTCTCGATTCTCGATTCCACCGACTGTTTTGCCATCGTCTCCGAACTGGCCGCCAGCGTCGACAAGGCGGTCATCCGCAAGCTGCAATCGCTGATCTCGAACTGGAAGAGCGCGCTGGTCTCGCCCGATCAGGCGCGCAAGGAAGCGCAGAACGACACCGAACTGCTCGCCGCGAACGCCTTCGCCAGCTATTCGGCGACTCTGCAGGCGTATCAGGCGGTCGATTTCGACGACCTGATCGCGTTGCCGGTGGCGCTCTTCGAAAATCATCCGGAAGTGCGCGAGAAGTGGCAGAACCGCCTGCGCTACCTGCTCATCGACGAATATCAGGATACCAACACCAGCCAGTACAGATTGCTCAAGCTGCTCGCCGGACCGCGCGCCGCGTTCACCGCGGTCGGCGACGACGACCAGGCGATCTATGGCTGGCGCGGCGCCGACATCGAAAATCTGCGCGGGTTGCCGCGCGACTATCCGCAGCTCAAGCTGATCAAGCTCGAACAGAACTATCGCTCGACGGTGCGCATCCTCAAGGCGGCCAACGCGCTGATCGCGCACAACGAAAAGCTGTTCGACAAGAAGCTGTGGTCCGACCTCGGCCACGGCGACCCGATCACCGTCAGCATCTGCCAGGACAACGAAAAGGAAGCCGAGGCGGTGGTCATGAAGCTGCAGGCGCACCGCTTCGAGCATCGCGGCGCGTTCCGCGATTACGCCATCCTCTACCGCGGCAACTTCCAGGCGCGGGCGCTCGAGCATTTCCTGCGCAACCAGCGCATCCCCTACCTGCTGTCCGGCGGCCAGTCGTTCTTCGAGAAGAGCGAGATCAAGGATCTCGTCGCCTATCTGCGCCTGCTGGCCAACGACGCCGACGACCCGGCGTTCATCCGTGCGGTGGGCACGCCGCGGCGTGGCGTCGGCGCCAGCACGCTGCAGGCGCTCGGCGGCTACGCTGGCGAACGCCACCTGTCGCTGTTCGCCGCCGCTTTCGAACAGGGCTTCGCGCAGCGCGTGCAGCCGCGCCAGCTGGCGCCGCTGCTCGAATTCTGCGAATTCATCAATCGCCTGCAGGCGCGCGCCGACCGCGACCCGGCGGCGCAGCTACTCGGCGAACTGCTCGACGCCATCGCTTACGAGGACTGGCTCAACGAGCGCGACGAGAAGCGTGCGGCGCAAATAAAGTGGGGCAACGTCCAGGAGTTCTGCGACTGGCTGGGCAAGAAGGGCCAGGAGGAAAACAAGACGCTGATCGACCTCACCCAGACCATTGCCCTGATCAACCTGCTCGACAAGAACGAGGCGGACGTCGACGCCGTCCAGCTATCGACCCTGCACGCCGCCAAGGGGCTGGAGTTCAGGCACGTCTTTCTGATCGGTATCGAAGAAGGCATTCTGCCGCACCGCGAAGCGCAGGCCGACGGCCGCATCGAGGAGGAGCGCCGCCTGATGTACGTCGGAATCACCCGCGCGCAGCGGTCGCTGCACCTGAGCTATTGCGAGCGACGCAAGCAGGGCCGCGAAACGATTCCCTGCGAGCCGTCGCGTTTCGTCGCCGAAATGGGCAGCGAGGATCTGCGCGTGTCCGGCGGCAAGAGCGCCGCGCCGCCGGACAAGGCCGCCAACTCCGACCGCCTGGCAGCGATGAAAGCGATGCTCGGCAAGGCCCGGTGAATCCTGGCAAGTCCCTCTGCTCCGGGAGGTGGTTACAGCGCGTTACGCGACGTTACGCGCGACCTGACATCGCATTGGCAAGCGCCCGCGTTAATGCTGGCAAGGCCGAAACAACAGAAACAGCAAAACGGCCGAGCGCACAATACCAATCAATCTCAGGAGATCCACATGTTCAAGAACATCATCGCCGTTGCCATCGCCGCCGCTTTCAGCACCGCCGCTTTCGCACAAGCGCCTTCTGCCGCCGGCGCAACCAAGGCCGTCGAGGCCGTCAAGCCAGCCGCAGCGGTTGCCGCAACGCCAGCTGCGACGACGCCAGCGGTTGCGACCCCTGCAGCGACTCCCGCGGTGACCCCGGCAGTTGCTGCCACCGCAGCGACCGCCAAGCCCGAAGCGATGGCTACCGAAACCATGCACGACGCCAAGCCGAAGGCGAAGGCGCCGGCGCACAAAGCAGTGGCCAAGCATCCGGCGGGCGATAAGATGGACGCCGCCCCGGTCGAAGGCGCGACCGCCAAGCCGGAAGCGATGGCTGGCGAGAAGATGCACGATGCCAAGCCAAAAGCAAAGGCGCCCGCTCACAAGGCAGCGGCCAAGCCTGTGGCAGGCGAGAAGATGGACGCGGCACCCGCGGCTGAGAGTGCTGCTCCGGCTACGACCAAGTAATCACTGCCGCACGCCGTGAGCCTGGGAAGAAGCTTCTTCCCAGGTAAAAAAAGAGACCCTGCGGTCTCTTTTTTTGTTACACCCGAGCAAACGCCTTACTTGACGAGGCCCAGCAGATGTTCGACGGCAGCCTTGATCTCGTCGTCGGTCAGGTCCGCGGCGCCACCCTTGGGCGGCATCGCGCCCTTGCCGTTGGTGGCACTGGCGACCAGTGCGTCGGTTCCGGTGGCAATGCGCGGCGCCCAGGCTTCCTTGTCGCCTGCCTTCGGCGCGCCGGCGGCGCCACTGGCGTGGCAGGCCATGCAGACTGCCTTGTAAACCGCCTCGCCGCTACGCGGCTCCCCTGCGGCTGCAGTCGCTGCCGGCTTCTGGTACGCCAGCTTGGCCACCGGCAGAATGCGGGCATAGATCGCGTCGGCGTCGCTGGCGGACTGGGCGCTGCCCTTGCCGATCATCGACAGCGGCCAGATGACGACCATCAGGAGAACGGCGATGACGATGGTGATCACCAGGATCGTCCGTGAAGAAAATTGTTTTTGCGCCATGCCGAATCCTTGGTTGTCTGCGGGTTAGATGACGAATTGTAACGCCGTTTGCCGCCGCCCAGAAGTGCCGAGCTGGACGGCCCAGGGCAAACCGGTTAAGCTTGCCGTCCTGCACGCGCCCGTAGCTCAGTTGGATAGAGTACTGCCCTCCGAAGGCAGGGGTCGGACGTTCGAATCGTCTCGGGCGTGCCAGAAGCACAGGAAAATGGGCACCTCATTGGGTGCCCATTCGGTTTTTACGACGGCTCGACGGCTCTCTTCGCGGCTGCGCAACGCGCCGCTGATCGGGCTCGCTACGCAGCCTTTCCTGCCAGCGCGCTCGCGCTAACCCGAGCGACCGACGAATCCCGGCAGTCCCGCCGCCTCGGGAGAACTCGCCAAATAGCGCGCCCAGCCGATCTTCTCGTCGTAGTCGTCGGGGTCGGCCTGGCGAATGTCTTCCAGGGTCATCTCCATGCAGTTCTTCTTGCACGTCAGCTGCTCGGCGAAGATCACGCGGGTGCGGAAGAAGCTGCCCCATTTGAACTCGGCGAAGATGGCGTTATTGGGGTCCTTGACGTAGCCGTAGCCTTCGCGCACCAGCCAGGAGAGGCTCCGATACAGGTCGTTGTCGAGGTCTTTGACGTGCTGCTTGAGTGTGCTCGGATTGTTCGGACCGGCGCCCATGGCGTCGAAGGGGTACACCCAGTTATTGGCGGCCATCGTTTTCCAGAAGTGCTTTCCCGCGATGGAATTCCAGTTGCGCGTGACGAGGACCGGGACCTCCATGTCGCCTTTGGCGCGCCACAGCGAAACGCTCAAGTGGTGGTGGTCGATGAGGTAGAACTGCCCGCCGTTGCCGATGATCACCGGGACGGTGCGCGGCAGGAGATAGTCTTCCAGAGCGCTGTCGCTCTTTTCCTTGATTTTCGCCACCTTGACGTTCACTTCGTCCATGCCGACGGCGTTCTGGGTGGGCTTGAGGTCACTGAGCTTGAGACGCCCCAGAGTGCCTTGCGGACTCTGCGCGTCGATTTTGGGGAGAAAACCGCATACTTCGTCACTCTTCTTGGCCATTGATCGCTCCTGGTGTGGTGGACATCGTGGGCAATTCCCCGGCGCGGCGTGGCTGCCCGGTGCGCCGCCCGCAGCTTGTGGAGACGGGGAATGGTCTCGGCACCGGGGTTGAAACTCTCGCGATGGTATTCCGATAGGCCCCGGAGATTCAACCCTGCACCGAACAGCGGATTCGACGATAATCCCTGGCCTGACGCCTGCGCTTCTCGCGCCGGCGCGAACAGATAGTTCCTTACAGCGAAGTGATGCAGCGAATGACGAATGCGATGGCTCCGCAGCGCCCGACCCGGGAAGAAATTGCGCAGCTCCCGCCTTTTGCCGGCTTGCCCCTTGAGCGTATTCATTTGCTGAGGACAGCGGCGCAGTTCGAGGCCGCGCGCGGCGAAATCCTGCGTGCCGGTTTCGTCGGCTTCGACACCGAGAGCAAGCCGACCTTTGCCAAGGGTGAGCTGACCAGCGGGCCGCACGTCGCCCAGTTCGCGCTGCGCGAGCAGGCCTTCATCGTCCGCGTCGAAGGCGCGGCGGCGTGCGAATTCATCAAGAGCGTCGTCGAATCAGACGCGGTGGTGAAGGTCGGCTTCGGGCTGAAGTCGGATCGGACGGTGCTGCTGAGCAAGCTTGGCGCCAGCATTCGGGCGATGATCGATCTTGCGGACGCGCTGCGCAGGAAGGGAATTCGCCAGACGATTGGCGCGAAAGCCGCGGTGGCCATGGTCCTCGGACAGCGCCTGCAGAAGTCGCGCTCGGTGACGACGTCCAACTGGGCGCGCCAGACGCTGCTGCCGAACCAGCTTCTTTATGCGGCCAACGACGCCTACGCCGCTCTGGCCGTGTTCTATGCACTGGACCTGCACCTTGCACCCGTCGCCCCGGCTGGACCCTCCGCCTCTGCCGAGTCGGTGGAGCCGGTGGAGTCCGTCGAATCGCCCGATTGATACGCGCTGCGCCAGCGCATCAATCGGCGTGGTACTGGCTGGCGTTCCTGCCTTTGAACGGTGCATAGAAAGCCTTGATGGCAGCGATGTCGGCCTCGACGTCGCCGGTCGGCACGAAGATTTCTCCCAGGCCACTGACCTTTTTCTCGTAATCCATGTAGGCGAGGACGATCGGCACCTGTGCACTGACGGCGATATGGTAGAAGCCGGTCTTCCATTGCCGCGTCTTGCTGCGTGTTCCTTCGGGCGGGACGATCAGTTGCACCGGGCCATCGGCGGCCTTGAGCGCGGCTGCCGACGCGGCGACCAGATTGTTGGCCGTTTCGCGCGCAACGGGGATGCCGCCGAGCCACATCATCAGGCCGCGAAACGGCGGCCTGAAAATCTGCGCCTTGCCCATCCAGTAGATATTCAGCCGCAGGGCGAAGGCGACCATCAGCGTGTAGGGCAGGTCCCAGTTGCTGGTGTGCGGAGCGGCGATCAACACGCTCTTGCTCGCCGACGGCGGCAGACTGCCCTCGATCTTCCAGCCGGTGAGCTTCAGGAAGCTCACCGAGAAAGCGCGCAGCAGGGTGTTGACGATCGGGGTGCCGAAAATGGTTCGGTGCATGGGTCTGCCTGTCAGTTGGCGCGCAGTACCGGTCGCCGGAAGGCAGGCCACCGCGTTTGAAACGGGACGCGCATTATCGCCTGTCCTGGCCGCCGGTAGGCGTGCAATGAGTCGGTTGGCTGCGATCAGGGGCGTTCGCGACGGCCTTGTCGCGTGATTGCCTGAATGCAACGGCGCGGCTACGCCACCAGCTTCAGGCCGAGGATGCCGGCGACGATCAGGCCGATGCAGAAGAAACGGGCCAGCGTTGCCGCCTCCCCGAATACCGCGATGCCGAGCGCAAAGGTGCCGACGGCGCCGATCCCGGTCCATACCGCGTAGGCGGTGCCCATCGGAATGCTCAGTTGCGCGTAGAGCAGCAGTGCGCCGCTGGCGACGATGCACACGCCGGCAAAGGAGATCCATCCCCAGTGCGTGCCGCGCTCGCCGTGCCCGAGTTTGAGCCCCAGCGGCCAGCCGCACTCGAAAAGTCCGGCGACGAGAAGTGCCACCCAGTCCATCGTTCCGGCGCCTACTTCGAGGCGATCTTGAGGCCGACGATGCCGGCGACGATCAGGGCAACGCAGAAGAAACGCTCTATCGTTGCTGCTTCGCCAAAGAGGAGTATGCCGAGAACGAAGGTACCGACGGCGCCGATGCCGGTCCACACGGCGTAGGCGGTGCCCATGGCAATTTGCCGCTGCGCGATCAGCAGCAGCGCGCCGCTGGCGCCCATGCTCAGTGCGGCGAAGGCCAGCCAGCCCCAATGGGCGCCACTCGGCGACCAGCCGAGCTTCAGCCCGACCGGCCAGCCCCATTCGAAAACGCCGGCGACGAGCAGCGCCATCCACTCCATGCTCTGTTCTCGCTCAGCCCGGGGCAGCGGGATAGAGGTCGTCGAGCAGCTTGCGGGCGATCTCGGCGATCAGCGGCGTGGCGGCGCCGGCAACGCTGCCCGGGTCGATGTCGCTCGCCGCGACGCCCGTCTCGCGGCCGGCCCAGGCAGCCAGCAGCCTGGCCCTGCTCGCCGCGACGGCCGCGGTCACCAGCGGGGGCCAGAACGCCGGATACTCGGTTTCTCGCCACTCGCCGCGTCCGCGCCCGTAATGCGCGACGGCCAGGTAGCGCAACAGCGAGCTGACCACCAGTTCGCACAGGAAGCTGTCGTCCCAGCGCAAGGTGGTGCCGCGTCGACCGCGCGCCATATTGACGCCGCGGGCAATGCCGGCGCCGCCCAGCGCGCCGACGACGGCGCCGGTGATCATCCCGGCGCCGAGCGTCAGGCCGGCGTGCGCGATGTCGACGCCGAGGCCGGTCAATGCGCCGGATACCGCGCCGCCCATGAGCGCCGCCTTGCGCTCATTGACCGGGGCTTCGACGCTCACGGTCAGCGCGATGCGCCGCAGCAGCTCTTCGCTGGCGTGGCCTTCGAGTTCGTGAATGGCGATCAAACGATCGAGCCCCGCCTGCAGATCGCTGTCGACGCGCGAAGCGAGCGCCTGCAGGGCGCGCGCCTTGTCGTCCCCGGCAGCGTCGTCGCCAGCCGCCGCGTTGCGGCCAACACCGAGCGCGCGCTTGAGGTCGCGCAGCGTTCCTGTCAGCCGCGTTTCGGGCAAGGTTTCGAGATCCAGCGCGGCGCGCGCCAGCGTTTCTGCCAACACCGCCATCGACGCGTCGAACTGTGCCTCACGGCGCGCCTGCCAGGCGCCGACCAGGCGTGCGTAGGCTTCCCCGCGTTGTGCCGGCAACATCGTGCCGACTTCGTGCAGGAGGGTGATCTCCTGCACCCAGCAGCGTGCAAAAGCGTCCAGCGGGAGCACCGAGTGGACGATTGGATAGCCGCCGAGGAGGCTTCGCCAGCGGTCGTGTTCGGCGGCTTCCTCGGCGGGCGGTCGCGAACGGCCGGTCTGGTTGAGGAGGACGATGACCGGTTTGCCGATCCACTCGAGAACGGCAAGCTCGGGTTCGAGGTAACCGGCGTCAGCCGGTTCCTCCGAGGCATTGACCAGGTAGAGCACCACGTCGGCCTGGTCGCGGACGTTGGCCACCGCCTGCTGGGTAAACCACATCGAGCGATCACGAAAGCGATCCCAGACCTGCCCGACGAACCAGCCGATGGGGTTGCCCTGCTGGCGCAGGCGCTTGGCAAGTCGGGCGCTGTCGCCAAACCCGGGGGTGTCCCAGAGCGTCAATTCGTCGCCTTCGGGCGTGCTGATCAGCGAGTAGGCGTTGACGTCGACGGTGACGTGCGGTGCGTCGCGTACCTCGCCGACGTCGCAGCCGAGCAGCGTCCGCGCCAGCGTTGTCTTGCCGGCGTTGGTATGCGAAATCAGCGACAGGGAGATGCGATCTGCGCTCATGCCGAGCCCTCCAGACGACGTTCGATCTCGTCCTGCGCCGCGTTCAGATCGGCTTGGGCGAGATCCAGGAAAACCGGGGTGAGCCCGAGTTCGGCGAGATCGGCGAGTTCGCTGCGCCAGGCGGCCCGGCGCTGTTCGATACGGCGTGGATCGGGGTCGAAACGGGCGCGCCACGGCGCTTCATCGACCAGCACGAGGACCGGCCCGCCATTTCCCATGGCGCGCACGGCACGAACGAAGGCGCCCTGTGTTTCGCGCTCCGGGGTGGCCAGCAGACTGAACAGCGCGACGCTCAGGCCGTGGCCCTCGCGGTGCCCGCCTGCCGGTAGCGTCTCTTCTCCGCCATAGCTCACCGGCGTCGCCCAGGTGAGCTGCGCGTTGTCGCCGAAGACCCGCCTGAGCAGCCGCTGCAGGCCGGTCGTCGTTGCCGGCGCCGGGTGATAGCTGTAGGGGATGACGGTCAGCTGAGCCGGTCCGGCCAGGTAGCCGTGCAGCAGGCGCTGGAAATAGGGGTCGCCAAGGTCGCCGAGCAGGCGTGCGCGGCGATGGCGTTCAAGCAGGCCGCTGGCAATACCGAGAACGCTGCGCGGCACGATGACGACGATGAACAGCGTGGCGGCGAGAAGATGCAACCAAGGCGCGGCGTTTTCCGTCGCCGGCAGGACGCCGAAGCGGATCGCGGCGAGTCGGTCAACGTCGGGCAGGAGCGAACCGGTGAGCCACAGCGCCGGTGCCAGCAGCACGCTCAGCAGGCGGTGCACCGTTTCGGCGTCGAGGAAGGTACTCTCCCAGCCGGCGCGATATTCGAAGGCCAGTCCGCGCAGATAAAGCCCGCTCAGGATGCCGGCGGCAAACAGTGCGGCGGCGAAGTGCAGCAGGCGTGCGACGCGTGCGGCGTAGAGAGGCGCGGCAATCTGACTCCAGTCGCCCAGCAGTCGGGGCAGCACGGCAGCCGGCATGGCGACGCCGCGTTGGCGCAGCCGGCGACCGCTGCCGGCCAGGCCGGCGACCAGCGCGCGGCGCACGGGGCCCGCTTGACGGGCTGGTTTGCCACCGCGGCGCAGGCTATTGACGAGAAGCAAGAGGTAGACCGCGACGTTCCACGCCAGCAGGCCGAGCACCGGTGGCGCCAGCAGGTTGATGTTCTGGCCCGATCCGATGCGGTCGATGAGCACACCGGCGGCAAAGGAGAGCACCATCACCAGGGCAGCGATCCAGCCGCGCCACAGCAGACCGTCTACGACGCGAACGAAACCGGGGTCACGCGGTCGCAAGCGGTCGAGCGCAAATCGCGCGCGGCAGGCGATGAAATCAGCGGCTCTGGCGCCTTCACCGACGGCCTCTGCCGCCGCCTGGCTGGACCACGAGCGGTCCTCGTCGGTCCAGCTTTGCCTGTCCCCGTCGACGGTCTCGACGGCGCGCACTGCGGTGGTCAGCAGGGCGTCGCGTTCATTCATCGTCGGGCGATATGAGGGAGGGATGGCGGGCCGCAATGAGCGGGGAGTGGTCGGGGGTAGGCGTGCGCACTGCGCAGAGTTTCTCTGGCCCGGTCGGCGCTGTCAAGCGCGGGAAACCAGTACGGGTAAGCGGCGGCCGCCTGCGCGCTCGGGCGCAGTGGCTGGCGTCGTTGGCGAAGCGCCGGGCCGGTGCAAACGCTCTTGCGCGGCAAGGTACCGCCAGACTTGCTGGCAAATCTTGTCGTTTTCGTGAAACCTGTCATGCTCTTTCCCGTCTCCTTTTCACGATTCGAGGTTTACGCGTGCCAGTTCATCGCCCGCTCATCGTCAGCATCGCCATTCTGCCGATCGTCCTCGCCGGCTGCGCGCTCTTCGAGCAGCGGCCGCCGTCGGTTGTTGCCGCCGCGCAACCAGGTATCACCAGCGAGGGCGGGCAACTGCAGATTCCCCTCGGCAGCGGGGTCTACTTCTGTGAACTCGGGCGCAGCGTCCTGGTCCGGCGCAATGAAAAAAACACCCGCATGATCGAGCTGGACTGGCAGGGCAAGCGGCGCACCTTGCTGCGCTACGACTCGAGCTCGGGCCTGCCTCGCTACGAGGATCGGCAGAATGGTCTGCTGTGGATCGATCTGCCCTGGAAGAGCGTCTTGATGAACGCCAGGACCGGCCAGCCGCTGGCCAACGAGTGCAAGCTGAGTTAGGCGTTTTGTGTTGGCGCGCCGGGATGGGCGATCAGACCGCAGCGGGCCGAGGCGCTGAAATCACATGCCCCGTCGCTGCCGTTGGCTTACCAGGGGCGACTGCCAAAAGCGCTGGCGAAATGATCGGCGATCTCGTTGCGTGTCGGGCGATGGTTCTGTCCGCCACGATGGGCGATCTTGATCGCCCCCATCACGGCGGCAAGCTGACCCGTTTTCTGCCAGTCCCAGCCGGCGCCAATACCGTAGAGCAGCCCTGAGCGGTAGGCATCCCCGCAACCGGTGGGATCGACGACGGCAGTGGCCTGGACAGCCGGGATTTCGTGGCAAAGGCCTTTGGCGTAGATGCGCGAGCCTTCGCCACCGAGGGTCACGACCAGCGCGTCGACCTCGTCGGCCAGTCGTTCGATCGATCGATCGGTGCGGTCACAGAGCAGCTTCGCCTCGTAATCGTTGAAACAGGCGTAGCTGGCGAGCTTCATGAAGCCCATCAGGTCCTCGCCGGAGAACATCGGCAGCCCCTGGCCGGGATCGAAAACGAAGGGGACGCCAGCCGCCGCGAGGTCCTGCGCGTGCTGCAGCATGCCGTCGCGTCCGTCCGGTGCGACGATTCCGAGGGTCGCTCCAGGCACATCGGCGACGTGATTGAGGTGCGAGTAGGTCATCGCGCCGGGGTGGAAGGCGGTGATCTGGTTGTCGTCGAGGTCGGTGGTGATGAAAGCCTGGGCGGTGAAGCTGCCGGCAATGCGGCGCACGTGCGCCCGCGACAAGCCAAGATCGTCCAGGCGCAGCAGATAGGGGTCGGCGTCGTCACCGACCGTGGCCATGATCAGGGGTTCGCCATTGAGCAGCTTGAGGTTGTAGGCGATGTTGCCGGCGCAGCCACCGAACTCGCGCCGCATCTCGGGAACCAGGAACGCGACATTGAGGATGTGAATCTGCTCGGGCAGGATGTGGTTCTTGAAACGATCATGGAAGACCATGATGTTATCGAAGGCGATTGAGCCGCAAATGAGTGTCGACATTGACTTTCCGGGGAGTTACATCGGGATGAGGGAATGATGGGCAAGGCTTACGGATAGAAGACGTAAAGCCGGTAGCCGGCGGCCTTGACCTCACTGGCGTCCAGCCACAGGCGAACTTCGACGTCGGCGTTGGCGGCGAACGATTTTTCGGCAAGCTGTGCCGGCGCGAGGTACTCGTCGGCCATGAAAACGCGGCGCACGATGGGCTTGTCGGCGCTGTCGGTGAGCGTCAGTTCGATCGCCGGGTACGCCTGCGCATAGCTGGCCCGGTTGCGCAGGGTCGCCTGGAGCACGAGTTGCTTGTTTCGTCCCGGTTCGCTCTGCAGATCCGAGGCTTCGATACTGACCAGATCGACGTGACGCGGCAGCGGGATGTCGGTGCCCAAAGCGGCGCTCAGCGCGGCCAGTGCCGGTCGTGTGCTGGGTGTGGTGAGGGCGATCACCCCGCGGAAATGAAAGATCGTCTGGCCGATCAGGGTCAGGACCAGGAGGACGATGACGATCACGAAGGGCGCGGCCGGCGCCTTGCCGGCGACCGGCGGCGCGGGCTGGCTGATGGCGCCTTCCAGCCAGCGATCGTAACCCGGCAGGTCCTTTTTTTCACGCGGCAGGAGCCCGTGCTCGGCGTCGTGGATGGCGTCCCTTTCCGTGCCGTTCGCCACTCGCCCGGTGGCCATTGGCGGCGAATCGGTTGGCGGGCTGACGCGCATGCTGTCCGCAAGGCTTTCGCGAGCGCCCTCGGGAATCGCATGGTGCGTACTGTCGGCGACAGTGTCGAGGGTGTAGGCAGCAAGGTAAGGCTCGGCGCGACCGGAAGGCTCGGCGTCGGCGGGTGCGTGTTCGTCGTCCTCCCCGCTCGCGGTCTCGGCGGCGTCGATGTCCTCGCGCAGCAGCGCGGCGACGGCGGGGGCCGCCTCGTCCGCGCTGTCCGACCGCGGCGGTGTTTCCGCTTGCGGCGGGGTTTCCGTGTGCAGTGGCGTTGCCGACTCGAGCGGGACATCCGGCGCCGTCGCTGGCGGCGCAGCGACGACCGGTTCAGCGTCGTCGAGCAGGCTGTCGAGAGCGTTGAACACCCGTCGACACTGCCCGCAGCGGACCTTCCCGGCACGCGCCTTGAGTTGCTCCGGGGTTACGCGAAAAATCGTCTGGCAGCCCGGGCAGCAGGTTTTCATCGGCTAGTCCTTCACGCCGGCGAGGCATACCCAGCCATCGCGCGTGTCGGCAACGCGCAGCGGCAGGTAGGGCGCGTAGGCAGCGACAAGCTGATCGCTCTGCTCGGCGAGGATCCCCGACAGCGCCAGGCGACCGCCGCGACGTACGTGGCCACAGATCGCTGGTGCCAGAACCTTCAGCGGGTTGGCCAGGATGTTGGCGACGACGATGTCGAACTGCCCCTTCACTTCGCGTTCCGAGTCCTGGAAGCGGACGGCGACACCGTTGCGCTCGGCGTTGCTGACCGACGCGGCCACCGCCTGTGGGTCGATGTCCACTCCCAGCACATCGCTGGCCCCGAGTCTGGCCGCGGCGATGGCCAGGATGCCCGAACCGCAACCGTAGTCGAGGACCGAGACTGCCGGCGCAATGCAGTTTTCGAGCCACTCCAGGCACAACCGGGTCGTGGGGTGCGAACCGGTGCCGAAGGCCATCCCGGGATCGAGGACCAGAACGATGGCCTGCGGATCGGGCGCGTCGTGCCACGACGGAACGATCCACAAACGCTCGGAGACGCGAATCGGTTCGAACTGCGCCTGGGTGACCTGCACCCAGTCCTGCTCGGCGATCTCCTCCTCGGCAAAGGCAGGTGCCTGGTCGAGGCCGGCTCGCGCCGCACAGAGGCTGACCAGTCGCGTGCTATCGGTGTCTGGCTTGAGCAGGGCGACCACGCGCGAGCGCTCCCATCCCGGCCGGGTCATCGAACCGGGCTCGCCAAATTGCGGCGTCTCGTCGACGGTGCCGGCGTCGGCATCCTCGATGCTCGCTGCCAGCGCCCCTTCCTCAAGGAGCGCATCGGCCAGGGCCTCGGCGTGCAGGCAGTCGGTTTGGATACTGAGGGATAGCCAGGCCATCGCTGATCGGCGCCGCTCAGGCGCCCTTGTTGAGTTCGTTCTTGGCGGCCAGCCGCTGTTCGAGATAGTGAATGCTGGTGCCACCTTCCATGAAGCGGGCATCATGCATCAGTTCCTGATGAAGGGCGATGTTGGTCTTGATGCCTTCGATACTCATTTCCGACAGTGCGGTGCGCATGCGGCGAATCGCTTGATCGCGAGTGTCACCGTAGGCAATCACCTTGGCGACCATCGAATCGTAGTGTGATGGCACGGTGTAGCCCTGATAAATATGCGAGTCCACGCGGATGCCGGGTCCGCCGGGGGGGTGGTAGAAGGTGATCTTGCCGGGCGAAGGAACAAAGGTGAACGGGTCTTCGGCGTTGATTCGGCATTCGATGGCGTGGCCGCTGAAAGCCAGATCCCGCTGTTTGAAGCGCAGCCGTTCGCCGTCGGCAATACGGATCTGCTCGGCGACCAGATCGACGCCACTGATCAGTTCGGTGACCGGATGTTCGACCTGAATGCGCGTGTTCATCTCGATGAAATAGAACTCGCCATTCTCGTAGAGGAATTCGAAGGTTCCCGCACCGCGATAGTTGATGCGTCGACAGGCTTCGGCACAACGCTCACCAATGCGCGCGATGTGGCGGGCGGCAATTCCCGGAGCAGGAGCCTCCTCGATGATCTTCTGGTGGCGGCGCTGCATCGAGCAATCACGCTCGCCGAGAAAGACCGCATTGCGAAAACTGTCGGCGAGCACCTGGATCTCGACGTGGCGCGGGTTTTCCAGGTACTTTTCGAGATAAACCTGTGGATTGCTGAAGAAATTCTGCGCTTCGCTACGGGTCATGGTCACCGCGTTGACCAGCGCTGCTTCGGTGTGTACGACGCGCATGCCGCGCCCGCCACCGCCACCCGCCGCCTTGATGATGACCGGGTAGCCGACTTCCTTGGCCAGGCGCAGGATTTCCTTGGGGTCTTCGGGCAGCACGCCCAGCGATCCGGGGACGCAGGGAACCCCGGCGGCGCGCATGGCCTCCTTGGCAGAGACCTTGTCGCCCATCAGGCGGATAGTCTCCGGACGGGGGCCGATGAAAACGAAGCCCGAGGACTCCACCCGCTCGGCAAAGTCCGCGTTTTCGGAGAGAAAGCCATAGCCGGGGTGAATGGCTTCGGAATCCGTGACTTCGGCCGCCGAAATGATCGACGGGATGTTGAGGTAGCTCAGCGCCGAAGGTGGCGGACCGATGCAGACCGATTCATCAGCGAGTCTGACGTACTTGGCTTCGCGATCGGCTTCCGAGTGAACGACCACTGTCTTGATGCCGAGTTCGCGACAGGCACGCTGGATACGCAGGGCGATTTCGCCGCGATTGGCGATAAGGACTTTCCCGAACATGACGGAAGATTCTCCCTAGCCGATGACGAATAGCGGCTCGCCGTATTCGACTGGCTCGCCATTCTCGACCAGAATGGCCATCACCGTACCCGCGTGATCGGCTTCGATCTCGTTGAGCAATTTCATTGCCTCAATGATGCAGAGCGTGTCGCCGGTTTTGACGACGCTGCCCAGCCGGACGAAGGGCTCGCCGCCTGGACTGGCTGAGTGGTAAAAAGTGCCGACCATCGGCGCCTTGACGACGTCGCCGTCCGGCAGTTGCGGTCCGTCGGATGCCGTGACGGCGACCGTTGCCGGCGCGGCGGCCATCATCTGGGTCGGCGTGGCCATGGTCATGGCGTAGGCTTGATGAGCCATGGCACCACCATGTTTCACGATGCGCACCCTCTCTTCGGCGTCATTGATCTCGAGTTCGGTGATACTCGACTCCTCGACGAGATCAATCAGTTTCTTTAACTTGCGCAGATCCATTAATTCTCTCCGGATGAACATACTCGTTCGCGGCCAGGGGCCACGAGCGCCAGACAACGTATTGCTCGAAGGCTCACTCAGCTGAAACCTTGCTCAGTAGGTATTCGAGCGCCAGCAGATAACCCTCGCTGCCAAGGCCGGTGATGACGCCAATCGCCAGATCGGAGAAGTACGAATGGTGGCGGAAAGCTTCGCGCGCGTGCACATTGGAGAGGTGGACTTCGATAAAGGGAATGCCGGTTCCTGCAATCGCGTCGCGCAGGGCGACGCTGGTGTGCGTGTAGGCCGCTGGGTTGACGATCATGTAGCTGACGCCTTGCTGGCCCGCGGCGTGCACACGTTCGATCAGTGCGCCTTCATGATTGCTCTGGAACGACTCCAGGTTGACGCCGGCAGCCTCGGCGCGCTTGGCCAGGGCCAAATTGATTTCGGCGAGAGTGGTCGATCCGTAGTGCTTGGGTTCTCGCGTGCCGAGGAGGTTGAGATTGGGCCCGTGCAGGACGAGCAGGTGCGGACTGAGCGGTTCTTTGTCGGTTTCCGCGGTGTGGGTCTTTTGCTTCTTCATGGCTGCAAGTTTGCCGCAAATGGGCGCATTTTGTCCAGCAACTGTCTTCAGCGGGCGGTCAATTTGCGCAGGAAATCGTCGAGTTCGCTTTCCGCCAAGGGCCCCAGTCGAAGGAGACGCCCGGCGCCGTCCTGATCGAGAACGATGGTGTAGGGCAGACTGAGCGACGAATTGCCGAACTGGCCTGCCAGCTCAACACCTTTGGCGCCACCCATCAACAGCGGGTAGGCGACCGGATGGCGTTCGGAGAAGTCGCGAACGCTGTCGGCCGAATCCAGCGCGATACCGACAAATTGCACCCCGTTAGCCGCATATGCCCGCTGTAGTCGCGAAAAAGCCGGCATCTCCTCTCGACAGGGGGGGCACCAGGTGGCCCAGAAATTGACCACCAGAGTCTTGCCGCGCCATTGTGAAAGTGGCTGCGGCAGACCGTTCTCGTCGTCGAGCGTGGTGGCGAACAGGTGCGCGACGGCGTCGGGCGGGACAGCTGCAAAAGCCCGCTGGACGGTGCTCGAGTGCTGCGTTGCGTTGTAGATGGCTGCCAGTAAGGCGATGATAGCGGCAAGGAGCCCAATCAGGAAACCGCGCCCTCTGCTCATGCTGCGGGCCTGCCGTTGCCGGCCAGTAGTTGCTGCACCGCCGCCAGGCGCGCGCGCTCGCGGACCCGGCCGTCGCGTGTCTTGAAGCTCACGCGCTCGTCGTCGCGTGGGTAGACCACCAGGTTGGCGACCGCATCGTCAATGAGCAGGGTCAGCACTGCTTCTGCGCGATCGGTACGCGGCGGGCTGTGGCGGTAGTTGATACGCTCGTTGAGGAGGAAGATCTCGACGTCCTTGGCGCTGTCGGCGAAGAGCTGAATGTCGATCTCGGCGTAACGGCCGGCAGTGCCGTCAAGCACCGAACCGCTGAGGTAGGGGTTGAAGCGCTGCACGGCGGTCATCAGCCGCGCCGCGATTCCCAACAGGTGCAGGCGCCTCGCCTGCTGTTCGTCTTCCTGGAAGAGGCGCTGGTAGGTTCGCAGTTCGGCCTCGACTTCGGCATCGTCGGGCATCGCGGCGCTGTCCGGCAAGCCGAGGCTGCGCGCCGCCTTGCGTTTGGCCAACGCCGCCGAGTTGATGCCGTCCTCGGCCATCAGACGTGCTGCGAGGCTGGCGATGCGGCTGCGCTGCTGTGGGGCGCGCTGGCGATCCTGTCGGCTGCTCATCAAAGCTTTCCGGTGGCGCGTGGTGGTGTCGAAGGGCAAGCTGGGGTCGTCCGGGCAGGCCAGGAAGGCAGGCCTGCGGGCGGGGTACAATCGCGTCTTCTGCGCAGCAATTCTAACTTGGATCGGCCAAATGCATATTCATATCCTCGGCATCTGTGGCACCTTCATGGGGGGGCTTGCCCAGCTGGCGCGGGCCGCCGGGCACCGCGTAACCGGCTGCGACAGCAGCGTTTACCCACCGATGAGCAGGCAGCTCGAAGCGGCACAGATCGAGCTCGTCGAAGGCTACGATGCGGCACAGGTCGCTTTCGAACCCGATTGTTACCTGGTTGGCAACGCCATTTCCCGCACCAACCCGCTGCTCGAGGAGATCCTCGACCGTGGCTTGCCCTACGTCTCTGGGCCGCAATGGTTGGCCGAGCACGTGCTGCATGGACGCTGGGTACTGGCCGTCGCCGGGACGCACGGCAAGACCACGACCGCCGCCATGCTGGCGTGGATTCTCGAGCAGGCCGGCCTGAGCCCCGGCTTCCTGATCGGGGGGGTGCCGCTGAACTTCGGCGTTTCGGCACGCCTGTCCGGCGACGACAGCGACTCGCCGTTCTTCGTGATTGAAGCAGACGAATACGATAGCGCCTTTTGCGACAAGCGATCGAAGTTCATTCACTACTCCCCGCGAACGACGATCCTGAACAACCTTGAGTTCGATCATGCCGACATCTTCGCTGATCTGGCGGCGATCGAGACGCAGTTCCACCATCTGGTGCGTACTCTGCCGGGCAATGGCCTGCTCCTGACGAATGCCGCCGAGGCCAGTCTGGAGCGCGTCCTGGCGCGCGGCTGCTGGACCCCGGTCGAACGCTTCAACGATGCGCAAGGCTGGCGTGTCGAGGGCGACGACGCAGACGGTTCACTGCAGTTGTGGCAGGGCGAGCAACTGATTGGTTGCACGCAATGGGCGCTGAGCGGCGCGCACAACCGGCTCAACGCGCTGGCCGCCCTGCTCGCGGCCAGACATGTCGGGGTGTCTTTCGCTCAGGGCCTGGCGGCGCTGGCGACGTTCGAGAATGTCAAACGACGCATGGAGCTGCGCGGTACTGTCCGCGGCGTCGAGGTCTATGACGATTTTGCGCACCATCCGACGGCGATCGCGACCACTCTCGCCGGTTTGCGGCACAAGGTCGGCCGGGCGCGCATCCTGGCCGTTCTCGAACCGCGTTCGAACACCATGAAGCTGGGGATCATGAAGGCACTGCTGCCAGGCAGCCTGGCCGACGCCGACGAGGTCTTCTGCTACGCGGCGAATCTTGGCTGGGACGTTGCGGAGGCGCTCGTTCCGCTGGGCGAAAAAGCGATCGTCGAGAACGATCTGGAGCAGCTGGTGGGGCGGATTGCGGGCGCTGCAAGCGCCGGCGACCAGATTCTCGTGATGAGCAACGGCGGTTTTGGCGGCATTCACGAGAAGCTGCTGGCCGCGCTCGCGGCCTGAGCGATCAGCGCAGGAAATGATCGGCGAGCAGTGCCGCGAAGAGCAGGGTCAGATAGATGATCGAATAGCGAAACGTCAGCCTGGCCAGCTTGTCGCTGTAGTCCCGCCAGAGGGTGACACTGTAGAGGAGGAAGATGCCGTCGAGAATCAGAGCTGCCGCCAGATACCAGGGACCACTCATGCCAAGCGTGTAGGGCACGATGGTTGCGCCGGTGAGCATCACCACGTAAAGCAGGCTGTGCAGGCAGGTCAGGCGGATGCCGTGGGTGACCGGCAGCATAGGCAGACCCGACTTGGCGTACTCGGCGCAGCGGTAACAGGCCAGGGCCCAGAAGTGCGGTGGCGTCCAGATGAAGATGATCAGAAACAGGACCAGCGCTTCGGCGCCGACCTGGCCGGTGATCGCCGCCCAGCCGAGTAGCGGGGGCATGGCGCCGGAGGCGCCGCCGATGACGATGTTCATCGGCGTCGCCGGTTTCAGCACCACGGTGTAGATCACCGCATAGCCGAAAAAGGTGGCCAGCGTCAGCCACATGGTGAGCGGATTGACGAAGGCGTGCAGAATCCACAATCCCAGGCCGCCGACCACGGTTGCCAGGGTCAGTGTTTCGCGTGCCGAAACCTCGCCCCGCGCGGTCGGTCGGGCACGCGTTCGCGCCATGCGAGCATCAATCTCCTGCTCGATCAGGCAGTTGATTGCGGCGGCCGCGCCAGCGACCAGGGCGATGCCGACCGAGGCGGCGACAAAAAGCCCGAACGGCGGGAACGATGGCGCCGCCAGAAACATGCCGATCATCGCGGTGAACACGATCAGGCTGTTGACCCGCGGCTTGCACAACTCGAAGAAAGCCCCCAGGCGCTGCCCGGGCGAACGCCGGGAGCTGGTGCTGATCACTGCCATATCGCTTTCCTGTCGCTTCTTTGTTTCATCGTCTCAACCCCTGCTTCCGCGCAAGCTGGCAACTTCCGAGGATTTCTGAATAAGCGCACGCCGCAGCGCTGGCGAATGATGCCATCCCCGCGGGAATCAGTCACCTGCACGCGCGATGTGGTCTTTGTTTGACGACGATCACTTCTTTCCAGGCTGCGCGGTGGTTCAGCCGGCAAAGTGGAGGCTGATCAGAATGTAGTCGACGAAAAGCAAGATGGCGAACGGCACCATCGCCCACAGCCACTGCACCGTTCCGGTCGGCCCCGAGAACGTGCTCGCCTGATTGCCGGCGCCCTTCCGGTGCTTGGCCATCGAGTAGATGGTGATCGCAAAAATCGTCACGAAGAGCACGGTAAGCATGACCAGAACATAGCCGTGCATGGCCGACGGCTCGTGGCTCGCAGTGGCGGAGAAAGCGGTGTCGGCAGTCGACTCGGCGCGTGCCAGCGCCGGCGCCGCTGCGGCAAGCAGGCCCGACCATAAGACGTTCGCGCGTTGACAGAAACGATGAGGCATCTTCAAAACGCTCTCCTCAGGGAGTTTTCTCGGGCCGAGCGGCGCCCAGGTTCTTCTTCAGCTCGTTGCCGAGCACCCACTTCTGTTCTTCCGTCAGCCAGCGGCCAACTTCGACTTCCTTGCCATGCGAGCGGATCAGCAGGCGGCGCTGCTGTCCCGGAGTCCGATCGAACTGCAGCTGCGCCCAGTACGGATGAAAGGCATGGCGTTGCCACCGCGCGCCGCAACGTGTCTCGATCGTCAAGCGTTCCGCTTCAAGGGTGATCCTCTCGAAGTCGTCGGCGCTGGCGTCGATTTGCCGTAGAGCCCACCACAGCAGACAGAGCTCGAGTCCGGTAAAGGGAAGTACCGGCCAGGCGCCGAAATACGAGAAAGCGATTGCGATGGCACCCGACCAGGTCGCCGTGACACGAAACAGCCACTTGCGTTCGACCACGGAAAGCGAGCAGTCCCGGCGGGCCTCCCAGGTTTGCGCTGCCGGTGTCTGTGCCGCAACCAAGCTCATCGATTCCTCCTGCATGCTCAGACCCCGCGAGCGGCTCGGCTGGGCTTGACACAGATCAAGGGATCTAGCGCGAAATTCTAACACGGGGCCCGGCGCGCTTGGCAAGGTGGGCAGGCAACTGCATGATTATATGTACCTTCACTTGGCGTTGCGCCGCCTCGCGGCGGCTGCGCCTGGGCATTCCGCGCATTCGCCGGGTGGCCCTCGGCGGGGGCTTCCGGTCGAACCGGGGGCCAGTCTTGGGGTGCGTCACGGGCCGTGGCGACTAAGGCTTCGTGACTGGCCCCGGCATTTTTTTCGCTTGAACATTGATCCACATCAAGTGGAGTGTGTTAACCTCCGCGGTTGGTGAAAAACTGGAACGGAGCCCGCGCGGGCTCTTTTTGGCACGTTTTCGAGAACGTCAGGGGCTGGCGCCGATGTTCTGCCGCACGGCAGGCGCGGTACCTTGCGGGGAAAGGGAGAAGATGGCACGAAACTCAAACAGCAATCGTCTACGAAGCGGTTCTAGCGGACGCTTCTTTGCCGCATTGCTCGGCTTGTTCAGCGGCGCGGCGAACGCAGCCTGGGAGCTTAATCTGCAGGAACCAGCCACCGCTGTCGCGCGCCGCGTCTACGAGCTGCACAGTCTTTTGTTGTGGGTGATCGTCGTCATTTTTGTCGGCGTTTTTGCAGTCGTTGCCTACTCGCTCGTTTATCACCGCAAGTCGAAGGGTCACAAGGCGGCAACTTTCCACGACAACACCACCGTCGAACTGGCGTGGACGATCGTGCCGGCGCTGATCCTGGTGGCGATAGCCTTTCCGGCGACATCGGCCCTGGTCGACATGCGCGACACCTCGGAGCCCGATCTGACGGTCAAGGTCACTGGCTATCAGTGGAAATGGGGCTACGAATACCTCACTGGTGACGCCGCCGGCGTCAAGTACATGAGCGTGCTGTCGACGCCGCGCGAGCAGATTGAGAACAAGGCCCCCAAGGGCGAGCACTATCTGCTGGAAGTCGATCGCCCGCTGGTGGTGCCGGTCGGCAAGAAGGTGCGCATTCTGACGACGGCCAACGACGTGATTCACAACTGGTCGGTGCCGGCGTTCGCCGTCAAGACCGACGCCGTGCCGGGCTTCCTGCGCGACACCTGGTTCCGAGCCGACAAGGAAGGCACCTACCGCGGTCAATGTTCCGAGCTTTGCGGCAAGGACCACGGCTTCATGCCGGTGGTCGTCGAGGTCGTTTCCGCGGAAAAGTACGCGGCCTGGGCTGGTGAGCAGAAGCAGCAGATGGTTGCGGTTGCCGAGGATCCGAACAAGGTCTGGACGCTTGACGAACAGCTTGCCCTTGGTGAGAAGGTTTACACCACCAACTGTGCCGCCTGTCACCAGGCGACCGGCGAGGGATTGCCGCCGGCGTTCCCGGCGCTCGACGGCTCGGCAGTTGCCAAGGGGCCACGAGCGGCGCATGTCGAGATGGTTCTCAAGGGCAAGGCTGGTACCGCCATGGCCGCCTTTGGAGAACAGTTGAGCGACACCGATATCGCCGCCGTTGTCGCTTACGAGCGCAACGCATGGAGCAACAAGCTCGGTGAAGTCATCCAGCCCGCCGAAGTCAAGGCGCTTCGCGGCAAGTAATCGCGCCACAGGCCATCAGGAGAATCTGATTATGCAAGCCACGTCACACACCGGTTACGCCGGCCACCACGACCACGATAGCCACGGGCACCCGACGGGTTGGAAGCGCTGGGTGACCACGACCAACCACAAGGACATCGGTTCAATGTACCTGTGGTTCAGTTTCGTGATGTTCCTCGTTGGCGGCGCGATGTCGCTGATCATCCGCGCCGAGCTGTTCACGCCGGGGCTGCAGTACGTGTCGCCCGAGTTCTACAACCAGATGCTCACGCTGCACGCGCTGATCATGGTCTTCGGTGCGATCATGCCGGCCTTCGTCGGCTTCGCCAACTGGATGATCCCGATGATGATCGGGGCTTCGGACATGGCCTTCGCACGGATGAACAACTGGAGTTTCTGGTTGTTGCCGCCGGCCGCGATTCTGTTGACCGCGTCGATCTTCGTTCCCGGCGGCGCCGCCGGTACCGGCTGGACCCTGTACCCGCCCCTGTCGATCCAGATGGGCATGGGCATGGACATGGCCATTTTTGCGGTGCACATCCTCGGCATGTCGTCGATCATGGGTTCGATCAACATCGTCACCACCATCCTCAACATGCGCACTCCCGGCATGACGCTGATGAAGATGCCCCTGTTCTGCTGGACCTGGCTGGTCACGGCCTTTCTGCTCATCGCCTCGATGCCCATCTTGGCCGGCGCGGTGACCATGCTGCTGACCGACCGCCACTTCGGCACCAGCTTCTTCAGCGCTGCCGGTGGCGGTGATCCGGTGCTCTTTCAGCATATCTTCTGGTTCTTTGGCCACCCGGAGGTGTACATCATCGCCTTGCCGGCCTTTGGCGTCGTTTCGCATGTGATTCCGGCTTTCTCGCGCAAGCCGCTGTTCGGCTACGTCTCGATGGTCTACGCGATTGCTGCGATCGGACTGATTTCGTTCTTCGTCTGGGCGCACCACATGTACGTCACCGGCATCCCGCTCACCGGCCAGCTGTACTTCATGTACGCGACGATGCTGATCGCGGTGCCGACCGGGGTGAAGGTGTTCAACTGGGTCACCACCATGTGGCGAGGCTCGCTGACCTTTGAGACGCCAATGCTGTTTGCCCTCGGTTTCCTGGTGTTGTTCACCATCGGCGGCCTGACCGGACTGGTGCTGGCAATGACCGCGGTGGACATCCAGTTGCAGGACACCTATTACGTCGTCGCCCACTTCCACTACGTGATGGTCGCAGGCGCGCTCTTCTCCGCCTACGCCGGCCTGTACTTCTGGCTACCGAAGTGGACCGGCCACATGTACAACGAAACCCTCGGCAAGTGGCACTTCTGGCTGTCGATGATCTTCTTCAACATCGCCTTCTTCCCGCAGCACTTTCTCGGCCTGGCCGGGATGCCGCGACGGATTCCGGACTATGCGCAGCAGTTTGCCGACTTCAACGTCATTTCCGGCATCGGCGCCTTCGGCTTCGGCTTCAGCCAGTTGCTGGTCCTGGTGATCGTCGTCCAGACAGTCAGGGGCGGCGCTCGTGCCGCGAGTCGGCCCTGGGATGGGGCGCACGGGCTGGAATGGACGGTGCCCTCGCCGGCGCCTTACCACACCTTTGAAGATCCGCCGCATTTTGACCAGGCCGAGGCGCACGGATGACGAGTGACCCGTCACGTAATCAGGGCAACCGGCGCATCGCGATCGGTCTGGCTCTGTTCGCGGCCGCCGTGTTTCTGAGCTACATCATCCGCCAGTGGATGGGCAACACGTGAACCCTGCGTTGCACCCGCCAGCGTCGGCGACTGCCCAGTCGCCGGCGCGCTCCGGGAAGAACCTGCGCCTGGCGCTGATCCTGCTGGCGATAGTGGTTGGGAGCCTGCTCTTCGTGTCGGTGCAGCCGGGCCTGTACCGGGCTTTCTGTGAGTGGACCGGGCTGTATGACATCGATCGCGCGCAGGAAGTCGCCGCATCGGCGATTCCGGGTCGTCCGATCACGCTGCAGTTCGATGCCAACAGCCATGACGGAGCCTTGCTTTTCCGCCCCGAGACGACCGTCCTGTCTGCCAAGACCGGCGACATCATGCACGTGGTTTATCGGGTCGAGAACACGCTTGACCGCACGGTGGTCGGTCAGGCGGTCCCCAGTTACGGGCCGCAGTATGCGGGTAACTACGTGAAGAAGCTGGATTGCTTTTGCTTCAAGCAGCAGACTTTTGCGCCGCGCGAAGTGCGTGAAATGCCGGTCGTCTTCTTCCTGGATACCAGGCTGCCCGAAGAGGTCAATACGGTCACGCTTTCATATACGTTTTTCGAGGTGCCGGTGGAAAGCCGGAAGTGAGCGATGGCGCTACGCGATACCCCGACGGGGAAAGGCCAACGCTTCAGTACCATCCGCACGGTTGCCTGGGCTCTTCTGGGCGTACGCGGACACAAGCCGCACGAGCACGACGTAGCACCCTTGTCGCCGTTGCAGATTTTGATCACCGCATTGGTTTTCATGCTGATCTTTGTGCTCGTGCTGGTGAGCGTCGCAATTTACATCAGCCGTCAGTGATCGGACGCATCAACGAAGTAACCGGGTAACAACGATAATATGATCTGGAGGAAGTCAAGATGAGTCACCCCGCATCCGCAAGCCGCTATTTTGTTCCCCAGCCGTCGTACTGGCCGCTGGTGGGCTCGTGCGCATTGCTCCTGCTGGCTAGCGGCGCCGTGCTGATGATGAATTCGGTGGCCAACGGCGGTTTCGTCGTGCTGGCGGGCTTTGCCGTCCTGACGACCATGCTCTTCGGCTGGTTTGGGCGGGTGATCGGCGAGTCCGAGGGCCAGCGTTACAACCTGCAGGTCGATCGTTCGTTTCGCTGGGCAATGTCCTGGTTCATTTTTTCCGAGGTGATGTTTTTCGTCGCCTTTTTTGGTGCCCTTTTCTATATTCGCGTACTGTCGATTCCCGACCTGGCCAGTCCGGCGCAGGCCGCGCTGTGGGAAGGGTTCCAGAATTCGTGGCCAAGTGCGGGACCCGCGGCGACCGATCCCTTTTCGAAGATGCACGCCTGGGGAATTCCGGCGATCAATACGCTGCTGTTGCTGACTTCCGGTGCCACGCTGACCTGGGCGCACTGGGGGCTGGTTGCCGAGAAGCGCTCGCAGCTGATTATCGGGCTGGTGCTGACCATCGCGCTGGGTGTGCTCTTTCTTGGCTTGCAGGTCTTCGAGTACGCCGAAGCCTACGGCCACATGAACCTGAAGATGACCACCGGCGTTTACGGGTCGACCTTCTTCATGCTTACCGGCTTCCACGGTTTCCACGTCACTCTCGGAGTGACGATGCTGACGGTGATTCTGTTCCGAGTACTGAAGGGCCACTTCACTGCCGAGCGTCATTTCGCCTTCGAGGGGGTTGCCTGGTACTGGCACTTCGTCGACGTCGTCTGGCTCGGTCTGTTCATCGTCATCTACTGGCTGTAGAAGCGGGATTGCCGATTGCAGGGATCGCGGCGCACACAGGGTGCGCCGCTGCACCCGCAAGTCACATCAGGCGCTCGCCAATCCAGCCAAATCGCTGCGAGGCGATGAGCAGCGCAAACAGCATAAACGACAGGCCGACGCGCAGCGAGAGCGCCTTCACGGCGCGGGTCTTTCCCTGGCCCTGGTCGCGATAGATGAACACCAGGGCACTGCCAAGACTGGCGACTATCGTAATCAGCATCAGCGCAACGATGATGTGCATCGCATTTCCTCCAGAAAGCTCGCAGTCTACCGGACTAGCGACCTCATAGGACCCCGGGCTGGGCCAAGCGTTCTCCAATGCCGATTTTCCCGTTCAAGCGTCGTATCGTACGCCTGCTGCTGGTCAGCCTGGTGGTTCTCGCCTGCCTGGCCATGGCGCGCTTCCAGCTCTGGCGCGCGGAAACCCGTGGTGAGCGCTTCGAACGCGAGCAGGCCGCGCTGATCGCGGCGCCAATCGCCTTGTCGGCGGGGCAGCGACACGGCGACGAGCTGATCGATAGAGCAGCGACGGCGCGCGGCCATTGGCTGGCGGACAAGGTGCTGTTTCTGGACAACAAGATCAATCGTAGCCGACCGGGCTACCATGTCCTGACGCCCTTGCAGTTGTCGGGTAGCGACACCGTCGTGCTCGTCAATCGCGGCTGGATAGCCGCGCCGCGGCTGCGCTCCGATAGTCCGTCCGTGGTGACGCCGGCCGGCGAGGTCGAAGTCGTCGGGGTGACCCGCGGCTTCGAGACGCGGATTTTCGAGCTCCAGCGAAGCGAGCCCGAAGGGCCACTCTGGCAACACGTGCGCGAAGCCGATTACCGTCAGCGCAGCGGTCTCGACGCACTGCCGGTGATCCTCCTGCAGACGGGCGGAGAAGGCGATGGCCTGGCCCGTGACTGGGGCAGTGCGGATAATCCCGGGACGAAACACTATGGCTACGCGGCCATGTGGCTGGTTTTCGCTCTCATGGCCGTTGCCTACGGCTTCCTTGCATGGCAGAACAAATGAAAACACCGCAACAGACGATAGGGCCGCTCGAAGGCGCTACCCCTCCCACCCTCACCCCCGCCGGCATGCGCGCCCGGCAGCGCAAGGGTCGATTGACGCTGCTCGCCGTCGTTGCGGTATGTGTGTTGCCTCTTCTCGCCGCCCTGTACTTTCGCTTCGTTTCGCCCCCCGAGGCTGCGGCGATGGTCGGTCAGCCGCTGGCAGAGCCGGTGCAGCTGCCTTTTGAGATGCTGCAGCGCTGGGACGGCGCGGTCATCGAGCATCCTGAAGTCAGCGGCAGGTGGCTGGCGATTTTCGCGGCCCCTGGCGCCTGCGATGAACGTTGCCAACACACGCTCTACCTGACCCGCCAGGCGCGGACGGCGCAGGGGCGAAACATGGCGCGCCTGGAACGGCTGTGGCTGATTACCGATGGCACCGCACCGGCGACCGAGCTGCTCGCGGCACACCCGGATCTGGTGCTCGTCAAGGCCAGCGATGAGAAGGTCCTCGCGCTTCTCGGGGGAGCCGACGCGCGCAAGATAAATCTCGTAGACCGGCGGGGTTTCCTCGTCTTTCGCTACCCGGACGACGCCGAGCCAAAGGGCTTCATCCGCGAACTCGGAAAACTGATCAAGTTCTGAGTCATCGCTCCCGGTGTGCATGGGGTGGCTTGCTTCCCGGCCGGGAGCTTGCCTGCCGAAGTGAGCCGCGCCGCGCGTGGCCGCTTGGCGGCTTGAGTCAGCTCTCGTCCTTGCTTCGCTCGAGACAGCTTCGGTAGCGGTCGTCGACCCGCCTCGCGAACCACTCGGTGGTCAGCTGGCGGGTGATCTTCGGACTTTTCAGTTCGATGCGGGGGAGCAATTCGCGCGGCCAGTTTTCCTGGCGCGTCGCGTCGGCAGTCGTGAACAAGCGGCGATAGAGCGTTGACTGCTCAAAGGCGAAGCTTTTCTCGAGTTTGAGATCGCGCTCGATCTCGGCCGCGCTGAGTTGCAGGCGGGGCCCCAAAGCGAGTAGCGCGCGCAGGGAGTCGCTGGATTCGCCGGCGGGCTTGCCATCCTTGTAGCGCAAGAGGTCGCCGTCGAGTTCCAGCCGCTGCCCGCCAAGGCCGGCGGCGGCGTTCTGGAAGGCAGCGTTACGGCTGCTGTAGCGGCCGGCGTTGAAGTCGGCAAAGCGGTAGATCATCTGGCTGTAACTGGTCGGGTAGTCGAGCAGGATGGCTACCCCGAAATAGACGCCGCCGCGGCGGCTGAACACCTCGTCCCGGACGCTGCCCTGGCGTGGGTAGGGGTAGGGCCGGTTCCGAAGGTGCTCCTCTGCAAAGTCGACGCTGACCTGCATCGGGCCCCCGGTGCGCACCGGGTTGTAGCCGGCGAACAGGGTCTTGCCGCCGGGAAGCTCCGAGATCATGTCGTCGTAAAGGGTGTTCATCTGCTTTTCGGTGCGCAGGGCGTCGATGCGCGCCTTGTAAGTGCTGCCGTCCGGTGATGACTTGCGCACCGCGAGGTCGAGTACGAGTTGCGGGATGGCGTATTTCTCGCGCCGCCGTTCGAGTTCCTTCCAGACGATGCGTGCCAGGCCGGGAACCGCAGGATCGGCCTGGAAGCTCGATTCCTGCGCGATGACCGACACCGCTGCACAGAGATTCTCGGGGGTTGGCGGAATGCGCAGCGCTGCAAAAGCGGCGAAGATATCCGTCGCCCAGCCGGCGCGATCAGCGATCTGCCGAGGCAGCAGGCGGTCGACCCGCGCCTGGCCTTCGCGGTTGCCAGGGTACGGTGCCCGCTGGGGCAGCGCCAACGGTGCGTCCGGCGCGGGCGTCGTCGGTAGCTTGCCTGGGGAGGGCGCCGGCGAGGGTTGCGCTTCGCGTGGCACGGGGGCTGGTCGCGATTCGTAGCCGCCCTCGGTCGCGCAGCCGGCGAGGGCGGCTGCGATCAACAGCAGGCATGCTGGAGTGTAGAGGGTTTGCCGACCTTCCCGGCAGCAGCGTGCGAGAAGCAGGACGCTCACCCTCCCTACTCGCCCATCACCCGGCCGTCACGGCGCGGATCGGCGCCGCCGAGGAAAGCGCCGCGCCGTTTCTGAATCGCCTGCAGGCCACTGCTCAATCCGACCTCCCGGACCGTGTGGCCTCTGGCCTGCAGGGCGGTGACAAAGTCGGGTGCAAAACGCTGCTCCTCGAGCAGGGTCGGGCCGTTCAGCGAACCAAAGTTGGGCAGGTTGATCGCTTCCTGGGGCGTCAGGCCCCAGTTGAGCGTCGCGTAAAGCAGCTTGGCGGTGTAGTTGATGATCATCGCTCCACCCGGCGACCCACCGCTCATCAGCAGCTCGCCGCTGGCGTTGTCGAATACCAGTGTCGGGCTCATCGACGAGCGTGGCCGTTTGCCGGGCTCGACGCGGTTGGCGATCGGCGTGCCGCTGCTGTCGCTGGGCAGGAAGGAAAAGTCGGTGAGTTCGTTGTTGAGCAGGAAGCCGCGCACCATCTGGCGCGCGCCAAAGGCGTCCTCGATGCTGCTGGTCATCGCCACGGCGTTGCCATAGGCGTCCACGACGCTGATATGTGAAGTGCCGTACTCGACCTGCTCCGGCATCGGTGCAAGTGTCGCCTTGAGCGGCGTCGGGGTGCCCGCCTTGGCGACCCCCATGCTCTGCGGACCGATCAGCCGCGCCCTTTCGGCCAGGTAGTCCGGCCGGATCAGCGACGCCCAACTGCCTGCCGGGGCGGCAACGAAGTCCGGGTCGGCAATATACTGGGCGCGATCGGCGAACGCCAGGCGTGCCGCCTCCGTGTAATAGTGCATCCACAGAGGATCTTCGAAGCGCAGGAACGGGGCGCGTGTGCGGTCGAGAATTCCCAGAATCTGGGCGATCGCGATCTCTCCCGAACTCGGTGGAGGGAAGCCACATATGCGGTAACTGCGCGGTGGCAACACTGCCCGCGGTTCGTAGATGGAGCACAGCGGCGCGCGCCGCTTTGCCTGGTAGCCGGCCATGTCGGCCAGGCTCAGGTAGCCCGGGTTATCCGGGTGCTGGCGCACCCGGTCGACAACCGCCTGTGCGACCTCGCCTTCGTAGAACGCCTTCGAGCCTTCGCTGGCGATCCTGCGCAGGACCGCCGCCAGTTCGTTATTGCGCAGGATCGTACCCACTGCGTGCGGCTCGCCATCCCGGTCATAGAAATACGGCCCTGCCTTGGGATCCTTGCGCAGGTCGCGCTCGCTTCTGAGCAGGGTGTACAGGCGAAGGCTGAGCGGGAAGCCATCCTCGGCGAGCGCTATCGCCGGCGCGAAGAGACGTGACCAGGGTAGCCGCCCGTACTCGGCGTGCGCCATTTCAAGCATCCGCACGGTACCCGGAACGCCGACCGCGCGGCCGCCGACCACCGCCTCGCGAAAGGCCATCGGTTTGCCGTCGGCGCGGGTGAACAGCGTTTCGCTGACCCCTGCTGGCGCCGTCTCACGGCCATCGAAAGCGGTGATTTCCCGACCATCGTAGTGCATCAGGAAAGCGCCGCCGCCAATGCCGCTCGACTGCGGTTCGACCAGTGTCAGGACCATCTGCGCGGCAATTGCCGCATCGACTGCCGAGCCGCCGGCCTGCAGGATCTCCAGCCCAGCGTCACTGGCCAGCGGATGGGCGGCGGCAATCGCGAAGTACTGCCCGCTCCAGCCGGGCTGCACGGTCGGCGCGGAGGTCCCTTCCGGTTGATGCACTCCGCTAGCGGCGGCGGCGCTGCTCGTGTGCGATGTCGTTGGGACCTGTGAACAGCCGGCGGCGAACAAGGCCGAGAGCAGAACGAAATAGGCAGGTTTCATGGTGGCAGCCGGGTGGACAGAACAGCACTTTGTCTCATTGAAGGCAGGCAAACGTCAAGGGGGAACGAAGCTGAATGCTCTCCAGGCGACACAGGCCTTGTCCGCGAATCTATATCAGTATATGCTTATGGACATGATGAACGACCCCGCACCCCGCATTTTCTGGTGGCATGGACTGCTGGCCAGTGTGGCCGCCGCCGTTTCCCTTGCCGTGCACGCAGAAGCGCTGCCGTCGGTCGTAGTCGAGCCGCATGCGGTTGAAGTGACGTTGCCCGCCGAGGCCTTGGTCGAGGCGGTCACTCAGGCGACGCTGGCGGCGCAGGTCTCCGGTCGCGTCGTCGAAGTGCTGGTCGACGCCGGGCAGGTGGTCCGCAAAGGCGATCTCCTGATGAGGATCGACGCGCGCGAGGCCAACGAGGCCGCCGCTGCCGCGGCAGCCGTGTATGGCAATGCGCGCGCTCACTACGAGCGCACCCTGAGCCTGCGCCAGCAAGGCTTCGTCAGCCAGGCGGCGGTGGATAAGGCAAGAGCCGAACTGGAGACCGCGCAGGCGGCGCGCGGGCAAAGCGCAGTGGCTGCCGGACACGCGACCGTACGGGCCCCGATCTCCGGAGTCGTCGCGGCGCGGCTGACCGAGCTCGGCGAGATGGCAGCGCCGGGAAGGCCGCTCTTGATCATCCACGACCCGAGCGGCCTTCGCGTCGCCGCCAGCGTGCCGCAGTATCGGCTGGCGCAGATGCGCGCGATAAAGCAGGCGCGAGTCGAATTCCCCGAACTTGGCAGGTGGGTGGACGCCAGCAGCGTCACCGTGCTGCCTACCGCTGATGCGGCGACGCATGTCTCGGTGGTGCGTGTCGGCCTGCCCGCTGCTGGCAACGATCTCGTCGATATCGTCCCCGGCATGCACGCACGGGTGCACTTCGTCATCGGCCAGGCGACCAAGCTCACCGTGCCGCAGGCCTCAGTCGTGCGCCGCGGCGCGGTGGCTGCGGTTTATGTCCACCATGCGGACGGCAGCCTGTCCTTGCGCCAGCTGCGTCTCGGTGAAGCCGTCGGCGCGGGCGAGATCGAAGTCCTCGCCGGTCTGCACGCTGGCGAGCGCGTCGTGCTCGACCCGGTGAAGGCGGCCATTGTGCTGAAGTCGGCGAAGCGGCCGGGTGAGTAGCACGATGGGTGTCTCCGGCCGCATTGCGCGCTACTTCGTCAGCTCGCAGATGACGCCCTTGCTCGCGTTGGTTGCTCTGCTGATGGGCATCTTCGCCACCCTGGTGACGCCGCGTGAGGAGGAGCCGCAGATCGACGTCACCATGGCCGACGTGTTCATCGCTTTTCCCGGCGCGTCGGTACAGGATGTCGAGAATCTGGTCGCCACGCCGGCCGAACAGGTCCTGTCGCGCATGTCCGGCGTCGAACACGTGTACTCGATGTCGCAGCCGGGAATGGCGGTGGTCACCGTGCAGTTCGAAGTTGGCGTCAAGTACAACGATGCCGTCGTGCGTCTGTACGACAGCGTACATTCCAATCGCGACTGGCTATCGCCGAATCTCGGAGTCCTCGAACCGGTGGTCAAGCCGCGCGGCATCGACGACGTGCCGATCGTCTCGCTGACCTTCTGGACCGCCGATCCTGCGCGCTCGGCTTTCGAGCTGCAGCAGGTGGCGCGCGCCGCCGAAGTCGACTTCAAGCGGGTCAAGGGAACACGCGACGTGTCCACGCTTGGCGGCCCGGATCATGTTCTGCGCGTGTCGATGGACAGCGAGCGCATGAACGCCTTTGCGGTGACGGCACAGGATATTGCTGCCGCCTTGCGTCTCGGTAATGCCCGCCAGACGTCGGGAAACCTGGTCGCCGGCAACCGCGAAGTCCTCGTCGAGACGGGCAGCTATCTCGAATCGGCCGCCGACGTCAGGCAACTGGTCGTCGCCGTTCGTGGCAGCGCTGGCGAGCGCAAGCCGGTTTTCATCAGCGACGTCGCCGACGTCGAGGACGGTCCTGATCAGCCGCGCCGGTACGTCTGGTTCGGCAATCGCGACGGCGAGTTTCCGGCGGTCACGGTACAGGTCTCGAAGAAGCCCGGAGTCAATGCCGCCGACGTTGCCAGCGCGGTCATTGCCCGCGCCGAATCACTCAAGGGCACCCTGATCCCGGCTGGCATCGAGGTCACGACGACGCGCAATTACGGCCAGACGGCAACCGACAAGGCCCAGAAGCTGATCGGCAAGCTGGTCTTCGCCACCGCTTTCGTGGTTGTGCTGGTCTTCTTCGCCCTCGGCCGACGCGAAGCGCTGATCGTCGGTGTTGCGGTCAGCCTGACCCTCGCCGCGACGCTCTTTGCCTCCTGGGCCTGGGGATTCACGCTCAACCGCGTTTCGCTCTTCGCACTGATCTTCTCGATCGGCATTCTCGTCGATGACGCCATCGTCGTCGTCGAGAACATTCATCGCTGGCAGGCGCTGCAGCCGGGCAAGCCGCTGCTCGACATCATCCCGCTGGCCGTCGACGAGGTCGGCGGCCCGACGATACTCGCCACTTTCACGGTCATCGCCGCGCTGTTGCCGATGGCTTTCGTCACCGGCCTGATGGGGCCGTACATGAGCCCGATCCCGATCAACTCGTCGCTCGGCATGTTCATTTCGCTGGCCGTCGCCTTTGTCGTCACGCCGTGGCTGGCTGCCCGGCTGCTGGCAAAGACTGCGCACGCGGACGCGGACGCTGGCGACGGGTCGCACGGGGGAACGGGCGAGTCGCGGAGCCAAGGTCGGCTCGATCGCCTGTTTCGCCGCCTGCTGACGCCGTTTCTCGATGTTCGGAAAGGCGGTGCGGCGCGCCGCTGGCTGCTCCTCGCGATCGTGTTGCTGATCGTCGGTTCGGTGGCCCTGGCAGCGGTGCAGCTGGTCGTGCTGAAGATGTTGCCCTTCGACAACAAGAGCGAATTTCAGGTGGTGCTCGACATGCCGGTGGGCACGCCGCTCGAGGAAACAGCGCGCGTGTTGCACGAGCTCGGCGCCGCCATCGGCAAGGTGCCGGAAGTGAGCAACTACCAGGCCTACGCCGGCACCGCCAGCCCGATCAACTTCAATGGGCTGGTGCGTCAATACTATCTGCGCGCCGCACCCGAACTCGGCGACCTGCAGGTCAACCTGGTCGACCACCAGCAGCGCGCACGCAAGAGTCACGAGATCGCCATCTCGGTGCGCGAGGCGATCGAAGCGATCGGCAAGCGCGCCGGCGGCAACGCCAAGGTCGTCGAAGTGCCGCCGGGGCCGCCGGTGCTTTCGCCGATCGTCGCCGAGGTCTATGGTCCGGACTACCGTGGGCAGAGGGCGGTGGCCAAGGAAGTGCGCAAGGTCCTCGAAGCGACGCCGGATCTGGTGGCCATCGACGACTCGGTCAATGCCGGCGGCCAGCGCAGTGTCCTGCACGTTCTGCAGAACAAGGCTGCGCTGCTCGGCGTCGCGCAAAGCGACATCGTCGAGGTCACCCGCATGGCCATCGCCGGCAACGACGTCACGCCGGTGCACAATACCGGTTCGAAGTACGAAATCCCGGTTCGTCTGACGCTGCCGGCCGAGCAGCGGAGCTCGCTCGACGCGCTGCTCAAGCTGCGCGTGCGCTCGCGCGACGGGCAGCTGGTGCCGGTTTCCGAACTCGTCGAAGTGCGCGAGCTGGGTCGCGAGCAGGCGATCTACCACAAGAACCTGCTGCCAGTGGTCTACGTCGTTGCCGACATGGGCGGCAAGCTCGATTCGCCGCTCTACGGCATGTTCGCCGCGCGCAGCGAGATCGTCGGGCGCGCGCTGGACGGCGTAGATCACGCCGCCGGCACGCTCGACGAGTGGTTCATCACGCAGCCGACCGCGCCGGACGCCTCGTACAGCATCAAATGGGACGGCGAGTGGCAGGTGACCTACGAGACTTTCCGCGACATGGGCATCGCCTACGGCGTCGGCCTGATCCTGATCTACCTGCTGGTCGTCGCGCACTTCAAGAGCTACCTGGTGCCACTGATCATCATGGCGCCGATCCCCCTGACCATCATTGGCGTCATGCCGGGGCACGCCTTGCTCGGCAGCCAATACACTGCCACGTCGATGATTGGCATGATCGCCCTGGCTGGGATCATCGTCCGCAACTCGATCCTGCTGGTCGATTTCATCCGTCAGCAGATAGGCGAGGGAATGGAGCTACGCGAAGCCATCGTCCAGTCCGCCGCGGTGCGCGCCAAACCGATCGCGTTGACCGGGCTGGCAGCGATGCTCGGCGCGATGTTTATCCTCGACGACCCGATCTTCAACGGGCTGGCGATCAGCCTGATCTTCGGCATTTTCGTCTCCACCCTGCTCACGCTGGTGGTGATCCCGGTGTTGTACTACGCAGCCTTCAGAAAGGAGAATCAGACATGACCACCGATCGCGCCGTGCGCATCATGGCCGGCAGCTTCATCCTCATCTCGCTCGCGCTGGGTGTCGAAGCCAGCCCGCTTTTCTTTTCCGGGCACTTCCTGTGGTTGACCACCTTCGTCGGCGCCAACCTCCTGCAGAGCGGCTTCACCCGCTTCTGCCCGGCCGAGAGCCTCATGGTCAAGCTCGGCATGAAGCGGCTCGACGAAGCGTCCTGCGGACGCTGAAGTACGCAAAGTCGCCGCCGGGAGCGACGACTGCTGCGCATTCGCGCCCGGCCAAGCCTGCCGCTGAGCTTTACCGACTGACGTCCACCACCACCCGTCCGCGCACCTTGCCTGCGAGCAGTTCGGCGCCGACGGCAACTGCCTCGGAAAGCGGGATTTCGCGCGTAATGGAGTCCAGCTTGGCGATTTCGAGATCGCGACCGAGGCGTTCCCAGGCTTCCTGGCGGACGGTCAGCGGAGCCATCACGCTGTCGATACCGTAGAGCGTGACACCGCGCAGGATGAAAGGCGCCACCGTCGCCGGGAAGTCCATTCCCCCGGCCAGGCCGCAGGCCGCCACCGCGCCGCTGTACTTGGTCGTTGCGCAGGCGTTGGCCAGCGTATGGCTGCCGACGGTGTCGACCACCCCCGCCCAGCGTTCCTTGCCGATCGGCTTGCCCGGCGCCGACAGTTCACTGCGCTCGACGATCGTGCTGGCGCCCAGGGCCTTGAGGTGCTCGGCTTCGTCGGGGCGGCCGGTCGAGGCAGCCACCTGATAGCCGAGCTTGGCGAGCACGGCAATGGCCACGCTGCCGACACCACCGTTGGCGCCGGTGACCAGAATTTCGCCGTCGGCAGGCTTGATCCCGTGCTTCTCGAGAGCGAGGACGCAGAGCATCGCGGTATAGCCGGCGGTGCCGATGGCCATCGCCTGCCGCGCGCTGAAACTTGCCGGTAGCGGTACCAGCCATTCACCCTTGACGCGGGCCTTCGCGGCGAGGCCGCCGCAGTGCGTTTCGCCGACGCCCCAACCGTTGAGAACGACACGGTCGCCGACCTTCCAGGCCGGATTCGAAGTCTCGATCACGGTGCCGGCAAAGTCGATTCCGGGGACCATCGGAAAGCGGCGAACCACCGGCGACTTGCCGGTCAGGGCCAGACCGTCCTTGTAGTTGAGCGTAGACCACTCGACCTGGACGGTGGTGTCGGCGTCCGGCAGCACGGCGTCGTCGATGTCCTGCAGTAGCGCCCGGTAAACGCCGTCGTCTTTGGTAATCAGGATTCCCTTGAACATCGTCTTTCTCCTTGGTGGTGAAAATTGGATAAGAAAACCATACGTGTAAAAAATATCAGCGGCGTGGCAGGGCCGCCAGGAAGAGCTTGAAGAATGCGTGCATCGGCGCCGTCGAGCGCGTCAGCCTGGCGCGCAGTATGGCTCCTTCCCAGCCAACCCAGAAAGCGTGCGCCAGCGCCGGACAGTCCGCGTCTGCCGTCAGTTCGCCGCAGCTTGCTGCGCCGGACAGGCACGCCGCCAGGGCTCGCTCCCAGTCGGCAAGAACCGCTTCCAGGCGAAGGCGCAAGCTTTCGTCGAGTGCGCTGACTTCCTGGCCCAGATTGCCGACCAGGCAGCCGCGGGTGAAGGCATGTTTCTCGACACCGCGACAGGCGTCATCGACAAACGCTGCCAGTCGTGTCAGCGGTGTCAGGAGTGGGTTGTCAAAATGTTGCTTGAGCTTGCGTGCAAAGTACTCGGCGTAGGCGTCGAGGGTCACTGCGACAAAAGCATCCTTGCTCTCGAAGTAGTGATAAAAGGAGCCCTTCGGCACGTTGATCGATTTCAGGACATCGTCGAGGGCCGTTGCACTGACGCCCTGGGTGGTCAGGATTTCCAGCCCGCGGCGAATCAGCAAGGCGCGGGTGTCGGCATAATCAAGACCATTGCGGGCGGGGCGACCGCGCGGACGGCGAGGGAGTGAGCGAACGGTTTCCATTGGCCGCTATATTGGACTGTATGTCTAGAATGGTCAAGAAGCTCTTCGCGAGACTCCTCCCGCGTTGGGCTGGCGGCGTGTCGATTCGCGTCGGCCCTGCGCCTCCTGAGGCGAACGGCGCGGTCGGACTCGCTGCGCCGGCGTCACAGGGCGAAGTCGGAAAACTTCAACGTGCTAGAATCTCATGGCATTGGCAGTCGCCCTGTCCTTGGCTTGCGCTGCGCATGCATGTGGAATCAAGAAATGCGCAATGGATGCGCTCGCAAGCGCCGTCGGCTCGGGGTGGAGCGGTCAACGATGGTAAAACGGCGGTGGCCCACCGGGAACTCCGCCAGGCGCTACGGCTGGCGCGCCAATGCCCGGGCTGAATGTGATCAGTGCTGAGGGGGAGTGCCCGTGTTTAAGACTGTCCTGCGCTGGCTGGGTCTTGTCCCGCCTGCTCCTGCTCCGGCTTCCGTGTCGGACACCGCTGCCGAGCAGCTCGACGCGCTGGCTCCCCTCAGGTCGGCGGGAAGACCGCAAGCAGCCGACAAATCGCTGCGCGTCACGTCCTTTGTCTGCCGCGAAGAGCTGCTCGATCGCAACGAACAGATAGCCGGCTACGAGTTCGCCCTTGGGCGCAACCTGCAATCGGCGATGCTGGAGAAAAGCGCGAAGCTGCGTCAGGTCCATGACGAAGCCCTGCTGCACAACCTTTCGCCGCTGGCGGTTTCTTCGCTTCTCGGCAATCGCTTTGCTTTTATCCGCTTGTCATCGGCGTCGCTGAGCAGCCTTCTCCTGCCCACCTTCGCCAATCGCAATGTGATCATCATGATTACGCCAGCGACGGCGGTGGAGGGTGACCTCGCTGCCGTGCGAACGGCGCTGCGACGCTTGCAGGACCTTGGCGTCAAGCACGGCTGGTCGCTTGATCGGCCGCTTCCCGGGATGGCCGATCTATTCGAGCAGGCGACAATCGTCGAGATCGACACCACGGCTTTCGACGGCATCCAGTTGAAGAAGATGTGCGTCGATCTGCACGCCAGCAAGGCCAAACCGAGAGTCATTGCCGGCAGGATCCAGACCGCCGACGACTTCAGTCTTTGCTATCAGAGCGGCTTCGATTATTTCATGGGGCCCTTCGTTTGCAGCCGTGAGAACTGGCATCCGCCGAAGAGCGAAGTCAACCGGCTGCTGGTTTTCGAAGTCCTGAACATGATTCGCTCGGGAGCCGATTTTGCCGACATCGCCGATCGGCTGCGCAACGATCCGATCCTGACCTACAAGCTCCTGCGCTACATCAATTCGCCCGGGATCGGCATGCTCAGGCGTATCGACAAGATTCCGCAAGCGCTGCTGATTCTGGGCCGGGACCAGTTCTCGCGCTGGCTGTCGCTGCTGCTTTTCGATCTGAATCAGCCGGGTTACGTCGGGCGCGTCCTGAACGAGAATGCGCTGACCCGCGCGCGCTTCATGGAAAGGCTGGCCGGACGCGGCGAGTTGCCGAAGGAGGCCGACAAACTGTTCATGATCGGGCTGTTTTCCCTGCTCGATGTCATGATGAAACAGCCGCTGGCCGAGATCCTCAAGCAGGTTTCGCTGCCCGATGACGTCGTCTCTGCGCTGCAGGGCGAGCCGGGCGCGATGCGCGATGCCCTGGCCCTGGCCATCGCCGTCGAATCGAAATCGCCCGAGGAGATCGCCGCCGCCGCGCTCGTGTGTGCGCTCGACGCAAGGCAGGTCGCGGCGCTGATGCTGGAGGCGCTGGACTGGGCACAGAACGTCGTCGGCGCCGCCAGGCAATGACCGCCTCCCGTCGATTTGCCAGCCCCTGGCTGCGGCTGCCGACTGGCAGTCGTGCGTTTCAGCCGCCCGTCCGCTTGGCTGCGAAACCCTCCTTTCTGAGGTGCTCGAGCAGACGGTCGCAATGATCCCCCTGCACTTCGACGACGCCGTCCTTGACCGTGCCACCGGCTCCGCAGGCGGCCTTCAGGCGTTTCGCCAGCGCCGCGAGATCACCGGCGTCGAGCATCAGCCCACGTACCAGGGTCACTGTCTTGCCGCCTCGCCCCTTGCTTTCGCGGCTGACGCGCACGCCGCCGTCACCCTGGCCAGGCGATGGCACCCGCGTCGCGGCGCAGACGCAGCCGGCCAGCGCTCTGCGGCAGGACGGGCACATGCGGCCGCCGTCGGTCGAGTAGACCAGCCCTCCGGTGGCCGGTTTACGCATGCCTGCGCTGGCGCTGCTGTTCAGTGCCGGCGCAGCGGCTCACCCGCCGCGCCTGCTCACGACGCATCGAAGACCCGCTGCCACAGTGCGCTGACCGCTTCGATCTGACGCCTCACCGAAGCACGCTCGACGCGCGCCCGGCGGTCCGCGTTCAGCCGCAGAACGTGCTGCAAGCGGCGAAGCTCGCGATACGCGTCACGCGCCGGGTCGGCCAGTTCGACCGGGATCAGGCCCAGCTCGGCAGCGATCCCGAGCAGGGCGATATTGCCCAGGTTGCCGCATAGTTCGGCATGCGCGTGTGCGTGTCCGAGGACCAGGTACTGGACGATGAACTCGGCGTCGATCAGGCCGCCACGGTCGTGCTTGATATCGAAGTCTTCCTTGCTGCGTGAGCCGTGCTCGTCGAACATGCGCTGGCGCATCGAGAGCACGTCTTCCCTGAGCCTGGCCAGATCGCGCGGCTGGCGCAGGATTTCGATGCGCAGCGCTTCGAACTGCTGTCCGACCGCCGGGTCGCCGGCGCAGAAGCGGGCTCGGGTCAGCGCCTGATGCTCCCAGGCCCAGGCGTTTTTCAACTGATAATCGCGGAAAGCGCTGATTGGCGACACCAGCATTCCCGAATCGCCGTTCGGGCGCAGCCGCAGATCGACCTCGAAGAGCATGCCGGCCGAGGTACGGCTCGACATCCAGGTGCTCATCCGCTGGCCCAGGCGCGCGTAGACTTCGCCCGCTCCGTCCGCGGGGTCGTCGTGCAGATAGATCAGGTCGAGATCCGAGGCGAAGCCGAGCTCCTTGCCGCCGAGCTTGCCGTAGGCAATGACCGCGAAACGCGGCGCCTGCTCGGGATGGGGATGGCGATCGCGCAAGCGCCGCCAGCACAGATCCATCGTCGTCTGCACCAGGATGTCGGCAAGCTGGCTGAGCCGGTCGGCCAGGTGCTCAACGGTGTGCAGGCCGGCGATATCCTGCGCCAGGAAGCGCAGGACCTGCGCGTGGTGCACCTCGCGCAGGATGTCCATCTCGCGCTCGGTATCGTCGAGATGCTGGGCCAGTCGCAGCTGCAGTTCGTCGCGAAACTCCTGCCAATCGGTCTTCACGTCAAAGATTTGCGAGTCCAGCAGCTCGTCGAGCAGGATCGGGTGCCGGTTCAGGTAGTCGGCGGCCCAGGACGAACTGCCGATCAGTTCGGCGAGGTGGCTGAGCGCTTGCGGGTACTGCTGCAGAAGCGCCAGATAGGCGCCTCGGCGGCTGATCGTCTCGAGAAAGTCGAGGCCGCGCTGCCAGGTCGCGTCGGGGTTGCTGGTGGCCGCCGCCGCTTCGATCAGGCGCGGCCCGAGAGCGTCGAGGCGCTCGCGGTTGGGCGCCGGCAGCTGCGCGTAGCGACTGCTTTGGCGGAAACCGTGCAGGCGTTCGAGAATTGCTTTCGGCTGGCGAAAGCCGAGGCTGGACAAACGTTCGAGCCCATCGTCGCCGGCGACGACTTCTTCCCAGATGCCGAGAAGCGGGTGGGTGCCTTCCTCCGGTTCGGAAAAGACGGCTTCGAAACAGCGGGAAACGATTGCCCGATGCTCGTCGAGAACGGCGACGAACGCGCTCCAGTCGGCAAAGCTCAGCGAGCTGGCGATTTGCTGGCGTTCCTCTTCGGTTCCCGGAAGGCGGTGCGTCTGGGCGTCGTTGACGTATTGCAGGCGGTGTTCGAGGCGGCGCAGGAAAGTGTAGGCAGCGGCGAGTTCGTGTTCGTTGTCGGCGGGCAGCAGGCGGCGTTCGGCAAGCAGCGCCAAGACCTCGAGGGTTGGTTTTGTTTGCAGGACGGGATCGCGGCCCCCACGGATCAACTGGAAGACCTGGGCGATGAACTCGATTTCGCGGATGCCACCCGGGCCGAGCTTGATATGCTCGGCCATTTCCTTGCGCGCCACCTCGCGGCGAATCTGCGCGTGCAGATCGCGCATGGCATTGATGGCGCCAAAGTCGAGATACTTGCGAAAAACGAAAGGGCGACAGATGTTCTGTAGCGCGCTCACCCACTGCGGCTGCAGATTCTCGCCGTGGTTCAAGACCCTGGCCTTGATCCAGGCGTAGCGTTCCCACTCGCGGCCTTGCGCGATCAGGTAGTGTTCGAGCGAGTCCAACGAGCAGACCAGCGGTCCGGAATCGCCGTTCGGGCGCAACCGCATGTCGACCCGGAAAACCCGGCCATCCTCGGTGAGCTCGCCGAGAGTGCCGATCAGGCGCTTGCCGAGGCGCTGGAAGAAGTCGTAGTTGTCGATCCGGCGGCCTTCGCCGGCGGTCTGCCCATCCTCCGGGTAGATGAAGATGTAATCGACGTCGGACGAGACGTTGAGCTCGCGTCCGCCGAGCTTGCCCATGCCGATGACCAGCAGCCGTTGTGCCTGCCCGTGACTGTCGAGCGGCTCGCCAAACTGCTCGCAGAGCTGCCGATGATGGAAATCGAGGGCGCGATTGGTGCTGATTTCGGCGAGCACGGTCATGCTTTCGACGACTTCGGCGAGCGTCGCCAGACCGCCGACGTCGCGCACCACCAGCGCCGCCATTACCCGCTGACGGAGGCCGCGCAGGGCACTTTTCAGCGGCTCATCGCCAGTCGTCGCAGGCGAACCACTCGCCGCAGCGCCGTTGAGAAAGTCATTCATCTGCTCGACGCCGAGCGCCTGCGCTGCGTGCGCTTCCAGCCAGGCACCTATTTCGGGGCGGGCGGCGAGCAGATTGCGCAGGTAATGACTGTGTTTCTGCGCTGCCTGCAGCGCGCTTGCCAATGGCGCCGGGCACTTGCTGGAGGATTCTATGGTCGGATCCATGATGTTCTCGGTAAATTGAGTGTTGCGCGGGGTCGCTGTGCCTGGCGCCGGGGAACAGGGGCAAAGCCGTTACAATGCCGGCTTGAAGCTGAAAACAGCAGTCGCTCGCCGACAACCTGGCTGCCATTTTTCTTCCTGGACATCACCATGCGCATGCACAGCAGCGCTGCCCCGCGCCCATTCGGTCAATCGCCCGCAGCATCCTGCGTGCGCGCTGCAGCGCGGACTTCCCTCGCCATTGTCTAGCGCTCCCGACATTCTAGTGATGCCCGGCGGCTATTGGCAAAACTCCGTACGCGACGATCAGGCCTGATGCGCCAGGACGAACTGCGCCCAGCGCTCTATCATCGCCTTCATTTGCTGATGCCGCTGCTCTCGCATTCGGCAACGGGCCGCATCTGGCGCCTTCTGGTACGCGTTTTCTGGCTCGCCTATTTTGCCTTCGTGCTGCTGATTCTGGCGCTGCGCTACCTGATCCTGCCGAACATCGAAGCCTACCGAGTCGACATCGAGGAGCAGGTCAGCCAGGCGATCGGCCTGTCGGTCAGCGTCGGACAAATTGCGGCCAGCTGGGACGGAATCCATCCCGATCTGCTCCTCTCCGATGTGATTATCGCCGATAGCAAGGGACAGCCGGCCCTGGCCTTGCCACGGATTCATGGCGTCCTCTCCTGGTCTTCGCTACCGCGCCTGGCGCTGCGTCTGCGCTTGCTGCAGATCGACGAGCCGACCCTGCATCTGCGTCGGGATAGCGACGGACGCTTTTTCGTCGCCGGGATCGCACTCGCCGACGCCGGAGGCGACAATGCCGTTGGTGACTGGATACTGGCGCAAAAGGAGATCCGCGTCCGCGGCGCGACGGTCGCCTGGGAGGACGCCAAGCGCGAGGCGCCGCCGCTGATTCTCGAAGCCGTCAATTTTGCGCTCGACAACGACGCTCACCACCACCGCTTCGCTCTGACTGCCTTGCCGCCGCCCGCACTGGCAGCCGCGATCGACCTGCGTGGGGATTTTCGCGGCCAGCATCTCGGCGAGCTCGAGGCCTGGAATGGCCAGGCCTTCGTCCAGATCGACTATGCCGACCTCGCCGTCTGGCGGACGTGGATCGACTACCCGATCGTCCTCCAGCACGGCCGCGGCGCAATGCGCGCCTGGGTCGGCTTCACCGCAGGCAAGCTCGACGCGCTGACGGCCGATCTGGCGCTCGACGACGTCAATCTGCGCCTGGCGAACGACCTCCCCGCGCTCGAGCTGGAACAGCTCTCCGGCCGTATCTCTGCGCGTCTATCGGCGACCGGGATGAGCGTCGACGGGTCTCGCGTGGAGCTGCTCACCGAGGAGCGCAAAGGCAAGGGCGCCCGCGCGGACGAGTTCATCCGCCTCGCACCGACCGATTTTCACGTTGACTGGCAGCGCGCCCCAGACGGCGGCGCGTTGCGCGGCAGGCTTACTGCCAGCGTTCTCGAACTGACTGCGCTCGCCAGCCTGGCCCGCTACCTGCCGCTGGACGCCGGATCGCGGCAGCTGCTCGCCGACTATGCGCCGCGTGGCCGCGTCAGCCAATTGCGTGCGGCCTGGGTCGGTGACGCCGAACGGCTGCACAGCTATTCGCTGAAAGCCCATTTTGACGCGCTTGCCGTGCGCGCCAAGGATTCGTTTCCAGGGGTTTCCGGGCTGTCCGGAGTTGTTGATGCCAATGAGCGGGGCGGCAGCGCGACCTTGGGTTCGGGGAACGCGGAAATCGATCTGCCCAGCGTCCTGCCGGACTCGTCGATGCGCCTGGGCAAGCTGAACGCACAGGCGCGCTGGAAGATCAACCAGGGCGTGCTCGAGGCCGAGTTGCTGCGCGCAGAATTCTCCGGGCCGGACGCGACCGGTTCGGCAAAGGGAACTTACCGCTACCGCGGCGATGGGCCGGGCAGCATCGACCTCAGCGCTGCACTCACCCGCGCCGACGCGCGCGCCGTCTGGCGGTACCTGCCGCTGGTGCTGAATCGCGACGCTCGCCACTGGGTTCGCGACGCACTGAAGGCGGGAAGTGCCAGCGAGGCCAAGCTGGTCCTCAAGGGCAATCTGGCCAACTTCCCGTTTGTCGACCACACTCAGGGCCAGTTTCTGGTGACCGTCAAGGCGCAGGGCGTGACGCTCGACTATGGCAACGGTTGGCCAGAGATTACCGGCCTCGACGCGGATCTGCGCTTCGCGGGCAATGGCATGCTGGTCGACGTACGCCGCGGCGCCATCCTCGGCGCCAGCCTGGCGCAGACGCGGGCCGAAATTCCAGATTTCGACGCGCCGGTGTCGACCTTGAAAGTGCAGGGGCGCGCCGAGGGCGATACGGCGCAGTTCCTCAAGTTCATCGTCGACAGCCCGGTCGCCGAGCGCATCGACCATTTTTCCGATGCCATGCGCGCCAGCGGCAAGGGGCGTCTCGATATCGGGCTGGTGATTCCTCTCGAAGAGGCGCGGCTCGGCGAGTCGAAGATCGATGCGGAGTACGTCTTCCTGGGCAACGAGGTCAGCGTCGATCCGGCCCTGCCGCCCTTGCACGAGGTCAATGGTCGCCTGCAGTTCACCGCCCACGATCTGCGCATTCCCGAGATCAAGGCGAAACTGGCGGGTGGCCCGGTGAAGATCAAGGGCGGTGCGGACAACGGCAAGGTGCGGGTTGACGTCGATGGAAGCGTCGACGTCAACGGATTGCGTGGACTGGCCAGCTGGCCACTGCTCGCCCAGCTCTCCGGAAGCGCTGCTTACAATGCCCAGATCCAGGTCAGGAAGCGCAACGTCGAACTGGTGCTCGAGTCGGATCTGCTCGATATCGCGTCGACGCTGCCGGCTCCCTTCGCCAAGAGTCGTGGCGAGCCGATGCGCCTGCATCTCGACAATAGCGTCCTGCCACCAGTACAGGCCGGCAAAGCGCTACCTATCGTGCGTGAGCAGCTGCGCGTGGCGCTCGGCAGCGTGCTCAACCTGCACCTGATCCACCGCCAACAGGACGGCCGGCATTCGCTCGAACGTGCGGCGATCGCCATCGGCAGGCCGATGAAGGTGCTGCCGGAACGGGGCATCAACGTCGGGATCAGCACCCAGCTGCTCGATATTGACACCTGGCGCAAGGTCCTCGCCGGCCCCGGAAAGGATACGCCGGTCGTCGAGCCGGGGGCGGGCGTTGACGCGGCTTCCGAGGGCGCATCGGCCGGCGGCCTGCCGGTCCTGGTCGAGCTTAAAGCGGGCCAGGTGGTCGTTTCGGGTTGGCGCTACAGCGACGTCACGCTGGCGCTTTCCGGCGAGCATCCGCGCTGGGTTGCCAGCCTGCTGTCGCGCGAAGCGACGGGTGCCCTGCAATGGGACGGTGCGGGTACCGGCAAGCTGAGCGCGCGTCTGAAAAAATGGCAGCTGCCGGGCAAGGACGAGCGGTCGATCGAACCCGTTCAGTCGGGCGACGCCCTGCAGAAGTTGCCGGCGCTCGATATCGTGGTTGACGAATTCGAGGTTGGCGTTCGCCGCTTCGGTCGCCTCGACGTGCAGGCCCATAACGATGGCGGTATCTGGCGGCTCGATAGAGTCGAGCTGCTCAACCCGGTGGCGAAATTTTCCGCCAGCGGCCAGTGGCAGGTCGCCAACGGCAATCGCACCCAGCTCGATTTCGCCCTCGACAGCAGCGACGTCGGCAAGCTGCTCGATCGCCTCGGCTATCCTGGCAGCGTGCGTGCCGGCAGCACGCGCATGAAAGGGAAGCTTGGCTGGAACGGGCCCCCGGAGGGGCTCGACTACGCGACGCTCAACGGCGACTTGCAGCTTGAGGCACGCAAAGGCGAGTTCCTCAAGCTTGACCCTGGCGCTGCCGGCAAACTCCTTGGCCTGATCAGCCTGCAGGGCTTGCCGCGCCGCTTCACGCTTGATTTCGGCGATGTCTTCAGCGAAGGTTTCGCCTTCGACACCATCAGCGGCAGGATGACGGTGAAAGACGGAGTGATGAGCACCGACCAGCTGCAGATCGATGGCCCGGCGGCGCGCGTCCTGATGCGTGGAGAAACCGACCTGAAGAAGGAAACGCAGCGCCTGAATGTCAGCGTTCAACCGGAGTTGAGCAGTAGCGCCGCCCTCGGGGTGGCGGTGATCAACCCGCTTGCCGGCATGGCCGCGCTGTTGGCGAACAAGTTTCTGCAGAATCCCTTGAACAAGATGTTCAGTTTCGAGTATCTGGTTACCGGCAAGTGGGATGATCCCAAAGTCGAGAGAATCACCGCCACACCGACGCCAGCGCCGCCGGCAAACTCCACGCAGTGAGCAGATTTCGCCCTCCCCAACCCATTCTTCGGAGTATCCCATGAAGCCAGCCAGCCAGGCGCGCGCGGACGACCGGCAGCCGGCCGCGTCCAGTCTGTGTGTCGCGGCAGTACAGATGGTGTCCACGCCGCGAGTCGACGAGAACCTGCGCACGGCGGCGGCGCGTATCGCCGAGGCCGTCGCGCTGGGCGCCGAGCTGGTGGCCCTGCCCGAGTACTTCGCGATCATGGGCATGAGCGATAGCGACAAGGTCGGCGTACGCGAGCACGACGGCAGCGGCCCGATCCAGGATTTCCTCGCCGCCAGCGCGCGCGAGCACGGCATCTGGCTGATCGGCGGCTCCTTGCCCTTGTCTGCCGACAGCCCGGACAAGGTGCTCAACTCCAGCGTCGCGTACAATCCACACGGTCAGCGGGTCGCGCGCTACGACAAGATCCACCTCTTCGGCTTCCGGCAGGGGGCCGAGGCCTACGACGAAAGCGTGACCATCCAGGCCGGCAGGCAGCCGGTCGCCTTCGCCACGCCTTTTGGCCGCGTCGGTTTGTCGATCTGCTACGACCTCAGGTTCCCGGAGCTTTATCGCGCGCTTGGGGTCACAGAGCTACTGGTCGTTCCGGCGGCCTTTACCGAAACCACCGGGCGGGCGCACTGGGAGATATTGCTGCGCGCCCGGGCGATCGAGAATCAGTGCTACGTGCTGGCTGTTGCGCAAGGTGGCCGGCACGAGAACGGCCGCGAAACGCACGGCAACAGCATGCTGATCGATCCCTGGGGCGAGATCCTCGATCGCAAGCTGAAAGGGCCGGGAGTCGTCGTCGGCACACTCGAACGTGACCGCCTGGACTCGGTCCGCGCCAACCTGCCGGCGCTCAAACACCGCGTCATGTAGTCATGCCGGCCGCCGCGCCGCGCCAACCGCAGCATTAACGGAAATCCGATGAACGCCAAACAACCCACGCTTCTCGTGCAGGCCCAGAAAACCCTGCTCACCCCCTACGGTCTTGACGTCGCCGACCTGAACAAGGTCTTTGGCCAGATCATGTCGCACCAGGTCGACTACGCCGACCTCTATTTCCAGTACAGCCGCTCCGAGGCCTGGAGCCTGGAAGAAGGAATCGTCAAGTCGGGCAGTTTCAGCATCGACGAAGGCGTCGGCGTGCGTGCCATGGCCGGCGAGAAAACCGCTTTTGCCTACTCGGACGACATCAGCTCGCAGGCGCTCGCTGACGCTGCCGCGACGGTGCGTGCGATTGCCGCCGTCGGCGAGCAGCAACGCGTTCCGGCGCTGAAGAAAGGCCGCGCGCCGCGCGCCCTTTACGTGCCGCACGACCCTCTGGCGTCGCTCGACGCGGCGAGCAAGGTCAAGCTGCTCGAACGGCTGGAAGCGCTCGCGCGCGCCGAGGACAGCCGCGTGACGCAGGTGATGGCGCATCTCGCGGGAGAATACGAGGTGATTCTCGTCGCCGGCAGCGATGGTCGGCTGGCCGCCGACATCCGGCCGCTGGTGAGGGTTTCGCTGACGGTCATCGTCGACGAGAACGGTCAGCGCGAACAGGGTTCCGCCGGCGGTGGTGGGCGCACCGACTACAGCTGCTTTACAGACGACGTCCTGCACGGCTACGCGCGTGAAGCGGTCCATCAGGCGGTGACCAACCTCGTCGCCCAGCCGGCGCCGGCCGGCACGATGTCGGTCGTCCTCGGCCCCGGATGGCCCGGCATCCTGCTCCACGAGGCAGTCGGGCATGGCCTCGAAGGCGACTTCAATCGCAAGGGCAGCTCGACCTTTGCCGGCCGTATCGGCAGTCGGGTGGCGTCGAAGGGCGTCACCGTGATCGACGACGGTACGCTTCCCGACCGCCGCGGGTCGCTGACCATCGACGACGAAGGCAATCCGACGCAGCGCACGGTGCTCATCGAAGACGGCATTCTCAAGGGCTACATGCAGGACGGCCTCAACGCGCGTCTGAGCGGCGTCGCGCCGACCGGCAACGGCCGTCGCGAATCCTTCGCGCACCTGCCCTTGCCGCGCATGACCAACACCACCCTGCTGAACGGCGACAAGAGTCCCGAGGAGATCATAAAGTCGGTCAAGAAGGGGATCTACGCGGTCAATTTCGGTGGCGGCCAGGTCGATATCACCAACGGCAAGTTCGTTTTTTCGATGTCCGAAGCCTATCTGATCGAGAACGGAAAGATTGGCCGTCCGGTAAAAGGCGCAACCCTGATCGGCAGCGGCCCGGAGGCCATGAACCGGGTGTCGATGATCGGCAACGACATGTGCCTCGACCCCGGTGTCGGCACCTGCGGCAAGGAAGGGCAGAGCGTGCCGGTGGGTGTCGGCCAGCCGACGCTGCGCATCGACGGGCTGACCGTTGGTGGCACGGCGTAGGCGGCGAAAGGGCAGTCCCGGGCAGATCAGGGCCGGGTTGCCCGCCCACTTGCGGATGGCCTGACAAGGTATTTCCGTAGTCATAACAGCGTCTTCCAGTCGTATAATCGCAGCCTCCCCATGCTGCTGACTGGAGTTCCCCCGTGACATCCACCCGTGCCTTCTCGAAGCTCGCCGCGGCGCTGTCATTCTTCCTGCTGGCCTGCTGGTCCTTCATGGCCGGAGCGACCGTGGTCGCTCCGCCCGCGGAGCAGGTGCAAGCGGGGGAGGCGATCCTGCTCCATAATTTCCGGCCGATCGTCACCTTTCGGGCGACCTTCCTCGGCGCCCCACCGGTCGCACGCGCACGAAAATCCGAGCAGCGCATCGACCAGCTGACGCCGGCCCAGATGGTGCAAGAGATTAGTTTGACGCCTTTCAGCTTTGACGGTGGGCGTGGCATCACCCTGACCAATAACGACAATATTCTCTTTGCCCTGGTCGACGGAGACCTGGACCCGCAGGAGAAACTCACCCTGGAGCAGGCCGCCGAGCGTGCGCGCGAGGCGCTCAGCGCTGCACTGCTGGCGGACGCCACGCAGCGTCGCCCCGAAGTCCTGCTCAAGGGAGTTGGCTTGTCTGTGGCGGCGACGGTGATCGCCTTTGCGTTGCTCTGGTTGATCGCTCGTGCGACGCGGCTGCTGGTCGGCCGTCTGCAACGAATCATCGAAGAGGAAGATGCCGGTAGCAAGTTGCGCTGGGCACGGCACGGCTGGTTGCTGGTGCAGCGAATATCGCAGCTGTTCATGGGTTTTCTATGGTTGAGCGTCGCCTACCTGTGGTTGACCTACGTGCTGGCGCGCTTTCCGCTCACCGAGCCTCTCGGTGAGCGCCTCGGCGACTTCCTTCTCGACCTGCTGGAGACCATCGGCACGAGTTTCATCGGCGCCATGCCATCGCTGACCACGGTGGTGGTCATCCTGTTCATGACCAAGGCCGCCAACGACGCTATCGGCAACTTCTTCCAGGCTGCCAAGGACGGCCGGGTGCATGCACCCGGCCTGCACTCGGATACGGTCAGCGCCACTCACCGCCTGGTGACCGTCATCGTCTGGGGGCTGGGCATCGCCATCGCCTACCCCTTCATTCCGATGTCCAACAGCGACGCTTTCAAGGGCTTGTCGGTGATGCTCGGCTTCATGTTCACGCTCGGTTCTGCCGGCATCGTCAACCAGTTGATGAGTGGCCTGGTGCTGGTCTATGCACGCGCGCTGTCGGTCGGCGACTTCGTCGAGATCGGTGACAACGCCGGCGTGGTCAGCCAGGTCGGCGTGCTGTCCACCAAGATCATCAACATGCGCAACGAGGAGATCACCATTCCCAACGCGGTGCTGGTCGGCAACCCGATCCGCAACTTTTCCCGGCTGGCCGGTGAGCGTGGCACGCTGGTGTCGACCAAGGTGACCATCGGCTACGACACGCCGTGGCGGCAGGTGCACGCGATGCTCATCGCCGCCGCCAAGCAGACGCCAGGCTTGCGGCCTGTTCCGACGCCGTTTGTCTATCAGAAAGGGCTGGCCGACTGGTACGTCGAATACGAGCTCTTCGCGCACATGGACAAGCCGCTCGAGCGGATTCCGGTCCTCTCCGCCTTGCACGCCAATATCCAGGATCAATTCAACACCTACGGCGTGCAGATCATGTCGCCACATTTCAACGCGCAGCCCGCCAACAATCTGGTCGTTCCGCCCGACGCCTGGCACGCTGCACCCGCGACGCCGGAAAGCGGCAGCGGAAAGTCCTGAACACCCCGCCGGCTGGCAGCGAAACGGGGAGAACCGCCGACCTTTCCGATCGGCACCCCTGGTGCCGCCGCAGGGCGTGAGAGGCACACCGGTCTCGCCGCTGGGTGCCGACGCTCTATCGTCTTCCCTTAGGATGTCCTGATGCTCAGCTTCGCGATCACCGTTTTCCTGTCGGCCTTTCTGCTCTTCCAGATCCAGCCGATCATTGCCAAGATGATTCTGCCGTGGTTCGGCGGTTCGTCTTCGGTGTGGAGCACCTGCCTGGTTTTCTTCCAGGCCGAACTGCTGCTCGGCTATCTGTACGTCCATCTGCTGCACGAGTCGCTTTCGCCGCGACGACAGAATGTCGTCCACTGCGTCCTCTTGCTGCTCAGTCTGGCGACGCTGCCGGTCATCGCCGACCCGGCGTTGAAGGACGTTGCTTTCGCCAACCCGACGTGGAACGTGCTGGTGGTGCTCGCTGCGGCCGTGGGTATGCCCTATCTGCTGCTGTCGACCACCGGTCCGTTGATGCAGGCCTGGTATGCACGCAGCTTTGCCAGTGCCATGCCCTATCGCCTGTACGCGCTGTCGAACCTGGCGTCGATGATCGCGCTGCTCAGTTACCCGGTTCTCGTCGAACCGTATTTTCGGGTGCACGATCAGGCCATGGCCTGGTCGGCCGCGTACGCCCTGTTCGTCGTCGCCTGCCTGGGCAGCGCCTGGCAGTCTTGGAAGGGCGTGTCCAGCGAGCGCGAGGTGCTGAAGGTGAGCAGCGAGCCGGTACCACGACCGCCCCTTGGCGAGTGCCTGCTCTGGATCGGCCTGGCGATGACGGCGTCGCTGCTGCTGCTGGCGATGACCCGCCACCTGACGCAGGACGTCGCGCCGGTGCCCTTCCTGTGGGTCGTGCCGCTGAGCATCTACCTGCTCAGCTTCATCCTCTGCTTCGACGCCCCGCGTTACTACTATCGACCGGGTTTTCTGGTCGCGCTGCCGATTGCCTTCGTGGTTCTTGACCGCGTGCTCGATGGCGGCGGCATGGAGGTGCCGCTGCTGGTCACCTTGATGTGCCTTTCGCTGTTCGTCTTCTGCATGGTCTGTCACGGCGAGCTGGTCAGGCGCCGGCCACCGGTTCGCCATCTGACCCTGTTCTACCTGATGCTGTCGATTGGCGGCGCGCTCGGCGGCACCTTCGTCGGTCTGCTGGCGCCGGCGATCTTCAATGCCTATTTCGAACTGCCGATCGGGCTCTTTCTCTGCGCCCTGCTGGTGACCATCGTTCTCTGGCGTGAGCTGCGACTGATCCGGCGCGTCCTGCTCGTCGTGGCGCTGCTGGCCTACGCTTACCGGCTCGGTGGCATCGCCATCGATTACGTCCAGAACTACCGCGTCGTGGTGCGCAACTTCTATGGCCAGCTGCGCGTCGACGACGTCGACGAGGAAGCGCTCGGCATAAAGCGCCGGATCCTGCACGGGCGCATCAATCACGGCGAGCAGTATCTTGCCGCCGAGCACCGCCGGCAGCCGACTGCGTACTACTGCGAGAGCTCTGGAGTCGGTCAGGCGCTGCGTGCCATCGCCGGCAAGAAGCCACTCAAGATCGGCATCCTCGGCCTCGGCGCCGGTACCCTTGCCACCTATGGCCGCAGCGGCGACGAAATGCGCATGTACGAAATCAACGAGCAGGTGCTCGATCTCGCGCGCAACGAGTTCAGCTACCTCGGCGATAGCAAGGCGACGATCGTTCCGGTGCTCGGCGACGGCCGCCTGATGCTCGAACGCGAGCCCGCCCAGAATTTCGACCTCCTGGCCATCGACGCTTTTTCCGGAGATTCGATCCCCACCCACCTGCTGACCCTCGAGGCGATGCAGGCCTATCGCCGGCACCTGAAAAGCGACGGCGTGCTGGCCGTGCATATCACCAACCGCTACCTCGACCTGCGGCCGGTGATCGCTGCCGCCGCCGAGCAGCTCGGCGTCAGCGCGCTGATCTTCGACCTCGATCCCGCCGCAGGCGACCGCTTCTGCCGCCATTCGGTATGGGTGCTGCTGCTTCCCGCCGAGCGCGCCGCGCAACTGTCGAAAGCCTTCCACGGCGGTGACAAGCTCGTTCCACGCCCCGCTTTTCCCGTATGGACCGACAGCTTCTCCAATCTGCTCGGCATTCTGCAGTAGCGATTACCGACGGTTGCCGCTCAACCGCCCTTCCCGCCTGCCCCGTTCTCCTTCGCCTCGCGGGGAGGGGTTGGCGGAGATGGTGGCCTAGACGCGAGCCCGTTGGCGGCGGGCGTTGCCAATCTCCATTCCAGGTGAGCACATGTCCGAACTGATCCAGCGCGCCAAGAATTTTGCGACCTCTGCCCATCAGCGCATAGGCCATCGCCGCAAGTACAGCGATCAACCGTACCAGGTGCACCTGGAATCGGTGGCGCGCATGGTGGCGTCGGTGAGCGATGACGCCGAAATGATCGCCGCTGCGTGGCTGCACGACGTCGTCGAGGATACGCCGGCGACGCTTGGCGACGTCGAGCGCGAGTTCGGCCCGGCGGTTGCCGCGCTGGTCCAGGATCTCACCGACGTCAGCCGACCGAGCGACGGCAACCGCGCCATCCGCAAGGAGACCGATCGCCAGCATACGGCACACGCCTCGCCCCGTGCCAAGACCATCAAGCTGGCCGACCTGATCGACAACTGCCAGGACATCACCAGCCATGACGCTCGCTTCGCCAGGGTATACCTGAGCGAAATGAATGCGCTCCTGGCCGTCCTGGGCGAAGGCAATACCCGCCTGTTGAACAAAGCCCGGGCACTGCACGGCGAGTGTCAGGAAAAGCTGTCGCAGCGTGCCGGCGCGGAAGCGAGCCCTTCCACCATCGGCCTGGCGGCGCTCTTTCCCCAGGTGGCGAACTCGCTGCTCCTGCGTCGCTTTCGTGAGGTGTTTACCGCCGGCGACATTGCCGAACCCCTGCTCTCCTTCGACACCGACGCGCCCGCGCGCGACAGCGCAAGAATCATGAAGGCGCGGCACCTGAAGATTGCCGGTATCCGCGTCGACGGCGTCGTCCAGGCCTATGTGCGCCTGGCCGACATCGCCGTCGGCGATGTCGGCGATGGCGACCGAGGGGGCGCTGCTCCGAGCGGACGGCAGTTGCAGCACATCGCGGCGGACCAGGTGCTGGCCATCAACGCCCCGCTGATGGATGTGGTCGGCATTCTGACCCGTCACGACCAGTGTTTTGTCTCCGTCTTCGATTCCGTCGTCGGCCTCATCGAGCGTGACGCGGTGAACAAGCCGCCGGTACGGATGTGGCTTTTCGGCGCCATCACGCTCTACGAAATGGGGCTGCTGACGCTGATCGAGAAGATCTATCCCGACGGCAGTTGGCAAGGCATCCTGCCTGCCGGGCGCCTGGAAAAGGCGCGCGAGCTGCAACGTGAGCGACAGCGTCGCAATCAGCATTGCGAGCTGATCGATTGCCTGCAACTGGCCGATAAGGCGATGCTCACCCTCGAATACCCCCCGGCGCGGGACGCCCTCGGCCTGCCGTCGAAGCGGGCCGCCAAGGCGTTGATCAAGGATCTCGAATCGCTGCGCAATCATCTCGCCCACGCGCAGGACATCGTCTCGCACGACTGGGTACAGATCATTCGCCTCGCGCATCGCATGGCGGAGCTGAGCACGGCGTAGGCCGTGCCGGGCTCGGGCCAGCCGATCGTGCTGCTGGCCGACGCGCCGCGCTTTGAGCGGGTCACTTCCGGCTACGCCCTGACGCCGTTGACGACGATGGTTCTGTGGTGGTGGTGCGAAGCGATCGCCCGATGAGTCGAGCTCCTACCCGGGGCTGGCGGACCTCTTGTTGGAGGCCCATCTATCAGGCGCCAGCGACGCTGGCCAAGAAAGGGTAAGGATCTCCGCAGTGGGACGACTTAGGTTTTTCTCGACCCGCAGCCGGAACGCCTGAATGCCAGAATTCGACACGATTTCCGTGATCATCCCGACGCTGAACGAAGAGGCTCGCATTGGCGCCACGCTGGCCAGCGTCCTTCCGCAGCGGCCTGCGGAAGTGCTGGTGGTGGACAGCCACAGCAGCGATACGACGGTGGCGATCGCCGCGGCGATGATCGGCGTGCGCGTTCTGCAGGCGGACAAAGGCCGTGCGCGCCAGATGAACGCCGGTGCTGCGGCAGCTCGTGGCGACTGGCTGCTGTTCCTCCATGCCGACACGCTCTTGCCGCCATCGGCGCTGGAGCGCATAAGCGCACAGCCGGAGGGCATCCTGGCCGGCGCTTTCAGGCATCGGTTTTCGGGTGACGACTGGCGCCTGCGGCTGATATCGCGCCTGGACAACACCCGCGCCCGGTTGACCAGGATCGCTTTCGGTGACCAGGCGATCTTCGTGCGGCGAACCTTGTTCGAGCGTCTCGGCGGTTTTCCGCCGTGCGACGTGATGGAGGACGTGGCCTTCGGCGAACTGCTACGCAAAGTCACCACGCCGGTTCTGCTGCGTGAGGAGGCAATCACCGATGCGCGCAAGTTCGAGCAGATGGGGGTATGGACAAGCCTGGCGCGGGTTGGCGTGCTGCTCGCCTTCCATCGCTTGCGCCTGCCGCTGGTGGGGCGGTCGTTTTTCAAGGAAATTCGCTGAAGGTCTGCCGCGCGCGGCCGGATCCTGGAGAGGTCATGAAGAACTGGACGAGTTGGAGGGCAGGTGCGAAATGGACGCAGCGGATCTTGGCGCTCGCACTTCTGGGCCTGTCGTTTTCCGCCACTGCGGCCTTCGACCACAGTCACGCCGCGTGGACGGCGCTGCTCAAGCGGCATGTGGTGCTGATCGACGGCGGCAAGGCGTCGCAGGTGGACTATGCCGGGCTGGCCAGGGAGCGTCCGGCGCTGACGGCGTATCTCGAAAGCCTGTCGGCCGTACAGCGGGCGCACTTCGAATCCTGGCCGAAGGTGCGGCAACTGGCATTCCTGATCAACGCCTACAACGCGTTCACCGTCGATCTGATACTCGGCCGGTATCCCGATCTGCAGTCGATCCGTGATCTCGGCAACATCGTCTTCAACAGCCCGTGGAAGCAGAAGTTCTTCTCGCTGTTCGGCGAACCGCGCCATCTGGACTGGATCGAACACGAGCTCATTCGCAAGCCGGGCGCCTATGACGATCCGCGCATCCATTTCGCGGTGAATTGCGCCTCGCTCGGCTGTCCGATGCTGCGTGAGGAGGCTTTCGTCGGCGAGCGCCTTGATGAGCAGTTGGAGCAACAGACGCGGCGCTTCCTCGCCGATCGCACACGCAATCGCTACGAGCCGCGAACCGCGACGCTGATGGTCTCGCCGATTTTCGACTGGTACGGCAAGGATTTCCAGGCCGGCTACCGAGGTGTGACCTCGCTCAGGCAGTTCCTGGGCAATTACGCCGATCTGCTGGCCAGAACGCCTGCCGAACAGGCGCTGCTGCGCCAGCAGCTGGTGGGAATCGACTTCCTTGACTACGACTGGGCGCTGAACAGCGTGCCGCGCTGAGCGGCTGCGTGCGGCGCAGCACGACACTATCCGCCTGAATCTACTTGCCGCCGCGCGTGTCCGTGACGGCCGCGAGGACACCGAGGCCGATCAGGACACCGGCGCTCAGGTAGCGCCCAACGCCGCGCAGCCTGCTGCGGCGCATCAGCGCCGGCTGTATCGCGCTCGCACTGAGCACGTACAAGCTGTCGGTGACGACGGCGATGAGCACGAACAGCGATCCCAGAAGCAGGGTCTGCAGCAGCGCCGACGCGGCCGGGTCGACGAATTGCGGCAGGAATGCGGCGAAGAACAACGCCGTCTTGGGGTTGAGCAGGGCGACGACAAAGCCATCGCGAAAAATTGGCGCGAGACAGGCTGCGCCGAAGGTGGCGCCGGCGGTCTGCGGCGCTGGCACGGCGCAGACCGCTTTGACGCCGAGATAGACGAGGTAGGCTGCGCCGGCATACTTGACGACGGTGAACGCCAGCGACGAGATGGCGAACAGCGCCGCCAGGCCGATCGACGCCCCGATGGCGTTGGCCAGATTGCCGAACGCGACGCCGGCCAGTGAAGCCAGTCCGGCGCGCCTGCCCTGCGCCAGGGTACGCGCCACGATATAGATCACTCCCGGTCCCGGCGTTGCGGCGAGCACCAGGCTGGCCAGCACGAAGGCGGAAAAAGGCAGCGTTGCGGACGCGCTGCCGAGGGTGGTGATTTGAGTGATTTGGGGGATTTCGTTCATCGCATTTCTCTGCCTGGCGAAGAGAGGGACGAGATTCGCGCGTCGACGTCGCTGACCGCAGGCCAGCGGTCGCGCACAGTGTAGTGCTGAATTCCTGGTGAGACTCTTGGCGACCGCTGAAAGCAGGGCAAAACCCTGTGATGGCTGAAATTCGCAGGGTCCATGCCAGGGCGGCCCTCGTCGCCACCCCTCGCAATGACGAGCGGGCTGGCGTGTCGCCGCCTTCCCGACGAGACTTTCAGCCAGCCGGACAGCAGCGCGCAACCCCTGTGGTGGCTGGGATGTATGTTCCACTCTGCGTGCGACACTACACCAACGGACGCAAGAAACTCATTTCTTCTTTTCGGAAGCCGTGTGCGACTGGCTGTCGCCAGATCGTCCAGGGCAAGCGATTCGCGTGCCCCGGCCGCTGCGCGGGAACGTCGAGAGCCGCTTCACGAGGCGCCACGAAGCCGCTTCTTGTCCAGTTTCGCCTGGTACATCCGGCTGTCGGCCGCGCTTATCAGTTCGTCCGCCGTCGTGCCATTCTCCGGCGTGTAGAGGACGAGGCCGTAACTGAAAGCGATGGGAAAGGGCTTGCCTGCAGCGGCAGCCGTTTCCTGAAGGCATTGCTCGGCTCTGTCGAGCAGGCGGCTTCCTTCGTCGAGATCGCAGTCATGCAGTAGCAGCAGGAACTCGTCCCCACCGAGTCGAACGGCGGCGTCACTGGCACGGATACTTTCGATCAACACCCTGGCGACGGTGCTGATCAGCCAGTCGCCTTCAGCGTGCCCGAAGTCGTCGTTGGTCGCCTTCAGCCCGTCGAGATCGACGAAACAGACCGCCAGCCGACCACCCTGTCGGTGCATTCTCGCCATCGATTTGTCCAGCATCATCATGCCGGTACGTCGATTCAGCAGCCCCGTCAGCTCGTCGAAGGTGGCATAGTGTTCGAGAGTCTGTTGTGCCCTTTTCAGCTCACTGATGCTGGTGATGCCGAGCACCATGACCGCCTGTCCCGAAAAGCTGATTGCGTTAACCGACACCAGAGCCTCGAACACCTCACCAACGGCGTCGACGAGACGAACCTCGCACTCGTTGAGCGTCTCCCCCTGGCCGAGTTTGTCGAGGAATCGCTGATTGGCTTCGTCTCCGCCGGCCAGCAGGGGAGCCAAGTAGACGCCCGGTGTCGGGTCCGGTGGCAGTCCAAGTAGATTCATGGCTTTCTGATTGGCGTGCAGGATGGTCAGCTTCTCGCCGAGCACCAGTAGGAATGCCGTCGGACTGGCCGAAAAAAGACGTTCCAGGTCTTCTTCGCGAGCGGCCAGCTCGGTCATGTCGCGCTGGATACGACGCGTGGCCGGCGCGCAGATGAACGCGGCCGAGAGAACCAGGACCAGCAGTGTCGTGCTCATCAAGGCGATTTCCAGCCACCGGGCGAAGACCACCTTCGCGTTCGCCTCGCGGTCGTAGAGGGTGACGATGGCGCTCATGCCCGCCAGGAAATCGGCCTCGTGCTGCCTGATGGTGTCGATATTGCGAGCCAGGGTGGCGACGCTTTCCGGCGCCGACAGAATCGCCCGGGCGGCAGCGGCGATGGCCTCATGGTGCGCGTGCAGCGGCCCAAACAGGTTTTCCACCGCTTCGCTGTTGCGCCCCGGCAAGCCCAGTTCGCTGTCGCCGCGCAACAATCCGGCGTGCGTACGTTCCCACAGGTTCAGCGCCTCCGCGAGCTGCCTGCGGTAACGGGTGTCCTCGCTGCCGGATTGGGCGGTCGAGATGTAATAGCTCAAGGCGGTGATTTTCTGGCTGAGCATGCGTTGCCGGCCGGCCATGTTGACCACGCGCGAGTCGTACTTCTGATCGGCCAGCACGAACTGCATCACCCCCTGCGCGGCGATCGTCAGCATGGCGATTACGGCTAGCGCCATGGTGTACCGCTTGCGTAGCTGGCTGGCCGATAGCATTGCTGCGCTGCTGTTCAAGGCCTTGATACTCGGTGGCATACGCTTGACTCTCGCAAGTGCCGCTGGATTTTTTCTCCTGCCTCGGTGCCCTTGCCGGCGGAACGGGTAGCGCGGCATCGTAGCAGAGGATTGCTCGTTCGGGGGGCAGAGGCGACAGGGTGAGGCGACAGGGTGGGGCGACCGTGTTCGCCAGCTTCTGGCCAGCGACGCCGTCAAGGTCGCTGGAGAACTTGTCGTGTGAAATAATGACCAACGAGCGCTGACCGGAACGGTCACGCCTGGCACCCACGCGGTGCCTCCTTATTGCCCATTCTTACCATCCCCTTCTCCAGGAAAAGGAATCAACATGACGAGCACAGTAACTCTCGCTGGCAACCCGTTTCAGGTTAACGGGAATTTCCCGCAGAAGGGTCAGACGGCGCCCGCGTTCACGCTGGTCGGCAAGGATCTCGCCGATGTTTCGCTGAGCGCTTTTGCCGGTCAGAGGAAGGTCCTGAACATTTTTCCGAGCGTCGACACGCCAACCTGCGCAACGTCAGTGCGTACCTTCAACGAGAAGGCGAGCAATCTGGCCAACACCGTCGTGCTCTGCATCTCGGCCGACCTGCCTTTTGCCCTGAGTCGTTTCTGTGCTGCCGAGGGTCTCGAGTCGGTGGTGACCTTGTCGACCATGCGCGGTCGCGAGTTCCTCGAGGACTATGGCGTTGCCCTGAGCAACGGCCCGCTGGCCGGCCTCGCTGCGCGTGCGGTGATCGTCGTCGACGGCGACGACCGGGTAATGCATAGCCAGCTGGTTGCCGAAATCAAGGACGAACCCGACTACGACGCTGCGCTGCGGGCGCTTGCCTGAGCCGCGCCTGGCGACACCCGTCACCAGCCTCAACACCTGTCGAACAGCGCAAATGGCTACCCACGACGGCGCTGACGCGACTCAGCAGCGCCAGGGCATCCAGTCGATCGAGGTCGGCACGCGTCTGCTGCGTGCCCTGGCCGCCAGCCCGCGCTCGATGATGCTGCGCGACGTCGCTCGCAATGCCGGCATGCCGGCAGCCAAGGCACGTCGCTATCTGGTGAGTTTCATGCGCATGGGCCTGGTCGAGCAGGACGCCAATACCGGGCGTTACGACCTCGGCGAGTTTTCGCTGGAGCTGGGGTTGGCCAGCCTGGCGCGGCTGGACCCGGTGCGCCTGGCCGGACCGGTGCTCGACGATCTTTGCGAGCAGATCGGCGCCACCGTCGCGCTGGCCATGTGGGGCAATCACGGCGCCACCTGTGTGCGCTGGGTCGAAGCCGGCGGCGCGGTGACGGTCACCCTGCGCACCGGCGTCGTGCTGCCGCTGACGACCTCGGCGACCGGGCTGGCGTTTTCCGCCTTCTACCGTTCGCCTTACCTGAAGAAGATGCTCGACGCCGAGGTGCAGGCGACGGCCGAGGCTGCGGGCAAGACGCCGACCGAGGTGATGGCGGCACTGGCGCTGCAACTCGAAGACATCCGCCGGAACGGCATCTCACGGGCGGCGGGCAGCATGACGCCGGGGATCAACGGCGTCAGCGCACCGGTTTTCGGGCACACCGGGCGGATGGTTGCGGCAGTCACCGCGCTGGGCCTCGTCGGCAGTTTCGGCGTCGAGCCTGACAGCTCCATTGCCCAGGGCACGCGGGCGGCGGCGGCGACGCTTTCCCGGCGTCTCGGTTACGGCAGTAGCGATGGCGCGGCAGGAGAGCAAGCCGCGGCGCCTGTCGGCGCAGCACCATCGTAATCAAGGAGCGCTCGCCGTCTGCGCCTGGCAGCTGCCGCGCCGGTTGCGGGGCGTGCTGTATCGCGCCTTCGATCACCACGCCGATGCCCGGTCATCCGCGCGGCAAGCCGGCCGGCGAGCGCTGCGTCAATCTCGCCGACGATCTGCGCTGTCGCTTGTGGGGGCGGCCCGAGCGACCAGCGTTCTGCGCCGGGCTGCAGCCGGCCGGCGAGATGTGCGGTGACGACCGGCTGCAGGCGATCGCCTGGTTGTCGGCACTGGAGCAGGCAACTCGACCGTGAGTGCTAAAATGCGAGTTTTTGTCGAAGGCGCCACGTGGACCCCTTGCTTCTGCTAAAAGCTCTGATTCTCGGTATCGTCGAAGGTCTCACCGAGTTTCTGCCGGTTTCGTCGACCGGCCACCTCATCCTTGCTGGCGCCCTGCTCGATTTCAACGACGAGCGTGGCAAGCTGTTCGAGATCGTCATCCAGTCCGGCGCCATGCTTGCCGTGTGCTGGGAGTTCCGCGCCAAGATCATGGAAGTGCTGCGCGGCCTGCCCAGTGATCGCGCCGCGCAGCGTTTCGCACTCAATGTGCTGGTCGCCTTCCTGCCGCTGGCGATCATCGGCCTGCTTTTCGGCAAGACGATCAAGGCTTATCTGTTCAACGCGCCAGTGGTGGCGACGGCCTTCATCGTTGGCGGCCTGATCATTCTTTGGGCCGAACGCCGCGAGCATCGCATCCGCGTTGAGTCGATCGACGACCTGTCGCTGGCCGACGCGGCAAAACTTGGCTTTGCGCAGGCTCTGGCGCTGATTCCGGGGACGTCGCGCTCGGGAGCGACGATCATCGGCGGCCTGCTGTTCGGGTTGTCGCGCCGTGCAGCCACCGAGTTCTCCTTCTTCCTGGCCATGCCGACGCTGATCGGGGCGAGCATCTACCAGCTGTACAAGGAGCGCGCGCTGCTCTCCGCCGACGATCTCGGGATGTGGGTGGTCGGCTTCGTCGCCGCTTTCATTTCCGCCTTCTGGGCCGTGCGCGGGTTGTTGCGCTATATCAGCACGCACGACTTCTCGATCTTCGCCTGGTACCGCATTGCCTTCGGGATCCTGATCCTCGTCACCTGGCAGTACGATTTGATTGCCTGGGGAGAGCACTGAGTTGGCTGGCCCGCGCATCGTCTATCTACACGGCTTCCGCTCGTCGCCGGCGTCGTGGAAGGCGCGCCTGCTCGCCGAGTTCCTCGCCGCCGCCGGTCTCGGCGACCGTTTTTTCTGCCCCATGTTGTCGCACGTGCCGCGGGCCGCGATCGCCACCGTCGAAGCCTTGCTGGACAGCGATGAGGCGCCGACGACCCTGGTCGGCAGTTCGCTGGGTGGCTATTACGCGGCCTGGCTGGCCGAGCGGCGCGACCTGCAAGCGGTGTTGATCAACCCGGTGGTGATGACCCCCTCCTTGCTCGAGGGGCTGCTCGGGGCGCACGTCAATGACTATAGCGGCTGCCGCTTCGAGTTTGGCGCCGAACACGGCGAACAGCTGCTGGCGCTGGACACGCCGCTGATCACGCCGTCGCGTTACCTGCTTCTGGTCGAGACCGGCGATGAGGTGCTCGATTACCGGAGGGCCGTCGCACGCTATGCCGGCTGTCGACAGTTGATCGTCGAAGGCGGCAATCACAGCTTCACCCGCTTTCCTGACTTCGTGCCGCAAATCATTGAATTCTGTGGGTTACAATCGTAGCGATGCACGTTCTATACGAAGAAGACGGCGCCTTCCGGACGGCCAGCATTCTGGCCGACAACGACACCTCGTTACAGGTCGAGACGGCTTCCGGGAAGCGAAGCAAGATCAAGACGACCAGCGTTCTGCTGCGCTACAGCGAACCGGCGCCAACGCTCCTGCTCGATGAGGCCGAGGCGCTCGCTGCCGGAATGGAGCACGAGTTTCTCTGGGAGTGTCTGGGCGACGGCGAGTTTTCCTTTGCTGATTTTGCCAACGAGTACTTTGGCCACGCGGCCAGTGCGGTTGAGGCAGCGGCCTTGCTGCTGGCCCTGCATTCGGCGCCGATCTATTTTCATCGCAAGGGCAAGGGGCGCTTCCGCAAGGCTCCGGCCGACATTCTCCAGGCCGCTCTCGCCGGCCTCGAAAAGAAGCGTCAGCAGGCGCTGAGCATAGGGCGCATGGTCGCTGAACTGAAGGCCTTCACGCTTCCACCAGAGTTCACGCCGATTCTCAGCCAGTTGCTTTACAAGCCCGATCGCAACCGCAGCGAGACCAAGGCGCTCGAAGCGGCGTGTAGCGAAAGCGGTCTGTCGGCGCCGCATCTGTTGCACAGGTGTGGCGCCATCCGCTCGGCTCACGACTATCACTTGCAGCGTTTTCTGCTCGAGTACTTCCCGCAGGGGACCGGTTTTGCCGCCTGTGCCGCGCCCCCCTTGCCGAGCGGTCTGCCGCGCGCCGACGTGCGCGCTTTCTCGATCGACGACGCGGCGACCACCGAGATCGACGATGCGTTTTCGCTACAGGCGCTGCCCGGACTCGGCTGGCGGGTCGGCATTCATATCGCCGCGCCGTCGCTGGGCATTGCACCAGGATCACCGCTCGACGCGATTGCGCGCGACCGCCTGTCGACGGTTTATCTCCCGGGCAGAAAGATCACCATGCTCCCGGAAAATGTGGTCGAGGGCTTTACGCTGTGCGCCGGGCGCGACTGTGCCGCCATTTCACTGTATCTGACGCTGACTCCCGAGTTCGAGATCACCGCCTGTGAGTCGCGCGTCGAGATCGTCCCGGTGGTGGCCAATCTGCGCCACCACGACCTCGAACCCCTGTTCAACGAGGGCACCATAGCTGCCGGCCTTGCGGAGTTCGCTTTTCGTGACGAACTGATGACCCTGTGGCAACTGGCCAATGCTTGCGAAGGCCGACGCGGCAAGCCCTCGGCGACGCAGACTCATCTCGACTACAACTTTCGCATCCAGGGTGACCTCGAAGACGCCGACGCGTGTCGCGTCGAGATCAGTGCTCGCCGGCGCGGCAGCCCGCTCGACAAGCTGGTCGCCGAAATGATGATCGTCGCCAATAGTACCTGGGGTGGTCTGCTCGCCAACAAGGGGGTAACCGCGATCTATCGCATCCAGACGCCCGGCGGAAAGGTGCGCATGAGTACCTCGCCGCAGGCGCACGAGGGTCTTGGCGTGAAGCAGTATGCGTGGTCGACGTCGCCCTTGCGGCGCTACGTCGACCTGATCAATCAGTGGCAGCTGGTGGCCTATCTGAACGGCGATACACCGCCCTTCGCCGCGCGCTCGGACGATCTGTTCGCCGCGCTGCGCGATTTCGACTTGACTTACGGCGCCTACGCCGACTTCCAGCGCAACATGGAACGCTATTGGTGCCTGCGCTGGTTGCTGCAGCATGGCGTGGAAACGATCAAGGCGACGATCATCGGTCGCGAGAACCTGGCCCGGCTCGAGCAGCTGCCGCTGGTCCAGCGCATTCCGTCGGCACCGGAACTCAAGCCCGCTCAGGAGATTCTGTTGCGGATCGAGTCGATCGACTTGCTGACCCTCGAACTCGATTGTCGCTATGTCGAAACGCTGCTCCCCGCGGCAGCTGCGATCGAGGGCGCCGACGACGGACTGCTGGAGGCGATCGATTGAGGTGAACGCCGTGCTCCGCGACCGCTATCGATCGCCGCTGGCGGCACGCCGTCTGTGGCTGGCCATGGCGATCTCCTTGCTGCTGCATGGCGTGCTGCTGGCAGTGCATTTCAGCTTTCCGGATGCTTCGCGAGCGTTTCAGGAGCAGGCGCTGGACATCATTCTGGTCAATAGTCGCTCACCGCGGAAGCCGGCCGAAGCGCAGGTGCTGGCGCAAACCAATCTCGACGGGGGCGGCAACACCGAGCAGGAGCATCGCGCGACGACGCCCTTGCCGCCGGCACCCCGCCATCAGGATGGCGACGACCTCGAACACTCGCAACGACGCGTCCAGGAACTCGAAGCGCACCAGCAACGGCTGGCCGCAAGAGCGCGTAGTCGGACGGTGGTCGCCGCCAAACCGGACAAGGAAGAGCAGCCTACGCCGACACCGGAACCCGCTATCAGCGGCCGCGATCTGGCGCATAGCGCGCTGGCCATGGCCCGTCTCGAGGGGGCGATCGACAAGGAGCTCAACGAGTACAACCAGCGGCCACGCAAGAAGTTCATCGGCACGCGGGCCACCGAGTATCGTTTCGCGCAGTACATCGAGGCCTGGCGGAGCAAGGTCGAGCGCGTCGGTACGCTCAATTACCCCGATGCGGCGAGAGGCAAGCTCTACGGCACGCTGGTCATGACCGTCAGCATCAAGAGCGACGGCAGCCTCGCCGGAATAGAAATCAATCGCTCGTCAGGTCACCGGATTCTTGACGACGCCGCCCGCCGCATCGTCACCATGGCCGCGCCGTACGGCGACTTCCCGCCCGCCATCCAGCACGATACGGATATTCTGGTGTTCACCCGCAGCCTGCGTTTCACCCAGAGCGACAGTCTCGAGAGCAAGAAATAGGGCCAGGATGAGCGACCGCTACTGCGTTTTCGGCAATCCCGTCGGCCACAGCAAGTCGCCGCTGATTCACGCGGCCTTTGCGGCGCAGTGCGGGCAGGACCTGAGCTACGAGGCGCTGCTGGTGCCGCTCGACGGTTTCGCCGCCAGCGTGCGCGCTTTTGTCGCCGCCGACGGACATGGCGCCAATGTCACCGTGCCTTTCAAGGAAGAGGCTTTTCACCTGGCGGACCGGCTGACCGTTCGCGCCGAGCTCGCGGCGGCGGTCAACACGCTGCGTTTCGACGGCGCCGAGATTCTTGGCGACAATACCGACGGCGCCGGCCTGCTGCGCGACTTGAGCGTCAACCTGGCGTATTCGCTCGCCGGCAAACGTGTCCTGCTGCTCGGCGCCGGTGGCGCCGCGCGCGGCGTCATCGCGCCTTTGCTCGACCACCGGCCGGGGCTCCTGGTGATCGCCAACCGCAACGTCGCGCGGGCGCAGGATCTGGCGCAGCGTTTCACGACGCTCGCCGGCGGTCTCGTCCCGCGCGCTTGCGGCTACCCGGAACTCGCCGGGCAATCGTTCGATCTGGTGATCAACGCCACCTCGGCAAGCCTCGCCGGCGCGCTGCCACCGCTGCCCGTGGCGGCCGGTTGTTTTGCCCCCGCCAGCCTGGCCTACGACATGATGTATGGCCAAGGCGACACGCCCTTCCTGGCCCTGGCCAGGGCACAGGGCGCGGCGCGACTCGCCGACGGCCTGGGCATGCTCGTCGAGCAGGCCGCCGAGGCCTTCCATCTCTGGCGTGGCGTCCGCCCCGACAGCGCGCCGGTGATTGCCGCGCTACGGGCGAGGAGCGGGCCGGGGCGCGACGGATGATCGCTCCCGGCGTCTGGCTGAAGCGGCTTCTGCTCGCCGTCATCGGCCTGCTCCTGCTCTATCAGTTCTGGCTTTTCGGCTGGGTGCTGTGGTGGAACTGGGTCAATCCCGAAAGCACGCGTTTCATGGACATTCGCCTCGCCGAGTTGCGCGTTGCGGAGCCACAGGCACGGCTGCAGCAGCGCTGGATCGGCTATGGGCAGATCTCGCCCAACCTCAAGCGCGCCATCGTCGCCGCCGAGGACGGCAAGTTCCTCGACCACGAAGGCTTCGACTGGGAAGGCATCCAGAACGCGATCGAGAAGAACCAGAAGAAAGGCCGCGTCGTTGCCGGCGGCTCGACGATCTCGCAGCAGCTGGCCAAGAATCTTTTCCTGAGCCCGGCCAAGACCCCCTTGCGCAAGGCCGAAGAGGCGGTCATCACGCTGATGCTGGAGGCCGTCTGGAGCAAGCGGCGCATCCTGGAGGTGTACCTCAACGTCATCGAGTGGGGCAGCGGCGTCTTCGGTGCCGAAGCCGCTGCCCGCCACTATTTCGGCATCGCGGCGAGCCAGCTGTCGGCCGAACAGGCGGCACGCCTGGCGGCCATGGTTCCCCGGCCGCGCTTCTACGACCGCAACCGCAACGCCCCGGCGCTGGCCGCGAAGAGCGAGGTCATCCTGGCGCGCATGCGTTCGGCCGCAGTTCCCTGAGCGGGCGCCTCCTTCCCTTCGCTCTAGCGGGCGGCAGCCGGCGGCGGATGGCGACCATTCGCCAATCCTGGGATACTATCGAGCTACGGTCCACGCCGCGCGAGTCCTTTTCCGGCAACCCATGAAGGAGTGACTACCGATGAAGTTTCGCACCCTGTTTCTGCTGCTCATCCTCGCCGCCACGGCGGGCTTTTCCGCGCTCAACTGGGACGCGTTCATTACCCCGACGACCCTGTCTCTGGGCGTGACCGACGTGCAGGCGCCGATCGGGGTGATCATGCTGGGTGTGGTCAGCGTGCTGACCGCGTATTTTCTGCTCTTCGTGATCTACGTGCAGGCGTCGGCGCTCTTCGATTCCCGTCGCCATGCGCAGGAGTTGAAAGCGAACCAGGAACTCGCCGATCGGGCCGAGGCCTCTCGGTTCACCGATTTGCGGGGGTTCATCACCACCGAGTTGCAGGCAATGGCCAGGCAGAACGCGAGCAACGCCGCGTCGGGCGGCACTGACCCGGCACTTCTGGCCCGGCTCGATCGCGTCGAGACCGAGCTGTTGTCGGCGGTCGAGCAGTCGGGGAACAACATCGTCACTGCGCTTGCCGGAATCGAAGACCGCCTGACCCGGTCGGCGGACGGTGGACTGCCGGTGGTCGCTGCACAAGGTCGCTTCTGACTTTTCCGAATGCCGCTGACGCGCTTGACGGCATTGCTGCCGGGGGGCGAAGTGCCTTCCCTGCCTGAGTGCCGCCGACCGGCGGCGCATGCCCGGCGAGGGGCCGAAAAAAAGCCCGCGCTCGGCGGGCTTTTTCGTTTCAGTGGCGGCTTGGTCAATCAGCGATCGCCGTAGGCTCGGCGGTTGGCGTTCGCGCCACCCCCATGGCCACTCTTCGGTCCTTCGCGGTAAGGCGTCCGCGGCATGCCTTCGCGGCGGGGAACAAATGGCTTCCCCTGGCGGTTGTCGCCACCCTTCCAGCCCGCCTTGCCGGTCGGTCGCGGTTTTGCCGGTGCTGCCCGACGCGTCGGCTCGTGACCTTCGACGACGGCGACCGGGATCAACTGCTTGGTGAAGCGCTCGATCTTGCGCACGTTGAAGTGCTCGGCGTGATGAACCAGCGAGATGGCCAGGCCATTGCGGCCGGCACGGCCGGTACGACCGATGCGGTGCACGTAGTCCTCGGCGAACTTCGGCAGGTCGTAGTTGAAGACGTGCGTGATCGTTGGCACGTCGATGCCGCGTGCGGCGACGTCGGTGGCCACCAGGATGCGCACCTGACCGCGACGCATGGCGGTGAGCGTGCGGTTGCGGGCGCCCTGGTGCATGTCCCCGTGCAGCGCCGCGGCGTTCAGGCCGGCGACGTTGAGGCGATCGCTGACCGTATCGGCGTCACGCTTGGTGGCGGTGAACACCACCGCTTGATCGATCGACGCATCGCGCAGGAGGTGGTCAAGGAGGCGGTTCTTGTGCGACAGGTCGTCGACGAAGTGCATGCGCTGCTCGATGTTGTCGTGCCGGGCGGTGGTCGCATCGACGCGAATCTGCAGCGCGTCGCGGGTCATCCGCTTGGCCATCTCGCCGACCGTTCCGTCGAGCGTCGCCGAGAAGAGCATCGTCTGGCGATCGGCCGGAGTCGCCGACACGATTCTTTCGATGTCTTCGATGAAACCCATGTCCAGCATGCGGTCGGCTTCGTCAAGGACGAGGATCTCCAGTTGCGAAAAGTCGATCTTTCCCGAACTCATGTGGTCGATCAGGCGGCCCGGCGTGGCGACCAGGATCGCCGGATTGCGGCCGAGGAGTTCCATCTGCTTCGGATAAGGCATGCCGCCGAGAATGGCAACGGCGCGCACGTGGTGCACCTGGCGGCCGTACTTGTCGGTGGCGGCGGTGACCTGCAGGGCGAGTTCGCGGGTCGGCGTCAGGACCAGCATTTTCGGCTGCGCTGGCTGGAAGCGCTGGCGATCGTTACCGCGCGAGCGGGCCGGGCGACGTTCCTGGCTGCTCGGGCTCGTCGGGCGGGCTGCTTCGGGCGCGCGTTCCTGCGCCGCGAAGCGATGTAGCGCCGGCAGCATGAAGGCCGCCGTCTTGCCCGAGCCGGTCTGCGAGGAAACCATCAGGTCGCGGCCTTCGAGGGCTGCCGGAATGGCCTGTTTCTGGACCGGCGTCGGTTCGCTGTAACCGGAATCGGTAAGGGCTTTGAGGATGGCCGGGTGGAGGCCAATTTCTGCAAAAGTCATGGTTCTCTTTTCGATGGATGCGCCGCACTCTAGCGCCAGGGCATAGTGCGTTGCGAAAAAACAAATGCAACGCCAACCAACGAAAAGCTGAGAGAAGCTTCGATCGATTCGATCGTTTCGATCGATTCACGGAAGTCAGCAGCTATCGGCACAAAAGCTTTGTGCCAGTGCGGCGCTGAATGAATCGACACCAGAAGGCAGGGGGGCTTGAGAGTTACGGCCAGGTTCGCGATGCTCGTCGCACCGTGCGGCATGTTGCCGTTCAGTGCAGCCGCGCATTATAGCATCAGCTCGCTGCAGGCGGTGCTTTTTTGCCTGTCTCGCTCAGTTTAAGTATCCGCGCTGCGAAAACCTCGGTGACCAGTACCGATTGCGCGCCAAAACGGAAGTGCGAGCGACGCGCCCACAGGCTGTCGGGCGCCGTCCCGTCGCGTTGCAGGGCGTGCAGCGCCGGTGCGAACAGGGCATGGCGGTTATCGAGGCGCCGGAAGTTGATCTTGCCACGTTTGAAGCCGGGGTGCGCGAAGAGCAGCGCGCCAAGCGAGCGGTTGCCCAGGCGCGCCAGCCAGACCTGCAGCGGGCCGCGTGGCCGACGCGGCAGCACGGTGTGGGCGAAGACGACCACCTGCTCATCACAGAGCAGAGCCACTTCGCGAATCCATGCCAGTACGCCCGGCCCGATACCCAGCCGCCGCGCCTCGTCGGTGGTCGGCAGGCCGAGGCCCTGGCGCAGCACACGTACCGCGAAGCCTCCTCTGGCCTGGATGCGCGCGGTCAGCGAGGCGCGGTCTCGCAGCCAGGGGATGAATGCGACGTTGGCGGGGGTGCGCAGCAAGCGGCTGCGCCAACGCCCCTGGGATGCGCTGCTGTCGAACACCCGCCCGGCTTCGCTTATTGGGGACGCGGCGACTTGTCGATACCGGCGATGCGCGCGCCCGGCTTGATTCCCTTGCTGGCGAACCAGTCGAGGTTCATTTCCAGTGCGTAGCGTGCGTCAGCGGCTGCGCAGTGGTTGTCGTCGCTCTGCGGCTGCATTTTCTCGATGTTCAGAATGCGCCCCTCGTCGTCGAGAAAGGCGACCGACAGCGGCAGCAAGGTGTTGCGCATCCACATGCAATGGCGGGCTGCCTGGGTAAAGACGAAGAGCATCCCGTGGTTGGCCGCCATGCTGCGGCGATTCATCAGACCCTGGGCGCGATTGGCTTGATCGGCGGCCACTTCGGCTTCGATGCGGTGAAAGCCGGCGCTGAGCTCGATGCGCGCGAGCTGCGCGGGAACGGGTGGGGAAGCCAGCAAGGAGGCTAGCGCGATCAGGAAACAAGAAAACCTGTACATCGGGAACTCCGGGAGGGAGGTTGGACTGACCAGCAGGGCGAATCAACGGCGATAAGCCGACAGCAAGCGCGCCGGAAAGGCGCCAAGAAGGTGCTGGATCATGACTACTTCCGTGATTTGCTCTTCGCTGGCGCCTTGCTTGTGGTTTTCGCCTTGGCATTGGTTTTGGCCGATGCGCCCTTCTGCGTGGGCGATTTTGTCGTGGCGCTCGACTTCGCCGCGACGGGTCTGGCGGATGACGAATTCTTTGCTGCTTTCGCTGCCGGCTTCGGGTGCACCGTGGCTTCGCCGAGGCTTACCTCGGCAGTGGCATTCTCGGCGGCTTTTGGTACCGCCAGTGTTGCCGTGCACGAGAGCAGGAGTGCGGCAGCCAGCAGGCTGCGCGCGGAAGGCTTGATGTTCGTTTTCATGGCCAGGGTCAGTGACTGGTGCCTTCGGAACGCGATATCTTGTTCCACACGTTGTACTTGCCGACCGGTTTCCTGGCCGGAATCCGCTTCACTTCCTTGAGCGTTTGCGCGTCGATCACCACTATTGCGCCATCGTCTTCCCAGAGGCTGGCCAGCGCGTAGCGCCCGTCACGAGTGAACTCGACGTGGGCCAGCGTCTGTCCCGGCTTGGCCCTGATCTGCCCGACCACTTCCAGGCTCTGTTTGTCGATCACCTGCAGGACATTCTTGTTTTCCTTGCTCATCATCGAGTCGGTGAAGGCGTAGCGGCTGTTCTCGTGGCTGCGCAGGAAGAATCCCGGTCCGAGCGTCTTGATTTCCTTGATGATCTTGTAGGTTTCGAGGTCGATGACGGTGATCACGCCTTCGTTCAGGTTGGGCGACGCCATGACCGTTCGCGTGCGACCCGCCGGGTCTGTCCACTGCCAGGTGATGCCCGAGCCAAGATGCGGCATTCCCGGCAGGTCGAGGTCGGCGATTTTCTTGCGGCCATCGAGAAAGATCACCTGTCCCTTGCTCGCCGAGCGCGACGCACCCAGGATCACGTGGTAGCTCTGGGTGAAAAAGAAATCGTCGAGGTAGTCCTTGAGCATCGTTCGCCGCGGATAGAACATGGCCGGTGTGAAGTGTCCTTCCCGGTACTGGTAGTCGTGAACGAGACCTTCGGCAACCGGTTCGGCGTCGGGATCGTAGCTGATCTCCCAGGCTTCGGGAACGTCTTTCAGCGCGGCGACGAAACTCTTGCGCGGCGCCGCGTCGTAAACCGCCGACACGCGCGAAGTCTTGTCGCCGGCAGCGTTGAGCGTCGGGATGATCTTTACCAGCGAGAGGTCCTTGGCGTCGAGCAGGACCAGGCTGTGGGGCAGGTAGTTGGCGACCATCACCCACTTTCCATCTCCGGAGACGGCGGCGTTGCGCGTGTTCAGGCCGGCGCGAATCTCGGCGACGACGACCAGGTTGTAGATGTCGAACTTTGTGATCCAGCCGTCGCGCGAAGCGAAATAGACGAAGCGGCCGTCAGGCGAGAACTTCGGTCCGCCGTGCAGCGCGTAGCGGCTGGGAAAGCGGTACAGGCGTTCGAGCTTGTCGCCGTCGAGTACCGACACGTGATTGTCGCCGGTTTCGACGACGATGAAGAGGTTGAGCGGGTCGGCACCTTTCAGCCCGGCGCCAGGCCGGTCGGGCAGCTTGGCGGCGTCGGCGTTGACCACCTGCGAGGAGCGAATCTCGCTTGCGTCCCATTGCGGCGCCGGCGTCACCTCGCTGTAGATCAGGTCGGCGAGTTGTTGCACCTGGTCGGCGCTCAACTTGTCGCCGAAAGCCGGCATTTGCGTGGCCACTCGTCCTTCGCCGATCACTTTCAGCGCTTCCGGCTTGCGCAGTCGGGCCAGGTTCTCCGGCAGTAGCGCCGGACCGATACCGCCGAAGCGCGTCTCGCCGTGGCAGGCGGCACAGTGCTCCTTGTACAGTGCCTGTACGCCGGGAACATCGGCTGCGCCGGCGAACGACGATACACTGGCGAGAGACGCCGCCAGGCAGACGGCAGAAATTCCCAGGTGCCAGTTCATCAGGCTCTCCGCAGTCTGATGTGCGGGGTGACGGTCAGGCGTTCGCGGCCAGGCTCGACACCGATTTCCTCGTCGTCCAGATAACAGCCCGGGTCTTCGGCCCAGGCGTCGCCGGTCAGCTGTTGGGCGCGCACGCGCGTGTTGCCGTTGCAGATGTCGAAGTGCTGGCAGTCGCCGCAACGTCCGGAGACGCGGCGCGGAAACTGTTTCAGACCGGCCATCAGGGGGTCGGAAACGTCCGTCCAGATTTCCGAGAAAGGCCGCTCACGGATGTTGCCAAGGTTGTAGTGCCACCACATGGTGTCCGGATGGACATTGCCCAGATTGTCGATGTTGGCAACATTGACTCCCGATGAATTGCCACCCCATTGCGCCAACCGGGCACGGATGTTGGCCGCCTTGTCGGGAAACTTCTTCTTCACCCAGTAGAGGAAGTAGACGCCGTCGGCGTCATTGTTGCCGGTCGTGAATTCCTTGTGCAGGCCGCGCTGCTGATAATCCCAACAGGTATCGAAGAGCAGATCCATCGCCCAGCGCGTCAGCTTGTGCTGGGCATCGTCCTTGCGGTTCTTGTTGCCGCGGCCAGCGTAGTTGAGGTGCGAAAAGTAGAAGCGGTCGATGCCTTCGTCCTCGACGAGTTCGAGCAGCCGCGGCAGGTCGTGCGCATTGTCCTGGGTCATCGTGAAGCGGACGCCGATCTTCAGACCGAGGTCACGGCACAGGCGAATGCCTTTCAAAGACGCATCGAAGGCCCCTTCCATACGCCGGAACTTGTCGTGTGTCGCGCCCATGCCGTCGAGCGAAACGCCGACGTAGTCGAAGTCGCATTCGGCGATGCGATCGATGTTCGTCGCGTCGATCAACGTTCCATTGGACGACAGCCCGACGTAGAAGCCCATCGCTTTCGCCCGTTGGGCGATGGCGAAGATGTCCGCTCGCAGCAGCGGCTCGCCACCGGAAAGAATCAGCACCGGAACGCGAAAACGCTTGAGGTCGTCCATCACCGAAAAAATCTCGTCGGTGCTCAGTTCGCCGGGGAAGTCCTTGTCGGCGGAAATCGAATAGCAGTGCTTGCAGGTCAGGTTGCAGCGGCGGATGAGATTCCAGATCACCACCGGCGCCGGCGGGTTCTGCTTGGGGCCGGGCTGCTTGGGTGCGACAAGTTCCTGCATGTACTGGGAGATTCGAAACATCGTGCACTTCCCGAAAGGAAACCGTGTATTAGAGAGCAGCCCCGGCAGCTCGGCCTTGACGTGGATCAAGGCTCCGAGCATCCGGTGCCGGGCCTTCGATCAGGCGCAAGCCTGGCCAGGCGGCTGTTCGCCGCGCGGAGAAAGTCGCATTCTCACCCTCGTTTCTCCCGCCGGCAAGCTGTGACCGTCGATTCCTGGATTGGTGCGTTGCCGATGGGCGTGGTCATGGGGTATTTTCGCGGCGGCCAGGCGCTCCGGGCCGCGCGAACCGCTTTGTGCATGGCGCTGGACGCCGCTTCGTGAAGCGTTGAAAATGGCCGCTGGACGTCGTCGCGGCGATGGTGGAGTGATGGGCGTGGCGCGCATGGGGGCTGTGGCGGATCCGGTTGGCCGTCGTTTCTTAGTGGGTTTCTCGAGGTCGCAGGGCAGATGAAGGTAACAAGCTGGTGCACGCGGCGCAGCCGGGGCCGACTCCATGGCCGCTGAGTTCCTGCCCGGGAACCGCCTGACCTTGCTCAACAGCGGCAGCGAGTACTTTCCGGAACTGATCAGGGCGATCGACGGCGCACGCCACGACGTGCACCTGGAAAGCTACATATTCGAGGACGATGCGACGGGCCGGGCGGTGGCTGCGGCGCTGTCGATGGCTGCTCGACGCGGTGTGACGGTACGCGTTCTGGTCGACGGCTTCGGCGCCCGCGAGTTTGCCGACCGCCTGCAACCGGGGCTGGTCGCCGCAGGCGTGCAGGCAATGGTCTACCGACCCGACATCGCGCGCTTCCGTTTGCGCCGCCATCGTCTGCGTCGCTTGCACCGCAAGCTGGCGGTGGTCGACGGCGAAATTGCCTTTGTTGGCGGCATCAATGTCATCGATGATCTCAATACCCCCTATCAGATTCCGCCCCGCTACGACTACGCCGTTCGCGTCGAAGGCCCCTTGCTGGCGCCGATCCAGCAGGCGCAACATCGGCTGTGGGAAATCGTGCTGTGGGCGAAGCTCAATCGTCGTTACCGCGTGACGAGAGGCGTGCCGACCGATCTCGGACCGTGCGGCGAGCAGACCGCGGCATTCCTGGTGCGGGACAATATTCTCCACCGCCGCGATATCGAGGAGGCCTACCTCGACGCGATCGGCGCTGCGCGGGAAGACATTCTCGTCGCCAACGCCTATTTCCTGCCCGGTCGCCGATTTCGCCGCGCCTTGCACGACGCCGTAAAACGCGGCGTTCGCGTGGTCATCCTGTTGCAGGGGCGGATCGAGTATCGGCTCATTCACTACGCCACGCAGGCGCTTTACGGCCGCCTGCTGGGCTCCGGCATCCGCATTTTCGAGTATCGACGCAGCTTCCTGCATGCCAAGGTGGCGGTCATCGACCGCCACTGGGCGACCGTCGGCTCGTCGAACATCGATCCCTTCAGTCTGCTGCTGGCCAGGGAAGCGAATATCGTCGTCAAGGATTCGCTGTTCGCCGAAAGTCTGCGCGAAAGTCTCGACCAGGCGATGCGCAATGGGGCGCGCGAACTGCCGGTCGATAGCTGGAAACGCCTGCCCTGGCATTCGCGCCTGCTGCGCTGGGCGAGCTACAACCTGGTCCGGATCATGGTTGGCATCGTCGGTTATGGCGGCAAGCGCTAGCCCGGGAAGATGCCACGCCGTGCGGGAACGCGCTCGATCGACCAGGCGGCAATCGCCCAGGGCCAGAAGTCACGCAGCGGTCCGCTGCTGATTTCCTGCGGTACGGTATGGCCAAGAAAGCGCAACGCCGCCGCCAGGGCAGCGCTGCCGGCCGACCGATCGACGGCCGGCGCCTGCGTTTGCTTGGCGAGCTTCTCGCCGCAGGCATTGGTCACCACGGGCAGGTGCGCGTAGGTCGGCGTGGCCAGCGCCAGGCGTTGCTGCAGCCAGATCTGCCGCGGCGTCGAATCGAGCAGATCGACGCCGCGCACCACCGCGTTGATTCCTTGCGCGGCGTCGTCAACGACGACTGCCAGCTGGTACGCGTACTGACCGTCGGCGCGCAACAATATGAAGTCGCCGACGGCGCGGTCGAGATTCTGCTCCACACGGCCCTGAACGCGGTCGCCAAAAGCGATCGTCGTGTCGGGCACGCGCAGCCGCCAGGCGCGCGCCGCACGGCCGCCGCGCAGGCCGTTGCGGCAGGTTCCCGGGTAGACCAGTCCGCCGTCGACCGCTCGCGGTGGCGAGCAGGCGGCGATTTCCGTTCGCGAGCAGGCGCAAGGGTAGACCTCGCCGTCGAGTTGCAGGCGCACCAGTTCGGCGTGATAGAGATCCAGGCGCTGGCTCTGGACGAGTACTTCGCCATCCCATGCGAAGCCGAAGCCTTCGAGGGTGCGCAGGATTTCGTCGGCGGCGCCGGGAAGCGTCCGCGGCTGGTCGACGTCCTCGATGCGCAGCAACCACTGGCCACCGTTGGCGCGGGCGTCGAGATAGCTGCCGACGGCGGCGACCAGCGAACCAAAGTGCAGCGGGCCCGTCGGTGAGGGCGCAAAACGGCCGCGATAGGGCGCAGGCAGGCGCCGAGCGCTCGCCTCCGCTACCCTGGCTGGGCTCATCGCGCTCGGCACCGGGCACGCCGCCTTTTTATTTCCAACTCTGCCGCGTAAAATGCGCCGGTCATTACAAGGACTCCAGCCATGAGCGATCGTGTGTTCACCCCTGCCAACGAAGCCGCCATTCTCGCCGAGGCGCTGCCGTACATCAAACGCTTCCACGGCAAGACCATCGTCGTCAAGTACGGCGGCAATGCGATGACCGACGAGCACCTCAAGCAGTGCTTCGCGCGCGATGTCGTGCTGCTCAAGCTGGTCGGGATGCACGTGGTGGTGGTGCACGGCGGTGGCCCCCAGATCGAAAACCTTCTCGCCCGGGTAGGCAAGAAGGGAAAGTTCATCCAGGGAATGCGTGTCACCGATGCCGAAACGATGGAGATCGTCGAGATGGTTCTCGGTGGGCAGGTCAACAAGGACGTCGTCAACCTGATCAATCAGGCCGGGGGCAAGGCCGTCGGCTTGACCGGCAAGGACGCCAGCTTCATTCGTGCCAAGAAGCTGTTGCTGGCCAACCACGAGAACCTCGGTGACCTGATCGACGTTGGCCAGGTCGGCGACATCACGCAGATCGATCCGTCGCTGATCGGCCATCTCGAGTCAGGCGGTTTCATTCCTGTCGTGGCGCCGATCGGCGTCGGCAAAGGTGGCGAAACCTACAACATCAACGCCGACGTCGTCGCCGGCAAGATCGCCGAAATCCTCAAGGCCGAAAAGCTGGTCCTGCTCACCAACACGCCAGGTGTCCTCGACGAGAGCGGCGAGCTGATCACCGGCATGACCCCCAACGAGATCGACGAGATGGTTGCGGACGGTACGCTGTCGGGCGGCATGCTGCCGAAGATCAGTTCGGCACTCGATGCCGCGCGCAGTGGCGTCAAGAGCGTGCACATCATTGATGGCCGCGTCGAGCACGCGCTGTTGCTGGAGATCCTTACCGATCACGGCGTCGGCACGATGATCAAGTCGCATTGACCGGGGCCTTCTGCTGAGCGCTTCCTTGCCGGTCTGGCTTTTCGATCTCGACAACACCCTGCACGACGCCAGCCCGCATATCTTTCCGCACATCAATCGTTCGATGGTGGCGTACATCTGCCAGCACCTCGGCGTGGACGAGGACGAAGCAACGCGTCTTCGGCAGGATTACTGGCAGCGCTACGGCGCCACGCTGCTCGGTCTGATGCGTCATCATGCGATCGATCCGGACCATTTTCTTCGCCATACGCACGACTTTCCCGATCTGCGGCCGATGCTGGTCTTCGAGCGCGCTCTGAAGGCCATGCTCGGTCGCTTGCCAGGGCGCAAGATCGTCTTCTCCAACGCGCCGGGGCGCTACAGCGAGGCGGTCCTGGAAATGACCGGCATTCGCCGCTGTTTCGACGCCGTCTACTCGGTCGAGCGCATCGGCTTTCAACCCAAGCCGGCAGTCGCCGGTTTTCGCCACCTGTTGCGCAGCGAGCGTCTACACGCGCAGCGCTGCATCATGGTCGAGGACGCGCTGCCCAACCTGCGTACTGCCAAGCGACTCGGCATGAAAACGGTCTGGGTGAGCGCGGCAACGCGCCAGGCGGCCTGGGTGGACGTGCGCCTGGCGTCCATTCTCGACTTGCCGCGTCATCTCGCCCGCCTGTGAGAGGCGGCCGATGGTCCTGCCAGGACCGTGACTGCCCAAACGCTTGTACACCGTGAGCCTTGCTCCACCGTGACCACCCGCAGTCGTGTAGACTCTGGCCGCACCAATTGCCGTCGGTTGCCATGAGAGAGTCCGGTTCCCTGGAACAACAGCTACTTGAGTACAAGGCCATCCTCGAGCATTCGGGGATTGCCGTGGTGTGCACGCGCAATCGTCGCGTGTACCGCTGCAACCCCCGCGCCGAAGAGCTTTTTGGCTGGCCGGCGGGGACGCTTGTCGGGCAGCCGGACCTTGTTTTCTACCCCGATAGCGCGGCGTGTGAGACCTTGCGCCGGCAAGCGCGCGCGGCCCTGCGCGTCGGTGAGATCCTCGATCTCGAAACGCAACTGGCGCGCCGCGATGGCAGTATCTTTGTCGCACATCTCATCGCCCGCGCGATCGACCCTGCCGCGCCGGGCCAGGGTGCCGTGTGGATCGTGCGTGACGTGACGCAGGAGGTGGACGCACGCGAAGCGGGCGCACGCTTGCTGCGCGAGCAGCAGCTCATTTTTCAGAACGCCGAAACCGGCATCGTCATCCTGCGCGACCGTGCCATCCAGCGCTGCAATCGACGTTTTGCCGAAATCCTGGGTTATGAGCCGGACGAATTGATCGGTTGCTTGACGCGTATCTACTACCCGAGTGAAGAGGCCTGGCTGGAGACCGGCCGCAAGGCTTACGCGGCAATTTCCGAGACCGGCATCTACCGCGGGGAGACGACGTTTATCCGCCGCGACGGAGCGGCGATCTGGAGCCATATCACCGGCAGCATGATCAATCCGGCGAAGCCCCAGGATGGCTACATCTGGTTGTACGAGGACGTCACCGAGAAGCGTCAGGCGAGCCGTGCGATGGACGCACTGCTGCGCGAACAGACGTTGATTTTCGAACGGGCGCCGATCGGCATCGTTTTCGTGCGCGAGCGGATCATTCAGCGCTGCAATCCAAGTTTCGAGAGGATCTTCGGCTATTTGCCGGGGCAGCTGATCGGCCAGTCAATGCGCGTCTGTTTCGCCAGTGAGCTGGCGTGGCGTGAAGCCGACGAACGCGTTGTCCGCGGCAGCGGCGCGGGCGGGACTTTCATCGGCGAGATCGAGTATTGCAAGGCCGATGGCGCGCCGATCTGGTGCCAGGTCACCGGTAGCCTGCTCGACCCGGAAAACCATGACCAAGGTCACGTCTGGCTGTTCCAGGACATCACCGCGCGTCGCGCAGCCGAGGAGGCGCTCGTCGAAAGCCTCTGGGAGCAACAGCTGATCTTCGACAACGCGATGATCGGCATTTCTTATCAGCGCGAGCGCACGATCTGGCGCTGCAACCGCCGTTTCGAGGAAATCTTCGGTTATCCCGTTGGCGCAATGACCGGGCAATCGACGCGCATTCTTTTTGCCACCGAGAAGGCCTGGGAAGATGCCGGACGGGAGGTCTATGGCGACGCGACAGGAAGCGGCTCCTTTGACGGGGAGTTTCTCTTCTCTCGTCGCGACGGTACGCCGATCTGGGTCCATATTATCGGTCGTACGATAGACGACGGGGATGCTCGCCAGACCTGGATCTGGACGCACGAGGATGTGACGGCGCATCGGGCCGCCCAGGAAGCGCTACGGCAGAGCCATCTCGAACTCGAACAGCGTGTCGCCGAACGGACTCACGAGCTGTCGCAACAGCTCGACTTCATGCACCAACTGGTCGAGGCCATCCCGGGGCCGGTGTTCTACAAGAATCGTCAAGGCCGCTACCTCGGCTGCAATCAGGCTTTCCTCGAAATGATCGGCAAGTCGCGCCGGGAAGTGGTCGGCGCGACGGTCTACGACGTCGCGCCGCGCGAGCTCGCCAACCGCTATATGGCGGCTGACGAAGAGCTCTTCCAGCGTTCGGGTTCTCAGGTCTACGAAACGCAGGTCCTGCGCGCCGACGGCAACTATCGTGACGTCGTTTTTCACAAGGCGATCTACGGCATGTCCGACGAAGTGGCGTGCGGTCTGGTCGGCATCATGCTCGACGTGACCGAGCGCAAGCGCATGGAGCAGCGCCTTCAGCAGGCGGCGACGGTTTTCGACAGCAGTGCCGAAGGCATCACCATCACCTCACCGAACGGAGAAATCATCGCCGTCAACCGTGCGTTTACCGAGATCACCGGTTACAGCGAGGACGATGTCGTGGGTGGCAACCCGCGCCTCCTGCAGTCGGGATTTCAGGACCCGGAGTTTTACCGCGAGATGTGGCGGACCCTGCACACTTGCGGGCGCTGGCGGGGCGAGCTGTGGAACCGGCGCAAGGACGGACAGGCGTTTCTGGAGTCGCTCACGATCAGCGCCGTGAAGGACCCGCAGGATCGGGTGACCCATTACGTTGGCGTTTTCTCCGACATTACCGAATTGCGCAAGGCGCACGATCAGCTCGACCATCAGGCGCATCACGATCCGCTCACCGGGCTCCCCAATCGGCTGTTGCTGGGCGATCGCCTGCACAAGGCGCTGCAGCGTGCTCACCGTGACGAGCGCGGACTGGCGGTGCTGTTTGTCGACCTTGATCGTTTCAAGAACATCAACGATACCCTCGGTCATCAGGTCGGCGATCGCGTTCTCTGTGAAGTGGCGCGACGCTTGACCCGACTGCGGCGCGAAGCGGATACCGTGGGCCGCCTTGGCGGCGACGAGTTCCTGATCATCATCGAAGACCTCGGCGATGCAGCGGCCGTTTCGCACATTGCGGAGAGGATTCTCGCCCTCTTGCAGGACTCGCCGGTGACCGTCGAGCACGAGTTCTACGTTGGCGCCAGCATCGGGATCAGCCTCTTCCCTCAGGATGGCGGCGACGCCGAAACGCTGATGAAGAATGCCGACGTCGCCATGTACCGGGCCAAGGAGCGCGGCCGCAATACCTATGAGTTTTTTACCAAGGAGCTGACCCAGTCGTCGCTCGCCCGCCTGCAGATGGAGACCGATTTGCGGCGGGCCATCGATCGCGGCGAGCTGCGCGTCTTCCTGCAACCCCAGTTCTCGCTGACCGGCGGCGAGCTGGTCGGCGCCGAAGCGCTGGTCCGCTGGCTGCGCCCCGAACGGGGGCTGGTGATGCCGGGAGAGTTCATCAGGCTTGCCGAGGAGTCGGGGCTGATTGTCCCGATCGGCGAATGGGTCCAACACACCGCCGCGTGCCAGTGGGCGGCCTGGCTTGGCGCGGGATTGAAGCCGGGCGTGTTGTCGGTCAACGTCTCCGGCGTCGAGTTCCAGCGCGGTCGAATCCAGGAAACCGCCTGCAAGACGCTGGAATCCTCGCAGCTGCCGGCGCAGTTTCTGGAGTTGGAAATTACGGAAAGTGCGATCATGACCCAGGCCGAAAGCAGCGTTCAGGTTCTCGATGCGCTGCGGGCGATGGGGCTCGGTCTGGTGATTGACGACTTCGGAACGGGCTATTCGTCGCTCGCCTACCTCAAGCGTCTGCCCCTCAACAAATTGAAGATCGACCAGAGTTTTGTTCGCGGCTTGCCAGGCGACGCCGAGGACCGGGCGATCACCCGCGCCGTGATCGCTCTTGCCCACAGCCTGCAACTGACGGTGATCGCCGAAGGCGTCGAGAGCGAGGCGCAGCGCGATTTCCTGGCCGGCGAGGGCTGCGACGAGATGCAAGGTTATCTGCGTGGCCGGCCAATGCCCCTCGACGACTACCGGCAGCGCTTCCTCGAGGGCTGAAGCGAAATGGCTGAAGCAAGTTTCCCGGCTGCAGGCTCCCGTTTGCCATTCATTGATGCGCTGAAGGCCGTCGCGCTGCAGTTGATCGTCCTCCATCATCTGGCTTTCTATGGACCGATGTCGGACCACGCCTACGCGTTGATTCCGGAGCTGCTTTCCTGGTTGAGTCAGCACGCGCGCGCGGTGGTGCAGGTGTTTCTGGTGATTGGCGGCTTCCTCGCCGCACGCAGTCTTGCTCCGACTGGTACGCTGGTGTCGAGCCAGCCCCTGCGGCTGCTCCTGAAACGCTACCTGAAACTGGCTGTTCCCTACCTCGCCGCCTTGCTGATCGGCATCGTCTGCGCCGCCCTTGCCCGCACCTTGATGACGCATGAATCCGTTCCGGAACAGCCGACGCTGGCGCAGTTGCTGGCCCACGCGCTGCTTCTGCAGGGCGTCCTGGGGTACGACGGTCTGTCGGCGGGCGTCTGGTACGTGGCCATCGATTTCCAGTTGTTTTCCCTATTGCTGGTGGTTCTCTGGCTGGCGCGCGGTGTCGGTGGTGGCGGCGCCGGAACTGCATTGGTCGGTGCGCTGCTGGTCGCCACCGTGGCACTGCTTTCGCTGTATTACTTCAACCGTGACCCCGCGTGGGACAGCTGGGCGCTGTATTTCTTCGGATCGTATGCGCTCGGCGCGCTGAGCTACTGGGCGGCGCGCGCGAAGCACGCTGTGCGATGGCTGTTGCTGATCGTCGTCGCCGTCGTCGCTGCCCTGCTGTTCGACTATCGTTCGCGCATCGCGGTGGCACTGTTGGTGGCTCTGGCGATCGGCCTGGCGAGCCGCTACGGCTTTCTGGCGCGCTGGCCGAGGTCGTCGCTGTTCGCCTACCTTGGGCAGATCTCGTACTCGGTGTTCCTGATCCACTTCCCTGTCTGTCTGATCATCAACGGGCTGTTTACTCGCGCCGGCGTGGCTGACCCGTGGCTCAATCTGGCCGGCGTCATACTCGCGTGGGCGGCGAGCCTGCTGGCTGGCGGGCTGTTCTACCGCTTTGTCGAAAGTCCCGCGCAGCGCGGGTTTCGCGGCTTTCGTGTCACGCCGCGTCTCACCTAGAGCTTTTCAACCAGGCCGCCGCGGTCAAGGCGAAGTAGCTCAGGATGCCGTCGGCGCCGGCCCGCTTGAAGGCCAGAAGACTCTCGAGAACGCATGCCTTTTCGTCCAGCCAGCCGTTCTGAGCGGCTGCCTTGAGCATCGCGTATTCGCCGCTCACCTGATACGCGTAGGTCGGTACCTGGAATGTCTGCTTGACCCGCCGGACGATGTCGAGGTAAGGCATGCCCGGTTTGACCATCACCATGTCCGCCCCTTCGGCGAGGTCGAGAGCCACTTCGCGCAGCGCTTCGTCGCTGTTCGCCGGGTCCATCTGATAGGTGTGTTTGTTGCCCTTGCCGAGGTTTCCGGCGGAGCCGACGGCGTCCCGGAACGGGCCGTAGAAGCTGGAGGCATACTTGGCCGAATAGGCCAGGATGCGGGTGTGAATCTTCCTCGCGGCGTCGAGCTCGTGACGGATGCGGGCTACCCGACCGTCCATCATGTCGGAGGGGGCGACGATGTCAGCGCCTGCCTGCGCGTGCACCAGCGCCTGTCGGGCGAGAACTTCGAGCGTTTCGTCGTTCAAGACATAGCCGGCCGGGTCGTTGGCGTCGATCAGGCCGTCCTGCCCGTGGCTGGTGTAGGGGTCGAGGGCCACGTCGGTAATCACCCCCAGGCCGGGGAGCTCTTTCTTCAATGCCGCAACGACCCGTGGCACCAGGCCGTCCGGGTTGTACGCTTCTTCGGCGCCGGCTGTCTTGCCCGCCGCGTCGATTACGGGGAATAGGGCCAGCGCCGGGATTCCCAGTTTCAGCGCCTGCTCCGCGGTCTTCAGCAGCCGGTCCAGGCTTTGCCGTTCAACGCCGGGCATCGACGCGATTGGCTCGACGCGGTTGACGCCGTCGAGGACGAACACCGGGTAGATCAGATCATCGGCGCTCAGCCGCGATTCGCACATCATGCGGCGGGAAAAGTCGTCGCGGCGCATGCGGCGCATACGCGTGTCCGGGAAGGCTGTTTGGTCGTTCATGGAATTCGCCAAGATCAAATCGATGCAATTGATGAAAAGATGTGTTTGCCGGGAACTATCGTCGGCCACTTCGCTCTTAGCAAGCGGGTGGCTTGCCCATCCCCCGCTTCACCTCCCTGAGCGGGTGCCTTATTCCTGTAAGGCATGTTGCCCCCGGCCCCCCTTTGCCGGGGGCTTTTTTTGTGCCTTGACTAGTGACTCTTGGCGGCGCTGCCGCTGCGCGCGCTCCAGCCGATGGCGCCGCGCTTCTTGGGGCGGGCTTTCTTCGCGCTGGCCAGTCCGGAGGGGGGGGCTGGCTCGTCTCGCAGCGGCAGGTCAAGCCAGTCGCCAAGGATCGCCTCTGCTTCCTTGACGCCCGATTTCTGCAGGCTCGAAAACAGCTGCAGGCTGAAGTTTTCGCCGATCGTGCCCAGTACCTCCTGTACCTCGCGAAAGACCAGTGCCTGTTGCTGGCGGGTCAGCTTGTCAGCTTTGGTCAGCAGGACGTGAATCGGTTTGCCGGTCGGCGCGAACCAGGCGAACATCTGCAAATCGAGTTCGGTGAGGGGGTGGCGACTGTCCATGATCAGGACCAGGCCACAGAGCGCGTTACGGTGGCGCAGGTACGGCGCCAGCAAGCCTTCCCATTGCGAGCGGATTTCTTCGGGGGCTTTGGCAAAGCCGTAGCCTGGCAGGTCGACGAAGTACTTTCCGGGTTCGAGCGCGAAATAATTGAGATGCTGCGTTCGCCCCGGCGTTTTCGAGACAAAGGCCAGGCGGGTGTGATTGGCGAGCGTGTTGATCGCCGAAGACTTGCCGGCATTCGAGCGTCCGGCAAAGGCGACTTCGCATTGCGAATCGGTCGGCAGATCACGCAAGTCGGCAACGGTCTTGCTGAAAGCGGCTTTCTGGAAGAGGGGCATCGGGGAACCTGCGAGTGGATGGACAGGCGCGCGTCCAGAGGGAAAACTGATATAGAATATCAGGTTTGTCGCTTGGCTTCGCCGGCCTCAGATCAGTCATTGTTGTCAACGGGAGTTTGGACATGATTCGTACAACGGCAGTTGCGCTTCTCCTGGCCGCCAGTTTGCCCGCCTTCGCGGCAGAGCAGGCGCCTGTACAGCTTGACTTAGCAAAAGCCAAGGAAATTGCGGAAGGCCTTTGCGTTGCTTGCCACGGTGCCGATGGCAACAGTCCGACGTCGGCAAATCCGATCCTTGCCGGCCAGATTCCGCAGTATCTGTACAAGCAATTGAGCAACTTCAAGTCGGTCGACGGAAAGCCGCCGGTACGTGACAACGCGATCATGGGTGGCATGGTCGCGGCCCTGTCGGATGAAGACATGCGCAGCCTGGCTGTGTACTTCTCGCAGCAAAAGATGACGCCTTCGGTGGCGACCAACGAGAAGCTGCTTGCCGAAGGTCAGGCGCTCTGGCGCAAGGGCGACTTTGACAAGGGCATCCCCGCGTGCGCTGGCTGCCACGGACCCGCTGGTGCTGGTTTGCCGGTGCAGTATCCGCGCCTGGCGGGACAGTATGCCGAGTACACGGTGAGCCAGTTGAAGACTTTTCGTAGTCACGAACGGGCCAACGACGCGGAGAAAATGATGCGCGTCATTGCCGGCAAGCTATCCGACCCGCAGATCAACGCCGTCGCCGAGTACGTTGCCGGCCTGCGCTAGGCGCCCCGGCTACCTGCGCTCTCGCTGGTTTCGCTGCGGATTTCCGGACACCCGCATCACGGTCAGGCTTTTCTTGGCAATGGGCGGCGGACGCTCTAGTATGGTGTCGTGACTTCTTGACCAGAAAGGACGTTTCATGAAGACGCTCAAGCAAATCCTCGACAGCAAAGGTGGCGTGCTGGCAACCGTCGCGCCGGACGACTCGGTTTTCAAGGCTTTGCAGGTGATGGCCGAACGCAACGTCGGGGCGGTCCTCGTCGTCGACCAGAATCGACTCCTCGGTATCTTTTCGGAGCGCGACTACGCGCGCAAGGTGTCCCTGTTAGACAAGTCCTCGCGCGACACGCAGGTTTGCGAGATCATGAGCAACAAGGTGTTGTACGTGACACCCGACCAGACCGTCGACGAGTGCATGGCGATCATGACCGAAAGACATTTTCGCCACCTGCCGGTGCTCAATGAGCAGCACGAACTTCTGGGCATCGTTTCCATCGGCGATGTGGTCAAGGAAACGATCTCCGAACAGCAGTTCATCATCCAGCAGATGGAAAAATACATCGCTGGCTGATCTCCGTATCGGTTCTTCTGGGCCGCCTTTCCTGGCCAGGCCGGCGGGTCGTCAGCGGCGAAGGGCGCTTCACGCAGTTTTTCTGAGGGCGCTTTGTCCGCGTCCAGCGGGCTTTCGTCGGCTTTTCCAGAGGCCATTCCCAAGCGCAGATTTCCACGCCTCTTGACGGCGCAGTCTTGGTTTTTGCGCCGAGCGACGTTCGCGAGAACGAGCCGGGGCTACGACTTCCTGTCGCCTGTCAAGCCGCTCGTACGCGACCCGTCAAGGCGCAGGCGAGGTCGGCTGTCTTGATGGATTCTGTCACGAGTTTCCCCTGCCGCCCGGTTGCTGACCTTACCCGCTTTTCGCGCAGCGATGCTCCTTGTCGGTGACGAGGGCTTGATCCCAGATTCGAACGATGACCTATCCCACTATCCTCAGCGCGTCCGTCTTCCTGCTCATCGTTTTCGCTGTCGAGCGTCTTTGCCGACGCTCGGGCGTTCCGTCGGTCATCGTGCTGGTGGCCAGCGGCCTCCTGGCACGGCCGATGCTCGACTCCTTTGGCGTGACGCTGGGCTGGGCCGGCACCCTGGTGCCGATCATCGGCACTATCGGCCTCGTGCTGATCGTCCTGGAAGGCGCTCTGGACATCGAGTTGCGACGCCAGCGCCTGCGCCTCATCGCGGCGACCTTTCTCCTGGCGACGGCCGGTTTCGTCATCGCTACCATCAGCTTCGCGTTGGCCGGGCGTTGGCTGCTGGGTCTTGGCACGGTGCAGTCCATTCTGCTGGCAACGTCGGTTGCCGTAATCAGCAGCGCGGTCGCCATTCCAAGCAGTACTTTTCTGCCGCCCAAGGCGCGCGAATTCATCACCTACGAAAGTTCGATGTCGGACATCATCGGGGTCCTGGTTTTCTTTTCCCTGCTCGGTTCGGATGGTACGGTTGGCGGCGCCCTGTTGGCGCTGCTCGGCGGCGGCATGTTGTCGCTCCTGCTATCGCTGCTCTGCGCCTTGGTGTTGATGCTGCTACTGCTGCGCGTGTCCGGGCCGATCCGCTTCGTACCCTTGCTGGCCGGCTTGTTCGCCTTGTACGCTACAGGCGAGCTGCTGCATCTCTCGCCGCTGATCATGGTGCTTTTCCTGGGCCTGTTGCTCAACAAGCCGTCGCTGGTTACCCGCTTCCGGCCGGTTCGCGCGTGGGTGAGTAGAGAATACGAATCGACGCTGTCCGAGTTTCGTACCCTGGTCGTCGAACTGACCTTCGTCGTGCGCGGCTTCTTCTTCGTACTGCTCGGCTACTGGACGGATTTGTCCGATCTCACCTCGTCGTCAGCCTGGCTTGGCGCGGGTCTGGTTCTGACGGTGGTGTACGGTAGTCGTTTCGTCATGTTGCGGCTGATGTTGGGGCCTGCTGCTGCCGGGCCGCTGATGTGGATTGCCCCGCGCGGCTTGATCACGGTTCTGCTCTTCCTGCACGTTCGCGACACGTTCTCGCTGCCCAGCTACCTCAATGGTTCGATCATGCTCGTGGTGCTGGCTTCGTCGGCTTTCATTCTGATCGCCAGTTATCAGGTCAACCGGCAGGTGCCGCAGGCAGCTCTCCCCGACGTGCCGCCCTTGCCGCCTCCCGACGACGAGGCACTGGCCAGCACACGCGAAGCAGTCGACGAGCCGGGCAGGGTTGACGTTCGCGAGCGCGCCTGAGCTGGTCGGCGTGACGGTCGCGCGTTCCCGGCACGCCTGATCGCTTGCCAGGCTTGCATTATTCGCGGCGCTCGGTTCTAATTACTCCTCTGCCCCGATGACTGCCAGCTGACGACGATGCGGCAATTCCACGACCATGATGTGTTTCCGCTTGCTCCTTCTGGAGCCTGTTTGGTTGTTGCCGTCGGCGTCTCTCCCGTAGGTGTCGTACGCTTGGTACGCGTACCAGGCGCCACGCCGGCAAGGGCCAGGAGAAGACAAGTCAAAGCGTAGGAAGAAACGACAACTCATTCCAGAAACCCCCGCCGGTGAAAGCCGGGCGGGGGTTTTGTTTTTCTGCAGCAACGTCCGGCAAAGTCAGCAGTGCAATTCAATTGAAGGAGAGTCCCTTGGCCAAGCAAACATTCGAAACCCTCAGCGGTGCACAGATCGTCGTGCGCCTGCTCGAACGACAGGGCGTGCGTACCCTGGCCGGTATCCCCGGCGGTGCAATTCTGCCCATCTACGACGCCTTGTCGCAGTCCGCGCTGATTCATCATGTGCTCGCCCGGCACGAACAGGGCGGCGGCTTCATGGCCCAGGGGATTGCTCGCGCCACCGGCGCACCGGCGGTATGCCTGGCTTCTTCAGGCCCCGGGGCGACCAATCTGCTGACGGCGATTGCCGACGCCAAGCTGGATTCGATTCCGCTGGTGGCCATCACCGGGCAGGTGCCGCGAGCGATGATCGGTACCGACGCCTTCCAGGAAGTCGATACCTACGGTCTGAGCATTCCGATCACCAAACACAACTTCCTGGTCAATTGTGCCGAGGACCTGCTCGAAGTCGTCCCGCGCGCCTTCCGGATCGCCGCTTCGGGTCGCCCGGGGCCGGTCCTGATCGATATTCCGAAGGACGTCCAGAATCAACTGGTCGAGGTCGGCGAGTGGCCCGCCATCGGCGTTGCCGAGCCCGTTCCAGCGCCGGCTGCCGAGCGGGTCGGCGTCGCTGCGGCGATGATCAACGAGGCCTCCCGGCCCATTCTTTACCTCGGCGGTGGGGTCGTCCATTCGGGCGCCTCCGCGGCCGCCGTGGCGCTGGCCGAAAAGGCCGCTTTGCCGACGGTGATGACCCTGATGGCGCTCGGTGCGCTGCCGGTCGAACATTCGCTGTCGCTCGGCATGCTCGGCATGCACGGGGCGCGCTTTACCAACCTCGCGCTTGACGAGTGCGATCTTCTGATTGCGGTCGGGGCTCGCTTCGACGATCGTGCGACCGGCAAGGTGGCGGGTTTCTGCCCGCAGGCCAAGATCGTGCATATCGACATTGACCCTTCGGAGCTGGACAAGATCAAGACCGCGCACGTCGGCATCGCCGGCGACGTCAACGCCGTGCTGCAAATGTTGCTGCCAGCGGTTGAGGCACAGCAGCGGCAGGCATGGCTGGCGCGTGTGGCCGGCCTGAAGGCGGCGCATCCGCTGCGCCTGCCGGGAGTCGACGACCCGCGTACGCCTTACGGTTTGATCCGCGCCGTCGCCGATTGCCTCGACGATCAGGCAACCATCACCACCGACGTTGGTCAGCATCAAATGTGGGTGGCGCAAGCCTACCCCTTGCGCCGGCCGCGCCAGTGGCTGACCTCCGGCGGTCTCGGGACGATGGGCTTCGGAATGCCGGCGGCGATCGGCGCGGCACTCGCCGAGCCGGAGCGGACGGTGGTCTGTTTTACCGGCGACGGCAGCATTCTGATGAACGTGCAGGAACTGGTGACCGCGGCCGAAGAGAAGGTCAATGTCAAGATCGTGCTGATGAACAATTCGTCGCTGGGCCTGGTTTTCCAGCAGCAGACCTTGTTCTACGGCGAGCGCATCTACGCGTCGAAGTTCAAGGGAATGCCTGACTTCGTCCGCGTCGCCGAGGGTTTCGGCGTGCCGGCCATCGATCTCGATACGGAGAGCGATCCGCGCGCAGCGCTGGCCGCCGCCTTGTCTGCCCCCGGCCCGATGCTGATTCACGCCAGCATCGCCATGCACGAACAGGTTTTGCCGATGGTGCCGCCCGGTGCCGCCAACAAAGACATGATCGGAGGCTGAACGCTATGAACTCGATCTCACGAACGGAAAATGAGGCGCTGGCGCGTACGGTGCTCGAACTGGACGTCTACAACCACCCCGGCGTCATGTCCCACGTCGTCGGTCTGTTCTCGCGCCGCGCCTACAACGTCGAAGGCATCCTGGTGATGCCGGTGGGCAGCGGCGTGACCAGTCGCATCTGGCTGCTGGTCAATGAGGACCAGCGCCTGGACCAGATGGTCAAGCAGGTGGAGAAGCTGGAGGACGTCCTGGCTGTGCGCCGGCACGGTGCCGAGCACGAGGTGTTCGTCCGCCTCGAGGAGTTTTTCCGCTAGCTCGCGCCGGCAAGGGGCCAGGCGGCGATCGCCGGGCGTTTGCCTGCCCTGGGTGGCCAGCGGCCACCAGATCAGCGCAGCCGCTGTTGCGGGTCGAAGCGGACAATGCTCAGCCCGTCGGGGGTTTTCCTCGGCGGTGCTTTCCAGGCGTGACCGTAGACCACTTCCACCGTTGCCGGTACGCGGCCATCGTCGGCAAGCCGCGCGTAGGCGGCGCGTGCCGTGGCCCAGGTGGCACGCCCGGTCAGGCCACGGCTGCGCGCCTGCATCGCGCAGCGCGAGCCGCTCTGGCGCAGATCGGCGAGCAGCTTGTCGAAGCTGGTGTAGGTCATGGTCAGCAGCTCGGCGTCCATCACCGGGTCGGAAAAGCCGCATTCAAGCAACATGTCGCCGTAGTCGTGCATGTCGGTAAAGCGTTGCGTGTGCACCTGGCCGTCGTTGAAGCTGGCGCGAAGTTCCTTCAAGGTGTCTGGCCCGAAGGTCGAGAACATGAGCAGGCCACCGACGTCGAGCACCCGGTGCGCTTCACGAAACGCCGCCAGCGGGTCGTCAAGCCAGTGCAGCATCAGGTTCGACCAGACCAGGCCGACCGACTGTGGCTTGAACGGCAGAGTGCTCGCCTGCGCCACCAGCAAGGGGGTTCGCCGGTTGCGCAGGAAGGGCATCAGCCAGCGCAAGCGTGAGCGTTTGGCCTGGCTCACCCGGAGCATGCTTTCGCAGAGATCGGCGCCGACGACAAGGGCTTCGGGATAGCGCTCGTTCAGTGCGGTGAGGCTGGCGCCGGTGCCGCAGCCGAGATCGAGAACGCGCTGCGGCGCGATGCGCACGTAGTCCAGCCTTTCCAGCATGCGGCTGCCGATCTCGCGCTGCAGCACGGCCGCCTCATCGTAGGTCGCCGCGGCGCGGGCAAAACTGCGTCGCACCTGGCGCTGATCAACGAACTGCGCCGGTGCCTTCATCGGTGACTAGATCGGGCGCAGGCCAAGCTTCTCGAACAGGGCTTCGTCGCGGTCTGCTTCGGGGTTGCCGGTGGTCAACAGCTTGTCGCCGTAGAAGATCGAGTTGGCGCCGGCCAGAAAGCAAAGCGCCTGCAACTCGTCGGACATTTCCTGGCGACCCGCCGACAGGCGCACGAAGCTCGTCGGCATGGTGATCCGCGCGGCGGCCAGGGTACGCACGAACTCGAAGCTGTCGACCGGCGCGACGTTGGCCATTGGCGTACCGGGGATCGGTACCAGATTGTTGATCGGTACTGATTCGGGCGGTGGATTGAGGTTGGCGAGCTGAACGATCAGCGCGGCGCGGTTGCGGCGCGACTCGCCCATGCCGATGATGCCGCCCGAGCAGACCTTGATTCCTGCCTCGCGCACCTGCCCGAGGGTGTCGATCCGGTCGGCGTGCTTGTGGGTGGTGATCACCTGTCCGTAGAAGGAAGCGTCGGTATCCAGATTGTGGTTGTAGTAGTCGAGGCCGGCGTCCTTGAGCTCGTCGGCCTGCCCGTCCTTGAGCATGCCCAGGGTGACGCAGGTCTGCAGACCCATGCTCTTGACGGTGCGAATCATCTCCGTGACCTTGGCCAGGTCCTTGTCTTTCGGGCCCCGCCATGCGGCGCCCATGCAGAAGCGCGAGGCGCCCTTGTCCTTGGCGGCCTGTGCGGCGGCGATCACTTCGTCGAGCGGCATCAGGGCTTCACGTTCGGTGGTGGTGCTGTAGCGCGCCGCCTGCGAGCAATAGCCGCAATCCTCCGAACAGCCGCCGGTCTTTACCGACAGCAGGGTCGAGCGCTGAATCTCGTTGGCGTTGAAGTTTTCGCGGTGCACCTGTTGTGCGCGAAACAGCAGATCCATCAAGGGAAGCTGGTAAAGTGCTTCGACATCGGCGACCGACCACTTGCCTGCTGGGGTCGAAACGGCGCGCTCCGGGCTAAGTGTCGCGGCTTGAGGAATTGCGTTCATTGGCTAGACCTATGGGTTGGGGTAATTTGAGGCCCGTTGCCCCACGGATTCGTTCATTCATCGATCCATGGATTTGCCGCGAGCCCTCCGAGGATGCCAATCTTAACTCAAACAGCCAGACGGATCCTCAGATCGTGCGCAGGACTGCTGACTCAGGATTGCCTGTTGTGCGGAGCGAGCAGCGGCGCCAGCCCACTCTGCCCGGCCTGCGAGGCCGACTTGCCGCATCTGCCCGCATCATGCTGTCCGCGCTGCGCCCTGCCGGTGCCGGGTGGCGAGGTCTGCGGCCGTTGCCTGGCCAAGCCACCAGGCTACGATCTGACCCTGGCGGCGTTTCGCTACGCCTTCCCGCTCGACAAGCTGGTGCAGTCGTTCAAGTACGGCCATCGCCTCGCTCTGGGCAGCTACTTCGGCCGCCAGCTTGCCGCCCTGCCGGGAAGCGCTTGCGCGGACCTGATCATTCCCGTGCCGCTACATCCGCTGCGCCTGCGCGCGCGCGGCTTCAATCAAGCGCTCGAACTGGCGCGTCCGGTCAGCAAAGCCTGGCGAATTCCGATCGATAGGCAGAGCTGCAGGCGCATCCGGCACACTCCTGCGCAAGCCGATCTGCCCTGGCGGGAACGGGCCGGCAACGTCCGCGGCGCCTTCCAGTGTGCAACGGATTTCACCGGCCAGCGTCTGTTGCTGGTCGACGATGTAATGACGACCGGCGCCTCTCTCGACGAACTAGCCCGCGTCGTGCGTTTGCGTGGCGCAGAACGGGTGACACTGCTGGTCGTGGCGCGCGCTTTGCCGCCAGTGTGAGCGGATAGCTCTGCCCGGGGCGCCGCGACGAGCGGTCCGGAAATACTTCCCCCCAGTGCCTGCTGGCTGCCGGCTCTGCTCAGAGATGCTCGAACTCGGCAACGTCTGCCGCCGGGCTGCTCGCCGAGGCAGCGAAGGCGATGATTCCACTGCCGCGCAGGACGAATTCCTCACACCTCAGAAACAGCTCGCTCTCGCCGTTGACGGTTACGAAAGTGCCATTGGTGCTCAGATCGCTGAGCACGAAGTGCTCGCCTCGCCGCTCGATTGTCGCGTGATTGCGCGACGCGCGGCGGTCGCGAATGGTGATCCCGCAGTTCGCATCGCGGCCCATGTCGACGCGTAAACGCGTCTTGTCGAGCACTTTGACCTGGCCGCCATAACGGACGCACAAGCGCCCGCTGTTCCTGGATGGCGCCGCCGCGGGCGCTGCCTCTGCCATGCCCGTCTTGCCCGCTCTTGTCTTGGCCTCGAGCCACACCACTTCGAATACCTCGTCGCCGGTTGGCAGCCTGTTTTCGGCTTGCTCCTGCAGGCCACGCGTCGCCGATTGCAATGGAGCGGAGAGCAGAGATCTGGTCGCGCCGCAGGTCAAGGTCTGACCAGCGCTGGCCAGATTGGCAAGGAACTCGGCGATGCTTGCCCCCTCACCATGAGCGCCCGCATCGTCCTCGCGCACCTGGCCGTGATGAAAACCGACGCGGATTGCCAGTTGGACACCGGACACCGGAGGCAGGTCGGCCACCCGCCGCTGCATGGCGATGGCGGCCTGGCAGGCGTCATCGGCGTTGTCGAAGAGAGCCGTGAGCTCATCGCGCTTGGCGTTTTTCGCGAGCCGCCCACGGAAGCCCTCAACGCCTCGCGCCACGCGCTTCCGGCAACGCTCGACGGCGTGCTCGGCTTCCGCGCCGCCCCGCTTTTCGAACAATTTCGAGCTTCCGGAGATGGCGGCAATCAGTACCGACAGCATCCTTTCCTTGTCGCTCATCACGCGCGCACCGCCAGCGGCACGCCTTGCAGGCTGGGCAGTATTTCGCCGAGCGGTGCCGGATCGAAGACCAGATCGCCGCCATCCATGGTCGCCGGATCGCCCCCTGGGCGCAGACCCTGGAAATCGAACAGCGTCTGGTCTGCCAGGTGCGAGGGAACGACTTTCTGCAGCGCGGAAAAAACCGCCTCGGTGCGCCCCGGGTAGCGGTGGTCCCAGTCGGCCATCATCGCGCGGATCTTCTGGCGCTGCAGATTGTCCTGCGAGCCACAGAGGTTGCACGGGATGATCGGGTAAGCCATGGCGCGGGCAAAACGGGCAATGTCTCTTTCGCTGCAATAGGCAAGCGGTCGGATGACCACGTGCGCGCCGTCGTCGGTCAGCAGTTTTGGGGGCATGGCCTTGAGCCGCGCGGCGAAGAGAAGGTTGAGGAACAGCGTATGGACAATGTCGTCGCGATGATGGCCGAGGGCAATCTTGTTCGCACCGACTTCCTTGGCGGTTCGGTAGATCACGCCGCGGCGCAGGCGCGAACACAGCGAGCAGGTCGTCTTGCCCTCGGGAATCTTGCTTCTGACGATCGAATAGGTGTCCTGTTCGACGATTCGATAGTCGACACCCAGCTTTGCCAGGTAGCCGGGCAGGACCTCGGCCGGGAAGCCCGGTTGCTTCTGGTCGAGGTTCATGGCGATCAGCCGGAAATCGACCGGCGCCCGTTCGCGCAACGCCATGAGGACGGAGAGCAGCGTATAGGAGTCCTTGCCGCCGGAAATGCAGACCAGAACGGTGTCGCCGTCGTCGATCATTCTGTAATCGGCGATCGCTTTGCCGGTATTGCTCTCCAGACGCCTCCTCAGGCGCTGCAAGGTGTTCGATTGTTCCACCAGTTTCCTTTCCAACGGCGTGACCAGTTACAGATGTGCGGTGCGACCGCCATCGACGTTGATCACCTGGCCAGTGATGTAGTCCGCGTCGTCCAGCAGGTAGCGCACTGCGCAGGCGATGTCCCGCGGGCAGCCGGCGCGCTGCAGCAGGGTGTGCGCGACGATGTTCTCGCGAGCTGCGCTGTCGAAAACTTCGCTATCCGGCCACAGGGTCGGCCCCGGCGCCACCGCGTTGACCCGCACCTGTGGTGCCATTTCGATGGCCAGGGCGCGCGTCAGGCCAAGCAGCCCCGCTTTCGCCGCGCAGTACAGCGGATAACCGCTCAGCGGGCGCTCGGCATGAATGTCGGTGATATTGACCACCGCTCCCTGCGTCGCCACCAGGTGCGGTGCGGCTGCCTGCGTCAGGAACAGGGGGGCTTTCAGATTGCTGCCAATGAGGTCGTCCCAGCTTGCCAGGTCGATCTTGCCCAAGGGCGTCGGAAAGAAGCTCGACGCGTTGTTCACCAGGGCATCGAGACGGCCGAATTGCGCGACCGTATTGGCGACCAGCAAGGGCAAGGCATCGACGTCCAGCAGGTCCGCCTGCAGGCAGGCTGCCGAAGACGGCCGGATGGCGTTCAGTTCGCTGGCCAGTGCCGCTGCGGCAGCCGATGCCTGGCGATAATGGAGCACCAGATTGGCGCCGGTGGCGTGCATTTCGCGGGCTATCACACTGCCCAGCCGCCGGGCCGCGCCGGTCACCAGTATCGTTTTTCCACTCATCTCCCATTCCAGGCCAGCACCAACAAGGATATGATTTTAACGGATTATTGCCCCTGCTTCGGGAAAAACAACCCGTTCTGGCGTCAGCGCGGTAGACTGCGGGTGGAGTGACTTGGGAAAAGAACGATGAGCAAACTGGACCAGGCGCTTGACGCCGACGATCTGATGATTCTGGCGGAGCGCATTGAGCAGTTGGCGGCAGACGATGCCGAATGGGTCGCTCGGCTGTTTCAGGAGTTGCTGCGCGCGCGCGCCCATGAGGGCGAACTGCTGGCCGGGCAGGCAAGCGGCGGACAGCAGCAGGAAGGGGGCGAGCGCGAGTTTGATGAGCAGCTGGCGCAGGTCGCGCTGGACACCGCCGAGTGGCTGAGAACGCTCTGGGAGGTCGGCTACATGGGGGCCGGCAACTTCCGTTCTCAGCCGCGTTCGGCATTTCCGGCGATCGATCTTGAGGACGTCAGGAAGTCCTCGCTGTTTGCGCGTATTCGCCAGGGCAAGCATGCGCTGCCATTTCCACCGCCTACCCGGCAAGGGTTGCCATGGCACGAACTCGTCGAAGGGGGCACAGGAACGCAGCTGGTCAGCGCCGAGATCGTTCGCGATGAAGTCGGTCTGCCGATGGGTGCGATCATTGAAGGCTGCAGCGAGTGGCAGGTCCTCGAGGAAGGCACCGCGAAGCAGGAGTGCGTCGTGCAGCACCAGGGGAAGGGGCCCAGGTTCCGCCTGCGGCTGTTGGCCGCGGAGAGCGCTGAGTTGCATCGCGAGCCGCCGAGTTTGACGCGCGAGATCCATCTGCAGGGGCGTGGCGGCTTCAACTCCTATACCCTCGAATGGCCGCTGGAAAATGGCCATACGCAGTTCGTTGCCTTGCGTGCTGCGACCTGGGAGCGAGCCCAGTCAGAGGCTGAGCATTGGCTGGCGATCACCCACCCGGAGTTGTACGGGCAAGTGCGCTTCGTGGCTGCAGAGAACTGAGCCGTCGACCGACTGGACGGCGAGGCATCCGGCAGTGAAGCGCCCGTGGTCGATCGTCGCCTTGCTCCGCCTTCGCTGACCGCCGCCATGACATTACCCGCACCGACGACCGAGGCGCTGGCCTTCAGCACCGCGCTCAGCGGTCATCTTGTCCGTGAGATTGACGCGGGCGGCGGCTGGATCGGCTTTGATCGCTTCATGGACCTTGCGCTCTACGCGCCGGCGATGGGCTACTACTCAGGCGGCGCCCACAAGTTTGGTGCGGCGGGCGATTTTGTCACCGCTCCGGAACTCTCTCCGGTTTTTGCCCAGACGCTCGCCGCGCAGGTGCGACAGATCCTCGCGCTCAGCTCTCCGCAGATCATTGAAGTTGGCGCCGGCAGCGGCCAACTGGCAGCCGACCTGCTGCGCGAACTCGAGTCACGTGGAGTGCTTCCCGAAAGCTACGCCATTCTCGAACTGTCCGGCGAACTGCGGGCGCGGCAGCGCCAGGTGATTGCCGCCCAGGTGCCGCATCTGCTGTCGCGGGTGTCCTGGCTCGAGCGCCTGCCCGAGCGCTTCGCTGGGCTGGTGCTGGCCAACGAAGTGCTCGATGCGATGCCGGTGCACCTCGTCGTCTGGAACGAGACGGGCGTCGCAGAGCGCGGCGTCACCGTCAAGCACGGGCAGTTTGCGTGGGTCGATCGCCCGGCTAGCGGCAGGCTGCGCGAGCGGGCACTGGCACTGGCCGCCGAATGCGCCCTGCCACCCGGGTACCTGAGCGAGGTTTCGTTGGCCGCAGGTGCCTGGGTCGCGGAGTGGGCGGCACGTCTCGGGTGCGGCGCCCTGTTGCTGATTGACTACGGTTTTCCGCGCCGCGAGTACTACCATCCGCAACGCAGCGCCGGCACGCTGATGTGCCACTACCGCCACCACGCCCACGGCGAGCCTTTCTATCTGCCTGGTTTGCAGGACATCACCGCGCACGTCGATTTCACGGCGATCGTCGAAAGCGGCTGTTCGGCTGGTCTGGAATTGCTCGGCTACAGCACGCAGTCGAGCTTCCTCCTCGACTGTGGCCTGGCTGCGGTTCTCGCACGAACGCCAAGCAGTGATGCGCGGCGCTACCTGCCCCTGGCCAGTGCCGCCAACAAGCTGGTTTCACCGGCGGAAATGGGCGAGCTGTTCAAGGTGATGGCGCTTGGCAAGGGTATTGCCGAGCCACTGCTCGGCTTTGCCAGCGGCGACCGCAGCCGGACCCTCTGAAGCCGCCCGCCACTGCCGGTGGCCTTGCCAGTGTCCCCGGCGTCGCTCGCGCTGCTGGCGGCCTGCTGGCAGGCTCGGGCCGACTACGTGCGCTGCACAGGCGCGGTCTCTGCCCCGGGCTTCACGAGTGGTGCCAGCGCGGCCACGCGAGCGGCGTGTATCCGCGCGCCAATCTCGGCGGGTTCCGGGCAGCTGCCGGCAATCGCCGCGGCATCGATGCCGCGTGCCAGCAGCAGGGCCTGGCGAAGAAGTGGCGCTGCTGGATAGCCGGCGTCCTGCCAGCCCAGGCGACCCTGAAAGTCGCAGGTGCAGGCTTCGAGCAGCTGCTCGAAGCGCTCGGGGCGGCGCAAGGCGTCGGTGTTTTCGAGCAGCCTGACGATCTCTGCCGTCGCCAGTTGCCCGGCGCGATGTACGTCGCCGTGATGGCGTGCGACGAGGAGCGCCAGATCCCGGCACTCGATCGGTACTCTGAGGCGCTTGCACACCGCGCTCGCCAGTTCGACGCTGCGCGCTTCGTGACCCGGATGGCGTGGCAAGTCGGCAGCAGCCGTCTCGCCCTTGCCGAGATCGTGGAGCAATACGGCGAAGCGTACCGGTAGCGTGCAGCCGCGCTGCGCCGATTGATCGACGACCATCATGACATGCACGCCGGTATCGATTTCCGGGTGCATCTCGGCGCGTTGCGGTACGCCGTAAAGGCGGTCCAGTTCGGGCAGCAGTCGGCGCAGCGCTCCGCATTCGCGCAGTACGTCGAACATCCGCGACGGTTTTTCTTCCAGCAGACCCTTGGCCAGTTCCTGCCAGACGCGTTCGGGGACCAGGTGGTCGAGCTCGCCGCTGGCGACCATTTCTTGCGCCAGGGCCACGGTTTCCGGGGCTACCGTAAAAGCGGTGAAGCGAGCGGCGAAGCGGGCAAGGCGAAGGACGCGCACCGGGTCCTCGACGAAGGCCGGACCGACGTGGCGCAGTACGCGCGCGGCGAGATCATCGACACCGCGATGGGGGTCGATGAGCATCCCATCGGCACTGCGCGCAATGGCGTTGATGGTCAGGTCGCGGCGCGCCAGATCCTCACTCAGGCTGACTTCCGGTGCGGCGCGAAAAGCAAAGCCCTTGTAGCCGCGGCCCGTCTTGCGTTCGGTCCGCGCCAGCGCATATTCCGCGTGCGACTGCGGGTGCAGGAAAACCGGGAAATCCCTGCCGACGGGCTTGAAGCCGCGGGCGAGCATCTCCTCGGGTGAGGCGCCGACGACGACGTAATCACGATCCTGAACCGGCAAGCCGAGCAGTTCGTCGCGGATGGCGCCGCCGACGGTGAAGATCTCCATCAGGACGCTGGCCGGCGCTTAGCGCGGCGCGCCAGCCAGCTCAGCGACCGGCACGGAGGCGATAGCGATCCAGGCGAACCTGCCCCTGCTCGGCTGGCGACAGGTAGGTCGGGGCCACGGCTTCCAGGGCTGTTGGCTGCCAACCAGGATAGTCGTGTGCGCCATCGCTGACGCTGTCTACGTCCATCGAACGCAGGTTGTCCGGCGACATCGGCGGGTTTGGCAGCAGCCACAGCAGGCCGGCCTGCAGGTAGGCCCAGCCGCCGTTGCCTAGATCGATGATGCGCCGGCGCTTGCCGACCAGTTGGGCCGTGTACTCGACCAGCTCACGCAGCGTGTAGACCTTAGGACCACAGAGGTCGTAAGTCTGGCCAAAGGTGTTGCGATCGTTGAGGCTGTCGCAGAAAGCCTTCGCCACGTCGCCAACAAAGACCGGCTGGAAGCGCGCGGAGGCGCCGCCGAGCGGGAAAATCGGGAACAGTTTGAGCAATTTGGCAAACATGTTGAGGAAAGCGTCACCCGGGCCGAAAATCACCGACGGTCGAAATACCGTGATCTCCAGTTCGTCCATGGCCGCCCCGACCACGGCTTCTCCTTCACCCTTCGAGCGCAGATACTCCGATGCCCCGTCGCCGGCTGCATTCAGCGCGCTCATGTGCACCAGGCGCCGGACGCCGCTTTGTTTCATGGCCGCGACAATGTTCCTCGGCAGGTCGACATGTGCCGCGGCGAAACCCTTGCCGTAAGGCAGGCGCGAATCCTTGTCGTGGAGTATGCCGACCAGGTTGATGACGGCGTCCTGGCCGCGCATCAGTTCGACGAGGGCCTGTGAATCGTTCACCTTGGCTTCGACCATCTCGACGGTCGGCAGCATGATCAGCTTCTTGGTGTTGTCGCGGTGGCGGGTAGCGATCGTCACCCGTACGCCGCGTTGCGAAAGGCAGCTGGCGATCCAACCGCCGACAAAACCACTGCCGCCGATCAACAGCACGTTCTTGAGTTCCATAGCGTTCTACCGGTGAAATGAGTGTCGAGAAAGCATGATTCTAAGGCAAATCCTCGCCCTTGGCTTCGCCGCCGGTGCGGGGAGCGATGACCCCGAGCCGGTTCTTGAGCGTTTGCGGTCGGCCGTCGAACAGTGCCGAGTAATAGACCGAATTGCTCATCACCTTCTTGACGTAGTCCCTGGTTTCGCCGAAAGGAATCGTTTCCGCATAGATTGCCCCTTCCAGCGGCACGTCGGCGCGCCATCTGCGCGCCCGACCCGGCCCGGCGTTGTAGGCCGCCGAGGCGAGCACCGGGTGATTGTCGAGGCTCTCGAGCACCAGCCGCATGTAGCTGGTGCCGAGCAGCAGGTTGATTTCGGTGTCGTTGACCTTGCCCTGGTGGTAATCCTTGAGACCAATCTTGCCGGCTACCCATTTGGCGGTGGCCGGCATCAGCTGCATCAGACCGGAAGCACCGGCACCCGAACGCGCATTGGTGACGAAGCGGCTCTCCTGGCGCATCAGGCCATATACCCAGGCGTCGTCGAGCGCCTGGTTGCGTGCTGCCGGCCGCACCTGATCGCCAAACGGTGCCAGGTAGCGCAGCGAGTAGTCGTGTTCACTGCGCGTTCGGTCGGCCGTGGCAATGGCACGGTCGTAGATGTCGGCACGCAAGGCGATCGCGGATGCGGTCAGCAGTTCCCGGTCGCTCATTCCGCGCAGGGCCCAGTTCCATTCGCGGACAGCTTCCGAGCGCAGATTGAGGCGGAAGAAAGCCAGTGCGCGTTGCACGCCGGGATTGGCGTGAACGGCGGCCAATTCTTCCTTGCTCGGCGGTGACGCCTGCGGTGGTGGTGCAATCGGCTGGCCGAGGTCGTCACTGGCCAGGTTGCCATAAAAATCGGGTTGTCCGGCGATCTTCATAAACAGCGCATTCGCTTCGGCAAGTCGACCGCCGGCACGGTAGGCGCGGCCCAGCCAGTAGATCCAGGCCGGCTGCGCGGCAAGTTCCGGCGGCATCGCTTCGATCGTCGAGCGCACGGCGCCCCAGTCCTGTGCGCGTAGCGCCGCGCGGACCTTCCACTCCGCCACGTCGTCCGAAAGTGGCGCGTCACCCGCCTGCCGATACCACTCGATGGCCTCTGGCATGTGGTCCTGCGCCGCCTGGCGGCCGATCTGGGCCCACGCCCAGCCCAGTTGATCCTTGTTCAGCGAAGGCGCTATCCGCTGCAGTTGCTGTGCAGCCATGCGCGGGTCGTTGCGGGCGATGCGCTGGATAGCGAGGACGGCCAGCTCGCGTTGCATGCGATTGCCGGAAAAATCGCCCGGCAATCTGATCAGCCAGGGCAGCGGCGCGCCGATGATCGTTTGCGCCAGCTTCTTGTCCGGCGTCTGGCTGGGCGGCAGATAGTTCATGCTGTACGCCGCCGCAGTGGTCTTGTTGGCCTCGAACTGGTTGCGAATGCGCGCCCAGACGGCGTCGGCGAGGACCCGCTTTTCGAGTATCAGTGCCTCCAGCACCGGGTAGCAGGGTTCCGGCGGCTCGAGCAGAGTCAACCACAGCGGCAAGGCATCGTCGAGCATGGTCGGGTCGCCGCGTGCGCGCCTGCTCTGCAGCGAATAGCAGGCGAGATCCTGCGCCGGGGCTTGCAGCAGACCCGGGAACTCGGCGTCGAAGGCCGCCCATTGCTGCTGCTTGCCGGTCTGTCGGAGCCAGTCCGTGCGCAACTTCTCGGCGACGTAGGTGTTCTGGTGTCGGTTCAGGAAAGCCGCGACGGTCGCCGGATCGGCCTCCTTCAAGTCGAGGAGAAGCTGCCAGTAATCGACATAGGCCGCCAGTTCGTAACCCTGCAGCGTCGCCGCCAGTTGCTCGAGGCGGACTCTGTCGCCGTTGCGAGCGGCGCTGCGGGCGGCGAGAAACTGCTCGTCTGCGTCCGTCGCGACGGCGCCGAGCGGGGTCAGAAACCAGCTGCCGAGGACGATCAGGATGGTGTGGCGGAGGGTGTCGCGAAACTTCATGGTAAGCTGGATTTCCCTGAAAATATCGGTTTTGAGCATATCACATGGCTGCCGGACCAATCTCTGCAATCGCTGTCGACGGACCGGCCGGCGAGCGCCTGGCGGCGCGTTGCGCAGTGCGCAAGAGCCTGCTCGATCGCCGCCTGGCGCTGACTGCCGAGCAGTGCGCGCAACTCTCCAGCCGCGTCTGCGCGCACTTGCGCGACGGCTTCCCGCATTTGTCGGCGCTGGCCGTCGGTTTCTGTTGGCCGATGAAGAATGAAGCCGATCTCAGGCCGTTGATCGAGGAATGGGCCAGTGCGGGCAGGCGAGGCTTCAGCGCGTTGCTGCCGGTGGTCATCGACGAGCAGCAGGCGTTGGCATTTCGCGCCTGGTCCGCGGACAGCGTCATGTTCGCCGATCGCTATGGCATTCCAACCCCGGCTGGCGGCGACTTTCTGATTCCCGAGGCGCTGTTGTTGCCGGTGAATGGCTTCGACCTCGCCGGCTACCGCCTCGGCTACGGGGGGGGCTATTTCGACCGCACCCTGGCCCTGCTCTCGCCGCGACCCTTGGTCGTCGGGGTCGGATTCGAACTGGGCCGGCTGGACACCATCGTTCCCCAGCCGCACGACCAGCCCCTCGACGCGGTGGTTACCGAAGCCGGTATCTTCCGGCCGTTGCGCTAGGCTGGCTGGCGGCCGAGAACGAAGGCTGCCAGCGCATCGGCAGGCATCGGGCGCGCTATCCAGTAACCCTGGATTTCGTCGCATTGACAGAGACGCAGCTGCGCGGCGACCTCGGCATCCTCGACACCCTCGGCGATTGCGCGCAGCTTGAGCGCGTGCGCCATCTGGACGATGGCGCGAACGATTGCCGCGTCGTCGGCGTTGCTGACCAGGTCGCGGACGAAGGGGCGGGCGATCTTCAGTTTGTCCACCGCGAAACGTTTCAGGTAAGCAAGGCTCGAGTAGCCGGTACCGAAATCGTCTACGGATAGTTTGACGCCGATCGCCTTCAGGCGGCGGGCAGTGTCGAGCGTTGCTTCAGCGTCGTGAATCAGGATCGATTCGGTCAGTTCGAGTTCCAGCCATTGCGAGTCGAGGTCGGCGAGGACCAGCGAGTTGATCACCGTTTCGAGCAGATCGCTGCGCCGGAACTGCACGCCGGAAAGGTTGACCGCGACGCTGAAGGGCGGCAGCCCGGCCGCCTGCCAGGCGCTCGCCTGACGGCAGGCTTCGCCGAGAACCCACTTGCCGAGCGGCACGATCAGACCCGTCTCTTCGGCAATCGGGATGAATTTGGCCGGCGCAACCAATCCGTGATCCGGGCTCTGCCAGCGCACCAGCGCTTCGACGCCGACGATCGCGCCCGAAGCCAGGTCGATCTGCGGCTGATAGTGCAGGACGAATTCGGAACGCTCGAGTGCCCGCCGCAGACGAGTTTCGAGATGCATGTGCTCGACCGCCTGGACGTTCATCTGCTCGGTGAAGAAGCGGTGCGCGTTGCGGCCGGAGTGCTTGGCGTGATACATGGCCGTGTCGGCCTTCTGCGTCAGGCTGTCGAAATCGTCGCCATCGTCGGGAAAGAGCGAAATACCGATCGAGAACGAGGTGGACAAGGCGTGCTGGCCGATCAGAAACGGTTCGCCCATGCGCTGCTGGATCTTGTCCGCCAGCCGCGACACCGACTCGCTGTCGCCCGCGTCCCTGAGGACGATCAGGAACTCGTCGCCGCCCTGCCGGCTGATGGTGTCGGATTCGCGAACACAGGTGCCGAGCCGGGCGACAACGGCCTGGAGCAACTTGTCGCCGACCGGGTGGCCGAGCGAGTCGTTGATCGTCTTGAAGCGGTCGAGGTCGAGGAACATCAGGGCGACGCGGCCGTGCGACCGCCTGGCCAGCGCCAGGGCCTGCTCGAGGCGGTCGCGCAGGAGCAGGCGGTTGGGCAGCCCTGTCAGCGGGTCGTGGTGGGCCAGGAATTCGGCGCGTTGCTGCGCGGCCTTGCGCTCGGTGATGTCGGTAAATGTGGCTACGGCGGCGTTAGCCTGCGTCGCGGTGCCGGTGCACAAGGGCGAGGCATTGATCAATATCCAGCGCACGCTGCCGTCGGCGGCGCGCAATCCCATGACCGTTTCGCGCACTTCGCAGGCTTCGCGGATGGCGATCACCCAGGGCCAGTCCTCGCTGGCAAAAGGTGTTCCATCCTCGCGCAGCCTGGTCGTGCCGGCGGCAAGCGAAACGCCGCCGGAAAACGTTTCCTGCGAGTCGGCGAAAATTTCTTCGGCGGCGGGGTTGGCAAAGATCAGTTTTCCCGCCTGCGACCACAGCATCAGCCCTTCGGCCATCGCCGACACCACGCCACGGAAGCGGCTCTCGCTTTCGTGCAGACGGTCGATCATCTGCCGCAACTCGCTGACATCCTCCTTGATGGCGACAAAGCTGGTGGTGCGACCCTGACTGTCCTCGACCGGTGCGATCATGGCGCGTTCGTGATAAAGCGAGCCGTCGCGACGTCTGTTCTCGAACTCGCCATGCCAGGTGTCGCCGGCCTTGAGCTTTGCCCACAGGTCGGCGTAGGTGGCCGCTGGCGTACGTCCTGATTTGAGTATCGCCGGCGTCTGGCCGATGACCTCATCCTTTGCATAACCGGTCGTTTCGACGAACTTGTCGTTGACGTATTCGATACGCCCCTGGGTATCGGTAATGATGATCGTGGCCGGGTTCTGCTCGACGACCAGCGAGAGCTTGCGTGCCCAGGCCTCGGCCACGTGGCGTTCGGTGATCTCGTGGAAAATGCCGAGGATGCTTGTTTCGCCAGTTGGTTTGGTGTGTTCCGGGACCAGAACGCCGTCGAAGAAGCGTGGACCCTGGAGCGTCGGAAAACCGAACTCGATCTGCTGCGCACAGTTGGTTTCGTAGACTGCTGCCAGCGCACGCTCCCAGCGCTCGATCAGCGCCGCGTCCAGATCGGGGAAGTCGGCGAACACCTCGCGCACGGTCCTTCCGAGAACGCTGCCTGGTTGAAGGCCCAGCGAACGTTCGAAGGAGGCGTTGGTGAACAGGTGGCGATACTGAGCGTCGTAGCGACTGATGATCACCGGCAGATTCTCGACCAGCGTCCGGTACGAGTTCTGCCGTTCGAGGAGGTCGGCCGTCCGCTCGCGGACCAGTTCCTCGGCCATCGCGCGCCGGTTCAGCACGTTGTGCAGGTAGATCAGCAGGAGCAGGGTGAACAGCGCGCCGAGCAGCGGAACGTAAGGCACCATCGGCGAATAATTGCGCTCCAGCCAGCCCGGCGTAGCCTCTATCTCTACCGACCACAGCCGCCGTCCAATCTCGACCTCGGCTCGGTAGCCGTTGATCGCCGCCGCCTTTGCGCGCTGCGTCGGAGGCTGCCCGGCAGGGGTCCAGGCACGAATCAGCTGCTGTTCCTCCGGCCGCGTCTGGTCGACCAGGAAGACGTTCAGGCCGGTTTCGGTATCCCCGGCGTTGGCGGCGTCGAACATCTGATTCATGCTCAGGACACCGAGGACGATGCCCCTGATCGCCGCACGGCGCTGATCGCGGGTGGGAGGGACTTTGCCGCCACGGTAGACGGGTGCGCAGATGACCACGGTGTCGGTCTGTCGGTTGTCGATGAGGAGCGGGCCAAGATCGCTGCTCACCTGCAGGCCGGTATCAATCGCCTGCTCGATGAGCGGCCCGCGGTTCGACGCGGCGTGCAGATTGACCCCGATGGCCAGGTGATTGGGCTCGTAGGGCACGGCATAGAGGACCGGGAAATAGCGTGGGCGATCGCCTACCGGCCTGCGTTGCTCCTTCAGCGTTGCGTTCGCTGATCGCAAAGGAGTTGCCCCAAATCCGGCGGGCGCGGCGCTCGAAGTTGTCGCGATCAGCCGCCTCGACGACGGGCAACCAGCCAAAACCGCGAATGCCGCGATCGCCGACCATTGGTCCGGCGAACGCCTCGAAAGCACGCCAATCGACCGCTTCAACGCTGCTGAAAAGGCGTTGCAAGGTCGTCAGGTTGTCCAGCTGATCGACAATCCGCTGCCTGACGAGGTCGGCACGCGTTGCCGCTGCCTGGCGAAAGCGTTGTTCAAGGCGTTCCTGGGCGGCGTTCGACAATGAGCTGCTCACCCAGCCGGTAATCGCCGCAGCGGCCAAGGCGACGCCGATCAGGATCGCTGCGTGGCCAGACCAGGACCGGCGTGAAAAGAAAGAGAATGCCATTTACTACGATTGCCCTTGTTGGCACCCAGAGTCTCGCATGCTAGGCGCGCGGTTCGACTAAAGCAATGCGCTTCTCGCCGGTGGCAGTCGCCCGGGCAAGGCCGAACAGGCACTGAGCATGCGCTCGAGTGCTGCATCCAGCGTCGCGCGCGGACACCCGAAATTGAGTCGCAACCAGCCGGGAAGGCCAAAATCAGCGCCATTGGACAGGCCGACGCCGGCGTTCTCGAAAAAAACCGCGGCGTCGCCGACGCCGAGGGCGCGCGCGTCGATCCACGCCAGGTAGGTCGCCTCGACCTGGTTCACGGTCAGACCCGGGATGTCGCCGAGTACCGCTGCCACCCGGTCGCGGTTGTCGCGCAGAACGGCGAGCAGCGCCTGTTGCCAGTCATCGCAGTCGCGATACGCGGCTTCCGTTGCCGCCAGGCCCAGGGCATTCACATGCGGGACGATGCCGTGCATTGTCGCCTTGAAGCGCCGCCGCAGCGCAGCGTCGGGAATGACCGCGAAAGCGCAACCGAGACCGGGAATATTGTAGGTTTTCGAGGGCGCCATCAGGGTGATGCTGCGCTGCGCGATGTCGGCGTCGATCGTCGCCAGCGGCCGGTGTCGCAGGTGTCGGTCGAGCAGCAACTGGCAGTGGATTTCGTCGGAACAGACGATCAGCTGGTGGCGTTTGCAGAAGGCCGCGATCTGGGCGAGTTCGTCATCGTCCCAGGCGCGCCCCACCGGGTTGTGCGGGTGGCAGAGGAGCAGCAGGTGGCTGCTCGGCGTCACCGCCTTGTGCAAGGCGGCGAAATCCCACACCCAGCGGCCGCCAAGCTGCTGCAGCGCGGCGGTGGCCAGTTCCTTGCCGGCCAGGCCGGGTGCCGAGAGGAACGGGGGATAGACCGGCGTCGCCGTCAACACATCGCCGTCGACCGCGCGGCAGGCGACGTTGAGCCCGCTGACCAGCCCCGGCAGCCAGACCAGCCAGTCCGCCTCGATCTGCCAGTCGTAGGCGCGCTGCAGATGCCCGAGGACGGCAGCGAGCAGCGACGGGGTCGCCTCTGCGTAGCCGAAACAGCCGTGGGCGACGCGCTTTTCAAGGGCGCTGATGATCGCCGGCGGCGCCGCAAAATCCATGTCGGCAACCCACAGGGGGAGCACGTCGCGGTCAGCGTAGCGGTTCCACTTCAGCGAGTCGCCGTGGCGACGGTCGATGACGCGGTCGAAGCAGAAATCACTCACCGGCAGCATCGGCACAATGCACTCAGACTTCGAGGTCCGCAAAGAGGGCCGTCGACAGGTAGCGTTCCCCGAAAGAGGGAATGACGACGACGGTCAGCTTGCCCGCGTTCTGCGGCCGCCGCGCGACTTCCATCGCCGCCCATACTGCGGCCCCGGAAGAAATGCCGACGAGCAGGCCTTCTTCGGTGGCCATTCTGCGGGCGGTGGCGAAAGCGTCGTCCGCGCTGACCCGCAGCACTTCGTCGTAGATCGCCGTGTTGAGCACCTTCGGCACGAAGCCGGCGCCGATGCCCTGGATCGGATGCGGTCCCTTCGTTCCACCGGAGAGCACCGGCGAAGCGTCGGGCTCGACGGCGATCACCTGCACGCCGGGCTTCCTCTCCTTGAGCACTTCGCCGACGCCGGTAATCGTGCCGCCGGTGCCGACACCGGCGACGAAAATGTCGACCTGGCCATGCGTGTCACGCCACACCTCTTCAGCCGTCGTCGTACGGTGGATGGCCGGGTTGGCCGGGTTTTCGAACTGCTGCGGGATGTAGTAGCGCGAATCGGCGGCGGCCATGGCTTCGGCGCGGCCGATGGCGCCGCCCATCCCGTCCGGCCCGGGCGTGAGGACCAGTTCGGCCCCGTACGCCTTGAGCAGCAGGCGGCGCTCGCGGCTCATCGTTTCCGGCATCACGAAGCAGCACTTGATCCCGCGCGCCGCGCAGACCATTGCCAGACCGATGCCGGTGTTGCCCGAGGTCGGTTCAAGAACGATCGTTTCCGGGCCGATCCGGCCGGCAGCCTGCGCGTCGTCGATCATGGCCATGGCGATGCGATCCTTGACGCTGTGCGCCGGATTGCAGAACTCCAGCTTGGCGGCGATGGTGCCTTCGATGCCGGCAGTGATTCGATGCAGTCTGACCAGTGGCGTATTGCCGATCAGGCCGGTGACGTCGTTGACGATGTTCATGGGCATCTCGATGATCTCCTCGAAAGTGTGCGGTGTCTGGACCGGCTCGGGAACGAACAGCGGCGTGTGAGAGGTCAAGGCCGCTGGCGTTGCCGGCCAAGCCTATCACCGCTACGGGTGTCTGCGGCGTGAAACTAGCCCAGGAACAGCTTGTACGCCTGGTTGTTGGTCTCGTTCCAGTGCGCGTAGCCGACCTTCTTCAGGAAGTCCTCGAATTCGTTCATTTCACTCGGCGGTACCTGCATGCCGACCAGTACTCGCCCGTAGTCGGCGCCGTGGTTGCGGTAGTGAAAAAGACTGATGTTCCAGCCCGCGCTCATGCTGTTGAGAAATTTCATCAGTGCGCCAGGGCGTTCGGGAAACTCGAAACGGTAAAGAAGCTCGTTGCTGATGCGTGGCGAGTGGCCGCCAACCAGATGGCGGATGTGCCCCTTGGCCATTTCGTCGTCGGTCAGATCGAGGGCCGGATAATCGTGCCTGTGCAGCTGTTCGAGGAGCTTTATCGATTCGGCGCGGGAACCGACCTGGATGCCGACGAAGACGTGTGCGTCGCGCTGGTCGTTGTAGCGGTAGTTGAACTCGGTGATGTTGTGCGATCCGATCAACGACACGAATCGCTTGTAGGCACCGGGTTTCTCGGGCAGGGTCACGGCAAAGACGGCTTCGCGTTGTTCGCCCAGTTCCGCGCGTTCGGCAACGAAGCGCAGACGGTCGAAGTTGAGGTTGGCGCCGGAGGCGATGGCGACCAGCGTCTTGTCTTTCAATTTGTGCGCGCGGGCGTATTCCTTGGCGCCGGCCACCGCCAGCGCGCCCGCCGGTTCGAGGACCGCGCGGGTGTCCTCGAAGACGTCCTTGATCGCCGCGCAAATGGCGTCGGTATTTACCAGCACCATTTCATCGACGTACATCTGGCAGAGGCGGAAGGTCTCCTCGCCGACGTATTTGACCGCCGCACCGTCGGCAAACAGGCCGACATGGTCGAGCCGCACGCGCTTGCCGGCCGCCAGCGAGCGCGCCATGGCGTCGGCGTCGCTGGCTTCAACCCCGATGATCCTGGTCTCCGGCCGGACCCGCTTGATGTACGCGGCAACGCCGGAAATCAGTCCGCCACCCCCGACACAGCAGAATACGGCATGGATCGGTTTGCCGTGCTGGC
>NZ_CAJQUB010000014.1:0-268652 GCF_907163215.1 Candidatus Accumulibacter sp. ACC005 | reverse complement strand
CCAGTCGGGCCCGGTTACCCATCTCGTAGCGCAACTCGTAGAGCGCCTTCTCGATGACGAAGAACTCGATCAGTCGTTCCGCAGCGCCCGCTTCCTCGGGCCACGCCGGGCAACCCTTGACGGCGTCGCGATAGCCGCTCATGAAGGCGTCTCTGACCTGCTCTTCCCAGCTCTCGACCAGCGGTCCGGCCCGATGGCGGTCGACCGGGTCTTCGTTGGTCAGGCGGTTGGTGGCCACCGCCGCCGCGTAGCTGAACGAGCGCAGCATGCCGGCGACGTCGCGTAGGGGCGAATGCTTCTGGCGACGCTCGTCCATCGAACGTGCGGGTTCGCCCTCGAAGTCGATGATCACGAAATCATTGTCGACGCGCAGCACCTGGCCGAGGTGATAGTCGCCGTGATAGCGCATCTTGGCGGCCGAAATGCCGGCCAGTGCCTGCGGCGAAATGCGCTCCAGGAGCACCGGCCGCAACGCCGACAGGCGGTCGCAGCCGTCGCGCACCTCTTCGGAGAAGTCCTCTCTGCGCCGTTCGAGTTCGTCGAGCGTGGCCACTGCTTCGGCCTTCAAGGCGTTTGACCAGCCGCTCATGTCCTGCTCGCTGATTGGCTCGCGTTCGAAGGCCGCGTCGCCGGTCGAACGACCGAAAGCCTGGTGCAACTCGCCGGTACGGCGGCCGAGCACCTCGATCAGGGCCAGGAAGAAGTCGTGCGGGTTGCCGTCGAGCTCGTCGGTCGTCACCGCGACTTCGGTGAGGTAGCGTTCAAGATAGTCGAGCGTGAAGTTCCAGCTGTCACCCTGGTTCTTGGTGTAGCCCTGCAACAGTGCCAGCGTCATCGTCTGGCCGTCGGCACGGCGGATTTCGACCGAGCCGGCGACCGGAGCAATGTGCTCGTAGGGCGAGGTATCGGTCAGGAAGCGACCGACTTCGACCTCCGGGTTGGTCCCCGTTTGCAGGCGACGATAGCCCTTGAGGAACAGCTTGTCGCCGAAGTACACCGCGGTATTGCTCTGTTCCAGCGAGGGGTGCCGTACCGGCGCGTCGAGGCCGGCGGCCAGCTTGGCAAACGCCGGCGAGGCGTGGAACTCGAGACGACCGCGGGCAAAGGGGATGGCCACGTTCCTGCCGATACCTTCGGCCAGGTCGCGGCAGAAGTCGTCGGCGCCGAAGGCGCCGTAAAGCAGGCCGGTGCGGTCTTGCTGGCGCACTCTGGCGAGCGCCCACGAGCCGAGCAGGGCGCGCTGTTCTTCGCTGGTCTGGTCGTCCCAGCAGATGGCCAGCGGCAGGAAGTAGACCTGCGGCTCGATACCGGCGCAGTGCACCTCGATGATGGTCAACAGCCAGCTTCCCTTGTCGGTATCCCACGGCGCCTGCTCGACAATATTGATGCTCTCGATGGCGTGGCCCTTGCCGGCAAACCAGCGCTTGGTCACCAGGTAGGGTGCCAGCACCTTGTGCTGCAGCTGGTTGCGGGTGGTTGCGGCGATCGCCCGGCGCACGGTGGTGGCCGTGGTCTTGCCGCCCGAGAAGGTCAGCCAACCCTCGGTGAGCACCAGCACAGGCAGTTCTGCGCGCGGCAGACGTTCTTCGTGCCAGTACGGCACTTCGGCGTCGGTGGTCAGGCGGAAGCAGTACGTGCCGTGGCCGGCCAGGGTCAGCAGGTAGGGCAGGTCGCCGATCGGCGGGAACGCCGAGCGGCCGAGCAGCTCGACCGGCACGCGGCCCTTGAAGGGCGCCAGGTCGAGTTCGACCGGTTGCGCGTTGCGCGACAGATTGACGACGCAGAGCAGCGTTTCGTCCTCGTACTCGCGCACGTAGGCGAGGATCTTGCGGTTCCCCGGTTCGAGGAAGGCGATGCTGCCGCGGCCGAAAGCCTTGTAGTTCTTGCGTACCGCGATCAGGCGCTTGGTCCAGTGCAGCAGCGACGACGGATTGCGCGCCTGCGCTTCGACGTTGATCGCCTCGTAACCGTAGATCGGGTCCATGTTCGGCGGCAGGTAGAGTCGCTGCGGGTCGGCCCGCGAGAAGCCGGCGTTGCGGTCCGGGCTCCACTGCATCGGCGTGCGCACGCCGTTGCGGTCGCCGAGATAGATGTTGTCGCCCATGCCGATCTCGTCGCCGTAGTAGAGGACCGGCGATCCTGGCAGGGTGAGGATGAGGAACTTCACCAGCTCGATCTTGTGGCGGTTGTTGTCCATCAGCGGTGCCAGGCGGCGGCGAATGCCGACGTTGACGCGCATCCTCGGGTCGGACGCATAGGCCTTGTACATGAAGGCGCGTTCGCTCTCGGTGACCATTTCCAGCGTCAGTTCGTCGTGGTTGCGCAGGAAGATCGCCCATTGGCAGTTGGCGGGGATTTCCGGCGTCTGGTTCATGATCTCGATGATCGGATGCCGTTCTTCCTGGGCGACGGCCATGAAGATGCGCGGCATCACCGGGAAGTTGTAGGCCATGTGACACTCGTCACCGTCGCCAAAGTACTCACGCACGTCTTCCGGCCACATGTTGGCTTCGGCGAGCAGCATGCGGTTCTGGTAGCGGGAGTCGATGACCGCGCGAATTTGCTTGATGACTTCGTGCGTTTCGGGGACGTTTTCGTTGTTCGTCCCTTCGCGGACGCAGAGGTAGGGGATGGCGTCGAGGCGCAGGCCGTCGACGCCCATATCCAGCCAGAAGCGCATGATCCGGATGACCGCCTTGACGACGTCCGGATTGTTGTGGTTGAGGTCCGGCTGATGCGAGAAGAAGCGGTGCCAGTAGTAGGCCTTGGCGACGTCGTCCCAGGCCCAGTTCGACTTCTCGGTATCGGTGAAGATGATGCGCGTTTCCGGAAACTTCTTGTCGGTATCGGACCACACGTAGTAATCGCGTTTCTTCGACCCGGCCGGGGCTCTTCTTGCCGCCTGAAACCAGGGGTGCTGGTCGGAGGTGTGGTTGATGACCAGCTCGGTGATCACCCGCAATCCGCGGCGATGGGCTTCGCGGATGAAAATGCGCGCGTCGTTGCGGTTGCCGTAGTCCGGGCTGACGTTGTGATAGTCGGAAATGTCGTAGCCGTCGTCGCGCATCGGCGACGGGTAGAAGGGCAGCAGCCAGAGCGTGTTGACGCCCAGATCCTGGATGTAGTCGAGCTTCTCGGTCAGTCCCTTGAAATCACCGATGCCGTCGTCGCCGCTATCCTTGAAGGCCTTGACGTGCAATTCGTAAATGATCGCGTCCTTGTACCACAGGGGGTCGTTTTCCCAGGTCAGTTCAACCGCCGCGGCGGCTTTTTCTATCGACTCGTTGGCCATTTGCATCATTTCCTCCACTCAAGGGAAGTCGTCAAAGTTGCGTATCTCGTGGTCACGAGAAGGCGGTTGTCAGCAGGCGTTTCGACCATCTGGCAAGGCGCGCCGGCGGTAAGCCGGCACGGCCAGGGGCTGTTCTATCCGGCCGGCCCGACCGTTTTACAGGGCCGGGGGCGATGGTGAGCACGGTGTCAGCGTTGGTCACCACGAAGAAGCAAAGCATGACGGGATTGTCGAGCGCATGCAAGGGCGGAGCACGACCGCGGCGCTGGCCGGGCGGCGTACTCCCTCTTGCGCGCTGAACCTGCCATCGCTCAGGAGCTGGCCCGGTTTTCGGGGACCGGCTTGAAAACCATCACGGACAGCGGCGGCACGGTCAGCGACAGCGAATGCCCATGGCCGTGTGCGGCTTGCGGCAAGGCTTCCGCCTGGCCAAGATTACCCATGCCGCTGCCGCCGTAGAGCGTTGCGTCGCTGTTCAGCACTTCCTGCCACTGCCCGCCGCGCGGCGCGCCGACAACGTAGTCATGGCGCGGTACCGGCGTGAAATTGCAGACCACCAGCACGGTGTCGTCGCGGTGCTTGCCGTAGCGGAGAAAGCTGATGACGCTTTCCTCCCAGTTCTGGGCATCAATCCAGGCGAAGCCGTCGCCGCTGAAGTCCCGTTCGTGCAGCGCCTTTTCCTGGCGATAGACACGATTGAGGTCCTTCACCCAGGACTGCACGCCATGGTGCGACGGGTATTGCAGGACGTGCCATTCGAGGCTTTCGTCGTGCTGCCACTCGCGCCGCTGGCCGAGTTCGCCGCCCATGAACAGGAGCTTCTTGCCGGGATGCGCCCACATCAGGCCGTAGAGCAGGCGCAGGTTGGCGAACTGCTGCCACTCGTCGCCCGGCATCTTGCCGACCAGCGAGCCCTTGCCATGCACCACCTCGTCGTGCGACAGCGGCAGGACGAAGTTTTCCGTGAACGCGTACCAGATCGTGAACGTCAGCTTGTCGTGCTGGTACTTGCGGAAGAGCGGCTGTTGCTGGAAATACTTCAGCGTGTCGTTCATCCAGCCCATGTTCCACTTCATGCCGAAACCCAGGCCGCCCATATAGGTCGGGCGCGAAACCATCGGCCAGGCGGTGGACTCCTCGGCCATCGTCTGCACGTCCGGATGGTCGCGATAGACCGCTTCGTTGAGGCTGCGCAGGAAGCTCATCGATTCGAGGTTCTCGCGGCCGCCGTGTTCATTGGGGATCCACTCACCGTCCGCACGTCCGTAGTCGAGGTAGAGCATCGAGGCCACGGCGTCGACGCGCAGGCCGTCCACGTGGTATTTGTCGAGCCAGAACAGCGCGCTGGACATCAGGAAGCCGCGGACTTCGTTGCGCCCGAGGTTGAAGATCGAGCTTTTCCAGTCGGGGTGGAAACCCTGCCGCGGGTCCTCGTGTTCGTAGAGGCAGGTGCCGTCGAAGTTGGCCAGGCCATGGCCGTCGGCGGGAAAGTGCGAGGGTACCCAGTCGAGGATGACGCCGATCCCGGCCTGGTGCAGGGTGTCGATCAGGAACATGAAATCCGCGGGCGTTCCGTAGCGTGCCGTGGGCGCGAAATAGCCCGTCGTTTGGTAGCCCCACGAGCCGTAGAAAGGGTGCTCCATCACCGGCATCAGTTCGACGTGCGTGAAGCCCATCTCGGTCACGTAGGCGGCCAGCTGGTGAGCCATTTCGCGGTAGCTCAGCGAGCGGTTGCCGTCCTCGGGAACGCGCCGCCACGAACCGAGATGCACCTCGTAGATCGACAGCGGCGCGTCGAGGGCATTGATCGCCCGGCGCTTGGCCATCCACTCGTCGTCGCTCCAGCTGTAGTCGAGCGTGCACAGGCGCGAAGCACTGCGCGGCGGCTCTTCGGACTGGCGGGCAAAGGGGTCGGCTTTCTCCTGCGTCCCCATGCGGCTGGTGATCTGGAATTTGTAGCTGTCGCCCAGCGTCGGTCCGGCGATGAAGCCCTCCCAGATGCCCGAGTGGTCGCCGCGACGATGCAGTAGGTGAGTGTCGGCCTGGAAGTCGTTGAAGTCGCCGACGACCGCCACTTTTTCGGCGTTGGGCGCCCAGACGCTGAACTGGAAACCGGCCTTGCCGGCCTTTTCGGTGGCGTGTGCGCCGAAACGGTCGTAGAGCCGGGTGTGACTGCCTTCGCGAAAGAGATAGATATCGTGTTCGCTGAGCAGGCTGTGGGCGACGACGGCATTCTTGATTTTCATTGCGTACCTCCGGGGTGCTGCGTGGCGCCCTCCATCGACAGGCGCAAGGCCGGGCTTGAGCCGTCCTTGGCCTGGCCGGGATAGACGGTGAGATGCGGGAAAGGAATTTCGATGCCCGCGGCATCAAAAGCGTACTTCAGGCGACGCAGGTATTCGCGGCGAACGGTCCACTGTTCGATGGCCACAACTTTGAAGCGGCAACGCAGAATCACCGCCGAATCGCCCCAGGAATCGACCCCGACGATCTCGACGTCGTCGAGGATCCTGGCCGCGAAAGCGGCATCGGCGCGCAACTCGGCACCGACCGTACGCATCACTTCGAGCGCCTGATCGACGCTCTCGCGGTAGGCCACGCCGACATCGACGACCGCCTGCGCAAAACCGCGGGTCATGTTGGTGACGGCGGTGATGCTGCCGTTGGGGACGTAATGAACGTGGCCATCGTAGTTGCGCATGCGCACGTAGCGCAAGGTGATTTCTTCGACCATGCCACTCTTGCCTCCCGCTTCGACGACGTCGCCGAGGCGGATCTGGTTTTCCAGCAGCAGGAAGAAACCGGAGAAGTAGTCCTTGACCAGACTCTGCGCACCAAAGCCGACGGCGAGGCCGACGACACCGGCAGCGCCGAGGATCGGGGCCACGGAAATGCCCAGCTCGGCGAGCACCAGGATGCCGGCGACCAGCGAGATGATCACCGACGCCGCGTAGCGGAAGACGCGGCCCAGCGTCGCTGCCCGCTGCACCTCTTCGCCATCGTGCATGCTGCTGCTGATGTAGATGCGGAAAGTACGGATCAGCTTGTGCGAGAAGGCCATCGCCAGCCAGGCGAGCACCAGGATGACGCCGATGCGCAAGGCCGATGCCATCGCCGGCGAGAGCTGGTAACCGAGGGAAAGAATTTGATCGAGTATGGCTTTGTCCATGTATATTCAGGTTGGTGAAAGGTTGGCGAAAGATTCGAGAAATTTCGCTTGTGCAAACGGTTTGGGCCTAATAGTATTGCATGAAAGCAGTTTTTCGGCAACGCAGGGGTTGATGCAATGACTGACACAAGGAAAGACGGCGGCGAAAATGGCTCGCCAGAGCAGGCGCTCGGTGGTCAACGAAACGGGTCTGCCACGGGCAGGGAAGGGGCCGATGATGCCTTCGGCAAGCTGCTGGAGCTGGTCCGTTCGGTTCAGAACGGCATGCAGAACATCGACGACACGCACGGCCTGAGTGGTTCGCAGCTCTGGGCCCTGTGGCAGATTTCGGCGCGCCCCGGCCTGCGCGTCTCGCAGCTCGCCAGTGCGCTGCACATCAAGCCGTCCACGGCCAGCAACCTGCTCGACAAGCTCGAACTGCGCCAGTTGGTCCGTCGTGAACGGCGCGACGTCGACAACCGGGTGGTTCGTCTGCACCTCACCGACCAGGGCGTCGAAGTGGTCAAGGACATCCCTGGTCCGCTGCAGGGTCGCTTGCGCGGCGCTTTGGCAAGAATGCCGCAGCCCCTGCTCGGCAACCTGCGCCACGGAATGGCGTCGCTGCTCGAGCTGATGGGCGAGTCAACCCGCCACCGCGCGGTGCAGTCGAAAGCCTGAGCGCCTGGATGCAGCGCTTGTCCCCGGCTGGCCGGGGCGTTTCGCCACGGCGCTGGTAGTGCTGCATTCTCGATGAGACTTTCAGCAAGCCCGACAGCCGCGCGCAACCCCCGTGGTGGCTGGGATGTATATGTTCCACTCCGCGTACAGCACTACGCTAGGGTAGTTCGTCGAGCCCGACTATCGTCAGATGGTCGGTCACTCCCCACGCTTCCATGCGCCAGTCGTCGCCGCTGGCGCTCACCCAGTTGATGCCGGCGTTGGGGATCAGGAAATCGCGCGGTTGGCGCAACGAGGTTCCTCGCACCAGCCGGTTGACGATGTCCAGGACGCCGCCGTGCGTCACCACCGCGATGGTCTGGCCACGATGCTCGTCGACCAGGCGCCGCAATCCGCTGCTGACGCGCAGGTGGAGTTGCTGCAGGCTCTCGCCGCCGTAGGGAATGACGAAATCCGGTACCCGCTCCTCGAACAGCGCGTACACGTCCGGATAGCGGGTCCGCGACTGCTCGTAGGTCAGCCCTTCGAAAAGCCCGTAGCGTCGCTCGCGGAACTCCGGGCGCAGGATCGGCACCCGCCTCAGGGCCGCCGCCAGGCGCTCGGCGGTCTGCCGCGCGCGCAGCAGGTCGCTGCTGTAGAGCGCGTCGATCGCCAGCGGCGACAGCCACTGCGCGGCGGCATCGGCCTGCGCCAGCCCGGTCTCGTCCAGCCCGACGTCGATGTTTCCCTGAATGCGCTTCTCCGCGTTCCAGGATGTTTCGCCATGGCGGACAAGGCAGATGCGGGTGGCTTCCATAGGTATTCGTTCACCAGCGGGGTTGGCGACCAGCGCTCGGTCGACGGGAGAATCTGACCTTGCCGGCCTGAAGCCGCGCCCGGGTCAGGTTCACGAGGAGCAGATTCTAAGCCATTTGCAACGACTGCTCCGCGTCTCGGGCGAAAGTGCCGCCGCGGTTGATAACGGTGCCCCCGCGGTGCCCACCGCTGTCTTCGTGCGGCTCCTCGTGCTGCTCCTCGATGCCGCAAGCCGCGCCGCCCGCGTCTTGCGCGCATCGCTGTGGCAAGATGTCAGCTTCATCGCCGCCGGCCAGCCAAACGCTGCGCCGTGCGCGACGCTGGACGAGAATAAGAACCCGAACCGGGAGGTTGAAGCGATGTTCCTGCCGTCGCGAGCGGTCTTTTACCGTCGCCGCCGCGAGCGCTGCGCGCAGCGTGTGGTTGTCGACCCCGTCGTCCGGACGCTGGGCTAGAAGCCATGCCCACCGCCGAACAACGCGCCCGCGAGCAAATCGACCAGCTCCTGACCGCCGCCGGCTGGTCGGTGCAGAGCATCGCCGCGGCCGACATCCACGCCGCCCGGGGTGTAGCGCTGTGCGAATTCCCGCTCGAAGCCGGGCACGGCTTCGCCGACTACCTGCTCTACATCGACGGCAAGGCCGCCGGCGTCATCGAGGCCAAGAAGCGGGGCGCGACGCTCACCGGCGTCGAGATCCAGTCGGCGCGTTACGCGCAGGGCCTGCCGCGCAGCCTGCCGGCATGGCGGCGGCCGCTGCCCTTCATCTACGAATCGACCGGCGCCGAAACGCACTTCAGCAACGGCCTCGACCCCGAGCCACGCGCCCGCAACGTCTTCGCCTTCCACCAGCCGGGAACGCTGAGCGAATGGCTCAAGGCGCTGCCGCAAACGCCGGTCTTCACCACCGGCAGCGGCAGCACTGCTCTGCACGCCGATTTCGCACCGCTTACCTTCCTCGCTCGCGTCCGCGCCATGCCCGAGCTGCTCAGCGAATGGGGCGACGGCGTCAGCAAGCAGCAACTGTGGCCGGCGCAGATCACCGCCATCCACAACCTCGAGCGCTCGCTGGCCGCCAACAAGCCGCGCGCGCTGATCCAGATGGCCACCGGCAGCGGCAAGACCTTCACCGCGATCAGTTTCATCTACCGGTTGATCAAGTACGCTGGCGCGCGCCGCGTGCTGTTCCTGGTCGACCGCGGCAACCTCGGCCGCCAGGCGAAAAAGGAGTTCGACCAGTACGTCTCGCCGGTCAACAACTTCAAGTTTGGCGAGGAGTTCATCGTCCAGCATCTCGCCAGCAACCACCTGGACACCACCGCCCGCGTCTGCATCGCCACCATCCAGCGCATGTACTCGATGCTCAAGGGCCGCGAACTGGCCGTGGACGACGAAGAGCAGAGCACGGCCGGCATCGACGCCCTGTTCAAGCAGCCCGAGCCGATCGACTACAACCCGGCGATCCCGATCGAGACCTTCGACATCATCGTCACCGACGAAGCGCACCGCTCGATCTACAACCTGTGGCGGCAGGTACTCGAGTACTTCGACGCCACCCTCATCGGCCTCACCGCCACGCCCAACAAGCAGACCTTCGGTTTCTTCAACCAGAACCTGGTGATGGAATACGGCCACGAGCAGGCGGTCGCCGACGGCGTCAACGTCAACTACGACGTCTATCGCATCCGCACCGAAGTCAGCGAAGCCGGCGCGACAGTCGAAGCCGGTTACTGGCTGGAAGTGCGCGACAAGGCCACCCGCGCGCGCCGCGACTGGCAGCTCGACGACGACTTCGAGTACGAACCGGCCGAACTCGACCGCAGCGTACAGACGCCCGACCAGATCCGCACCATCGCCCGCACGTTGCGCGACAACTGGCAGCGCGACCTCTTCCCGCAGCGCAGCGAGCTGCCCAAGACGCTGGTCTTCGCCAGGGACGACAACCACGCCGAGGCGATCGTCGAGATCCTGCGCATCGAGTTCGGCCGCGGCAACGACTTCGCGCAGAAGATCACCTACCGCAGCACCGGCGACACGCCGGAAAACCTGATCCGTGCCTTCCGCAGCAGCTACTATCCGCGCATCGCCGTCACCGTCGACATGATCGCCACCGGCACCGATATCAAGCCGGTCGAGATCGTCGTCTTCATGCGCAGCGTCAAGAGCCGCAGCTTCTTCGAGCAGATGAAGGGCCGCGGCGTACGCATCGTCAGCGACGACGACCTGCGCAGCGTCACCCCCGGCGAGCACGCGCACAAGGACCGTTTCGTGATCGTCGACTGCGTCGGCGTCTGCGAGCGCGACAAGACCGACTCGCGGCCGATGGACCAGAAAAAATCGGTGCCGCTCAACGCGCTGCTGCAGGCGGTCAGCCTCGGCAACGTCGAACCCGAGGTGCTCTCCAGCGTCGCGCTGCGCCTCTCGCGCCTCGAAGCGCAGCTCAGCGACGCCGAACGCGCCAGGGTGCGCAGCACTGCCGGCGGCGTCGACCTGAAGGAGCTGTCGCGTGCCATCGTGCAGGCGCTCAACCCCGCCACCGACCGCTCGCCGCAGCAAGCCGAAGACGCGCTGCGCCAGGCGGTCAAGCCACTCGCCAACCCGCAACTGCGCGAGCTGCTGCTCAGCCTGAAAGCACAGAAGGAACTGGTGATCGACATCGTCACCCAGGATCGCCTGCTCGGCGCCGAGTATTCCGCAGCCGCACGCGAGCGCGCGCAGGGCATCGTCCAGAGTTTCGAGGCCTTCATCGCCGAGCACCGCGACGAGATCACCGCGCTGCAGATCCTCTACAACCGCCCGACCCGCGCACCACTGAGCTTCGCCGACCTGCAGGCGCTCGCCGACACGCTGCAGGCGCCGCCGCAGCTATGGACCGAAAGCCAGCTCTGGCAGGCCTACGCCGCGCTCGACAAGTCCAGCGGAGGAAAGAGAGTGCGCGGCGCCAGCCAGCGACGTATCCTCACCGACCTCGTCTCGCTGGTGCGTTACGCCATGCACCAGGAGAACGAACTGGTCCCCTACCCCGAGCGCGTCGCCGCCAACTTCAGGGCGTGGATGACGCAGCAGGAGGCGGCCGGCAAGGGATTCACGGGCGAGCAACGCTGGTGGCTGGAGAAGATGGCCGAGCACATCGCGTCCAATCTCGGCATCGAGGCCGAGGATTTCAGCTACGCACCGTTCGACCAGCGCGGCGGGCTGGGGAGAGTGCATCGGGTTTTTGGCGGGGAGTTGCCGAAGGTGATTGAGGAGTTGAACAGGGAGTTGGCGGCGTGACACTTCCGGCCCTTACGCGGACCGGACATCGACCCAAGGTGCGACATTGGGCGCGTTCGGCACTGGGCGAGATCTGCAGAACCGCAAGCGGCGGGACACCCAGTCGCAAACGCTCTGAGTACTTCGGAGGCTCGATTCCTTGGGTCAAGTCGGGTGAACTACCGGATGGGGTTGTGTCGCAGGTTGAGGAGTTCATCACCCACGAGGGTTTGGCAAACTCAAGCGCGAGGATCTTCCCTGCCGGAACACTCCTGATCGCACTCTACGGTGCGACTGTAGGAAAGCTAGGCATACTTGCTCAGGCCGCTGCGACGAACCAAGCGGTATGTGCGATCTTTCCGCCGCAAGGACTCGATGCTCGCTTCCTATTCTGGTATCTACTCCATCGCCGCGGCGATCTGGTTGCCCAGGCAGTTGGTGGCGCGCAGCCCAATATCAGCCAAGCTATCCTGCGCGGTTTGGAGGTGCCGATGCCTTCAGTCGACGATCAACATAGCATCGTCGCCGAGATCGAAAAGCAGTTTTCCCGCCTCGACGAAGCCGTCGCCAACCTCAAGCGCGTCAAGGCCAACCTCAAGCGCTACAAAGCCGCCGTCCTCAAAGCCGCCGTCGAAGGCCGCCTCGTCCCCACCGAAGCTGAACTCGCCCGTTGTGACGGTCGCGACGTTGAACCGGCCGTACGGCCAACAGCGACGATCCCAGCCCTACCCAACGGCTGGGAGTGGGCCGCATTGCCTCGACTTGGTGAGCTAAACAGGGGGAAGTCCAAACACCGGCCGAGAGATGACATACAGCTCTACGGTGGGCCCTACCCATTTATTCAAACGGGCGACGTGCGTCGTTCGGAGGGAACGATCTGTGACTTCAGCCAGACTTATAGCGAGGTCGGTCTGCAACAAAGCCGCCTATGGCCAGCAGGAACGCTTTGCATAACGATTGCAGCCAACATAGCTGAAACCGGTATTCTCAGGACGCCCGCGTGCTTTCCGGACAGCATCGTCGGGTTTCTCTCTGACAACGCGACGACGACTCGTTTTATCGAGTTCTTCATCCGCACGAGTCGCGAGAAGCTTGAACGCTTCGCGCCAGCAACGGCACAGAAAAACATCAACCTTGCCGTTCTGCGAAATGTGGTTGTACCGTTACCACCCCTCCCGGAACAACACCGTATCGTCGCCGAAGTCGACCGCCGCCTGTCGATCGTCCGCGAAGTCGAGTCCGAGGTCGATGCCAACCTCAAGCGCGCGCAGGTGCTGCGGCAGGCCGTGCTGGCGCGGGCGTTCGCCCCGCCGGGAGCGACTTGCGCGGGGCAGAGCGAGCACGTGGTCGCCACCGCGTAGGCAAAACCCGTCGGTGCACCCGCGGTCGCAGTGTTTCTGCCTTTCTGCTAATCTGCAGCCATGAAAGCCACTCTCACCATCACCAGCCGCGGCGTCGTCACGTTGCCGGCCAAGCTGCGCCAGGCGCTCGGGCTGAAGGCCGACGACCAGTTGATCGCCGAGACGACGCCCGAGGGCCTCCTGCTGCGCCCGGCAGTCACGCTGCCGGTCGAGATCTATACGCCAGAACGCGAGCGCGAGTTCGACGACGCCGAGGCCGAACTGGCGCAGGTGCTCGCCAGCCGGCCCGCACCGCCGGCCAGGCGCTGAAAACACCGCACCATGCGGGTGTTCCTCGACGCCAACATCCTGTTCTCCGCCGCCAAGTCCGACGGTGCCGTGCGCGCAATGCTGCAGTTGCTCGTCGATCGCGGCCATGACTGCCGGGCCGACGCCTATGTCGTCGCCGAGGCACGGCGCAACCTGACCGCCAAGGGGCCAGAGGCGCTCGACGTGCTCAATACACTGCTGGCGGATCTGCAAATCGCCGCAGCAACACCGGCCGCCGAGCACAGCGGGGACTTGGACTGGCTGCCCGAGAAGGACCGCCCGGTCCTCGCCGCTGCGATCCGGCTCGCCTGCGAGGTGCTGGTCACCGGCGATCGCACGCATTTCGGCCCTGGCTACGGGCAGACCTTCGGCGGCGTCACCATCCATTCACCGCGCTCGCTGGTCGAGCAACTCCTTGCCTGAACGATGAACGTGTTCACTTTCGTCCAGAAACGCCGGGGTCACTGCAGGGGCAATAGCCTTGTGCCGGGCCTCAGCAGTCGGGCGGCAGGCCATCGGACAGCAAGCCTGCGGGGTTTGCTGCGATGGTGAGCCGCAAGCTCCATGAGTCGGCCAAGGGCGTCATTGCCAGCCGCAAACAGCCATCGAAACCATCACCACCGCAGGCCGACGCACTGCTGTCGGATCTCCGCCAGCTCATCGCCGAAGCCCAACGCAGCGCCGCCGCCGCGGTGAACATCGGCCTGACGATGCTCTACTGGCGTGTCGGCAAGCGCATCCGCGACGAGGTGCTGGGTCAGAAGCGGGCCGATTATGGCGAAGAGATTGTCGCCACACTGTCGCGACAATTGGCCGCCGAGTACGGGCGCGGTTTCGAGCAAAAGAACCTGCGTCGCATGCTGCAGTTCGCTGAGGCGTTTCCTGACGAGACGATTGTCGCCACGCTGTGGCGACAATTGAGCTGGTCGCATTTTCGCGAGCTCCTGCCCTTGAAGCAGCCGCTGCAGCGCGAGTTCTACGCCGAGATGTCGCGCATCGAAGGCTGGAGCGTGCGCACGCTCGCCAGCCGTATCGACTCGATGCTCTATGAACGCACGGCGCTGTCACGCCAGCCGCAAGAGCTGATCAGGCTGGAACTGGATGCACTGCGCGCCAAAGGCGAGCTGAGCCCGTCGCTGGTATTGAAGGACCCCTACGTGCTCGACTTTGTCGGTCTGAGCGATCGCTACATGGAACGTGACCTGGAAGACGCGATTCTGCGCGAGCTGGAGGCATTCCTGCTGGAGCTGGGCGTGGGTTTCTCCTTCGTTGCGCGGCAGAAACGGCTGCAGATCGACGGCGACGATTTCTACGTCGATCTCCTCTTCTACAACCGCCGCTTGCGGCGACTGGTGGCCGTCGAACTGAAGCTCGGACGCTTCAAGCACGCCTACAAGAGCCAGATGGAACTGTACCTGCGCTGGCTCGACAAACACGAGCGCGAAGCGGACGAACGCTCACCGCTGGGCATCATCCTGTGCGCCGACAAGAACGCCGAGCAGGTCGAACTGCTCGAACTCGATGCTGCAGGCATCCACGTGACCGAGTACCTGACCGTGCTGCCGCCACGCGAAGTGCTGCATCGGCGCCTGCAGCAGGCCATTGAATCGGCGCTGACGCGCTTCAAACCGACCCCGGAAGAATGAACGCAAACACCCTCGTCCAGAAACTCTGGAATTACTGCAACGTTCTGCGCGACGACGGCATGAGCTACGGCGACTACGTCGAGCAGCTCACCTACCTGCTTTTCCTGAAGATGGCCGACGAGCGCTCGCGTCCGCCGTACCGGCAGCCGAGCATCATCCCGGCGCTCTACGCCTGGCCAGAGCTGCTGACCCGCGACGGCGACGAGCTGTTCGACCACTACCGGCACGCGCTGGAACGGCTCGGCGGCGAAAAAGGCACGCTCGGGCTGATCTTCAACAAGGCGCAGAACAAGTTCCAGGACCCGGCGAAGCTGCGACGGGTGATCGTCGACCTGATCAACGAGGAAGACTGGTCGTCGCTCGGTGCCGATGTAAAGGCGACGCCTACGAGGGCCTGCTCGAGAAGAACGCGCAGGACACCAAGTCCGGCGCTGGCCAGTATTTCACCCCACGGCCGCTGATCCAGGCGATGGTCGACGCCATCGCGCCGCGACCCGGCGAGTCGGTCTGCGATCCGGCCTGCGGCACCGGCGGCTTCCTGTTCACCGCCCACAACGCCATCACCCGCAACTATCCGAACCTTACCCGCGACGAGAAACGCCACCTCAAGGAAGGCGCTTTTCGCGGCTGGGAGCTGGTGCAGGGTACGGCGCGGGTGTGCGCGATGAACCTGCTGCTGCACGGCATCGGCTCGGAGACCAGCGTGCCGATCGTCGTCGCCGACGCCCTGGCCGCCGACCCCGGCGAGCGTTTCGACGTGGTCCTCGCCAATCCGCCGTTCGGCAAGAAGAGCAGCACGCAGATCGAAGGCGCCGACGGCAGGCGCAGCACCGAGAAGGACGTCATCGAGCGCGACGACTTCTGGGCGACGACCTCGAACAAGCAGCTCAATTTCGTGCAGCACATCAAGACGCTGCTCAAGTCGCATGGCCGCGCCGCGGTGGTGGTCCCCGACAACGTGCTCTTCGAAGGCGGCGCCGGCGAGACCATCCGCCGCAAGCTGTTGCACGAGTGCGACGTGCATACGCTGCTGCGCCTGCCGACCGGCCTCTTCTACGCGCAGGGCGTGAAGGCCAACGTGTTGTTCTTCGACAAGAAGCCGGCCAGCCAGACGCCGTGGACCCGCCAGCTGTGGATCTACGACCTGCGCACCAACCAGCACTTCACGCTGAAGACCAGGCCGCTCAAGCGCGCCGATCTGGACGAGTTCGTCGGCCTGTATCAGGGGCGGCGTGCGGGCGAGCCTGCCGATCGCCCGGCCAACCGCCACGGCCGCGCGGCCACCTGGAGCGAGCAGGCGGACGCCGCCAATGGCGCCGGCCCCGACGGCCGCTGGCGCGTGTACGCCTACGACGAACTGATCGCCCGCGACAAGGCCAGCCTGGACATCTTCTGGCTCAAGGACGACAGCCTTGCCGACAGCGACAATCTGCCCCCGCCCGAAGTGATCGCGCAGGAAATCGTCGAAGACCTCGAAGCGGCGCTGGAGCAGTTCCGCTTGATTGCCGGCGACTTGAACGGCAGTGCCACGGAGTCCACATAGAAGGCGAATACACGGTCGCCGCTGAAGGACACGCCCTTGCGCAACGCGGGGCAGTCACTACTGTGGTGCGGCATTCCTGATGAGACCCGGGCAGGCATACCCCAGCCACCGTCATTGCGAGGAGGCGTAGCCGACGCGGCAATCCAGTTCCATTCTCTGACTACTGGTGCGCCACATCCGCCGAGCGAAAATCAAAACCTCTGGATTGCCACGTCGGCTACGCCTCCTCGCAATGACGTGCACGCGGCTGTGGCGCTGAATTCCCGACGCGACTTTCAGCACGCCGGACAGCCGCTTGAAACCATGTCGCCGCTGGCATTCCTATGTTCGCTACTGCGTGAAAAACTACACGAGAAGAACGCCGGAAACTGCTTGGAGACAAGCTGGAAACACCAGGCCTCGTGGCGATTGGTTTTCTCCTAGTAACGTCGCTGGAGTGGTGGAGCTATTACACCGATCGGCGACCCCGGCCTAAACTCTTCTCGCCGTTCGCCCTCGGTTTGCTGGCGTTTGTCGCATGGAGATTCTGGCGCTTGCGGCTCCGCTTCCACGCACTCCACCAAGGCATTGAAGGAGAACGAGCGGTCGGCCAGTTCCCGGAGCGCCTGCGGGAGGACGGCTATCACGTCTTCCACGACCTCACGGGCGATGGCTTCAACATCGACCACGTCCTGATCGGCCCCGCCGGGATCTTCACCATCGAAACCAGGACCTGGAGCAAACCCGTCAAGTGACCGCGCGCTGCACCAGCTGCCGGATATGGCGCACGCCGAGCGCGGCGACGATCACCACGATCGGAATCGCGATCCCGGTGACGATCTCCGGATTGACCGGCGCGCCAGCGGCCTTGATGGCCTTGGCGGCATAGCCGACCAGGCCGACCACGTAGTAGCTGACCGCGGCCACCGACAATCCTTCCACCGTCTCCTGCAGACGCAACTGCAGTTTCGCGCGTCGGGCGGCGGTGCTGAGCAGCGACTGGTTCTGCCGCTGCAAGGCGATGTCGACGCGCGTGCGCAACATCTCGCTGGCGCGACTGATCCGTTCCGACAGGCTGTCCTGGAGCCTGGCGACGGTTTCGCAGGTGCTCATCGCCGGCAGCAGGCGGCGCTTGACAAATTCGCCGATGGGTTGCACGCCTTCCACACGCACCTCACGCAGTTCGGCAAGGCGGCGTTCGACCAGATCCTGGTACGCGCGCGCCGCGCAAATCTTGCCCAGAGTGGACGAAATCGTCCCCTCGACGACGGCGGCAAGCCGCGTCAGCCGGTCGAGGAGAGCGGGTTCGTCTTCACTGCTGACGTCAACCATTTCGTTGAGCAGCGCCGAGAGTTGGCGGTCGGCATCGGCCAGCACCGGCAGGGTGGCCCTGGCGACCGGGAGGGTGAGCAGCGCGCGCATCAGATAGGTTTCTACCTCCAGCAGGCGCTGCACCATTCGTCCCGCCTGGCGCGGGGTAAGGCTGATGTCGTCGATCAGGAAGCGGCTGAAGCCGTCCGCGTGAATACGAAAGTCGGCGCGCACGTTGGCGACGCCGTCACCGACGCGGCCGCCGACGAGCAGGTTGCCTTCGAACAGGCTGGCCAGCTCGTCGCTGTCCGGCGTGGCCGCCGGTGCCTTGCGCAGCGCGACGTGTGCTGCCACCAGCACCTGCCCCGGCAGCTGGTCGAGCCAGGCCCGCGGCACGCTGGCGATTACCGGCTGGGCAAAGGGTTCGCCGGACTCGCCCTGGCGGAAGAAGGTGTAGCTGCTGCACTCGGCGCGCCGCTCCCACTTGAGCCGGAAGGTGCCCAGATCGACCTTGAAGTGATTGACCTCGGGTGCCGGCGCAGGGACGCCGTAGCGCGTGCACAGCTCGACGATGCTGTCGTACTCGGTTTGCCTGTCCGCGGGATCGGTGGCCAGCGCCAGATACGACGCCTGCTCGGGGATGCTCAGCGCTTCCGGGGGGCGGGCATGCAGCTCGTAGTTGAGCGCAAAGCGCAGCGGGTGATTGCTTGGTTTCGTCACACATGATTCCTTTTTTTTCGTGGCGGGATGCCTGGCGGATTTGCGCCAATGCGCACTCTAACGTCTCGCGACGACATCCGTTGACCTTCATATGCTGCAGCGCAGCAAAAAAACAATGCTAGCTGAAATCACGCTTATCACAAACCGCGATCAAATCTTTACAGCGTAGTTGTTGCGAGCGCACATGCCATGCCGGCGCGCTGCGCAATCGCCATCCGAAGTCGCGAGCCGCCGCCCCCGCCCAATTGCTGCAGCGCAACTTTTACAAGTGTCGGCGATTGCCTATAGTGATCAGTCAGTCGCAGCGGGAAAAGAGGACTGCGGCGTCATTCAGCAGAATCTCATCGATCTGTTCACGGAGGAGACGTCATGCAGAAATCCTTGCACATCGACCCGGGCAAATGCACCGGCTGCCTGCAGTGTGAAATGGCCTGCTCGTACGAGCATACCGGGGCCTTCAACCCGTCGCGGTCATTGATCAAGGTTTTTGACTTCCATCACGAAGGGCGCAAGGTTCCCTACACCTGCACCCAGTGCGCCGAAGCCTGGTGTCTCAACGCCTGCCCCGTCGAGGCGATCAAGGTCGACGCATCCACCGGCGCCAAGGTGATTCTCGACGCAGTCTGCGTCGGCTGCAAGGTGTGCACGATTGCCTGCCCGTTCGGCACGGTCAATTACAGCCACGAGACGGGCAAGGTGCAGAAGTGCGACCTCTGCGGCGGCGACCCGGCCTGCGCCGAAGCCTGTCCGACGGACGCCATCACCTATATCGACAGCGACTGGACCGGCCTCGAGCGGATGCGCAAGTGGGCGCAGAAGACCGACAGTGCGGCACGGGTTTGAGGAGAGACGACCATGGCATGGACTCGCAAGATTCTTCGCGTCAACCTTACCCAGGGAAGCTGTGTCAGCGAAGCGCTGAACATGGAGTGGGCGGCGCAGTACCTCGGCCAGCGCGGGCTGGCCAGCCGGTACCTGGTCAGTGAAATCGACCCCAAGGTCGATCCGCTGTCGCCGGAGAACAAGATCATCTACGCCACCGGTCCGCTGACCGGAACGATGGCCTCGACCGGCGGGCGCTATTCGGTGGTCACCAAGGGACCGTTGACCGGCGTCATCGCCTGCTCGAACTCCGGTGGTTTCTTTGGCGCCGAGCTGAAGTTCGCCGGCTGGGACATGATCATCGTCGAAGGCAAGGCGCCGACGCCGGTCTATCTGCACATCGAGAACGAACGCGCCGAGCTGCTGCCGGCGGACGACCTGTGGGGAACGACCGTCTGGTCGACCGAGGCGACGCTCAAGAAGCGTCACCAGGATCCGCTGCTGCGCGTTTCGAGTATCGGTCGCGCCGGTGAGAATCAGGTCCTCTTCGCGGCCATCGTCAACGACCTGCATCGCGCCGCCGGACGTTCCGGTGTCGGTGCGGTGATGGGCTCGAAGAACCTCAAGGCGATCGCCGTGCGCGGCACGCGCGGCGTCGGCAACATCGCCGATGCCAAGGCCTTCATGGCGGCCGCGACCGCCGGCAAGAAGGTGCTCGCCGAGAACGCGGTCACCGGCCAGGGCCTGCCGACCTACGGCACGCAGGTGCTGATGAACGTGATCAACGAGATGGGCGCCTTGCCGACGCGCAACCACCGCGACGTCGAGTTCGAAGGCGCACGCAAGATCTCGGCCGAAGCGATGCACGAAAAACGTGCCAGCGACGGCCGCGCGCACCTGGTCACCAATCAGGCATGCTTTGGCTGCACCATCGCCTGCGGGCGCATTTCGCGCATCGACGAGACGCACTTCTCGGTGGAAACGAAGCCCGAGTACTGGGGGGCCAACGGCGGACTCGAATACGAGGCCGCGTGGGCGCTCGGTAGCGCCAACGGCGTCGACGACCTGGAAGCGCTGCAGTTCGCCAACCTCCTGTGCAACGAGGACGGCATGGACCCGATCTCCTTCGGGGCCACCGTCGGCGCGGTGATGGAGCTCTACGACCTGGGCATCCTGAGCAAGGAAGAAATCGGCCTCGAGGCGCCGTTCGGCTCGGCCGAAGCCCTGTGCAGACTGGCCGAGATGACCGCGCGTGGCGAAGGCTTCGGCAAGATCCTCGGTCAGGGATCGAAGCGCGTGTGTGCGAAGTACGGCAAGCCCGAACTGTCGATGACCGTCAAGGGGCAGGAGTTCCCGGCCTACGACGGGCGCGCCCTGCAGGGAATGGGGCTGGCCTACGCGACGTCGAACCGCGGCGCCTGCCATCTGCGCGGCTACATGGTTTCCAGCGAGGTGTTCGGCATCCCGGTCAAGACCGACCCCCGGGAAACCGCCGGCAAGCCGGAGATGCTCAAGGCCTTCCAGGACGCCACCGCGGTCGTCGATTCCAGCGGGCTGTGCGTGTTCACCACCTTTGCGTGGACGATGAACGACATCCAGCCGCAGATTCAGGCGGCGTGCGAAGGCGACTGGTCGCAGGATGCGCTGCTGCAGATGGGCGAGCGCATCTGGAATCTCGAACGCGACTTCAACCTCGCTGCCGGGATCACCGGCAAGGACGACACGCTGCCGCCGCGGCTGCTCAACGAACCGTGCAAGACCGGCGGCTCGAAAGGCATGGTCGCCGAGATCGGCAAGATGCTTCCGGAGTACTACAGCCTGCGCGGCTGGACTCCCGACGGCGTTCCCACCGCCGCCACCCGCTCGCGCCTGGGGCTGTGAAGTGATCAGACACCTGATCATCGGCAACGGCCCGGCCGGGGTCGTTGCCGCCGAGACGCTGCGCCGCGCCGACGCGCAGGCCGAAATCACCCTGATCGGCGACGAAGCCGAACCGCCGTACTCGCGGATGGCCATTCCCTACCTGCTGAGCGGCAAGATCGGCGAGGCCGGCACCTACCTGCGCAAGGACGCCGATCACTTCGAACGCCTACGCATCAAGTTGGTGCACGGCCATGCCGCGGCGCTCGACGCCGGCCAGCAGACCGTCACCCTGGCCGACGGCAGCACCCTCGCCTGGGACCGGCTGCTGATTGCCAGCGGCGCGCATCCGGTACGGCCGCCGATTCCCGGCATCGACCTGCCACAGGTCCTGTCGTGCTGGACCCTGGCCGACGCGCGCCGGATTGCCGCCGCCGTCGCGCCGGGGGCGCGCGTTGTGCAGATGGGCGCCGGCTTCATCGGCTGCATCATTCTTGAGTCGCTGGCCGCCCGCGGCCCGCAACTGACGGTCGTCGAAATGGGCGAGCGGATGGTGCCGCGCATGATGGACGAGGTGGCCGGGGCGATGATCCGTCGCTGGTGCGAAGGCCAGGGCGTGCAGGTGCGCACGGCACGGCGAGTGGTGTCCATCGAACAGGCGGGCGAGGCCTTGCGGGTCAGTCTCGACGACGGCGAAATCCTCGAGGTCGACGCGCTGATCAACGCCACCGGCGTCAAGCCGAACGTCGATTTTCTCGCCGGCAGCGGCGTCGCCGTCGATCAGGGCATTCTCGTCAATGACTCGATGCAGACCAGCGTCGCCGGCATCTACGCCGCCGGTGACGTCGCCGAGGCGGTCGAGTTCGCTACCGGGCGTCGCGTGGTCAATGCCATCCAGCCCGACGCCGTCGAGCAGGCGCGCATTGCCGCGCTGAACATGGCCGGCCAGGCGGCCGCCCTGCCGGGCACCTTCGTCTTCAACGTTCTCGACACCATGGGCCTGATCTCCGCGTCGTTCGGGCAGTGGCAGGAGTTCCCCGGTTGCAGCTGCGCACAGTTGCTCGACGAAGCCGGGTTTCGCTACCTGCGGCTGGTCTTCGACGGCGAGCAACTGGTCGGCGCCAACAGCATCGGTCACACCGAGAACATCGGTGTCCTGCGCGGCCTGATCCAGGGTCGGGTCCGCCTTGGCGACTGGAAGGCGCGCCTGCTGGCCAATCCGCTGCTGCTCAGTGAAGCCTATCTCGCCAAGGGCCTGGCGGCGACGCACTGATGCCGATCACGCTCAAGCTGTACGCCTTTCTTTCCGATTACCTGCCGGCGGAAGCGCGGCGCAGCAACGCCGTCGCCCTCGACGTTCCCGACGAAACCACCGTCGCAGCGCTGATCGCCAGCCGGGCGCTGCCGCCGCGCCTGGTGCACCTGGTTCTACTCAATGGCCAGTTCGTTCCCCCGCCGGAGCGTGGCGCGCGTACGCTGAGCGCTGGCGATGTGCTGGCGATCTGGCCGCCGATCGCCGGCGGCTAGGCTTCCGGGACCCGGTGCTGCGGCAATTCGCGATGACCCTGGCGCTGCCCGAGTTCAGCCGCCAGCTGCAGCCTATGCTGCCCGGCTGGCAGGTGCGGCAGCCGGCCGACGGTTGCTGGTTGCTGCACCGGGCCGGGCGCAGCGTGGACATCCGCTGCCGTCCCCTGCCGGCGCTGCAGCTCGGCATCCTGCAATTGCCGCGCCTCGACGTGTCGATCGCCTTCGCCGGCGGCAGCGCCGAAGAGCAGGCCGCGTTCATCGCCGACTTCCAGCGCCATTTCCGACGCGGCGGTGGCTGATGTGATAGCATTCTTCGTGGCGGGTCTCCCCGCATCGCAGGATGGTGAACCTGGTCAGGTCCGGAAGGAAGCAGCCACAGCCGTCTTATGTGAGTGCCGGGGGTAAGGCTCGCCACCTTCATTTCTGCCCGCCGTTCTCCCGATCGGCCCTCCTTGCGTCGCCGCTTCCGTTCATGCCCCCGTTTTTGCAGGCCGCAAATCGCCAGCCTCTGTCCCTTGCCGCTGCCGGAGCCGCAAATGCCATCTGCTAGAATCCGCCCATGAGTTACCAAGTCCTGGCGCGCAAATGGCGCCCGCGCAACTTCGCCAGCCTGGTCGGCCAGGAGCACGTGGTCCGCGCGCTGACGCACGCCCTGACGGCGCAGCGACTGCACCACGCGTATCTGTTTACTGGCACCCGTGGCGTCGGCAAGACGACGCTGGCGCGCATCCTGGCCAAGGCACTCAATTGCGAGGCCGGGGTCAGCGCAACGCCCTGCGGGAGTTGTTCGGCGTGTCAGGAAATCGACGGCGGACGCTTCGTCGATCTGCTCGAAGTGGACGCAGCGACCAATACCAAGGTCGACGAAATGCGGCAGTTGCTCGAGAACGCGGTGTACGCGCCGACACGCGGCCGCTTCAAGGTCTATGTCATCGACGAAGTGCACATGCTCTCGAACTCGGCGTTCAACGCCATGTTGAAGACGCTCGAAGAGCCACCCGAACACGTCAAGTTCATCCTGGCGACCACCGACCCGCAGAAAATCCCGGTGACCGTCCTGTCGCGCTGCCTGCAGTTCAACCTCAAGCAGATGACGCAGCCGCTGATCGCCGCTCACCTCAAGCAGATCCTCGAAGACGAGGCGATCAGCGCCGACGCCGGTGCGCTGCAGCTGCTCGCCCGCTCGGCGGCGGGCAGCATGCGCGATGCGCTCTCCCTGCTCGATCAGGCGATCGCGCACGGTGCCGGCAAGGTCGAGGAAGCGCAGGTGCGCGAGATGCTCGGCGCCGTCGATCTCGACCACCTGCTGTCGATTGTCGACGCCCTTCTCGCCGGCGACGCCGCGGCGATGCTGCGCGTCGCCGACGAGATGGCGGCGCGCAGCCTGTCGTTCGACGCCGCGCTGCAGGAAATGGCCGCCCTGTTCACCCGCCTGCAGATCGCCCAGCTGGCGCCGCAGGCGATCGCCGACGACCTGCCCGAGCGTTTGCGCATCGAGGCGCTGGCCGCCGCCCTCGACCCCGAGTTCGTCCAGCTCGCCTACCAGATCGCCGTCCATGGTCGTCGGGAACTGCCTTTGGCGCCCGACGAGCAGGCCGGTTTCGTGATGACCCTGCTACGCCTGCACGCCTTTCGCCCGGCGCTCGCCAGCGACGACGCCGGTGCCGGAGCGAGTGCGACCAGGGCCGTCGCCGACCGTTCGGCAGCGACCTCGTCGGCCGTCTTGGCGTCGCCAGCCGCGCCGCGCACGCCACCCCCCGCAGGGTCTTCAACCGCCGCTTCGCTCGCCCGTTCGACACCCGTCGCGGTCGTTCAGCCGGCGGCAGCGGTCGCCACGCCGTCCGTGCCGCCGGCGGCGTTGCCGCCAGCGACGCCAACGACCGGCGACTGGCACGAGATGCTGGCCGCACTCAAGGTCAGCGGCATGGCGCGCGAGCTTGCCCAGCACTGCGAGCTGCGCGAGCGGCAGGGAGGACGAATCGTCCTTCGCCTGGCGCCGGCCCATCGCCACCTGTTGATGAAACCCGCCCAGGACAAGTTGCAGCAGGCGCTGGGCGAGTATTTCGGCAGCCCGCAGCAACTGGCTGTCGAACTTGAAGCGACCAGCGGCGAAACGCCGGCGGCCAGCGCGCAGCGTGATCGTCGTCAGCGCCAGGATCGCGCCATCGCCGCAGTCGAGCAGGATGGTTTCGTACGCGAGGTGATCGAGATGTTCGACGCCACGCTCATCGAATCGTCGATAAAACCCGTTTAATCCCCTACCCCAGAGCGAGGCACCAAAGATGATGAAAGGCGGAATCGCCGGCCTGATGAAACAGGCTCAGCAGATGCAGGAGAACATGAAGAAGGCGCAGGACGAGCTGGCCCAGCTTGAAGTCGAAGGCCAGTCCGGCGCCGGTATGGTCAAGGTGTTGATGACCTGCAGCCACAACGTGCGCCGGGTGAGCATCGATGCGTCGGTGATGGACGACAAGGAAATGCTCGAGGACCTGGTTGCGGCCGCGCTGAACGACGGCATGCGCCGCGCCGAGGAACTCTCCCAGGAGCGCATGGCCGGCTTCTCCGCAGGGCTCAACCTGCCGCCCGGGATGAAACTGCCCTTCTGATGAACGCCCCGTCGAGCCTCGAAGCGCTGATCGAGGCTTTGCGTTGTTTGCCAGGCGTTGGTCCAAAGTCGGCTCAACGCATGGCCTACCACTTGTTGCAGAACGAGCGGGCAGGCGCCGGGCGCCTGGCCGACGCCCTGCAGCGCGCGCTCGGCGCACTGCGTCACTGTCAGCGTTGCAACACGCTGACCGAGGCCGAGGTCTGTGGCCGCTGCCTGTCGAGCAGGCGCGACGCCAGCCAGCTATGTGTCGTCGAAACGCCGATCGACATGAACATGATGGAGCAGACGCACGCCTATTCCGGGCTCTACTACGTGCTCATGGGCCGCGTCTCGCCTCTCGACGGAATCGGCCCCGGCGAACTGCACCTCGAACGCCTGCTGGCGCGCGCCAGCGACGGCGTGGTGCGCGAAGTGATCATCGCCACCAACTTCACCAACGAGGGCGAAGCGACCGCCCACTACCTCTCCGAAATGCTCAAGAGCCGTGGCGTCAGCGTCTCGCGCATCGCGCGTGGCGTCCCGGTCGGCGGCGAGCTCGAATACGTCGACGCCGGAACGCTGGCGCAGGCGCTGCGCGAACGCCGACCGCTTGCCCCGTAGGCAATTCCGGGCACCTCGCAATTCTCCCTGCATCAAGTTTGGCGTATAATGCCGCGGTTTAGTTGGTACCAACTTTCCATTACGTGCTAGGGATCAGCGCTATGAGCAATGAGAGCAAAGTGGACTGCGGAAGGCGACGGTTGGTCGTCGCGACCGCTGCCGTTGGCGGGGCGGGGGCGCTGGTTGCGCTGGTACCCTTCCTGTCCAGCATGCTGCCGTCCGAGCGGGCCAAGGCAGCTGGCGCACCGGTCGAAGTCGACATCGGCAACCTCGAAGTCGGTCAGATGATGACCGTCGAGTGGCGCGGCAAACCGGTGTGGATCATCAACCGCAGCAAGACGATGCTCGAGACGCTGCCAGAACTCAACAAGGACATGGCCGACCCCAAATCGGACAAGGACATGCAGCCGGAGTACTGCAAGAACGAGACGCGTTCGATCAAGCCCGAGTACATGGTCGTCGTCGGCATCTGTACCCACCTCGGTTGCTCGCCTTCGGCGAAATTCAAGCACGGTCCGGCAGACGGCATGGCTGCCGACTGGCTTGGCGGTTTCCTGTGCCCCTGTCACGGCTCCCACTTCGACTTTGCCGGTCGCGTCTTCAAGAGCCAGCCGGCCCCGACCAACCTTGAGGTGCCGCCGCACATGTATCTGACGGACACGCGCATCCTCATCGGTGAACACAAGAAGGGAGCCTAAGCAATGGCGTCGAATACCAATTTCGAGAAGTACAAGTCGGATGGTTCCCTGCAGGGCAATCTGCTTGAGTGGTTTGACGCTCGCTTCCCGGCGACGTCGATGTGGCGCGGCCACCTCTCCGAATACTACGCACCGAAGAATTTCAACTTCTGGTACTTCTTTGGTTCCCTGGCGATGCTGGTGCTGGTCATTCAGATCGTCACCGGCATCTTCCTGGTCATGCACTACAAGCCCGACGCCTCGCTCAACGCCGATGGTATTCCGGTCGCCTTCGCCAGCGTCGAGTACATCATGCGCGACGTTCCCTGGGGCTGGCTGATTCGCTACATGCATTCGACCGGTGCCTCGGCGTTCTTCCTGGTCGTCTATCTGCACATGTTCCGCGGCATGCTCTACGGTTCGTATCGGCAGCCGCGCGAGTTGATCTGGATCTTCGGCACCCTGCTCTTCCTGTGCCTGATGGCCGAGGCCTTCATGGGCTACCTGTTGCCCTGGGGACAGATGTCCTTCTGGGGTGCGCAGGTGATCGTGAATCTGTTCTCGGCCATCCCGCTGGTCGGCGAACCCCTTTCGATCTGGATTCGCGGCGATTTCGTCGTCGGCGACGCGACGCTCAACCGCTTCTTCTCGTTCCACGTCATCGCCGTGCCGTTGGTGCTGCTTGGCCTCGTCGCTGCGCACATCCTGGCGCTGCACGAAGTCGGCTCGAACAACCCGGACGGCGTCGAGATCAAGAAGCGCTTGACTCCGGAAGGCATTCCGCTCGACGGCATCCCTTTCCACCCGTACTACTCGGTGAAGGATATCGTCGGCGTCGTGGTCTTCCTGATGGTCTTCTCGATCATCGTCTTCTTCGCTCCCGAAGGCGGCGGCTACTTCCTCGAGTACAACAACTTCATTCCCGCCGATCCGCTGAAGACGCCGCCGCATATCGCGCCGGTTTGGTACTTCACGCCTTACTACTCGCTGCTGCGGGCCATGGTCTGGCCGCTGTTCGGCATCGACGCCAAGTTCTGGGGTGTCGTGGCGATGGGTGGCGGCGTCGTGATCCTGGCCTTCCTGCCTTGGCTGGACCGCAGCCCGGTCAAGTCGATCCGTTATCGTGGCCCGATCTTCAAGACCCTGCTGACGATCTTCGTGATCTCCTTTTTCATCCTTGGCTTCCTTGGCACGAAAGCACCGTCGTACGCTTTCTTCGACGTCATTCCGGGTGCTCCGGTGGCGCAGATTCTCAGCGCCTACTACTTCCTCTTCTTCCTGACCATGCCGTGGTGGTCGAAGATCGACAAGTACAAGCCGGAACCTGACCGCGTGACGATGTAAAGGAAAGCACAAAATGAAAAAACTGCTCACTGCATTGCTCCTCGCCCCGGCCATTGCCATGGCCAGCGGCGCGGCTCTCCATCTCGACAAGGCGCCCGACGTGCAGGGCGACAACGCTGCCCTGCAGAGCGGCGCCAGGACTTTCGTCAACTACTGCATGAACTGCCACGGCTTGAGCTATGTGCGCTACAACCGTCTGACCCAGCTTGGGCTTTCGGAGCAGCAGATCAAGGATCACCTGTTGTTCACCGCCGACAAGGTCGGCCAGCCGATGCGCATCGCCGCCCGGCCAGCCGAGCAGAAGACCTGGTTTGGCGCGACGCCGCCCGATCTCTCGCTGGTCGCGCGTTCGCGTGCCTCCGGCGACGGTACCGGCGCCGACTGGTTGTACACCTATCTGCGTTCGTTCTACCAGGATGAAAAGCGTCCGACCGGCTGGAACAACACCATCTACGAGAACGTTGGCATGCCGCACGTTCTCTGGCAGCTGCAGGGAACGCAGATCATGAACGGCGAGCACAAGCTCGAGCTGGCGACGCCCGGAACGCAGACGCCTGCCGAGTACGACAAGACGGTAGCCGATCTGGTCGGCTTCATGGTCTGGGCGGCAGAGCCGGAAGCGGGCTTCCGCAAACAGCTCGGCGCCGGTGTGCTGGCCTTCCTGGTCGTTCTCTTCGGTTTCGCCTACAAGATGAAGAAGAACTACTGGAAAGACATCAAGTAACCGAAGCATAACGCCGGGTTTCGGGCTACGGCATCGCCGGCGAGGGCGCGACAAGCGCCCGCCGCCGCCGCGATGCCGATTCGTTTTTGAGGGTATTGATCATGATGAATCTCTATTCGGGAACCACCTGCCCGTTCAGTCACCGCTGCCGCATCGTCCTTTACGAGAAGGGCATGGATTTCCAGGTGATCGATGTCGACCTCTTCGCCAAGCCCGAAGACATCGCCATCATCAACCCCTACGGCCGCGTGCCGGTGCTCGTCGAGCGCGATCTCATCCTGTATGAGCCGAACATCATCAACGAGTACATCGACGAGCGCTTCCCGCATCCGCAGTTGATGCCGGCCGACCCGATCATGCGCGCACGCGCGCGCCAGCTGCTGATCACCATGGAGCGCGAGGTCTTCGCCTACATCGAGCCGCTGGAGAAGAACAGCAAGACGGCCGAGCGTGCTCGCCAGCAGATCCGCGACCGGCTTACCGAGATGTCGCCGGTCTTCGTCAAGCAGAAGCACATGCTCGGCGAAGAGTTCTCGATGCTCGACGTCGCCATCGCGCCGCTGCTCTGGCGGCTAGACCACTACGGCATCGAACTCTCGAAGACCGCGCTGCCGCTGCTGAAGTACGGCGAGCGGATCTTCAGCCGTCAGGGGTTCATCGACGCTCTGACGCCCTCCGAAAAAGCCATGCGCAAGTAGCACGGGCTGCGGCTGCGCGGGAAGTCGCCGTCAGGCGATGACGTCGGCCACTTTGTTGCCACATGTCGATCACCTCTCATGGGAAAGAACTTGGATCTGCCGTCGACCAAACCCTACCTGATTCGCGCCATACACCAGTGGTGCACCGACAACGGCTTCACCCCCTACCTCGCTGTCACCGTCGACGCACGCACGCGTGTCCCGATGGAGCACGTGCGTGATGGCCAGATCGTTCTCAACGTCGGCTACGAAGCGACCGGGCGCCTCGAGCTGGGCAACGAGGTGATCACCTTCCAGGCCCGCTTTGGCGGCGTCGCGCGCGACCTGCTGGTACCGATCGGCAATGTCGCCGCCATCTATGCCAAGGAAAACGGCGCCGGCATGGCTTTCGAGGCACAGACCGCGGTGCTTGGCGAAACGGACAGCGGCGGCACCCCGCCCGGGGACGGGCGTCAGCCTGAACCGCCGAAGACTCCGCCGCCCGCCGGGCGGCCGAAGCTGCAGCGCGTCAAATAGCGGCCGGGGTTGCCGCTCTCTGCGCTCGGCAGGACACCCGCCCTGCCTCTGGTCAGGTTGACTATGGACATTGCGGTAAACCTCCCCCTCCAGCTTGCCGACGTCGAGGGGAATGCCGCGACGGTTCAGGAGCGCGGATGCTGCGCAGGGGAATGTACGCCAACCCCCTCGGAATCCGCCGTCACCACCGGAACGCCTCTCGCTTTGCGCCCGATGACTTCACGGACCACGTCGCGGGCGAGTAGCGTGGCGATGCGGGCGTGCGGTCGCGGCAGGACGATGGCGTCGCAGGCGAGCTGTTCGGCAACGTCGCCGATCTGGGCAACGATATCGCCTTCGCGGTAGATTGCCTGGCAGGAAACGCCTGCCGCGAGCAGCGGCTGCGCGGCGTCGTGCAGGACCTTGGCGCCGGACTCGGCCTGGAAGCGGGCCATCTCGACGTGCGTGCGAAAGCGCAGGCCGTCGGCTGCGGTGACGGCTTCGGAAACGAAGAGCAGGACGACCTCTACCGGCTGGCCGTTGCGCTGCTCGCGCAGCGCATACGCAATGCCCCAGCGCGAACGTTCGCCGGGGGTCACCGGGATGAGTAATCGTCTTGCGCGATCGCGCTCGTCGGCTCGATGAACGCCGGCACTCCCGCCCCCACTGCGCGCCTTGCTCGCCAGGTCGTCTGGAAACGCCGCGGAGCTCATGCTCAGAACAGGTAATACAGAACCAGCCAGGCGAGCAGCATTATCGTTACCCACAGCGCCATGCTGCCCGTGGGCCAGGTCCGCGCCAGGGCGCCGAGCGGGCCGTGGTGGCGGCGAAGTACGTCGCCTCCGCGATTCGCCAGGGCGCCCGCGGAGCGCTCTACTGCGGCGATTAGGCCGGTAAACAGCGGCGTCAGGATTTCGCTGAGGCGGCGGGCGAAGACGCGATAGAACCAGTCGAAATCGAGCGAGATGGTCAGCGTGCGCTTCAGGGACTCGAGCATGACGAAGAACGCCAGACCCGAGAAGAGCAGCAGCTGAAGCTGCGTCACCACGTGCGCGCCACTGTACGGTTCGTAGTCCACCGCGAAGGGCAGCAGGGCGTAGAGCGGGGCGGGGAACAGCCCCAGACCGATGCACAGGGCGGCGAAGACGAGCATCGCCGCCTGCATGCTCGCCGGCGGGTCCGCGGGGCGCAGCCCGGAATCCTTCTGGAAGAAGACGAACCACGGGAACTTGATGCCGGCATGCAGGAAGACGCCCGCCGAGGCCGCCGCCAGGCCGAGCCAGACGAAGGTCAGGTGCTGGTCGCCGGCCGCCTGGGAGATCATCGACTTGCTGACGAAGCCCGAAGTCCATGGGAAGGAGGAAATGGCGAGCGCGCCGACGATGCCGCACACCGCTGTAACGGGCATGCTCTGGAACAGCCCGCCGAGGTCGGTGCACTTGCGCCGCCCGGTGCGGTAGAGAACGGCGCCGGCGGACATCAGCAGCAGCGCCTTGTAGATGATGTGGGCGAAGGCGTGCGCCGCGGCGCCGTTCAGCGCCATCTCGGTGCCGATGCCGATGCCGACCACCATGAAGCCGACCTGATTGACGATCGAGTAGGCAAGGATGCGCCGCATGTCGTTCTCGAGCAGCGCGTAGACGATGCCGTAGAAGATCATGAACATGCCGACCCAGATCAGCAGCTCGGTACCCGGGAAGCCGCGCAGCAGGACATAGACCGCTGTCTTGGTGGTGAAGGCCGAGAGGAACACGGTGCCGCTCCACGAAGCCTCCGGATAAGCATCCGGCAGCCACGCGGAAAGCGGCGGTGCGCCGGCATTGATCAGGACGCCGGCGAGGATCAGCCACTGTGCCCACGATTCCGGCGCCATGGGCACGAAGGCCACCGAGCCGGTCGCCGCGACATGGCCGGCGATGCCGGCCATCAGAACCACGCCGCCGAGCAGGTGGATCGCCATGTAGCGCATGCTGGCAGTATAGGCAGTGCGGTTGCCGGCGCTCCAGATGACGAGCGTCGAGCCGATGGCCATCAGCTCCCAGAAAATGAAGACGGTGATCAGGTCGCCGGCGAAGGCGACGCCGATGGCCGAACCGGCGTAGAACATCGCCGCCGGCACTTCGAGCCGGCTCTCCTGCTTCAGCGCGAACAGGCCGCCGACGGCGGCCATCAGCGAGAAGATCGTCGCGAACAGGCGCGTCAGCCTGTCCCCGGCCAGCGGCGTCAGCGTGTAATCGAGGAAATGCAGTTGCCACGCCGCGCCGTCCGGCACCTGCCAGACGGCCCATAGCGTGGCCAGCGGCAGCCCGATCACCGCCGCCTGGCGTGCCGCGCGCGGCAGCCAGGGCAGGACCAGGGCGCCGAGGACGAGGATCAGCGCGGGGTGGACGATCATCGGTCCTCCCCGTAATAGGTGTCCGGCCGCTTGATCAGCAGGCCGAGGCCCTTGGCAAAGACGATCATGGCGGCACAGGTGAGGAAGCCGTACCAGGCGTGGAAGCCGAACCAGCCGTCGAAGCCGAAGTGCGGATGCAGATGCACGACAAGTTCGGCAGCCACGGTCAGTGCCAGTACGGCGATGAACACGCGCCACAACAGCTTGATGGTTTCGGGGCGTACCAGCCAGTGCTTTTCAGTGCTCACCATCAGCCTCCGAGCATTTGTTGCGCCAGCGCCAGCGGCACGCCGGGAAAGAAGAACAGCGCCAGCGTGGCAGCGGCCGTTGTCGTCAGTGCGACGACCATGAGCAGCGGCGCCTCGCCATGCGGGTGATGCTCGTCCTCGGCCGACGGCGGGCGGAAAAAGGCGCGGTAGACGATGGGCACGAAATACCCGGCATTGAGCAGGGTGCTCGCCAGCAGGACGGCGACGACGGCCCACTCGCCGGCCCCCATGGCGCCGGACAGGAGGTACCATTTGGAGACGAAGCCGGCCGCCGGTGGCAGGCCGATCATCGATAGGGCACCGATGGCAAAGGCGCCCATGGTCCAGGGCATGCGCCGGCCGATGCCGTCCAGTTCGCTGACATTGGTCTTGTGGGCCGCCGTGTAAATGGCGCCGGCGGCGAAAAACAGGGTGATCTTGCCGACCGCGTGCGCTGCAATGTGCAAGGCTGCCGCGGCGAGCGAGAGCGGCGTCAGCAGTGCTGCCGCCAGGATGACGTAGGACAGCTGGCCGATCGTGGAATAGGCCAGGCGGCGCTTCAGATTGTCGGCGCGCAGCGCAACGATCGAGGCGGCGATGATGGTGAAGCCGGCGATCGCCGTCAGCCAGTCCGCTCCGCCCTGGGCGACCAGGGTGTCCGCGCCAAAGACATAGACGATGACCTTGACGACGCTGAACACACCGGCCTTGACCACCGCGACAGCATGCAGCAGGGCGGAAACCGGGGTCGGTGCGACCATCGCTGCCGGCAGCCAGCGGTGGAAAGGCATCAGCGCCGCCTTGCCGATGCCGAACATGTACAGGAACAGCAGCCCGGCGAGCGCGACGTCCGACAACTTGCCGCCCAGGATGCCACCCGGCGTGAAGTCGGTCGTGCCGGCGACGTACCAGGTGAACACCAGCGCCGGGAGCAGGAAGACGACCGAGGTGCTGATCAGGATTCCCAGGTAGGTGCGCCCACCCGCCTTCGCCTTGTCGGTGCCGTGGTGGGTGACCAGCGGGTAGGTGACCAGCGTCAGCAGCTCGTAGAAGACGAACAGCGTAAACACGTTGCCGGCAAAGGCAATGCCGATTGCCGCGGCGATGGCGAGCGCGAAGCAGACGTAGAAGCGCGTCTGCTTCTCCTCGTTGTTGCCGCGCATGTAGCCGATCGAGTACAGCGAGTTGACGATCCACAGACCCGAGGCGACGAGGGCGAAGAGCATGCCCAGTGGCTCGACCGTGAAAGCGATCAGCAGCCCCGGCAGCATTTCGAACAGCATGAGCGCCGGCCGCTCACCGGCGAGGACCATCGGCAACAGTGGCGCGACGCATGACAGCAGCAGGGCGGCGGTGATCAGCGTCGCCGCCTCGCGCAGGTTTGGCAGCCGTCCGCAAAGGGCGATCGCGCCGGCGCCGACGATCGGCAGCGAGAGGCTGGCGAGGATCAGCGTCTCGCTGCCGATCATGGCGTCACTCCGAGCAGCATGTTCGCTGCGGCGGCGGCGGAGCCGACCGTGACCGAGGTATCGACACCGAACCAGATCGTTGCGCCGACCAGGATCCAGGCGGGAATCGCCAGGCCCAGCGAGGCTTCGCGCGCCTGCAGGAGATCGGCGCGCGGCGCACGGAAGTAAGCGGCCTCGACGAAGCGCCAGACGTAGACCACCGCCAGCAGCGACGAGAGAACGATCAGGAAGACCAGCCACCACTGGCCTTTCTCGAGGGCTGCCAGGATCAGGTACCACTTGCTGACGAAGCCCGCCGTGCCGGGCACGCCGATCAGGCTCAGTCCGCAAAGCACGATGCCGAAAGTGGTCACCGGCATGACGCGCCCCACCCCCTGAACCCGTGCCAGAGTGACGCCGCCCATGCTGGCCATCACCGCGCCGAGGAGCAGGAAGAGGCCGCCCTTGGTGACCGCGTGGTTGACCAGGTGCACGATGGTGGCGGTAAGCCCGGTGACCGAGTCGAAGGAGATGCCGAGGGCGATGTAGCCGATCTGCGCGACGCTTGAGTAGGCAAACAGGCGTTTCAGATTGTTCTGGAAGATGGCCACGGTCGAGGCGACGAACATTCCGGCCAGCGCCAGCACCAGCATCAGGTCCTCCATCGGGAGCTGCTTGAAGATCGCGGTTTCGCCGAACACCGAGAAGTAGAAGCGCAGCAGTGCGTACACTGACACCTTGGTGGCGGTGGCGGCGAGGAAAGCCGACACCGCCGACGGCGCGTAGGCGTAGGCGTTGGGCAGCCACTGGTGCAGGGGGAACAGCGCCAGCTTCAGCGAGATGCCGACGGTGAGAAACGCCAGGGCCGCGAGCACCGGTCGGTGGCTGGTCATGTCCTGCAGCCGGACGCCCATGTCTGCCAGGTTGAGGGTGCCGGTCTTGACATAGAGCAAGCCGACGCCGATGACGATGAAGGTCGCGCCGATGGTGCCCATGATCAGGTACTGGTACGACGCCACCAGCGCGCGGCGGTCCTTGCCGAGCGCGATAAGAACGTACGAGGAGAGCGAGGAGATCTCCAGGAAGACGAACAGGTTGAAGGCGTCGCCGGTGATGGTGATGCCGAGCAGGCCGGTCAGGCAGAGCGCGAACATCGCATAGAACAGGTAGTGGGTGTCGGGTCGGATCTCGCGCACGATGCTGCTGCGACAGTAGGGCAGAACCACCGCGCCGACACCGGAGACCAGCATCAACACCAGCGAGGACAGTGCGTCGACGCGGTACTCGATGCCCCACGGAGCTGGCCAGCTACCAATGGCGTAGGAAATTATCCCGCTTTCGCGCACTTGCAGCCACAACAGGATGCTGATCGCGAAGGCTGCCCAGGACCCTGCCAGAACGAGAAGAAAAGCCGCCAGACGGTCGCGAAAAAGGACGGCCAGCGGGGCGCTGACCAGCGGCACGACGACTTGCAGGACGGGGAGATGCTCGGCGAAGCTCATCTTGCCGACTCGTTCTTCGCCGGCCCCAGCTCGATGTGCAGGATTTCGTCTTCTTCGATGGTGCCGTACTCTTCGCGAATGCGTACGGCCAACGCCAGGCCGAGGGCCAGCGTCGCCACGCCGACGACGATCGCCGTCAGGATCAGTACGTGCGGCAAAGGGTTGGAGTACAGCGTGAAAGCAGTGTGCACGATCGGTGCCGTGCCGCCGACGAGCTTGCCGGGTACGAGATAGAGCAGGTACACCGAGGTTTGCAGGGTGGCCAGCCCGACCAGTTTCTTGATCAGGTTGCCGCGGGCGATGACGACGTACAGGCCGGCCATCGCCAGGAACAGCATCACCCAGTAGTCGTAGTGGCTGAAGAAACTAGAGAAGCTCATTGTCAGTTCGGTCCGCGTCGCGCGAAGAGGTAGAAGATCTTCAGCAGGACGCCAAAAACCGTGATAGCCACCCCAAGCTCGATCCAGAAGATGCCGCGGTGCTGGCCGACGACCGGGTCGCTGTCGAGCACGAAATAGTCGAGAAAGTTGCCGCCCAGCAACAGGCCTGCGAAGCCGACGCCAATGTAGAGCAACGCGCCAATGGCGATCATCGATTCGACGATCCAGTCGGGGAGAACGCGGCGCGCCGTGTTCAGACCGTAAATGATGGCGTAGAAGATGATCGCCGCGGCGACGATGGTGCCCGCCTGGAAGCCGCCGCCGGGTCCGAAGTCACCGTGAAACTGTACATACAGCGCAAACATCAGAATGAAAGGGATGAGCAGCTTGCCGACCACCCGCAGGACCATGTCGTTTCTCACTTCTCCATGTCCTCCCGCAGGTGGCGGCGGCGGCGCAGCAGCGCGATGACGCCAATGCCGGCGGTGAACACCACCGTCGTTTCGCCCAGGGTGTCGAAGCCACGGTAACTCGCCAGGACTGCGGTGACCACGTTCGGCACGCCCGTTTCGCGTGGGCCATCTTCGAGGTAGCGAGGGGTAACGTGCGTATGGATCGGTGCCTCGCGATCCGAGAATTCGGGGAGGTCCCAGGTGCCATAGACGAGAACCAGCCCGGTGCCGATGGTCACTGCCAGCGGCAGCCAGGGTTTGTGGGTCGGTTTTTCCTCCTCGCTGCGGCATAGATGCAGGGCGCCGAGCAGCAGCACCGTCGACACGCCGGCACCCACTGCAGCCTCGGTCATCGCCACATCGACAGCGTCCAGCGAGACCATGACGGTCGCCGTAAGAAAGCTGTAAAGGCCGAAAAGAACGATCACCGCAAACAGGTTGCGAACGAGCGCCAGCGCGACCACGGCGACCATCATCTGGGTGAGCAGCACGTTGATGATCAGGGTTTCGATGGCGCTCCCTCCACTGCGGGCGATAGCGGTCGATCGTCGGGGGTCGGGGCCGGCGAAGTTTCGGTGGCGAGGGACTCAGCGTCCGCTTCGGCCAGCAGGGGCTTAAGGCCGCGGTTCAAGGCCGCCTTGGCCAGAGCATGCGCGGCAACCGGGCCGGTGAAGAACAACAACAGGCCGATGATCACCAGCTTGACCGCGACCAGCGTCAGCCCCGCCTGCAGGATCAGCCCAAGCAGAACAAGTCCGGCACCGAGGGTGTCGGTGACGCTGGCGGCGTGCAGGCGTGTGTAGAATTCGGGCATGCGCAACAGGCCGAGCGCGCCGATGCTGCAGAACACGCCGCCGGCGAGCAGGCAGGCCCAGCTCAGACCGTCTATCAGTACGTCGATCAAGGTCGTGCCTTCTCGTCGCTGCCCGGATCGCCGAGGCTGCCCTGGCGAAAGAACTTCAGCACGGCGACAGTCCCGATCACGTTCAGTAAGCCGTACACCAGCGCCAGATCGAGAAACTCGGGCCGCTCGGTGAGGAAGCCGATGACTGCCAGCAATAGCACCGTGCAGGTGCCGATGGTGTTGGTTGCCAGAAGGCGATCGAAGACCGAGGGGCCGATCACTGCCCGCACCAGCGTCAGGCTGACCGTGACCAGCAGTAGCAGGGTCGCAGCGGCAAACATCAGGAGGGAGTCTCGAGGGCGGCTATACGTCGGTCCATCTCGCTGCCGGCCAGGCCAGCCGCGCCCTCCGCGCTCAGCGAGTGCACCAGCATTTCACCCTTGGCCACCTCGACGGCGACCGTACCCGGGGTCAGGGTGATCGAGTTGGCGTGGATCACCAGACCCAGTTCGCTGTTCTGCGAGGGTTTGAAGCGAGTCATGGTCGGCGAGATCGGCAGGCGTGGATCGACGATGCGTCGGCTGACGTCCCAGGCCGATAGAACGATCTCCTTGACCAGCCACGGCCAGTACGAGAACAGGGCCCGCCAGCCGAGATGAATCGGGTGACCTTCGTGATCGATGACGTCCATGCGGTGTGCGAAGAGGAGCACGCACAGCGAGCCGGCGGCGCCAACGGCAATCAGGAAAGGCGTGAAGAAGCCCGACAGCAGCAGCCAGAAGGCAAACAGGCTCACGAAAGCACTCAGGGAATAGAACACGCGGATCCTCCACATCGCCGGATTCGATTGGGCTGCGATCGGTGACCGGAGTCCCCGCCGCGAGCGGCGCCCAATTCAGCGCACCATCATAGGGAGGGCGATGGCCCTTGAAAATGCGGGCAAACGCGTACGGTGTTCAAGCTGGCGGCGGGGGGCTTGCAAAATTAGGTGCAGGTATCACCGGAACGCGGTTTAATGGACAACAATACGGGTTTCACGTACGTTATTCGCTGAGCGAGCCGAACCCCCTTGCCGACACAGACCGAAGGTCTGTGGTAACGATCTGAAGGAAGCGATGATCAGCGCAAGCCGACTGTCCTGGACCGATGCCCTGTTATTGATTGCCGGCTACGTTGCGCTCGACTGGATGAGCTTCTTCCATCCACTGCACGGCCCCTACATCACGCCGTGGAACCCGGCGCCACCGTTGGCCCTGGTCTTCATTCTGCGCCATGGCTGGCAGGCGGTACTGGTGCTGGCGCTGGCCGTCTTGCTCGCCGAAATCGGCGTCCGCAGCCTGCCGGCGTCGCTGCCGGTATCGGTCGCCATCGCCGGCATGCTGGCACTCGGCTACGGCGCCATCGGCGAGGCGTTACGGCGTCGGATGCGTGGTCCGGCCATCTTCCTTGATCGTTTCGGCCTCCTGCGCTGGGCGGGCGTCGTCGTTGCCGGCACGCTGCTCACCAGCGTGGCCTTCGTCCTCGCCCTGGTGGCGCTCGATCTGGTGCCGTTGGCCGGCTGGAGCGAGGCGGTTGGCCGCTTCTGGATAGGCGATGGCGTCGGTATTCTGGTCTCCATGCCCTTGCTCTGGATGCTTTTCGACGAGCGCGGTCGGGCCTTGCTGCGGGCAACACTCTGGCGACCCGACACGTTGGGCTACGTGCTGGCGGCGGCGATGGCCTTGTGGGTGGCCGTCGGTCACGGCGCCGAATCGGACTTCCAGTATTTCTACCTGCTCTTTCTCCCGATTATCTGGGCCGCGTCCCGGCAAGGCCTGGCCGGCGCCGTGCTCAGCGCCGCGGTGATCCAGATCGGGCTCATCGTCGTCGTCTACCGGCAAGGTTTCTCGGCCGGCTCGGTGCTGGAAATCCAGGCCGTGACCGTGGTGCTGGTGCTGGCTGGTTTCTTTATCGGCGTGGTCGTCGACGAGCAGCAGCGCATCAGTGCCGAGCTTCGCCAGACGCTGCGCCTGGCCGCCGCCGGCGAGATGGCCGGCGCGCTGGCGCACGAGCTGAACCAGCCGCTCACCGCCTTGTCCGCCTACGGAGCGGCTTGCGAAGAACTCCTCGCCCGCGGCGAGACTGGTGACCGACTGAAGGGCAGCATTCGCTTGATGGTCTCCGAGGCGTGTCGCGCCGCCGAGGTCGTGCGCCGACTGCGTGACTTCTTCCGCACCGGCACGACCAGGCTCGAGGCCATTCCGCTGCGTGCCCTGCTGGCCGCTGCGGCAGCGCCATTCGCCAGACACGCCGCCAAGGCCGGCGTCGAACTCACCGTCGAACCGGTTCCGGACGGCGTCCTGCTGGCCGACGGTCCGCAGCTAGCAGCCTGTCGGACTGACCGCCGGCCTGGCCGGCGCGTTTCACCATACGCAACAAAAAAGCCGAATTTCGTCGGTTTTCAGGCTTTTCCGAGGGTTTTCCCCTCATTTTCCCTACTGCAGGCGCAATACGGCCAGGCGCTTCAAATTCCACGCCATACAAACCAACGTCCACTCGCCGGTGACCTTGTTCAAACCGCGCAGCGAGAAGCGGCGAAAGCCCATCACCGACTTGATGATCCCGAACACCGGTTCGATGGTCTGCTTGCGTAACGCATAGCGCGCCCGTCCTGCCTGGGTCTTCAGGCGATGAGACATGGCCTGCACGGGGGTGGCATTGTCGGGCAAGGCTGCCGGCTCACTGTGGCGCTCCCGCCAGCCCGGGTGGTGCTCGTCACGAGCGACGGCGATCAGGGGATCGATGCCGGCCGCCTCACACGCCTTGATGTTCTTCTCGCTGCAGTAGCCGCTGTCAGCGATCAGGCATTCCACGGCGCCGAGCACCACCGCCTGCGCCTTGAGGGTCGCCAGCATCGGCTCGACTTGCTGTTTGTCGTTGGGCGCTTGCGTGACCCCGGTGGCGACGATCAGCATCGTTGCCGCATCGGCCGCCGCCTGGGCGTTGTACGCCTGTTCGAAGCCGCCACCGGCCACCGGCAGGATGCGTGACTCTTCGTCAGTCAGATTGAGCTGATCTTTGTCCCGCGGTCCAGGCTCGGGCGCCCTGGGCGGCTTGCCGCCCGGCTTCTTGCCGGTGGCTTTTTCCTTGGCGGCGCGGCAGGCCATCTTCTCGTCATATTCGGCCTTCTCACGCTGATCGCGCTCCTTGGCCCGGGCGACTATCGTGGCCTTGGCGGCGGCCATGGCCGCCAGCCGATCTTCGCGACGCTTGAGTTCCTCGGGCAGGCTGACGCCATTCGGGATATCGGCTCGATCCGCTTGTTCCGCCAGCGCCAGCAGTTCCTGAATTTCGCCCTTGAGCTGCACTTCCAGCTTTTCGATGTACCCGTGCGACAACGCACTGTGCCGCGAGGCGTTGGCTTCGATCTTCGTGCCGTCAAGGCAGATGTTCCCCACCTTGAGCACCTTCATTTCCTTGGCCATTTCCAGGACCTGCAGAAACAGGTCGCTCAGTTCGTCAAGGAAACGTCGGCGGAAGGCCGCCAGGCTGTCGTGATCGGGATGCCGGTTGGCGGCAAGAAAACGGAAGGCGACCGAGTCGTAGGTGGCCTGCTCCAGCCTGCGGCTCGAGAAGACACCGGTGGCGTAGCCATAGACCAGAATCGCCAGCAGCGTCGCCGGGTGGTAGGCTTTCGATCCGCGCCCCGCGTACTGACGCGTCAGCTTCGACAGATCCAGCTGGTCGATTACCTCGACAATGAAGCGCGCCAGATGGTCCTGGTTCAGCCAATCGTCCACCGACGGCGGCAGCAGATAGTCCGTCTGGCGGTCAGCAACGATAAAGTTGGACATGCGATGACTCGGTTGCTCGAAGAAGTATGATTATAGCATGTTCGGATCTGGCGCCGGGAAAGTCCGACAGGCTGCTAGAAGTCGTGCTGCGCAATCTCTTCTCGAACGCGTTCGACGCCGTTTCCGAACAACCGCCCGGCGAGCGTAGGGTGCGCGTCTCGGCGCTGGCAGAGGGCGGCGACCGGATCTGCATTCGCATCGAGGATAGCGGCCCGGGCCTCACCGGTGACGCCGTGAGCAGGCTCTTCGAGCCCTTCAACTCCACCAAGTCAAGTGGCCTCGGGCTGGGCCTGGCGATCAGTCGGGCTATCGCCGAGGCGCATGGCGGCAACCTCTGGGCCGAGGTTGGTGCGCGTGGCGTCTTCCGGCTCCGGTTACCTTTCGAAAAGACTCCTGCACATGCCTGACTTGACGGTTTTCATCGTTGATGACGACGCCTCGGTACGCGACTCGCTCGGCCTGCTGCTCAGCCTGCGCGGCTACCGAACGGCTATTTTTTCCGATGCCGAGAGCTTTCTGCAGGCCTTGTCGCCGGATTGGCGCGGTTGCATCCTGCTCGATATCCGCATGCCAGGCATGGACGGGCTGGCTCTGCAGCGGCGCCTGCGCGAACTCGGCAGCGGCTTGCCGGTGATCGTCATCACCGGTCACGGCGACGTGGACTCGGCCTGCGAGGCCTTCAAGGCGCAGGCCTGCGACTTTCTGGAAAAGCCGCTCGACCAGGCAAAACTCACGGCAGCGATCGACGATGCCCTGTCGAAGTACGCGCTCGGCCGGCACGCGAGCGAGCAGCGCAGTCACTTTGCCGAGCGGCTGGCGACGCTGACGCCGCGCGAACGCGAAGTCATGGACCTGATTGTTACCGGTGGCCACAACCGCGATATCGCCGAAAAATTGGGCATCAGCCCGCGCACCGTGGAAGTGCACAAGGCGCGAGTGATGCAGAAGTTGAACGTCGATGGCGTCGCGCAACTGGTCAGACACAGCCTGGGCAAGCGCTGACCACAACACCATCCCGAAGAGCAATCCCTACCGCGCCGAAAGTGGGCTGCGAGTTAGCAGTAGCAGCCCGTCCATTGCAGCCAACGAGAAGGAATCGAATGATGAAGTGCTTGCCCCGCGTATTGCTGGCCGTCATGGCAGCCGCCTGTCCCCTGGCCGCGCTCGCTTCCGAAGGCGGGCCGTCGACAACGCTCGACTTGACCCGCCACTGGGCAGGTTTTGTGGCGCTGGCCGTATTCTTTGGCGCCTACGGCCTGGTCATTGCCGAGGAATCGCTGCACCTGCGCAAGTCCAAACCGGTGATCGTCGCGGCGGGCATTATCTGGATGCTGGTGGCGATCGTCTATGCCCAGCACGGCGACACGCATACCGCAGAGATCGCCGTACGACACAATCTGCTCGAGTTCGCCGAGCTGTTCCTGTTCCTGCTCGCGGCAATGACCTACATCAACGCCATGGACGAACGCGGTGTATTCGATCTGCTGCGCGTCAAGCTGGTGACGCAAGGCTACTCATTGCGCACCATCTTCTGGATTACCGGTGCGCTGGCTTTCTCCATCTCGCCGGTGGCCGACAATCTGACGACCGCCTTGCTGATGGCGACGGTGGTGATCGCCGTCGGCGGGAGCAACAAGAAATTCGTCACTGTGGCATGCATCAATATCGTCATTGCGGCCAATGCCGGCGGTGCCTTCTCGCCATTCGGGGATATCACAACGCTGATGGTCTGGCAGAAGGGGCTGGTCGACTTCAGCGAGTTCTTCCAGCTGTTTGTCCCGGCAGTGGTCAACTGGTTGGTTCCCGCGACCATCATGAGCCTGGCCATCGGCAATTCGTCGCCCGATCCGGTCAAGGAACAGGCGGTTCTGCAACACGGTGCCTGGGTGATCGTCGGCCTCTTTCTGGGCACCATCGTGATGGCCGTCTGCGCCCACAATTTTCTCCACCTGCCGCCGGTGATGGGCATGATGACCGGCCTCGGCGTGCTCAAGTTCTATGGCTACTACCTCAAGCGACGCAAGAATTTCACCCACCGTCCGGCTGGGGAGAACCTGGGCGATACCGCCCTGGGCATGGAGAACGGCGTCCCGGGCGGTCAGGCAGTGTCCAGCACGGCCGTTCAGTACAACATTTTCAAGTCCCTGGAACGTGCCGAGTGGGATACGCTGATGTTCTTCTACGGCGTCATCCTCTGCGTCGGCGGGCTGGGCACCATGGGCTACCTGTCGCTGGGCTCGCACTTGATGTACGGTCAGCTCGGCCCGACGACGGCAAATATTCTTGTCGGGCTCCTTTCTGCGGTGGTGGACAATATCCCGGTCATGTTCGCGGTATTGTCGATGCAGCCAGAGATGGACCACGGTCAGTGGCTGCTGGTGACCATGACTGCCGGTGTCGGCGGCTCGCTGCTTTCGGTGGGGTCCGCCGCAGGGGTTGCGGTCATGGGACAGGCGCGCGGCGTCTACACGTTCTTTTCCCACCTCAAGTGGACCTGGGCGATCGCCCTGGGCTACGTGGCCAGTATCTGGACGCACTTTCTGATCAACGCAAAGGCGTTTACCTGATCACCCGGAACCTGCATTCGCACTGACGGCGGGCAGCGTGCAGATCGCCGCTTGCGCCCGCCTCACTGCAATGCTGTGGTCATGCGATAACTGCTCGGTGCCGTACCGCTCCAGCGCTTGAAAGCGCGGGTGAACGCGCCTTGCTCGGAGAAACCGAGCAGGAAGGTGATTTCCGTCACGCTCCGGGCCGATTCTTGAAGGTAGCGTTTGGCCAGCTCGTAGCGCGTTTCTTCGAGAATCTCATGGTAGCTGGTGCCCATTTCCCGGAGCTTGCGCTGCAGAGTGCGCCGACTCATGCCCAGGGCCTTGACCAGATCGCCGACGCTGGGCTCACCCGAAGTCAGTTGCTTGAGCAGGAAGGCCTCGCAGCGCGAAACGAGGTCCGCCTTGCTGTGCGCGGCCAGTTGCTGGGCAAGAATCGCGTCGAAGGTTTCAGCTAATTCGCGGTTGGCCGTTGGCAGGAGTGCTTCGGCGTCGTCGGTGGCCAGTACGAAGGCATCCTCCCCTGCCCCGAAGTGCAGCTCACAAGCGAAGAAGTCCTGGTAGGGGCTCGGGTCGGCAGGCAAGGGACGACGCAGGGAGACCCGGACCGGGTTGAGCTTGCGCTCGGAATTGCCGCGACACATGGCCAGGGCGAGGGCCAGAATGTAGTCCGTCATGACGTGTCCGACCGTCATGTCACGACGTCCGTGCTCACAAACAAAACGCAAGCCATTCGCCTCCCCGATGCAGGCGCAGCTCCAGCGGTCGCCGATCACGCGGGAATAGCGCTGCATGCGCTGCAATCCCTGGCGCAGTGTGCTGCTCGACAACCACGCATAGCCCAGCACTCCCAGGCTGGACGGATGCCAGCACTCGGCCGCCGTCAGTCCGAAAGCCGGATCAGCGATCACGTCGGCGGCGCGGGTAATGACTACATCGACCAGCCAGCTAGTGTAGTGTCTCGATAATGCCTTTACATGCAAATGGCTTGATCTATACTTCAGGCAACTACTGCGTGGAGGACAGAGCGATGCCGAGGACAACAATTGTGCTTGATGCGGAAGAGGCCCGGGAACTGAGAAGAAGGACGCGAGCCAGTACCGTGGCGGTTCGCGACCGGTTGCGCGCGCAGATCATCCTTCTGGCGGCCGAAGGCCAGAAACAGGAAGCCATCGGCGTAGCGGTAGGGGTAACGCGGGTGACCGTGAATCACTGGTGCCGGCGTTTTGCGCAACAGCGTCTTGCCGGCTTGGCGGATGCCCCTGGCCGGGGCCGGAAGCCGAGCGTACCGACGGCCGCAGTCCGGAAGGTACTGGAGACGGTTACCCGCCCACCGGAGACGGTGGGACGCTGGAGTTGCCGCAGCATGGCGAAGGCGGCCGGCATCTCGCCGGCGAGCGTGCAGCGCCTGTGGGCGGCGAATGATATCAAGCCGCACCTGACGCGCACGTTCAAGCTGTCGAATGACCGGCATTTCGAGGAGAAATTCTGGGACGTCATTGGCTTGTATCTGGACCCACCGGAGAAGGCCTTGGTCCTATGCTGTGATGAGAAGTCGCAATGTCAGGCGCTGGAGCGCACCCAACCCGGGTTGCCCTTGGGTATCGGCTACATCAAGACGGCAACCCATGACTACATCCGTCACGGCACCCTCACGCTGTTTGCGGCACTGAACTATCTGGAAGGCAAACTGATCACCACCATTGCCGAGCAGCACCGGCATCAGGAATGGTTGGCCTTCCTCAAGAAAATCGACCGGGAAACCTCCAAGGACCTGGCCATCCATTTGATCGCCGACAACTACGCGACCCATAAGCATGCCGAGGTAAAGGCGTGGCTGCAGGCGCATCCACGCTTTCACATGCACTTCACGCCAACCTCGTCTTCTTGGCTCAATCTGGTGGAACGTTTCTTCCGCGACGTTTCCGACCGCATCGCCGCGGGTAGCTTTGCTTCCGTCAAGGAATTGGCGGACACCATCATCACCTTTCTGGCTGAACGCAACGACAATCCGAAGCGATACGTCTGGCGTGCCAAGGGCGAGGAAATCCTGCGCAAGATCCAGCGCGCCCGCGAGGCGATCAGCGCGCCCACGACCGCAGTATCAAGTGCGTAGCTATTTTTGAGACACTACACTAGGTATTCGCGCACCGGGCTGTCGGGCAAGGTCCGGGTCTATGCCCAGCTCGCGCAGCCAGCTCTGAGCGTCGACGCCATGCACTTCGAGCAGGCGAAAAAGGATCAGCCAGGCGCTGGCCAGCGAACTCTGCGTAGTCATTGAGGGCAATACGGCACGCCGTTGACGAGGGATTGGCACAGATGGTGAAACGAATGGCGCGCACGGTCAAGGCCTTGCCGACGCCAATGCCTAAGCTGAAGCCACTCAAATCAGCAGGCCTCGAGCGCGTAGCCCATCCCGATGCACGACCTTCGTCCAGATCGCGACCCCATCACCGGTTTTCTCAGCCGTTCCGCCGGCCTGCACGCAGCCATGCAGGTCGTTGCCGAGGCGGAGGCTAGCGGCAGTTCACTGGCCGCATTGTGGCTGGATATCGATCGCTTCCGGCAGATCAACGAATCCTTCGGCCACGCTGGCGGCGACAGCGTGATTACGCAGCTCGCGGCGCGGCTGCGGCGGGCTTTGCGCGGCGACAGCATTCTCCTGCGCATGGGCAGCGACGAGTTCGTGGCCCTGGTTCCGTCGGCGACTCTGCAATTGGCGACCGAAATCGGCGCCGCGGTGCTGGCCGAGATCGAACGTCCGCTGGTGATCGACAACTTGATGATGCGTCCATCGGTGAGCATGGGCATTGCCGTGCACGAATCCGGCGAAGACCCGCTGAGTCTGTTTGAACGGGCTGACCGGGCGATGATGGAAGCTAAGCGCCGTGGCGGCAAGCGCTTGATCGTTTCCGGCGACCAACCACTCAGCGGTCGCCTCGGCGTGCAACTGGCACGCGAAGAGCTGATCGTCGAAGCGGATCTTCACCGCGCCCTGGAAAGCGGTTGCCTGGCGCTCGAATACCAGCCTCTGGTCCGCGTGGACGGCCGCATCGAAGCGGTCGAGGCGCTGATGCGCTGCGAGCTGCCAGAGCGACGCCTGCTGCCCGGCAAGTTCATCCCGGTTGCCGAAAAGACCGGCATCATTGTCCGTCTTGGCGAATGGTGCCTGCTGCAGGGGGCCCTATTCGCCGCGCGGCTGCGCGACGAAGGCGTGGCGACCAAGGTGGCGATCAACGTCTCGCGTGCCCAGCTCACCTCGCGCAGCTTCGCGCCGGCGTTGCAGGCGGCACTGATTTGCGCCAACGTCGCGCCCGCGCTCATCGAACTCGAATTTACCGAATCGCTGTTCCTCGACCTTTCGGAAACCGTGCAGGCCAATATGCGCAGCGTCCGGGCGGCTGGTGTCGGCATGGCCATCGACGATTTTGGCTATGGCTACTCGTGCCTCGCCAACCTCAAGGACCTTCCGGCGACAAAGCTCAAGCTCGATCGCTCGCTCATCAGGGTTCTGCCCGATGACCGGCGTGCCTATGCGGTGGTGAAGGCGATGGCCATGCTCGGTCGCGAGCTGGGCATGACGGTCGTCGCCGAGGGGGTCGAAACCGCGGCCCAGCAGGCGGCTGTCGAGGGCGCGGCCGTTGATGCGGTGCAGGGTTTTTTCCACGCCCACCCGATGCCGGACGAAGCCGTGCTGGCGTGGCTGAAGGAGAGAAAGACGCATGAGCTCTGACACGCAAGCGGGGAACGGCCGGCTCGACGAGGTGCTCGAGCGAACGATCCGCGACATCGACATTCCCCCGCGGCCGACGATCATCGACCGGATTTGCCACGAGATGCGCCAGGAGCTGCCCAATTTCAAGCTCATAAGCCAGCAGATCGGCGCCGACGTCAGCCTCGCCGCCGGTCTGATCAAGACCGTGAACTCGCCTTATTTCGGCTGCCGCAGCCGCTGCCGCTCGGTCCAGGAAGCCCTGCTCATGCTCGGCCTCGACGCGACCAGTCGGGCCATCGCGGCCATCAGCCTGCGCCAGGCCTTCCCTGGCTCCGCGCACTACGAGCGCTTCTGGCAGGCATCGGCCCGCATCGCCTCGCTCTCCGGGTGGTTGGCGCAAATCGTCAGAAAGCCTGGCTTGCGCGCCGACGACGCCTACACCTACGGCCTGTTCAGGGATTGCGGCATCGTCATCCTGCTGCGCCGCTTTCCGGATTACATGGCCACGCTGGACCGCGCGAATCACGAGGCCGAACGTGCCTTCACCGACGTCGAAATCGAGGTCCTGCCGACCAATCACAGCGTCATCGGCTCGCTGCTGGCGCAAAACTGGTGGCTGCCGGAGGAAATCTCGCTGGCCATCCGCTACCATCACGACCGCGACGCCATCGAGCATTTCGAGTCCGGCCTGCCAGCCGCCAGCCGCTATCTGGTCGCCGCCAGCCAGACTGCCGAGCACATTCTGCAGCACGTCAGCGGTGGCAGCTACACCGAAGAATGGCGAAAGCTGGGTCCCTCTTGCCTGCGCCTTCTCGGCCTCGACCCGGCCGCTCTGAGCGAGCTCTACGAAGGGGGTGCCGCCGTGATGCGCAGCAACGACTAGCCATTCGCGATGCGCTTTGCGCAGCGCGCTTGTCTCGTGCGCCTACGGTTCCGGCAGCAGCTGCGCGGCAATGGCCTCGAGTTGCGGGGCGGCCTCCCCGACGTGTTTGCGGCCGATGTCGATTGCCTCGCGGGCCCTGTGGAAGTCCATCAACTGAAAGTCGGCGAGGTCCGGACGCAGGACCACGTCGGCCGGATCAATGGCCAGGCGGCTGCGCGTGATGCGCTCCTGCATGATGTTCACCGCCCCACTCATGACTTCGAACAAACCGGGGTCGCTACGCTTGCTGCGGAAGGATTCCACGAGGCCATCCACCAGCCCGGCCCACTTGCGCAGGATGGCGATGCCTTCGGCGCTGGCTTCCGCGGAGCTTGCCAGAGCCCTGTTCCGATCCTGGGCGTCGACAACGCCGTCGGGCGCACGCATGGCCATTTTCGTGAGCGAGCGGCGAAGGTCGACCGCGATAACGACATCGGCGCCGAGGGCCCGGCATAGCGAGACCGGCACCGGATTCACCACGCCGCCGTCGATCAGCCAGCGCTGCTGGTGCCAGGTGGGTGCCAGGAGACCGGGCAGGCCACTCGACGCACGCACCGCGGCCATGAACGAACCTTCGCGCAGCCAGATCTCCTCGCCGGTATAGAGATCGGCCGCGACGGCACCGAAAGACATGGCCAGGCTTTCGATCGGGGCGTCGCCGATCTGCTCGGCGATCGTGCTCATCAGGCGATTGCCGGTCATCACGCCGCCGCCGCGAAAAGTCGTGTCTACCAGGCGCCAGACATCGCGCTGGGTGAGCGTGCACACCCAGCGTTCGAGTTCGCCGAGGCGACCGGCGGCGCACGCTGCGCCGACGAGGGCGCCGACCGATGCACCGGCGATCACGTCGGGCCTGAGGCCGCGCTCGGCGAGAGCGTCGACAATCCCGATATGCGACCAGCCGCGCGCCGACCCGCTGCCCAGCGCCAGACCGAGGCGGGGACGGATCCTGGTCACCGCTGCTGACCGGCAGGGCGCACTCCGGGCTGGTTGCCGGATTCCGCGATGATGTCCTGCCCGGAAGTCGCAACGAGGCGCGAGGCGATAACAGAAAGGAGCCAGGAGGCTTCCGGCATGGCGTGTCCCTGTGGTGATCGGTGGTGGTCGAGCTGCGAGCTTAATGGCCGACGAAAGCCAGGGGCAAGTTTTTCATGGTTTACCCGCTTTCGTGCCGGGTTGCCGCGTAGCGCTTTACAGCACCGGGCCAGCTCCCTATAATCCCGGCTTCTTTCGCGCGGGGGTATAGCTCAGCTGGGAGAGCGCTTGCATGGCATGCAAGAGGTCCGCGGTTCGATCCCGCGTACCTCCACCAACAAGGCGAAAGAAGTTCCGGGTCCCCATCGTCTAGAGGCCTAGGACACTACCCTTTCACGGTAGGTACCGGGGTTCGAATCCCCGTGGGGATGCCAGCTTCGGCGCAAGCCGCCGAGCTGGGAAGCTTGTGGCGATTCCATGTCGCAAGTTCAAGGCAGCTAGGTCGCGGCCTGGTCAGCACTTTCTCTGCAGTTCCCTTCCCTTGCGTTGCTCGCCTTCCTCTGCTGGCTGCCGTCAGGCAACAGGCGCTGCGCCGGCTTGATCTTCGGCAAATGGCGGTGGCCATGGGTGTCGACGTCTATAATGCCGACGCCAGCAGGTGATTCGGTGGCTGAGTGACGAGGCGATCTGCTCGCGGCCATGAATTGTGCGCGCCACTTGCTGTCTCTTACAACGGCTGCCCGCGCCAGGTTTCCCTGTGCGATGCCTTGCGCGAAGTCCTGCCGGCGCGGGCGCTTCCCCGCCTCTCCAATAATCAGCTGCGGCCCCCACCGCGGCGCCCAGAAACGGAGTCCCCATGAAAGGTGACAAAACGGTCATTCAGCTGCTCAACAAGCAGCTGGCGAACGAGCTTGCCGCGATCAACCAGTATTTTCTGCACGCCCGGATGTACAAGAACTGGGGCTTCAACGCCCTGGGCAAGCACGAGTACGACGAGTCGATCGAAGAAATGCAGCACGCCGACAAGATCATTGAACGCCTGCTGTTTCTCGACGGGCTGCCAAAGATGGAGGTGCCGAAGCTGTCAATCGGCCAGAACGTCCCCGAGTGCCTGAGCGGCGATCTCAAGCTCGAGCGCGGTGCGCATGCCGATCTCATCGCCGGAGTCACGCACTGCGAGTCGGTCAAGGACTACGTCTCCCGCGACTTGATGCAGGAGATCCTCAACGATACCGAGGAGCACATCGACTACCTCGAAACGCAGCTCGATCTGATCGACAAGGTTGGCTTGCAGAACTATCTGCAGACGCAGATGGGCGGGGCGTCAGGGAACTGATTGTCGGCTGGCCGCGCAGCCAGCCAGTGGGTCGTCGCGGGGCCTGGCTGGCCCGCTCCGCCCTGCTGCTCTGGCTGCCCCTACTCGCGGCCGCCTACTCCGGCTGGCGCGAATCGATGCTGATCGTCACCGGACCGTCGTTGATCAGGTGAACCCGCATCTCGGCGCCGAAGACGCCGGTCGGCACCGCGCGTCCCAGGGTCTTTTCGAGTCGCCGGACAAAGCGCTCGAATAGCGGCTGCGCCAGCTCCGGCGGCGCAGCGCGACTCCAGGAAGGGCGGTTGCCTTTCCTGGTCGACGCAAAGAGCGTGAACTGACTGACCGCCAGCACTTCGCCGTCGGCATCGACGACGCTGCGGTTCATGACGCCTGCGGCGTCGGCAAAGATGCGCAGCCTGGCCAGCTTGGCGGCCATCCAGTCGAGATCGGCATCGTTGTCAGCGGCCTCGAAGCCGGCCAGAAGCAGCAGACCCGCGCCGATGCTGCCGCTTACCCGGCCGTCGACTTCGACCCGCGCCGCAGCGACGCGCTGGGCGACGACCCTCACGCGGCGCTCTCGCGCGCGAGCGCGCCGTCAAGGATCTTGACCATGCACGCCGCCGACGCCGGGCACAGACAGCGGAACTGCGCTGTCGCGGTGATTCCCGGTGGGACGGCGGACCGCGGCAGCAAGCGAAAACCGCGGGCGGAAAAGAAGTCCTGCGCGCTGGTGGTGAGCAGGAAGATCTGCCGATGGCCGTCGGCCAGCGCGCGCTGCTCGAGCGCGGCAAGCAGCTGAGCGGCGAGTCCACGCTGACGGCAGTGTGCTGCAACGGCCAGCGAACGCAGCAGCACCGTTTCACCGCAAGGCTGCAGGCCGGCCGTGGCGATCAGGCGACCCTCGTCGCGACAAATCAGAAAGCCGGGCAGATGCGCCGCCTCGATGTCGGCAACCGGCAGGGCGCAGTCGGCAAGCAGGGCGAGCAAGGCGGGAAGTTCATGAAGCCCGGGGGCGCACAGCGTGTGCGACGACGCCGCCATCTGCGTGTTCAGCTTTCCGGCACGCCGCGTTGTTCGCCAGGCGCCAGCCAGCGAACCGCATTGTGCAGAGGTTCCGGCTGCAGCGTGACGTGCGTGATGCCTTGTTCGGCCAGTACCTGTCGGCTGGCGGCAAGGACCGCCGGCCAGTGGGCCAGCGATTCGACGACCAGGTGCGCCGAGAGGGCGATCCGGTTCGACGAGAGGGTCCAGATGTGCAGATCGTGCACCGAGGCGACGCCCCGCACGCCGGCCAGCTGGCGCCCGACCTGCTCGGTGGACAGGCTCACCGGTACGCCTTCCATCAGCGCCTGCAGTACCTCACGCAGCAGGCGCAGGCTGGAAACCAGCATCAGCGCACAGATCAGCAGCGAGAGCAGAGGGTCGACGGTCGTCCAGCCGGTCCACATGATCACCGCCCCGGAGACCAGGGCGGCCACCGAGCCGAGCAGGTCGCCGAGCACGTGCAGCAGCGCGCCGCGGGTATTCATCGTCTGCTCGCCGTGCATCAACAGCCAGGCGACGCCGATGTTGAGCAGCAGCCCGAGTGCCGCGACGATGGTCACCACCTCGCCGTTGACGTCCCCGGGTTCAAGGATGCGGCGCACGGCCATCACTGAAATGCCGACCACGACCGCGACCATGAACACGACGTTGGCCAGCGCCGCCAGTGTTTCGACGCGGCCATAACCGTAGGTATGGCGTTGTGTCGGCGGGCGCTTCGCGATCCAGGCGGCAAAGGCGGCCAGGGCCAGCGAGGCACTGTCGGTGACCATGTGCCCGGCATCGCCGAGCAGGGCCAGCGATCCCGACCAGAAACCGGCCACTGCTTCGACGGCGGCAAAGCCGAGTGTCAGCAGCAGCGCCCAGATCAGGCGTGGGCCGGCGTCCGCGTGGTGGTGATGGGCGTGGACGTCATGGCCGCCATGCGCGTGATGGTCGTGCGCAGCGTGGCCAGTCGCGTGCGGACCGTGCGTGCCCTGGTCGTCGTGCTCGTGGCCATGATCGTGCGCGCGGGGCTCGGGGTGATCGTGGGGATGGCGTTCACTCATGGTGCCGGCATTCTAGCCGACATCGACGCGGTTCTCACTCCCGGGATGAGACGACGACGCTGCCGTCGGCAACGCGTCCCGCCGTCCGCAACGAAGCTGCCCAGGGAAAGGAGCATCGCTGGCAAATCGCGGTCAACGGGCGGCCAGCGCGGACCATGCCGGCCCAGGGCAGGATCGATCCTCAGCACGCGGTTTTCTCGCCACGGCTGCATTCTTCGAGCAGGTAGGCGACGGAGCGATAGGGCCGGCCGGTCTCCGCAGTAAGGCCGATCTCGCAGGTGCGGCTGGTGGAGACCCCCTCGCAGCATTCGGCCGGCAGGGCTTCATGAACCTTGCGCAGCGCGTGCGCGTTGAGTTCCGGAACGACGAAACCACGATCGCCGGCAAAGCCGCAGCAGGTGACGCCGGCGGGTTCGACGACGTCATCGACACAGGCGGCAATCAGCGTGCGCAGCTTGCCGTCTGAGCCGGTGCGGCGCACGCTGCAATTGATGTGCAGCGCAACCGGCCCTGGCTTGCGGGAAAGTGCCAGGCGAGGCAGTAGCGCGTCGTGCGCGAACTCGTGAAAGTCGAGCAGCGTCAGCCGACCGGCGAGGTGTTTTTGCATGCGCACGGAACAGGTGCTGGCGTCCATGATGATCGGAAAGTAGCCGCCATGACCGTCGTCTGCTGCCGTCAGCAGGGCAGCGGTAACCGCGTTGGCCATTTGTTCTGCCTCCTCGGCCATCCCCTTGCTGGCGAGCATCTGGCCGCAGCAAAGTTTGTCGAAACCTTCCGGCAGGCGCGGCGCATACCCGGCGCGGGTCAGCAATTCCATGATCACTTCGGGAAGCGTTGCCTCTTCGGGGCTATTGGCGCCGAAGATTCGGCCGCCGCAGGCCGGGAAATAGACGACCGGATCGCCGCTGCCTATTCCTTGCGTTGGCGGTTTGCCGGCCTGCGGCATGCCGTGTTTCCAGGCCCCTCCCGAGACGCGCGCGACGACGCGGTCACCGACCACGCGGGAAACCACGTGGCCGATGGACAGTCCTACCCGCGACGCGGTGGCGACCTTGCCGAAATTGTCCACCGTCCAGCTGCCGACTTTGTGCGAGGTGGTGCCCAGGCCGCGGCCGCGCAGCCGGCGGGTCAGTTCTCCGGTGTCGATGCCGACCGGGCAGGCGGTCGAGCACAGGCCGCAGCCGGCACAGGTGTCGAGCCCGTAGTAGGCGAAATCGCGACCGACGTCGGCGGCATCCTCGCCGGCCGCGGCGCGGCGCGAGAGCTCGCGCCAGCTTGCGATGCGTTGGCGCGGCGAGAGCGTCAGCCGGTGCGACGGGCACAGCGGCTCGCAGAAACCACATTCGATGCAGCGATCAACGATGTCCTCGGCGGCCGGCATCGGCTTCAGGTGCTTGAGGTGGGCCTGCGGATCGTCGCTGAGGATGACGCCCGGATTGAGCAGATTGTCGGGGTCGAAGAGAGCCTTGATCTGGCGCATCAGGCTGGTTGCCTGGTGCCCCCATTCCCTTTCCACGAACGGCGCCATGTTCCGCCCGGTACCGTGCTCGGCCTTGAGCGAACCATCGTACTTGTCTACCACCAGGGTACAGATGTCCTCCATGAACCGGGCGTAGCGCTCCACTTCCGCGGCGCTGCTGAAATCCTGGGTAAACACGAAGTGCAGGTTACCCTCGAGCGCGTGACCAAAGATGATCCCCTCCGTGTAACCGTGTTTGCGCAACAGCGCCTGCAGATCGAGGGTCGCCAGGGCCAGGGATTCGATCGGGAAGGCGACGTCCTCGATGATGACCGTGGTTCCGGTGCGGCGCATCGCGCCGACCGAGGGGAAGGTGCCCTTGCGCACTTTCCAGTACATCGCGCAAGTCCCGGCGTCAGTAGAGAACGCCGGCGCTTCGACGGTGGCGATACCCGCCAGTGCGCCGAGCGCGGCGTCAACCCGCTGCTGCAGGAGCCTTTCCGTTTCAGCACGGACCTCGATGAGCAGAGCGGCGGCATCGTCGCTCAGCGTGTGAATGATGGGCGGCAGCCCGGGCTGGCCTTCCACCGAGCGCAAGGCCGCGCGGTCGAGCAGTTCGACGGCGGATACGGGCTCCGGCTTGAGGCGGATGACGGCCTGGCAGGCGGCTTCGATGGTCGGAAAGAACACCAGCGCACTGGCCTTGCAGGGGTCTTCGACGACGGTGCGATAGGTGATGCGCGAGATGAAGGCGAGGGTGCCTTCAGAACCGATCATCAGATGGGCCAGGATGTCGAGCGGGTCTTCATAGTCGACCAGAGCATTGAGGCTGTAGCCGGTCGTGTTCTTGATGCGGAACTTGTGGCGAATGCGCGCGGCCAGTGCCTCATCGGCGCGCGTTGCGGCGCCGAGCTGCTCCAGCCCGTTCAGCAGCGTGGCGTGGCTCTGCCTGAAACTGGCGATGCTGAACGAGTCTTCGCTATCCAGCACCGTACCGTCGGCAAGGATCACCCGTAGCCCGGCGAGCGTATGGTAGCTGTTCTGCGCCGTACCGCAGCACATGCCGGAAGCGTTGTTGGCAGCGATGCCGCCGATCTTGCAGGCGTTGATCGACGCCGGATCCGGGCCGATCTTGCGCCCGTGCCGTGCGAGGCGGTAGTTGACCTCACCGCCGATCATCCCCGGCCCGAGACGCACGCTGGCTGCATCGGCGGCGATCTCGCAGCTGGCGAAGCCGTCGCCGATCAGCGCCAGTACCCCGTCGGTAACGGCCTGGCCCGAGAGGCTGGTGCCGGCGGCGCGAAAGGTCACCGGGCGTCGATGGGCGCGTGCCGCGTGCAGCACGGCCTGGACCTCTTCCTCGGATTCAACCACGGCGACGACCTCGGGGATCAGGCGGTAGAAGCTGGCGTCAGTACCGTAGGCCAGTCGTCGCAGGTTGTCGGTGATCACCTGGCGTCGCGGCAGGATGCGGGAAAGCGCTTCAATCAACGGACTCATGATTCTCTCTCCTTGAGCAGCTTACGCAGGCGTTCTGGCGCCGCTTCGCGGCCGGTCACCAGCAACGAGGTCCAGCCCTGGTCGGGCCCCCGATGATAGTTTGTTTACTCTGCTTGCAGTTATTTGTTACCTCATCGAGGGTCGACGTCCAGCCCGCCACTCCGTGACTCTCCGGCGACGTTTTCGAGACGAGGACGAGATGGCCTTGGACGCGAATGCGCGACCCGGCTTCCCGCGGTCTGGCGGTGCGCGGGTTCTTAACGCGCCAGGGGAGCGGGAGCGGGCGTTTGCTCCGTTCTGTCGTGTCGGGGGCAGCAACGAGATCGCTTCGGGTCTCGGATTGTCGATGGTTGAGGCAATCTCCGTTCGTCCGGGAGCCACGCCTGCTCCTGGCTCGGCCGCTCAGCAGTCGCGTTCAGGTCTGCGGGTGACGGTGACCTTTCCGGCCGTAGGGAAGCGAGGCTACGGTTGATCCGGGCGAGTGCCGATGGCGGGCGCGGCTGTGAGCGCTCGGGATCGCCGAAGTGCTTGCCCTGCCTCGGCGGCCATCTGCCGAATCTGCGCCACCAGGATCGCCAGGAAGACGAACGTCATCAACGGCGACCAGAATTTGTCGAACTCATTCCTGACTCCCTTGCCAAGCACCAGGCCGATCACGTCCGCCAGCAGCAGGATGCTGACCGACAGCAGCACGAAGGTGTGCACCATTCGCGTCTCGCCGCGGTCGAGGAACCACCCCGCCCACAGTCCCAATGCCGGCGCCAGCATGACGTAGCTGTTGGCCTCGTTCATCGGCGTGAACAGCATGATGTAGCTAGTGCTGAAACCCAGCCAGAGGAGGACTCGCCGGAAGTCGCCAGCCAGCCTGGCGGTGAACCAGATGGCGAGGGCCATCGCCACACCGGAGGCGACGCGCACGATCAGTGACGGCGCGCCGGCCAGTTGGAGGTTGAAGGCCATCAGAACGCCGTTGACATCGGCGAAGGTTCGATCGGGCGGGTGGAAGCAATCCATGAGGTTGGTCGCGAAAGCGGCATACAGCGCATGCACATAAGCGCTCGGCGCCAGCAAATAGGGCGCCAGAAGCACCACCAGCACGCCAAGCAGCGCGCGCCACCAGAGACGCGGAAAAGCCATCACCGCGAGGCCAATGGCCGGTATTGCCAGGGGCTTGCAGACCAGCGCCAGGCACAGCCAGACGGTCGCTGCCGACCAACGCCGCTGCTGCAGACAGGCGGCAGCCAGAACCAGGCAGGCGGCCAATTGAGCGCTCGACTGACCGTTACGGATAGCGCTCAGACCGATCGGAAGGCTGAGCAGCGAGACGAGCACGAAGAGCGGGTAGCGGCCTGTGGAAGTGGTCGTTATCGGCCCCGTGCAGCGCCAGAGACCGACGCCGAGACCGGCAAGCGCGGCCCAGCGCCAGAGGATCTCGCCGAGCTCCAAGGGTAGCCAGGCGAAAAGGCCGAAAGCGGGGAGAAACAGCGGCAGGTAATTGAAGCCGACGGAACCGCTATAAACAGGCTGCAGGGACCACCAGTGGGTGACCGCGCCGTGGTAAATCTCGGTCACGCTGCGCGACAGCGGAGCCGTGACGACGATCGCGACCACCAGTGCCGCGGGAAGCAGCCAGATCGCCCAGGCGGCGATACGCCAGTGTTTTTCGTTTTTCATTTTCTTGCGAGCGCACGGTTTTTGCGAAAGTGTACCGCGCCACGCGAGAACTGTCAGTGGGCAGGCCGACATTCCCGCAGCTCAACTACTGAGGTGCCCGGCTCGCCCGGTGCCGGTCCAAGGTGACGCGGTGTGCGTGGTCGATCGTCGTCGGCGTTTACCCGCCGTCGCCGTTGACGTACAGTGAGCACCCGCCTCGTAAGCCAGAGGCCTCCGCAAGCTTCTCTTGTATCGCCTCGGCATGCCCTGGAAAAAATGCTCTTCCGAACGTCTCGGGGTCCTGCTGGCGATTCTCGCGGCGTTCGGCTTCTCGTTCAAGGCGATCTTCGTCAAGCTGGCCTACGCCGTACCGCAGGCGGCGCCGGTCGATGCGATCACCCTGCTTTCCTTGCGCATGACCTTTGCTCTGCCCTTCTTCGCGCTCATCGCGGTGCACGCCAGCCGTGCGGCGCCGTCGCTGTCACGCCGTGACTGGTTGACGCTCGTCGTGCTCGGCCTGCTCGGCTACTACGGGGCAAGCATTCTCGACTTCATTGGCCTCGCCTATATCAGCGCCGGTCTCGAGCGCCTGATTCTGTTTACCTATCCGACGCTGACGGTGATGATCGGCGTGATCTTCATGGGCAAGACCCTGCAGCCGCGGGAGATCGGTGCGCTGCTGCTGTCGTATGCGGGAATTGGCCTGGTCTTCTTCCATGACCTCGAATTCTCGGGTGAGGCGCGGTCGCTACTCATCGGCTCGCTTTTCGTCTTCGCCTCGTCGCTGGCCTATGCCTTCTACCTGGCGGGCAGCGGCAGCATGATCCAGCGCCTCGGTTCGGTGCGCTTCACGGCATTGGCGATGCTGGTGTCGGTACTGGCCACCGAGCTGCACCTGCTCGTCACGCAGCCGTTGTCGGCCTTGCTGCAGCCCGTGCCGGTCTACGCCTACGCGGCGGCGATGGCTCTGTTTTCGACGGTGCTGCCGGTTTTCCTGCAATCAGCGGCGATCCGCCGCATTGGCGCGACCCAGGCGGTGATGATCGGGACCCTCGGCCCGATGCTGACCATCGCCTTTGCCTGGCTGCTGCTCGGCGAGCCGCTTTCCCTGATCCAGCTGGCCGGTGCCGGACTGGTACTGGCCGGGGTGTGGCTGGTCTCGCGGCGTGGACCGCGCGATCGGGCGATCGCCGGTTCGCTGCGCCCACGCGATTAGCGGATGCTGCAGTTTTCCTTCAGGTAGGCGAGCGCCTGGTTGCCGGAAGCGTCGGCGGGGTCGACGAGCGCCTCCTCGAGCTCCGGAAAGACCGTTTTCCAGAGGGTTTCGAGGTCATCCTGCATGGCGTAGGGCGCAAAAGCGCGGATGAATGCCAGCGCTGGTTGGCGTTGCAGGCCCTTGCTCCGGATCTTGCCAATCAGCGTGCGGGCAGCGGCTTTGCTCAGTGCCGGCCGGGGTGGCGTATCGACGGCGAGACAAAGGAAAATCGTCAGCAGGGAGTTGTCGTCGACCTTGCCAGCGGTAATCTTCTGCCAGTCCTGCGACACTCCAGCACTGAACTGGCTGGCCTCCTCGAGGCCAAAATCGCGTAGAAAATAATGCGGCTCAAGCTCGGGAATGATCGTGTTCATCGCCCGCGAGGCGTCGAGGATCCTCGGCAGATCGTCGTTCTCGACCTTCTGCAATTCCTTGCGCGCGACCGCGTGATGGGCTTGCGGCAGCGCCTTGAAGAGCGCCGCGAGGCTCTTTTTCCCCCTGCCAGGCACGCCGTTTTTGCGCAGCCTTGCCAGCAGGTCAACGAACTCAGAGGCGTTGGGCAGTGAGCTTGTCGTGCTGCCGGCGAGATGGACGAGGATTGCGCTGCGGATGATCGACTCGCTGGCGACGGTGGAAATCTCGCTGGCCGGGGCGCCGAGCCTTTCGGCAAACCACAGCGCCGCGTCGATCGTCTGCTGGTAGTCTTGCCGTTCGGCGCGTGCCTGGCGATAGTCGGCACTGCTGCGCAGTGACCAGTCGGCGAGAAACGTCTTCTGCGATTGCTTGACCATGATTCCGAACGATGCGTCCTCAGGCATCGCCCAGAGGCTTTTCAGCATTTCCGAGCCGCCCCGCGAATGCGACAGGAAGCTGCCGTCACGCAGTGATCGTGCCGCCTTTTCGAGGTCGCCACCGCTTTGTTCCTCGAGGAACAGGCTGACCAGATTGACGATTCGTTCGCGTGCCTCGTCGATGTTCGGGCGCAGATACTGGGTGCCGAAATACTCGGCGATCTGCACCATTCCCTTCGGCGCCTCGTCGCCAATGGCGGCAAGCTTCTCCCCATCCAGGATGCCGGCGCGCACGCCGAAGGCGAGCGCGCGTTCGAAAAACGGGCGATCGTCGAAAACGGCGATCTGGCGACGGTCATCGGGCATGGGCAGTCAGCGGGTGGGTTTGGCGGGTGTGACGATTTGCCGGTCTACAACGCGGATTCTTCCTCGGGCTCGCCGGGGGGTCTGCGCTGTTCGTTGGCGCGACTTGCCGTCTCGTCGCTGGCCAACTGCGGTTCTTCGGCACGCGCGCGTGCGCGCAGGATGAGCAGGACATCGCGGAAGATCTCGGGATGTTCGTAACGCAGTAGCCAGGTCAGCTCCATCCAGTCCTGATCGCTGACTTCGCTATGGCTGAGGAAGGGGCGATTGGCCTCCGGATCCGACAGTTCGTCGAGACGTTCGTCGTCGTTCAGGTCGGCGGCTGCTTCATCGATGTCGTCGAAGAAGCCGAAGGTGCCGGTCTTGAAGAAGTGCTCGACGATTTCGCCACGGTCGCAGAGATAATCGGCGAGCGCGTCACAGCCGCCGTCGACTGCCCCGATCGCCTCGATGAACTCTCCGGGATCACTGTCGGCGCGGAAAATGACCGAGTTGATGATCGCCCGCAGGCGTTCGTGGCTGGCGTCGCCATAGCGACGTTCGAGGACGATGGCGCGCGCGAACTGTTCCGGCAGGACCAGCAGGCTGACCACCGATTCCTTCGAGGAATCGAAGTCGCGGAGGATTGCCAACAGGTCCTTGGCGGCAAAATCGTCAAGCGCGACGACCAGTGCGCCGTCGCCGTCACTGTCGACCAACGACGCCAGCGCCGCCTCGGCGCCGACGATATCGCCGACCCGGATCAGCTTCTCTGCGCGTACGAGCACCGGATGACTCATCAGTTATCTCCCGAAGTTCGATCTTTGCGGTCAAAGCCCTGTTCGGCAAGCCAGTCAGCGCCCGCTTCTTCGAGATCGACGTCGTTGTCGGGCTCGACGTCAGCGTCGGTCCGTTCGTCGTCGTAGCCGCCATAGTCGTCGCGCCGCCGAACGCCTGGCTCCGATGGCCCCTTGCTGCTTGCCCGCAGGTACTCCAGACACGCCGTGACGACCAGGAACTGCTCACCGTTCGGGTCGGAGAGGACGATCTTGGCCAGTTCCGCAGCCCAGGGTTGCAGGCGAACCGATTCTTCCCCCAGAACGTCCCACGAGGGCAGGTCTTCAGGGTCCTGCGCCACCAGTTCGCGCATCACTTCCGGGCTGAGAAAATCCATTCCGCCATGAAACGCGACGGCCAGCATTTCCGGGTTGCATTCGATCATCGGCAGCAGATCGGGAAGCTGGCTGCGCTTCAGGCGCAGCCGCTGAGCGAGGACATCGTGTCCCGCCGAGTCGGTCAACAGGTCGTCGAGCTCGGCCTCGTAGGCCGAGCTGAGCTCTTCAAAAAATGGCGACAGCCTCACTGCAATACTCCTTCCAGGTAGTTCTTCCAGATCTCCCGCGCCGTTTCAAGCGGCTTCTCGAGAAGGTTGCGGCGCCGGTTCTCTTCGTAGTCGTGTCGCCGGGTGGCGTCGGAAAGCGTCTCGTAGGCTTCCTGAACGTCGCGGAATCTGTCCGCTGCGTCAGATGCGGTATTGCGGTCAGGGTGGAGCTGCAGCGTCTTCTTGCGATAGGCCTGCTTGACGCCTTCGATAGACGTCTCACTGGTCACGCCCAGTACTGCGTAGTAGTCCTTCATGCATCCTCGTCGGGCGGGTCTGCTGCGGGCTGGCGCGTTCGCCGGGAGTCCAGGCAGGGTGCGCGCGTCCTCGTGCAGCCGGCGAGACGGCGCGACGCGCGCAATTCTAGCCTGAAATCTGCTCTTTCGCCGAGTGCCTGCGCGGGGCGGCGTTCGCTCGCGCTCGGCGCGGCCGGTGTCTGTCGCGGGCGTGCTACTTGGCTGGCTTGCGACTGCGCGCCGCCGCGGCCAGTGCGGCACGTGCCCAGGGCAACATTTCCTCGCCGCTCTCCATCGCCTCTTCGGGCACCGTCCAGTAATTCATGGTGTCGTTGCGGCCGTCCTTGCGCAGGACGCTAAAAGGCCTGCCGCCGACCGCTTCGAAGGTGGCGGCGCTCTGCGCATCCGCCTTGAGGTAAAGGACGTCGTCGGCGACGATCGCAAAGAACAGATCGTCGCAATAAAAGCCCCAGCCGCCGAACATTGCCTTGACGCGCAGCGTGCCGAGCGGAGCGAAGAGTTCGAGAGCATAGCGGACAACTACGGGTAGCTCGCGTGCAGCCATCTTGAGAAACCTATGAAAGGTGGAGGCGCTGCCACAGCTGGGTGGTCAGGGCGTCCTGGTTGAGGGTGTAAAAGTGCAGGCCCGGTGCGTCGTTGGCCAGCAGTTGTTGGCAAAGCCCGCTGACCACGTCGAGGCCGAAGGCACGGATGGACGCGCTATCGTCGCCGTAGCTTTCCAGCTTCTTCCTGATCCAGCGCGGTATTTCCGCACCGCAGGTGTCGGAGAAGCGTGCCAGGCTGCTGTAGCTGGCGATCGGCATTATGCCGGGGACGATCGGCACGTCGATGCCGATTGCCTGGCAATCGTCGATGAAGTGCGCGTAGGCGTCGAAGTTGTAGAAGTACTGGGTGATCGCCGAGTTGGCTCCGGCGTCGAGCTTGCGCTTGAAGTTCACGAGGTCGTCGCGCGGGCTTTTTGCCTGCGGGTGGTATTCGGGGTAGGCGGCGACTTCGATATGAAACCAGTCGCCGGTTTCGGCGCGGATGAATTCGACCAGCTCGTTGGCGTAGCGAAAAGTGCCGGGCCTGGCCATCCCCGACGGGAGGTCGCCGCGCAGCGCGACGAGATGGCGGATGCCGTTCGCGCGGTACTGTTCAAGGATGCTGCGAATGCTTTCGCGCGTCGAGCCGATGCACGACAGGTGAGGCGCTGCCTGGTGGCCTTCGCCCTGGATGTCGAGCACCGTTTCGAGCGTCCGGTCGCGGGTGGAGCCACCAGCGCCGAAAGTGACCGAGAAGAAGCGGGGCTTGAGCGCGGCCATGCGGGCACGCGCGGCGCGCAGCTTCTCGGCGCCTTCGGGCGTTTGCGGGGGGAAAAGTTCGAGGCTGAAAGTACGCTTGTGCTGTGTCATGGGGAGACCATCACTTGCCCTTGCGGGCAGCCAACAGGGAGGAAAGTAGCGACGCGATGATGCTGTACAGCAGCGCTCCGAAGACGCCCGGCCAGAAGCCGTTGACGACGAAGCCTTCGAGCAGTGAACCGGCCAGCCAGAACATCAGGCCGTTGACCACGAACAGGAAGAGGCCGAAGGTCAGCAGCGTGACCGGGAGGGTGAGCAGAACCAACAGGGGCCGCAAGACGGTGTTCACCAGCCCCAGTAACAAGGCGGCGATCAGTGCCGCCGCAAACGATGCCAGCTGTATCGACGCGGGCATCAGATAGGCGACGGCAAGCAGCGCGCAGGCGTTGAGCAGCCAGAGCAGGATCAGTCGCATGACGATCGCCCCTGTTGGTAGCGGGCATCAGTAGCGGTAGTGGTCCGGTTTGTAGGGACCATTCTTGGCGACACCGATGTACGCGGCTTGCGCATCGCTCAATTCGCTGAGCTGCGCGTTCAGCGTCTTGAGCTGCAGGCGGGCGACCTTTTCGTCGAGATGCTTGGGCAGCGTATAGACGCCGACCGGATAATCGGCGGTACGCGTGAACAGCTCGATCTGGGCGATGGTCTGGTTGGCGAACGACGAACTCATCACGTACGAGGGGTGGCCGGTGCCGCAGCCGAGGTTGACCAGGCGACCCTTGGCCAGCAGGATGATGCGCTTGCCGTCGGGAAAGATGACATGGTCGACCTGTGGCTTGATCTCTTCCCAGTCGTAACCCTCGACCGAGGCGACGTCGATTTCGTTGTCGAAGTGCCCGATGTTGCAGACGATGGCCTGATTCTTCATCCTGGCCATGTGCCCATGGTCGATGACGTGATAGTTGCCGGTGCAGGTGACGAAGATGTCGGCCTTGTCGGCAGCGTAGTCCATGGTCACTACCCGGAAGCCTTCCATGGCTGCCTGCAGCGCACAGATCGGGTCGATCTCGGTCACCCAGACCTGCGCGGAGAGGGCGCGCATGGCCTGGGCGGAGCCCTTGCCGACGTCGCCGTAGCCGGCAATCAGGGCAATCTTGCCGGCGATCATCACGTCAGTGGCGCGCTTGATGCCGTCGACCAGCGATTCGCGGCAGCCGTAGAGATTGTCGAACTTCGATTTGGTGACCGAATCATTGACGTTGATCGCCGGGAAGCGCAGCTCACCCTTGGCGTGCATCTGGTAAAGACGATGCACACCGGTGGTGGTTTCTTCGGTGACCCCCTTGACCGCCGCCAGGCGGACCGAGTACCAGGCAGGATCGCTGGCCAGCTTGGCCTTGATTGCCGCGAAGAGAATGGTCTCTTCTTCGGAAGTCGGCTTGGCGAGCACCGAGAGGTCCTTTTCGGCTCTGGCGCCGAGGTGCAGGAGCAGCGTCGCGTCGCCGCCATCGTCGAGGATCATGTTGCTGAAACCGCCGTCGGGCCACTCGAAGATACGGTGCGTGTAGTCCCAGTAATCGGTCAGCGATTCGCCCTTGACGGCGAATACCGGTACGCCGGATGCGGCGATGGCGGCGGCGGCATGGTCCTGGGTCGAGAAGATGTTGCACGACGCCCAGCGCACTTCGGCGCCGAGGGCGGTCAGCGTTTCGATCAGTACGGCGGTCTGAATGGTCATGTGCAGCGAACCGGTGATGCGGGCACCCTGCAGCGTCTTGGCGGCGGCGAATTCTTCGCGAATCGCCATCAGGCCAGGCATTTCGGTTTCGGCGATGCGTATTTCCTTGCGGCCCCAGTCGGCGAGGCCGAGGTCGGCAATGACGTAGTCTTGGGTCTTGCTAAAAGCGTCCAGCACAGGTGGCTCCTTCGGAACTTTGACGGGCAAGGAAGCCGGAGCGTGCCTTACTGAAGGACTTCAGCCTGGGCCCACCCCGCTTCCCATGCCCGGCATGGGTTGGTTGGATGAGCGCCGTTTGAGAAATCCGAGCCTGAAACTGTCGAACGACAGCCCTGCAGCGCCCCTCGGATTAGGCTTGCCATTATAACGCGGATCGCTGTCTGCAAAACCAGGGCATTCGTCACACAGGGACGGCCATGGCGCTCCGCATTCAGTAGGACAGCGAATCGTAAGGCTGCCTGTTTCCCTGCACTTCGACACTGACCTGGTTCGGAGCGCAGATGGCGATCTCTCCGGGCCGCGATAGCCAGCCCTGGCGCACGCAGTACTGGCGTGGGCCAGGATCCGCAGCGATGCGCACACGACGCTGCTCGACGACCACCGTCGTGACGCCCAAGGGGCCTGGGACATCGATGCGGCGATTGCGCGACAGGTCGAGCGCCGAGAAGACTTCGCCGCCACGCCGGACGATCGCTTTTTCAGCAGCGCCGGCCTGCCAGGCGAGCGGGAAAGCGGTGGCGCAGAGGGCCAGGCCCAGCGCCACGATCAGCCAGTCGCCGGGCTTGAACAGCCCGAGCCAGAGCATTACGGGATGTCGAGAGCGGCCATCGGCGGCGGCGCCAATTCACGGTGCCGAACCAGTACCCGGGCACTGCTGCGGAATTCACGTCCCAACCGCTCGGCGAGGTACACCGAGCGGTGCTGCCCGCCGGTGCAGCCGATGGCCACGGTCAGGTAATTGCGACTGTCGCGAACGTACGCCGGTAGCCAGGCACGAACGAAGCCGGCAATGTCGTTGCGCATGCGCAGGACTTCGGGTTCGGCTTCGAGAAAGGAAACGACCTGCAGGTCACGGCCGGTCAGCGCGCGCAGGTTGACTTCGTAGTAGGGATTGGGCAGGCAACGGACGTCGAATACCAGATCGGCGTCAAGCGGAATGCCGTTCTTGAAGCCAAAGGATTCGAACAGCAGCGCCAGGCCGTGGCGGGGATCGGCGTCGTCGTCGGTGGCGACAAACTGGCGCACCCACTCGCGCAGCGAGCTGGGCTTGAGGACACTGGTATCCATGTGGTGCGCGATGGCGGACAGGCCGGCCAGGTGCACACGTTCCTCGGCAATGGCTTCGGTGAGGGTCAGCCGATCGCTGGCCAGCGGGTGCCGGCGCCGCGTTTCCGAGTAGCGCTTGATCAGCGTGTCGTCCTGCGCGTCGAGAAACAGCAGTTGCAGTTCGAGATCCCTGGCGCGCAGGGCGTCGAGCTGTGGCGGGAGCTTGGCGACGCTGTCGCCGCCGCGACTATCGATCACCACGCCGACCTTGTGATAGCCCTGCGCATCGAGTTGCGCGACCAGTTGCGGCAACAACTGGGAGGGAAGGTTGTCCACACAGTAGTAGTCAGCGTCCTCCAGCACTTTGAGGGCGATCGATTTGCCGGAACCGGAGAGGCCGCTAATGAGAACGAGATGCATGTGAGCAAGGATAACGGTGCGCGCCGCCACGAGCAAGCCAGTCTGGCATACACTCGATTTTCCAATTTTTCTGGTCAGGCTCATGAGTCTTTTTGATATTCCCTTTGTCGACGAGCTGGCGGCCATCCGGCGCGACATTCACGCGCACCCGGAGCTTGCTTTCAATGAGTTGCGCACCGCCGATCTGGTCGCGCGCGAGCTGAGCAGCTACGGCCTGCAGGTTCATCGTGGGCTGGCGCAGACGGGCGTCGTGGCGACGCTGCGCAAAGGCAGCAGCGGGCGGGCGATTGGCCTGCGCGCCGACATGGATGCGCTGCCGCTGCTCGAGAAGAACGACTTTTCGCACCGCTCGACCGCCGCAGGCCTGATGCACGCCTGTGGTCACGACGGCCATACAGCGATGCTGCTCGGCGCCGCGCGCTACATGGCCGGGCACGTCGACGAGCTCGATTTTGACGGCAGCGTGCATTTCATCTTCCAGCCTGCCGAGGAGTCGGAGGGAGGGGCTGCGGTGATGATTGCCGACGGCCTGTTCGAGAAGTTTCCGATGGACGCCGTGTTTGGCCTGCACAACTGGCCCGGAATCCCGGTTGGCGAAATGGCGGTGATGCCGGGGCCGGTGATGGCCGGGACGTGCGCCTTCGAGATCTGGGTGCGTGGGCACGGTTGCCATGCCGCGATGCCGCATCAGGGTGTCGACACGCTGGTCGTCAGCAGCCAGCTGGTGCTCGCCTTGCAGACCGTCGTGGCGCGCAACGTCCACCCTTGCGAGTCGGCTGTCGTCAGCGTCACTCAGATGCACGGCGGTGAGGCGTGGAACATCATTCCCGACGATGCCGTCCTGCGTGGCACGATCCGCAGCTTCAATGGCGAAACACAGGTGCTGGTCGAGCGCGCCGTCGAGCGCCTGTGCACCGGCATGGCCAGCGCCTTTGGTGCGCAGATCTCGGTGCGCTTCGACCACCGCTATCCGGCAACGGTCAATAGCGCTGCGGAAAGCGAAGTCTGTCGTCAGGTGGTCAGGGATTTGCTCGGCGCCGACAAGCTGCGGGTCGATGAGCTGCCGTCGATGGGCGCCGAAGACTTCGCCTACATGCTGGCTGAGAAGCCGGGTTGTTACGTCTGGCTGGGCAACGGTCCTGGCAGCGGCGGCTGCACCCTGCACAATCCCCACTACGACTTCAACGACGAAATCCTGCCGCTCGGCATCAGTTACTGGGTACGCCTGGCAGAAACCTGGCTCAAGCGCGGCAAGGCCTGAATCGCAGGCGAATAGGCGAGGCCGTCGGCGATTCGTCAAGACGTCGGCATGACTTTCGGAAGGCCACGACAGGCGAGGGTTTTTTGTTACACTCGCACGGAAAGCGGGGCCATCGTGTCCCCGGCGGCCGCCCGTCCCGTAGCATGACGTTGGTTTCGGCGCCGCGGCAGGGTCGGCAAAAAATGGTGGGGAGTGCCCAGGGCGGTACCCGGACACTCCCCAAGTTCCGGTCGCAACCAGAACTCCGAAGACCATGAAATGGAGAACAGCGTGCGTAGCCTAAAAGCGGGGGCTTACAGGCAGCTTACGTACGCCAGGCAACGAACCGAGATCGATGCGCATCCTTCTTGCTGAAGACGACCGAATCATTGCCGATGGCCTTAGCCGCTCGCTGCGCAAGGCGGGCTACGCAGTCGACTGCGCCTATACGGGAATCGACGCCGATACGGCTTTGATGACCAACGTCTACGATCTGGTGATTCTCGATCTGGGCCTGCCAAAGTTGCCCGGGCTGGACGTGCTGCGGCGGCTGCGTGCCCGCAAGTCGAGCACCCCGGTATTGATCCTGACCGCGCTTGACGGCATTGACGACCGCGTCAAGGGGCTTGACCTGGGTGCCGACGACTACATGGCCAAGCCGTTCGAACTGCCGGAGCTGGAGGCGCGTGTGCGTGCGCTGAGCCGTCGCTCTTCGGGGACGGCACGTCTCATCCAGTGTGGCTTGCTGACCTTTGACCAGACCGACCGCTGCGCGATGGTCGATGGCGAGATGCTCGACCTTTCCGCGCGCGAGCTCGGCCTGCTGGAGATTCTCCTCTCGCGTACCAAACGGCTGGTGAGCAAGGACCAGCTGGTCGATCATCTCTGTGGCTGGGGCGAGGAAGTGAGCCACAATGCCATCGAGGTCTATATCCATCGCTTGCGCAAGAAGCTCGAAGCGACGGGTGTCAATATCACGACCGTGCGCGGCCTCGGATACTATCTTGAGAAACCTGCGGAAGAAACGAGACCCTGACGTCCAGCGCTCGCTGTTCGGCGAGATCCTGGACTGGATGCTTGCACCGCTCCTCTTCGTGTGGCCGATCAGCATCGCTTTCACCCATTACTTTGCCAACAGCGTTGCCAGCTTCCCCTATGATCAGTCGCTGCGCGAACATGTGGCGGCGATATCGCGCCAGATTACCTTCGCCGACGGGCGTCCGCAGCTGGCGATGCCCGGCCTGGCGCAGCTTTTTCTGCGTTCCGACGAGATCGACAACGTCTATTTTCACCTCATTGACGCTGACGGCACCCTGGTTGTCGGAGATCCCGAACTGCCGGTGCCGCCCTTGCCTGCCGGCCTGGGGAGCGTCGAGTCGGGCGAGGTTCATTTCCGTGATGACGAGTACCGCGGCCAGACGTTGCGCGTCGCTTATACCTATGTCTTCGCCAGCCCGGGCTCGCCGACCCATCGCGTTCTGATTGAGGTCGGCGAAACGACTGAGAAGCGTTCCCAGCTGGCGAACAAGATCATTGCCAGCGTGATCCTGCCGCAGTTCGTGATCATCCCTTTGGCGGTCGTGCTCGTCTGGTTCGGGCTGTCGCAGGGACTGCGTCCGTTGACCCGCTTGCGTAACCGTATCGAAGCGCGTCGCGAAGCAGACCTCTCGCCGATTTCGCTGAGTCGCGTCCCCGAGGAGCTGCGACCGCTGACCGAAGCTTTCAATTCGATGCTGGCGCGAATGCAGAACAACGTCGAAGCACAGCGCCGGTTCATCGCCAACGCCGCACACCAGATGCGAACGCCGCTGACCGGCCTGAAGACGCAAGCGCAGCTGGCCATGGGTGAGCGTGACCCGGCCGAGTTGCGGCACGCGCTGAGGCAGATTCTCACCGGCGTCGATCGCGCCTCGCACCTGGTCGACCAGTTGCTGGCGCTGGCGCGGGCCGAGGCGAGCGGGCATTCGCAGCAAACGCTGGTGCCACTCGACCTTGAGCAGTTGCTGCGCGAAATCGTCGAAACCTGGGTCGTGCAGGCGCTCGAGAAGCGCATCGATCTGGGTTACGAACCGGCCGGTCCGGTGCCGATTGTCGGCAACGCCTTTCTCTTGCGCGAGATGATCAACAACCTGCTCGACAATGCCCTGCGCTATACGCCCGCCGGAGGGCGGGTCACGGCGCGGGTGTTCGGGCAGGGCGATTTTGCCCTGCTCGAGATCGAAGACAGTGGCAGCGGTATTTCCGACGACGATTCACACAAGGTCTTCGACCGCTTTTATCGGGCCGACGGCAGCGATGGCGAGGGAAGCGGCCTGGGCCTGGCCATCGTTCGCGAAATTGCCGAGGTCCATCAGGCTGCAGCCAGCCTGCGTCCGAAGACCGGCGACGCGGGTGGAGAAGCGGCGTGCGGCTGTATTGCCAGGATCGTTTTCCCGCTGCGTCGCCTGCAGCCGTCTCGCTTGCCGATACCGGCAGCCACCACGCGCACCGGCTTTGCCTGATCCATGCCGCCGCCGAGCTGGTCGCGCGTGTCGGCTCGCCTTGGCGACCGAATCGTCAGACCCGCTTGCGCAGGTAGGCTGGCGCGAATTCCAGCACGAAATCCCAGAAGGCGGCCAGCGCTGGCGTCAGGTGCTTGCTCTTGTGGCGGACGATGTGCCAGCGGCGCATCACCGGCGTTCCCTCGACCTTCAGGACGCTCAGCCGCCCGGCGCTGAGTTCGAGTCCGAGCGTGTGCTGGGAGAGGAAGCTGATCCCCAGTCCGGCGACGACCGCCTGCTTGATGGCTTCGTTGCTACCCATCTCCATGCCGATGCGCGGCTTGATCGAGCGCTCCTGGAAGAACTCTTCCATCGCCGAGCGTGTGCCTGATCCCGTCTCGCGAACGATCAGCATTTCACTGGCCAGGTCTTCGACGGCGACGCTTGGCCGCCGGGTCAGGGGATGGTCGGCAGCGGCGACGATCACCAGCGGGTGCGGCGCGAAGGCCACCGCCGTGGCGTCGAGGGCCGGCGGCGGCCGGCCCATGATCGCCAGGTCCACCTCGTTGCTGGCGAGCAGGCGAAAGACCGTGTCGCGGTTGTCGATGAGCAGGCGGATACGTACGTCGGCGTGCGTCTTGCGAAACTGTGCCAGCAGCCCCGGCGCGAAATACTCGGCCGTACTGGCAACGGCGATGGCGATGCGTCCGCCTTTCAGACCTTTCAGCGCCAGTAGCGCTTCGTCGGCCTCTTTCAGCGATTGCAGGATCTGGCGCGCGTGTTCGAGCAGGATCTCCCCCGCTTCGGTCAGAAAGACGCGCTTGCCGATGCGCTCGAAGAGCAGGGTTCCACAGACTTCCTCCAGCTGCTTGATCTGCAGCGAGATGGCCGCGTGCGTCAGATGCAGACTCTCGGCCGCCCGCGCAAACGAGAGATGGCTGGCGGCGACCGAAAAAATCTGCAGCTGACGGATAGTCGCGTTTCTCATCGGTTAGTTTTCATTAAATAAAATAGACAATAGCTTTAACTAGAGTTTTTCTATCAGGCGGCTAGAATCGGGGCATCGCTGATCGACCAGCCAAGATTTCATCTTCCGGAGTACCGCCATGCTATGCGGACGTACCAATGTCAACAAGTTCCTGATCGAAGAGCAGCGCCGCAATCCGTCGCTGGTCGGTGATTTTTCAATGCTCATGAGCGACATTGTTCGTTCCTGCAAGGCCATTGCCCAGGGCGTCTCGCGTGGTTCTCTGGCCGATCTGCTGGGTGATGCCGGCAGCGAAAACGTCCAGGGCGAAGGGCAGAAGAAGCTCGACGTCCTCGCTAACCAGGCCTTCCTCCGCCACTGCGAGTGGGGTGGTCACCTGGCGGCGATGGCCTCCGAGGAGATGGAGGATATTTTTCCGATTCCCTCCGAAAACCCCCGCGGCCGCTATCTGCTGGTTTTCGACCCGCTCGACGGTTCATCGAATATCGACGTCAACCTGTCGGTGGGGAGCATCTTTTCGGTCCTGCGCTGCCCCGAGAATTGTAGTGGCGGGGCGCCGACGGCGGTCGATTTTCTGCAACCGGGCGCGCAGCAGGTTGCCGCCGGCTACGCGCTCTACGGACCATCGACAATGCTCGTACTGAGCGTCGGCAACGGAACGCATGGTTTTACGCTCGATCGCAACATAGGCGAATTCCTACTCACCCACCCGAACCTGGTGATCGCGCCGGAAACGCGTGAGTTTGCCATCAACGCTTCCAACGAGCGCTTCTGGGAGCCGCCTGTGCAGCGCTACGTCAGCGAGTGTCTGGCCGGGCAGAGCGGCGTTCGCGGCAAGGACTTCAATATGCGCTGGGTGGCGTCGATGGTTGCCGAAGTTCATCGCATCCTGATGCGCGGCGGCGTTTTCATGTACCCGCGCGACAGCAAGGATCTGTCCAGGCCCGGTCGCTTGCGCCTGATGTACGAAGCGAACCCGATGGCCATGATCGTCGCCCAGGCGGGTGGCCTGGCGTCAACCGGCAGCCAGCGCATTCTCGACGTGCAACCGACCAGCCTGCACGAGAGGGTACCGGTGATTCTCGGTTCGCGTGACGAGGTCGAACGAATCGAACGCTACCATCGCGAGCACGAGACCGGTGAGGATCAGCCCTTCAGTTCGCCGTTGTTCTCGACGCGTACCCTGTTCCGGGACGATTGAGCCCGGTATCGGGCAGCCGCGCGGACACCGTTCAACTTCAGTTACAGGAGGAATTTCCAATGTCGATCAAGAACCCGGTCATCGCGATTACCGGTTCCTCGGGCGCCGGAACCACGTCGGTGACCAAGGCCTTCCAGCACATCTTTCGGCGCGAGAACCTCAACGCCGCGATTATCGAGGGCGACAGTTTTCATCGTTACGATCGCCTGGAGATGCGCGAGAAGATGGCCGAGAAGGCGCTTGCCGGTGACCACCAGTTCAGTCACTTCGGACCCGAAGCCAATTTGTTCGCCGAACTCGAAGCCTTGTTCCGAACGTACGGCGCGAGCGGTGGTGGCAAGAGTCGCCACTATGTGCATGACGATCTTGAAGCCGAGCTTTACGCTTCTCCACCGGGAACTTTCACTCCCTGGGCTGACCTCCCTGCAGGGACCGACCTCCTGTTCTACGAAGGTCTGCACGGCGCGGCGCGTACCGAAACCGTTGACGTCGGGCGCCATGTCGACCTGTGCGTCGGTGTCGTCCCGATCATCAACCTCGAATGGATCCAGAAGCTGCATCGCGACAAGGCGCAGCGCGGTTACTCAACCGAAGCGGTGGTCGATACCATCCTGCGACGGATGCCTGAGTACATCAACTACATCTGCCCGCAGTTTTCCAGGACGCACGTCAATTTCCAGCGCGTGCCAACGGTCGACACCTCGAATCCGTTCATTGCCCAGGATATCCCGCAGGCTGACGAAAGCATGCTGGTGATCCGTTTCGCCAATCCTCATGGCATTGACTTCCCTTATCTGCTGAGCATGCTGCATGGTTCGTTCATGTCGCGCCCGAACATCATCGTCTGCCCAGGCGGCAAGATGGGTCTGGCGATGCAGATCATTTTTACGCCGATGATCATGCAGTTGATGGACAAGAAGCGCCGTACGCGCTGAACGCCATCGCCACGCACTGGTCGACGACAGTTGCCCTACCCTGAGGGAAGGAGATTTCCGTGCCCACCGCATCCCGCAAGCTACGCCGCCGCTGCGCCAACGCCCTGCGCTTTCTCGCCATTGACGCCGTGCAGGCGGCGAACTCCGGTCATCCCGGGATGCCGATGGGCATGGCCGACATCGCCGAGGTCCTCTGGCGTCATCACCTGAAGCACAATCCGGCCAATCCGTGCTGGGCCGACCGCGACCGTTTCGTGCTCTCCAACGGGCATGGCTCGATGCTCCTCTACGCGCTGCTGCATCTCAGCGGCTACGACCTGCCGATCGAGGAGCTGCAGCGCTTTCGACAGCTGCACTCGAAGACGCCCGGTCACCCCGAGTTCGGGATCACCACCGGGGTCGAAACGACCACCGGACCACTCGGGCAGGGGCTGGCCAACGCCGTCGGCATGGCGCTCGCCGAGCGCCTGATGGGCGAGACCTTCAACCGCCCGGCGCACAAGATCGTCGACCACTACACCTATGCCTTCATTGGCGACGGCTGCTTGATGGAAGGCGTTTCGCACGAAGCCTGTTCCTTGGCCGGGCGCCTGTCGCTGTCGAAGTTGATCGTCTTCTACGACGACAACGACATTTCCATCGACGGGCGCGTACAGCCGTGGTTCGCCGACGACACGCCGCAGCGTTTCGAGGCCTACGGCTGGCGGGTGGTAGCCCATTGCGACGGCCACGACGCCGATTCGATCGAGGCAGCGATTCGTATTGCCAGGACCCAGACCGGGCGGCCGACGCTGATCTGCTGCAAGACCATGATCGGTTTTGGCTCGCCGAACAAGGGCGGTACGCATGAGGTGCACGGGGCGCCGCTGGGTGCGGCCGAGATTGCCGACACGCGCCGCCTGCTCGAATGGCCGTTTGCCCCTTTCGAAATCCCTCCTGATGTTCGTTCTGGCTGGGACGCGCGCGTTTCTGGAGCCGACGCCGAGAATGACTGGAAGCTGCGCTTTGCCGCGTATCGTGTCGCCTACCCGGAGCTGGCCGCCGAGTTTGCCCGTCGCATGCAGGGCGAGTTACCTGCCGACTGGAGCCGGCACGTCGCCGCGTTGCTCAAACAGTGCGCAACACCGGCTGGCGCCGTCGCCACGCGCAAGGCTTCGCAGAATGTCATCGAAGCGCTGGCCCCTGTGCTGCCAGAGCTGCTCGGTGGCTCGGCCGACCTGACCGGGTCGAATCTGACCAACTGGAGCGGCACGCGCCCGGCCAACCGCGAACAGGCCGGCAACTACATCAACTATGGGGTGCGCGAGTTCGGCATGACGGCGATCGCCAACGGCATCGCGCTGCACGGCGGCTTCATTCCGTATACCGCGACTTTCCTGGTCTTTTCCGATTACGCACGGAACGCAATTCGCCTCGCCGCGCTGATGAAGCTGCGCCAGCTGATGGTCTACACGCACGACTCGATCGGCCTCGGCGAGGACGGCCCGACGCATCAGCCGATCGAGCACGCGGCGTCCCTGCGCCTTATTCCCGGGCTGGACGTGTGGCGCCCGGCCGATGCCGTCGAGACGGCGGTCGCCTGGACTTCTGCCCTAGAACGAAGCGATGGCCCTTCGTGCTTCCTGCTTTCCCGGCAAAACCTGCCGGCGCTGGCGCGCAGCGCCGCGCAGATCGCCCGCATCAAGCTCGGCGGCTACGTCATCGGCGACGCGGACAGCGTCGCAACGAGCGTGCTGCTGATCGGCACCGGTTCCGAGTTGAACATCGCCATCGCCGCGCGGGCGGCACTCGAAGAGGAAGGAATCGTCGCGCGCGTGGTTTCGATGCCGTGTACGCGGCGTTTCGATCTGCAGCCGCTGGCGTACCGGCAGCAGGTGCTGCCGCCGTCGCTGCCGGCCGTCGCTATCGAGGCCGGGCATCCCGATCTGTGGTGGAAGTACGTCGGCGGCAACGGTGCCGTCGTCGGAATCGACCGTTTTGGCGAGTCGGCGCCGGCGGCCGATCTCTACGATTTCTTCGCCATCAACGTGGCGAGCGTTGTCGCCGCGGCGCGCCGCCTGGTGAAGGCGCCGTCATCAGCCGCGAAAAAGGCTCTGCCAGGCAAGGCGGAAAGGGGCAGCTGACGAGAGACGAAACTTTGGCCTTGGGGCAGGAAAAAAGCCGGCATTGCCGGCTTTTTTTGTGTGCAGGCGGCACCTCCACCCGCGACTTTGCGTGCCCCCTCAGGTATTCGCCACCAGCGGCGCCAGATTGGCGCGCATCTTCTGCATTGCCTTGACCTCGATCTGCCGAATCCGCTCTGCGGAAACCGAGAACTCGCCGGCGAGATCGTGCAGGGTTGCCGGGTTTTCTTCGGTCAGCCAGCGCGCTTCGACAATCCGGCGGCTACGTGGGTCGAGACTGCCCAGGGCATTCTGCAGGCCGTCGCTGTGCAGTCGGTCACGGGCACGCCCTTCAAGGACGTGCACCGGTTCGCTGGAGTGGTCGGCGAGATAGGCCGCAGGCACGAAGGCCTCGTCATCGTCAGCCTGCGCGTCGAACGCCGTGTCGTGTCCTGACAGGCGCGTGTCCATTTCCATGACCTCGTCGGCTTTGACGTTCAGGCGTTGGGCGATGTCGGCAACCTGAACCGGGCCGAGAGCGTCGCGGTTCGCTTTCATGCTGCGCAGGTTGAAAAACAGTTTGCGCTGCGCCTTGGTCGTTGCCAGTTTCACCATTCGCCAGTTCTTGAGCACGTACTCATGGATCTCGGCTTTGATCCAGTGGATGGCAAACGAAACCAGCCGAACTCCGCGCCCCGGATCGAAGCGCTTGACGGCTTTCATCAGCCCGATATTGCCCTCCTGAATCAAATCCGCATGCGGCAGGCCATAACCCAGATAGCCGCGAGAAACGGAAATCACCAGACGAAGGTGCGAAAGAACCAACTGCCGCGCAGCGTCGAGATCGCTTTCTTCGCGGAAGCGGGTCGCCAGAGCGAACTCCTGCTCTTCGGTCAACATGGGAACCTGTCTGGCCGCCTGGATATACGCGTCGATGCTGCCAACCGCGGAGATCGTTGGTAAAGCCAAAGCTTGCGTCATTTGGATGCACTCCTCCTTGCTGTTTACTTGCTATCACTTGTATTTTAGCACTCACAGTCTGAGAGTGCTAAAGCTAGAGAAGGTTCACCCTCAGACAAGCGATAGATCGATACCAAGATCTGCGACGAACGGCGAGCAAGGCAGAGACGTGGCCGGTTCAGTGCACCACCAGCCGATAGTCGGGCGTTGGGTTCAGCGGGCACGAATAGACGTACTCGCCGGGCTGGAGATCGATTACGTAGTCCTGCGTCTTGCCTGCAAGCAGGCCACCGCCGGAGACACTGGGCAGCGTGACCCGCCCTGCAATCCCTTCGCCACGCAACCAGAAGCCGAGTTCGTAGGGAACGTCCTTGTTGGTGACGCGAAAAATCGTCTTGCCCGGCTTGAGCTGCAGGGTTTTCGCCGTTTGCACGCGGCTGGCGCCAGACTTGGCATTGATGGCCTCGCAGTCCTGGATCTTGGTGCTGCGATAGCCGTGGTTGGTGCCCTGCTCGCTCTCCAGGAACTGGCAGGGGACCTGCGTCAGTTCGACGATGACCGCGGCGCTTCCGCCGGCGGCCAGTGCGCTGCCGCCAAGCCCTGGGGCGGCGAGAACGAGAGTTACTAAGAGCTTGTTTGCGATGGTCATGGCAATTTCTCCTCAGAAACGTTTCTAGTTGTGCCGCCAAGCGCGGACCAGTGAAAAGACGCAAGCCACGTGTGACGGTGTTTGCGCACGCCCCGCGATGGGGTCGGCGGGCTCATCGCTGCGGCAGCACTCGCCGCTCCTCAAAAGCCAGGAAAGAGGACGATTCTGCTTGCTTGAGCGCCAGGGCGATGAGCTCCCGACCTTTTTCTGCCGCGCCGTCGGCCAGCAGCGCACGGTAGAAACGGGCGTAGAACTCGTCAGGTTCGACGCGCAAGCGGTAGGCAAGTGCCACGGCGGCTCGATGCACGGGCCGCTCGTAGACCAGGCGCAGCTCGCCGTCGGGCGCCAGGCGCGTGTCGCTGGTTTCGCTGCCGAGATCGAGAGGGACCAGGCGTTGAATCAGGTGTTCGATGCGTGTCCCCGGCAGACTGCGGCCGTCGCCGTCGAGCTGCTCGATCTCGGCGACCAGCCTGGGTGTCACATAGGTCGGCAGGTAATGGCCAGCGCCGGTGTTGCGCACGCTCAGAGCCGCGCGGATGACATTGTTGGTCCACTCGCCGCCTTCCACTGAAAAGGTGACGGCAGCGCGGACCATTTCCGGATCGTGAATGCCTCGCCACAGATGTCGGCGTTCGGGCATGTGACACGATTGGCAGCTGCGGCCTTCCCGGGCGTGTCGCGAGACTTTCCATTCGTCGTAGGTGTTCTCCAGCAGCTTGCCGTTCAGCGCGTATTCGTCGGGCTGGAACTGATGGCAGGCAGAGCAGAAGCGGGAATCTTCGAATGCGTCCGTGGCGACGAAGCCGGCGTGCGGCAACGCAGCACTCTCGACCGCGTCGGGTGCCGTTCCATCGCGCCGCGGAGGTCCGGAACGTTGATGAGCCCGGACATGACAAGCGGCACAGACGAGCCCATGCTGGTGCAGAGAAGGGGTTGCCGGTGAAGGCGCCGCGTCTGCTGACGCGTGTTCGGCCGCCGCGAGTTCAGCCAGCAGATCATTGGCCTGTTCGGCCAGAGGTGCGTGGCAGCGGAGGCAATCCTGATGTTCGTCGCGCGCCGTCGGCGCCATGGCCAGCAACTGCCCCATCAAGCCGGGCCCCATGGCCTGGGCGTGCAAACTTGTCTGCCAGTCCCGGTATTGCTCGGTGTGGCAGCTACCGCAATCGCTGGGCATCAGCGACGCTTCGAGCGCGCTGAACTGCTCGGGAGCCTTGCCCTGCGCGGGCAGTGGACGCACCCAGTGGCGCTCGAGAAAAGCGCTGATCGCCTGCGCGGATTCGGTAACCGGGGTTCGTTCTGTGAGGGCTGGTGAGCGCACCGTCTCGCTTCTGTCACAGGCGTTGAGAACGAACAGCAAAACGGGAAGGGCCAAGAGCACCCTTCCCGTGGTTACTGCCGAGGTGAACATGCTCGGGCGATGCTCACATCTTCTTGGCTGCGCAAGGGTTCTTGGCAGCGCAGGGGTTCTTCGCCGCGCAAGGATTCTTCGCGGCACAGGGATTTTTCGTTGCGCACGGGTTCTTCGCCGCGCAGGGGTTTGCCGCCTTTGCCGCACAGGGATTGGCCATCTTGGTCGCCGCGGATCTTCCTGCGCAGGGGTTTTTCGCTGCACACGGATTCTTGGCGGCGCAGGGATTGGCCGCGTGCGCAAACGGAACGGCGAGAGCAAGGGCGGCTGTGCCGAGAGCAAGCTTCAGGGTATTCGTATTCATTGGCGTCTCCTTGGGTGGTTTCTCTTACACAATCTAGCGGACCATCCGCTATTTCCTTACAGCACAGGGTTTTCTTGCCGTGCAGGGGTTACGGGGGTTGGCCGCGTGCGCGGCGGCCATCGGCAGTGCCAGTCCACCGGCAAGTGCGACGGCCAGGGCCAGGGGTTTCGCTGTCGGATTCATCTCTGATTTCCTCTCCTTGCGTTCGTTTCCGCTGCACTCATCAGCGCCGGCGACGCCCTGCGGATGTCCTCTGATAGCGCTTGGTCGCCACACGCGGGCCGATGCTTACACCTTTCTCGTGTTTTTCTTCTCGCCTGCATCGCTCTGCCTGAAGCTCCGTCGAGCAGAGTGCATTTACATTCATGCTTGACAAGGTGACGGCAGGGCGCAGAATCGGTTCATGAGCCGCGGGGGCCGATCCAGTCGAAGGGCGAGACCCCTGATGAGAGTGAATCCGGAGAGCGAGGAACGCCGTGCCGAAGGTCCCTGAAAACCCGCAAGCGAGTACCTGCCCCGCTTGCGGCACGTCCTTCGTCTGTGGTGCGGCGGCGGGCCTGGCAAGCTGCTGGTGCATGGAGAAGGCGCCGCTTTCGTTGGCGCCGGAGGCGGGAGGCAGTTGTTTTTGCCCGACCTGCCTGACGCAGCGCTTCAGCGCTGAGCCAGGGAAACCCTTTCCGGCAGCATGAGCAGCGCGTCGCGGTTGCTCCACGAAAAGCACTTCTCAGCGGCCTCGTGCCAGGGCAGCCAGCAGTAGTCGAGGTGCTCGTCGGGAGCAATGACGACCGCTTGCCCGGCCGCTACCTGCAGTGAGAAAACGTGCTCGGTGTTGTGCACGACTCCCGGCGCGTAACGATGTCGCCACTCGGCAAAAATCTCGTAGCGGTTGCTCATCTGCCAGTCGTGCAGGTCGCCTGGAGGCGCGCTGATGCCCGTCTCTTCGGCAAGCTCACGCAGCGCCGTGTCGGCCAGCGCCTCGCCGGCTTCCTGGCTGCCGGTGACCGACTGCCAGTAGCCCGCATGCGAGGCACGCTCAAGCAACAGCACCTGCAGGTCGGGGGTATGGACCACAACCAGGACCGATACCGGTCGCTTGTAGGCGGTCATTCCAAGGTCGGAAGTGTTGCCAACCCGTCGGCCTCGAGGTCGTAGAAAACCCACATCGGAACACCCTGCGAACGCCATTCGTCGATTGCCGCGGCGAAGACTTCGTTGAGCGTCCGAAAAGCGTTCGCGTTCGCGAACTGCAGGGCTTCGGCTCGCGACAGGATCAGCAGATAACCGCACTCTTCGCGCCACGAGATATCGCTCAGGCAATCCTTCAGCGCGTCGAAGTTGCCGCCGTACCATTCGGGGAAGCCGAGCTGGCGGCCGAGCCGCGTCAGTACCCCGTGGATCTGGTCCGAGTCGCCGAGATCGGCTTCGAAACAAGCGAAACCGGCGGCTTCGGCAGCGTCGCGCAGGGCCCGACGATCACCGTGCGGAAGACGGTAGATGCCGGCCTGGCGTGAATCCTCCAACAGAGCTTGCAGGTCTTTCTGTGTCATGGTCGGTCGTGGCTATTCGCGTATGCGGCGGAAGCTGCGGTAGTGGTCGCTGGTGTAGTAATACTCGCCGGAGGTGGCGACATCGCCGCCGCGTCCCTCTCCGGCAACGATGCGCCGCGCACCGCGGTCGCGGCTGCCTGGCGTCGGCACCGTGTATTCACGATAGTAGGCGCGTGGCTGCAAGGGGAGGTGCTTTTCGAAATTGCCGAAATTGCTGCCGTCCTTGTGCGGATAGGGGAATGGTCCGCCTTGCTTGATCAGGCGCAAGGTTTGCAGCGCTTCGGCGGGCAACTCGGCCAGAGTGATGCTCGCCAGGGGGGCGTTTTCGCGTGCCTGCGTGGCGCCGCTCGGGCCGAGCAGGCCAAGCAGCGCGAGCAGCGCCGCGACCAGCAGCAGGCGAAAATGGCTGGCGGCGCGTAGCACGGCTGCTAGCCCTTGCCGACCTCGACCTGCGTTTCGACTTTCTGGCGCAGGCGGATATGCAGCTCTCGCAACTGCTTCTCGTCGACGCTGTTCGGCGCGTCGGTGAGCAGGCACTGCGCGCGCTGCGTTTTCGGAAAAGCGATCACGTCGCGGATCGACTCGGCGCCGGCCATCATGGCGACGATGCGATCCAGGCCAAAGGCCAGGCCGCCATGCGGTGGCGCACCGTACTTGAGCGCGTCGAGCAGGAAGCCGAACTTGAGCTGCGCCTCCTCGTCGCCGATGCCGAGTACCTTGAAGACGCTTTCCTGTACCTCGGGCTGGTGGATACGCACCGAGCCGCCACCCAGCTCGGAACCGTTCAGTGCCAGGTCGTAGGCTTTCGCGAGGCAGCGACCGGGGTCACTCTGCAGCAGCTCCAGGTGGCCGTCCTTCGGGCTGGTGAAGGGGTGGTGGCAGGCCGTCCAGCGGCGCTCGGTTTCGTCGAAGTCGAACATCGGGAAGTCCACGATCCACACCGGTTCCCATGGATTGCCGTTGAGGAAGTTCTTTTCGTGACCGATCCTGACGCGCAGAGCGCCGAGGGCGTCATTGACCACCTTGCTCTTGTCGGCACCGAAGAAAATCAGATCGCCGGACTGCGCGCCGGTGCGCTCGACGATGGCTTTCAGCGCAACTTCATGCAGGTTCTTGACGATCGGCGATTGCAGGCCGGTTTCGTTGAGCTGGGTAACATCGTTGACCTTGATGTAGGCCAGGCCGCGAGCACCATAGATGCCGACGAACTGGGTGTACGCGTCGATCTCGCCACGCGTCAGAGTGGCGCCGCCGGGAACGCGCAAAGCAGCAATGCGGCCGCTCGGGCTATTCGCGACGCCGGCAAAGACCTTGAAGGAAACGTCCTTGAGCACGTCGGCGACTTCGACGAGTTCGAGATTGACGCGCAGATCCGGCTTGTCCGACCCGTAACGATCCATCGCCTCGCCGTAGCTCAGGCGGGGAAAGGGGTTGGGCAGTTCGACGGCCATCACCTCGCGGAACACCGCCCGGATCAGCTCCTCCATGAGCGTGACGATTTCGCCTTCGGCCATGAACGAAGTCTCGATATCGACCTGGGTGAATTCCGGTTGGCGATCGGCGCGCAGGTCCTCGTCGCGAAAGCACTTGACGATCTGATAGTAGCGGTCGAAGCCGGCGACCATCAGCAGTTGCTTGAACAGTTGTGGCGACTGCGGCAGGGCGAAGAACTGCCCCGGATGAACGCGCGACGGCACCAGATAGTCGCGCGCGCCTTCCGGCGTACTCTTGGTGAGCATCGGCGTTTCGATGTCCATGAAGCCGGCATCGTCGAGGAAGCGGCGGAAGGCGCGTGCCGTTTGGTAGCGCAGCTGCATGTTCTTCTGCATCTGCGGCCGGCGCAGGTCGATCACCCGGTGCTGAAGGCGAATGCTCTCCGACAGGTTCTCCTCGTCAAGCTGGAACGGCGGGGTTGCCGAAGCGTTGAGGATCTCCATTGCGTGACAGAGAATCTCGACTTCGCCGCTGGCGATGTTGGGGTTCACCGTACCTTCGGGGCGGGCACGGACCTTGCCTGTAACGCGCAGGCAGAACTCGCTGCGCACCGCTTCGGCGGCCGCGAACATTTCCGGACGATCGGGATCGCAGACGATCTGGGCCAGGCCCTCGCGGTCGCGGAGGTCGACGAAGATGACGCCGCCGTGGTCCCGCCGCCGATGCGCCCAGCCGCAAAGCCTTACCTCCTGGCCGATGAGCTGTGAATTGACTTGTCCGCAATAATGAGTTCGCATGCTGTTTCCGGGTGGCTGGTATCAGATTTTGGTGGGGTCGATGGGCGGCGTGACGGCGGCGGTCCGTTTCGACGCTGCCGCGTTTCTGGGCGGCGGCGCCACAACGCCCATCGAGATGACGTACTTCAGCGCCGTATCGACGCTCATATCCAGTTCAATGACGTCGCTCCTCGGCAGCATCAGGAAGAAACCCGAGGTCGGGTTCGGTGTCGTCGGAACGTAGACACTGACGTAGTCACCGTCGAGATGGTGGAGCACATCGGCGCCCGGCTTGCCAGTGAGGAAAGCGATCGTCCAAGCCCCGCGCCGCGGGTACTCGATCAGCAGCGCCTTGCGAAAAGCGTTGCCGGACGACGAGAAGAGGGTGTCGGAAACCTGCTTGACGCTGTTGTAGATCGAATTGACGACCGGAATGCGCGCCAGCAGATGTTCCCACCACAGCACCAGCCGCTGGCCGATGAAATTGGCCGCCAGCAAGCCGGTGATCATGATGATCAGCAGGGTCAGGATCGCCCCGGCACCCGGGATGTCGAAGCCGAGGAGCGTGCGCGGGTGCATCGCCGCCGGCAGCAGGCGCATCGATTGATCCATAGTGCCGACGATCAGCACCAGTACCCAGGCCGTGATGGCCAACGGTACCCAGATCAGCAGTCCGGTAATGAAGTAGCGCTTCATTCCTTGCCGTTGGCCGCCGGCGTGCTCTTCGCGCTGGTGGACGCAGTGTCCGGACTCGCCGAAGTTCCTGACTTCTCCGAAGCTGTCGAGTTCGCCGCACTTGATGAACTCGCCGTACCGCCGGCAGCTGGGCTATCCTTGCTTTCGGAGCCCTTGGTGGCCGTTGCCGGGGCTTTGTTGCCCCCCTTGAAATCGGTCACGTACCAGCCGCTTCCTTTCAACTGAAAGCCGGCAGCCGTGACCTGTTTTCGATACGTTGCCTGGCCGCATTCGGGGCAGATGCTCAAGGCCGCGTCACTGAGTTTTTGCAGGTGATCCTTTGTGAAACCGCAAGTTTCGCAGCGATAGGCGTAAATCGGCATGACAAACCCTCAAAAGACGCAGGCTGGCGCCCGAAAGGGCACGATTATACGCGAACCCAGGTGTCGTTTGCCCGTCCCCGGCACGTCGCCAAGGACCCCTGTTTCCGGCCGGGAAAGCTACAGCAGACTCAGGTAGGCGCGCGTAAGTGGCTTGCCCCAGAACAGTGCCAGTAAGCCCGCGGCGGCCAGGTAGGGGCCGAAGGGAATCGGCACGCTGCGCCCGCGCTTGGCTATGGCGATCAAGGCGATGCCGACCACTGCGCCAAGCAGCGACGAGAGCAGGATGGTCAGTGGCAGCATCTCCCAGCCGAGCCAGGCACCGAGAGCGGCGAGCAGCTTGAAGTCGCCGTAGCCCATGCCCTCCTTACCGGTGGTCAGCTTGAACACCCAATACACCGACCACAGGGCAAGATAGCCGCACACCGCCCCGATCACCGCCGACTGCAGGTCGGCAAAGGTGCCGAACAGGTTGAACAGCAGGCCCGCCCAGAGCAGTGGCAGCGTGATCGCATCGGGCAACAGCTGGCTATCGAAGTCGATGCAGGTCAGCGCGATCAGGCTCCATATCAGCAGCATGGCGGCAGCAGCCGCCCAGCCATAGCCGAAATGGAAGGCGGCAAGGGCGGACAACAGGCCGCTTGTCGCTTCAACGAGTGGGTAGCGGGGCGAGATCGGTGCCGCGCACGCCGAACAGCGGCCACGGAGAAACAGCCAGCTCAGTACTGGAATGTTCTCGAGCGCAGTAATCGCGTGCCCACACGCAGGACAGCGCGAGCCGGGCCTGGCCAGCGACAGTGGTTCGTGTGGCGGTGGTGCCTGACCGCACAGCTCGGCGCAGTGGTTGCGCCAGTCACGTTCCATCATCATCGGCAAGCGGTGAATGACGACGTTGAGAAAGCTGCCAACCAGCAGCCCGAGCACTGCGCAGATCAGCGCGAACATGGCAGGGGGCAGGTCCGCCGGGAACAGGTCGGTCACGATCCCAGGTTAGCCGACGACGGCGCCCAGTTTGAAGATCGGCAGGTACATGGCAATCACCATGCCGCCGATCAGTACGCCGAGAACGACCATGATGATCGGCTCCATGAGGCTGGAAAGTGCTTCCACCGCGTCGTCCACCTCGGCCTCGAAGAAGTCGGCAACCTTGCCGAGCATTGAATCGAGGGCGCCGGACTCCTCGCCGATGGCCACCATCTGATTGACCATGTTCGGGAAAAGCGCGGTGTTCTGCATTGCCGAAGTGAGGCTGGTACCGGTGCTGACCTCACCCTGGATCTGCCTGGTGGCGACCTTGTAAACGTGGTTCCCGGCAGCGCCGCCGACCGATTCCAGCGACTCGACCAGCGGCACGCCGGCCGCGAACATGGTGGCCAGCGTCCGCGTCCAGCGGGCGATCACGGACTTGCGAATGATGTCGCCGAAAATCGGCAAGCGGAGAAACAGGCGGTCGAACGCCATTTGCATTTTTTCCGAACGTTTCCAGGAATAGAAGAAGCCATAGACGGCGGCACCGGTACCGCCGAAAATGGCCCACCAATAGTCGATGAAGAAGTCCGATATGGCGATCACCACCAGTGTCGGCGTGGGCAGATCGGCACCGAAGCTCCTGAAGACTTCCTTGAAGGCCGGAATGACGAAAATCATGATCACCGCGGTGATGATGAAAGCGACGACGATGATCGCCACCGGGTAGAACAGTGCTGCCTTGATCTTGGACTTGATGGCGAGCATTTTCTCCTTGTAGTTCGCCAGGCGGTCGAGGAGCGTTTCGAGAATACCGGCTTGCTCGCCGGCAGCGACCAGGTTGCAGTACAACTGGTCGAACTGCAGCGGGTGCTTGCGGAACGCTTGCGACAGGGAACTGCCGGTTTCGACGTCAGCCTTGATGTCCAGGAGCAGTTTGCCGACCGACGGGTTGTCGTGCCCGCGCCCGACGATTTCAAACGTCTGCAGCAGCGGCACGCCTGATTTCATCATCGTCGCCAGCTGCCGCGTGAACAGCGTGATGTCCTTCTCGGTGATCTGCCGTCCACCCTTGAAGCGCTGCTTGGTGACCTTGCTGACCAGAATCCCCTGCCGCCGAAGCGTGGCGCGCACGACGTTCTGGCTGTTGGCGCGCTGCTCGCCGCGAACGACCTTGCCAGCCTTGTTTTTCCCTTCCCAGAGAAATACGTATTCCTTGACTTCCGGCTCGGCTTTTCTGGTGCGTTTCGCTGCGGTCGCCATCATTCCCCCGTTTTCAAGCGTTGGTGCTGCCGAGAATCTCGTCAAGAGAGGTGAGCCCCTGCTTGACCTTCAGCAGCCCGGAACGGCGCAGATCATTCACTCCTTCTTGCCTGGCCTGGGCGGCGACGTCATGCTCCGTGCCGTTGGCCATGACAATGCGCTGAATCGCCTCGGTCACCGGCATCACCTCGTAGAGACCAACACGTCCCTTGTAGCCACTACTCTTGCAGCGTTCGCACTCGCCCGGACCGTAGAGCGTCCACGTTCCATCCAGATCACTTTCCAGGAAGCCGGCGTTGAGCAGGGTCTCGACCGGTGTATCGAGCGGTTTCTTGCAGGTGCACAGCCGACGTACCAGGCGTTGCGCGGTGATCAGCAGAATGCTCGAGGCCAGATTGAAGGTCGGGATGCCCATGTTCATCAGGCGGGTCAGTGTTCCCGGCGCATCATTGGTATGCAGCGTCGACAAGACGATGTGCCCGGTTTGCGCCGCCTTGATCGCGATTTCGGCGGTTTCGATGTCGCGGATCTCGCCGACCATGATGATGTCCGGGTCTTGGCGAAGAAAGGCCTTGAGCGCCACCGGGAACGTGAGCCCGGCTTTGTCATCGACGTTGACCTGATTGATCCCTGGCAGGGGTATTTCGGCTGGGTCTTCGGCGGTGGCGATGTTGACCCCGGCCTTGTTCAGAATGTTGAGGCAGGTATAGAGCGAGACCGTTTTTCCCGAACCGGTCGGTCCAGTGACCAGGATCATTCCGTAGGGACGGTGGATGGCATCGAGCAACAGAGCCTTCTGCTCGGGTTCATATCCTAGCGCATCGATTCCGAGGCTGGCGCTGGCCGGGTCGAGAATCCGCAAGACGATCTTTTCCCCGTACATGGTGGGCAGCGTGCTGACCCGGAAGTCGATGGATCGACTCTTGGACAGCACCAGCCGCATCCGACCGTCCTGGGGGACGCGCTTCTCGGCAATGTTCAGGCGCGAGATGACCTTGATCCGCGAGGCGATCTTGTCCTTGATGACCAGCGGCGGCGCCGCCACTTCACGCAAGATGCCGTCGGTTCGAAAACGGATGCGATAGTTCTTCTCATACGGTTCGAAATGGATGTCGGAGGCACCATCGTTGATCGCGTCAAGCAACATCTTCTGAATGAAGCGGACGACCGGCGCGTCGTCAACCTCAAGAGCTGACGCGGCCTCATCGGCCCTTTCCTGCGTCTGCTCGTCGGTGAACTCGAGGTTGATGTCCTCGCCGGAAAAGCTCTTCAAACTCTCCTCGACGGTTTCGGAGAGTTTGGCGACCAGGGGTCCGAGCTTGTTTTCCTCGACGATTACCGGGTCCACTGCCAAACCCGTCTGGAAGCGAATTTCGTCAAGCGCGCGCAGATTGGTCGGATCGGCGATGGCGATTGCCAGGCGGTTGCCACGCTTGTGCAGGGGCACGACGCGATGGCTGGCGATCAGCTTGCGGTCAATTGCGCTTTTCTGGATTTGCGCGTCGTCGAAAGCGGACAGGTCGAGTAGGGGGTAGCCGAATTTCTCGGCGGCAAAACGGGCCAGGTCAAGGAAGGTCGCCTTGTTGGCGCTGACCATCTGTTCAATCAGCGAGGTCCGGTTGGCTGCCGCCTGCGCGAGCAAGGACTCCGCCTCGACTTCCTTGAGCCGACCGGCTTGCACCAGCGCACGGGCGAGACCACTGAGTGGGGAGTGTTGCGGATTGGCTGCCATTGTTCGCGATAGGGCCCTGCAATGCGTTGTGAACCATCAGGTCCCGGCTATGCCGAGTTATTAGCCCTCCCGATGATGCATTGACTCGGCGTGTTTGTAAAGCGGCGGGTTTACGGCAAGAATCCCGCTCCCGGGGCCGCTCGCGGAGCGTGCTGGTCCTGGCCAACGCAGCGGGTGCGCCGAAGACGCGCGCCGCCACGCAGCCGGCGCGCGCGATTGGCGACGCGCTCGGCGGTGCGCCTCGCCGGCCGCTGTGCAGCGCTTACTCGCTCGCCGCTTCGACGACGATCAGGGCGCTCATGTCCACCACTCGACGAACCGTCGACGTCGCCGCCAGCACATGCACCGGGCGCGCTGCGCCGAGCAGGATCGGGCCCACCGACATGCCGTCGCCACCGGTCATCTTGAGCAGGTTGTACGAGATGTTGGCGGCGTCCAGGTTGGGCATCACCAGCAGATTCGCCTCACCGGTTAGCGGCGACTGGGGGTCCGAGCGCTCACGGATGCTTTGTGAGAGGGCGCTTTCACCGTGCATCTCGCCATCGATTTCCAGGTCCGGCGCTTTGGCGCGGACGATTTCCACTGCCCTGGCGACCTTGCGGGCGCCAGCGGTGAGCGAAGATCCGAAGTTCGAGTGCGAGAGCATGGCTATTTTTGGGTGGATCGCAAAGCGACTGACTGCCTCGGCCGCCATCAGCGTTATCTCGGCCAGCTGCTCGGCGTCGGGGTCCTCGTTGACGTGCGTATCGCAGAGGAAAAGGGCGCGGCCGGGCAGCAGGACATGGGTCATCGCGGCCATTGTCGTGCGCCCGGGCTCCTTGCCGATGATCTCGTCGATTTGCCGCAGGTGATGGGCGAAGCGGCCGGAGAGGCCGCAGATCATGCCATCAGCGTAGCCGAGGCTAAGCAGCATGGCCCCGATGATGGTGTTGTTGGTGCGCAAGCGCGTCTTGGCGATGTCGACGGTCACTCCGTGGCGCTTGCGCAACTGGTGATAGGCAGTCCAGCACTCCTTGTAGCGCTCGTCGCTGGCCGGGTCGACCACCTCGAAATCGGTACCCGGGCGCAACTTCGACGAGATCCTCTTCAGGCGAGTCGCAATGACCTCTGGGCGACCGATCAGGATCGGCCGCGTCAGACCCTCATTGATGATCGTCTGTGCGGCGCGCAGCATCCGCTCGTCCTCCCCGTCGCAATAGACGATGCGCGTTTCGCTGCTGCGCTTGGCGGCCGAGAACACCGCGCGCATGCCGACGCCGCTTTGATAGACGAACTCGCGCAGCTTCTCCCGGTAAGCTTCCATATCGGCGATCGGTCGGGTGGCCACTCCCGAATTCATCGCCGCCAGGGCGACCGCCGGGGCGATGATGGTGATCAAGCCTGGATCGAAAGGCTTGGGGATCAGATAGTCGCGGCCAAAGACCAACTCCTGGCCGGGGTAGGCCATGGCCACTTCGTCGCTCACCTCCTCCTGCGCCATCGCCGCCAGGGCTTTGACGCAGGCCATTTTCATCTGCTCGTTGATGCCCGTCGCACCGACGTCGAGCGCGCCACGGAAAATGAAGGGAAAACAGAGAACATTGTTGACCTGATTCGGATAGTCCGAGCGACCGGTGGCGATGATCACGTCGGGGCGAACTTTCCTGGCCAGTTCGGGCATGATTTCCGGGGTCGGATTGGCGAGCGCAAACACGATCGGATCCTTGGCCATATTGGCGAGCATCTCGGGTTCGAGGATCCCGGCGGCGGAGAGTCCGAGGAAGACGTCGGCACCTTCGAGCGCCTCGCCGAGTGTGCGGCACTCGGTGTCGCGCGCATAGCGCGCCTTGTTCGGCTCCATGTCGGCGTCGCGGCCGGCGTAGATCACGCCTTTCGAGTCGCAGACGAGAATGTTCTCGCGCCGTACGCCAAGGTCGCACCACAGGTTCAGGCAGGAAATCGCCGCCGCCCCGGCTCCGGAGCAAACGACGCTGACTTCGGCGATCTTCTTGCCGGTTACCTTGAGCGCATTCAGGATCGCCGCCGACGAAATGATCGCCGTACCGTGCTGATCGTCGTGGAAGACGGGGATCGACATCCGCTCCTTGAGCTTGGCTTCGATATAGAAGCATTCCGGAGCCTTGATGTCTTCCAGGTTGATGCCACCCAACGTCGGTTCCATCGCGGCGATCATGTCGATCAGCCGGTCGGGGTCCCTTTCGGCCAGTTCGATGTCGAAGACATCGATTCCGGCGAATTTCTTGAACAGGCAGCCTTTCCCCTCCATCACCGGCTTCGCTGCCAGCGGACCGATGTTGCCCAGGCCAAGTACCGCCGTACCGTTGGTGATCACCCCGACCAGATTGGCGCGCGAGGTATACAGGCTGGCCGAGCCGGGGTCGTCGACGATGGCGTGGCAAGCGAAGGCGACGCCTGGCGAATAGGCCAGCGCCAGGTCGAGCTGGTTATTCAGTCCTTTGGTCGGCTGGACAGCTATCTTGCCCGGAGTCGGCTCGCGGTGATACTCGAGGGCGGCCTCACGAAGATCGGCCTGGCGCAGATCGTTTTCCATTTGGGACTCCTGACGCGGTGTTCATCAAAAATAAAGCGCGTCACTTTAGCTGACTGGCGCGGTTTACACAAAACAGATGTTCCGGCGAGTTGTTTTGCCGGCCAAGATCTCTCGGTTGGCGTCGATGCCGCTGCCGATGTCTGTCCGCCTGCCGGAGCGTGGCCGACCGCCTGCCGATGGCATTCCCGAAGCGGGTCGCGAGCAGCACGCGCGACGCTCGCGGCGGGAGTAAAATGATGTCAGCACGCGCGGCCTGTCATGCCATTTGGCTAGAGGGGAAGCTGCGGCGTGCGTTCGACTTGAATGGGAGATGATCAATGGGCCAAACCACCACCAGTATGCTGCGCGCTGTCGCTCTTGTCGGCCACGGTGCTGCTGGCAAGACGACGCTAGCCGAAAGTCTGCTCGCTGCCGCCGGCGCTATTAGCAGCCGCGGTGCCGTCGAAAGAGGTAACACCGTTTGCGACTTTGATGCGCAGGAAAAGGAATTCGGCCACTCGCTGAACGCGACCCTGGTGGGGTTTTCGTGGCAGGACGTGTATGTGCATCTGATCGATACGCCAGGTTTTCCGGACTTCGCGGGGCAGGCGATCAGCGCCCTGGCCGCGGTCGATACCGCACTGGTGGTCATCAATGCGCAGAATGGTATCGAACTCTCGACTGAAAAGATGATGCAGCTGGCCGCCGCTCGTGGCGTCTGCCGGATGATCGTCATCAACAAGATCGACGCCGACAACGTCAACCTGCCGGCGCTGGTCGGCGAGATTCGCGAGCGCTTCGGGCGCGAGTGCATGTTGCTTGACTTGCCGGTCAAGCACGGTGCAGAGGTCGTCGAGTTGCTCGGTCACGACAGCGGCGAGAGCGATTTCGAATCGGTGGCCGCCGCGCACCGCGCCTTGATCGATCAGATCGTCGAGGAAGACGAGGATCTGCTCGCCCGCTATCTGGACGAGGGTCTCGATCCCAGCCCGGAGGAGCTGCACCTGCCGTTCGAGAAAGCACTGCGTTCAGGGCACCTGATTCCGATCCTCTTCGTTTCGGCTAAAACCGGCGCTGGCATCCCGCAACTACTCGACGCGCTTGCCCAGCTGGCACCCAGTCCGGCCGAGGGCAACCCGCCGCCGTTCTATCGCGGCGAGCCGGGCGGAGCGACGGAAGCGTTCCGGGCGGACCCAGACCCGGAAAAGCACGTTCTGGCGCACGTCTTCAAGATCGTCAGCGATCCCTTCATTGGCAAGGTTGGCATTTTCCGCGTTCATCAGGGCACCATCCGCAAGGACTCGCAGCTCTTCGTCGGCGACGGCAAGCGCCCGTTCAAGGTCGGTCACATCTATCGCCTGCAGGGCAAGGAATACCTCGAAGCCGAGTCACTGGTCCCTGGCGACCTCGGTGCGGTGGCCAAGGTCGACGAAATCGAATTCGACTGCGTGTTGCACGATTCGCACGAAGAAGACCACATCCACCTCAAACCGCTCGAGTTCCCGCAGCCCATGCAGGGCCTCGCCGTGCATGCCAAACGCAAGGCCGACGAGCAGCGCCTGTTCGAGATCCTGCGCAAGCTCGAGGTCGAAGACCCGTGCTTCCGCATCGAACGCCATCCGACGACCAATGAAACGGTCATTCGCGGCATCGGCGAAATGCACCTGCGCGCCAAGCTCACCCGCCTGGCGCAGCAGTACAAACTCGAACTCGACACCACGCCGCCGCAGATTGCCTATCGTGAAGCGATCACCGCCTCGGCCGAAGGGCACTGCCGGCACAAGAAGCAGAGCGGCGGCGCCGGCCAGTTTGGGGAAGTGGCGCTGCGCGTCGAACCGCTCGCGCGTGGTGCCGGTTTCGAATTCGTCGATATCGTCAAGGGCGGCGTCATCCCGGGCGTGTTCATGGCCTCGGTCGAGAAGGGTGTCCGTCAGGCACTGGCCGATGGCGTGGTTGCCGGCTTCGAAGTGCAGGACTTGCGCGTCACCGTACACGACGGCAAGTCGCACCCGGTCGACGGCAAGGACATCGCTTTCCAGACCGCCGGCCGCAAAGCGACGATCGAAGCGATTCGCGCGGCAAAGCCAATCATTCTCGAACCGGTGGTCGAAATCGAGATTCTCGCCCCCGAGGCGATGACCGGCGACCTCACCGGCGATCTTTCCAGCAAGCGCGGCCACCTCACCGGCACGCAGCCGCGCGGGCCGGGAGTGATGGCGATCACCGGCGAGGTGCCGCTCGCCGAACTGGACGGTTACCAGTCACGCCTGAAATCGCTGACCGCCGGACAGGGTTCGTACAGCATTGCCTTCTCGCATTACGCGCAGGTGCCGCCGGCGACGCAACAGCAGCTTGTTTCCGAGCATCAGGTGGTCGACGAGGAATAGGGGCCAGCGAGCAGCGACCGGGATCCAGGTCGTCGTGATTGGCGCGCGCAAGCTCGCCGAATGGTTTCTCCCGCTGGCCCGCCGGCTCTTGTACCTCTGGGTACGCAGCTCGGTTTTCCCGGAGAAGATGCAGGACCTGTGCCTCGCTCCGGGCAAGCCGGTCTGTTATGTCCTCCAGGACCGGCACTTGTCGAACCTCCTGGTGCTTATCGAGGAATCGCGGCGCGCCGGCTTGCCACGCGCCGAGGCACCGCTGGCCATCGGCGGGCAGCACCCGGCGCGCTCATTCTTCTTTGTCAATCGTGACCGCAGCCTGGCTGGCCGGGCGCGCGATCAGAATGATCATTCGCCGTTGCTCGCGCATCTCATCGGCGCGACCATTGCCGACCCGGAACTCGATGTGCAATTGCTGCCGGTGCTTATTCTCTGGGGGCGATCTCCCGGCAAGCAGGACTCGATCATCAAGGCGCTGTTCTCGGAAACCTGGCGCCCGCCAGGCGCCTGGCGACAGCTGCTGGCGATCGTGTTGCACGGCCGCCAGGTCCTGGTGCGCTACAACTCGCCAATCTCGCTGCGTGACCTACTGCACGGGGGGCTCGACCAGGAGCAGGCGCAACGCAAGTTGTCGCGGGTTTTGCGGGTCCATTTTCGTCGCCAGCGGCAGATGGCGATCGGGCCCGATCTGTCGCACCGCCACACGCAGGTGGGCGCGGTGCTCGCCGGCGAGCGAGTGCGCGCGGCGATGGCCAGCGAAGTCGCGACGCACGGCATTACGCCCGACCAGGCAAGAGCGCGTGCCGCCGGCTTCGCCCGCGAGATTGCTTCCGACTATTCGCACGGCGCCGTTCGGGCCCTGGAGCTGTTCCTGACCTGGCTGTGGAAACGGCTCTACGACGGCATAGAGACGCATAATTTCGAAGCCCTGACCCGTGTCGCGCCAGGCCATGAAATTGTTTACGTTCCCTGCCACCGCAGCCATGTCGATTACCTGCTGCTCTCTTACCTGATTCGCCGCAAGGGGTTGACTCCGCCGCATATCGCCGCCGGTGCCAACCTCAACCTGCCCATCGTCGGCGCCCTGCTACGCCGCTGCGGTGCTTTTTTCCTGCGCCGCAGCTTCAGGGGCGAGCCGCTCTATGCGGCCGTTTTCGACGAGTACCTGCACCTTGTCCTGGCGCGCGGCTTTCCGCTGGAGTATTTCATCGAGGGTGGGCGCAGTCGTAGCGGCAGGATGCTGACGCCCAAGGCCGGCATCCTCGCGATGACCGTACACAGCTTCATTCGCGAGCACAGCCGGCCGCTGGTCTTCGTGCCGGTGTATATCGGCTACGAGAAGCTGCTCGAAGGGCGCAGCTACCTTGCCGAGCTGGCCGGAAAAGCCAAGCGGCGCGAGTCGCTGTGGGGCATTCTGCGGACCATTCGCAGTCTCAAACGGGTATTTGGCCGGGTCCATGTCTGTGTCGCCGAGCCGTTGCCGCTGGCCGCCTTTCTCGACGCGCAGCACCCCGGCTGGCGCGCGGGCTCTGACGATTGTCCTGCCCCGTGGTCGCGTGCGCTTGTCCGCCGCGTGGCGGGCGAAATCGCCAAGCGGATCAACGAGGCGAGCGTTCTCAATCCGGTCAATCTGATCGCCCTGGCGCTGCTGGCGACGCCAAGGCACACCGCCGACGAGTCTTCGCTGCACCGGCTGATCGAGCACTACCAGGCCTTGTTCGCCGAAGCGCCATACGCGTCGGCGAGTATCGCCTGCACACTCGACGCGCCGCAGATTGTCGCCTACACCCAGCGCCTGGGCTTCGTCGAGCGTTTTTCCGATCCCCTGGGGGAGCTGATTCGCGTCACCGAAAAGCAGGCGCCGTTGCTGGCCTACTTTCGCAACAATGTCCTGCACCTTTTTGCCCTGCCGGCGGTGATCGCCTGTCTGCTCAGTCACAATCGGCGACTCGGCAGTGCGCGTATGGCGCAGGCGGTGCGTGGCGTCTACGTCTTGCTGCGCGCCGAGCTGTTCCTGCGCTGGCCGGAAGCCGAACTGGCTGTCGCCAGCGATGCCGTGATCGTGGTGCTGGTCGCCCGCGGCCTCTTGCTGCGCGGCGATCCGTCTGGCAGCCTGGCCGCGCCGGAGCCGATCAGTCAGGAGTTCGCCGAACTGCACTTGCTTGGCGAAAGCATCCGACCGCTACTGGAGCGATATTTCCTGACGCTGGCCTTGCTCGAGCAACACGGAAGTGGACAGCTGACCCGCCAGGCTCTCGAGGACAGCTGCCATCACCTGGGGCGGCGGCTGGAGCTTCTCTACGAATTCAATTCGCCTGAGTTCGCCGAGAAGCTCGCTTTCTCGGGCTTCATTAGTACGCTGATCGAAGCCGAATTCCTGTGCGAAGACGAGGGCGGCCTGCTGCACTTCGACCATCGGCTGATGACGCCGCTGGCGGATGCCGAGCTGCTGCTCTCCGCCGAGGCCAGACAGGCGATCCGGCGCATGGCGGGAGGCGATCGTTCCGGAGGCGGCCGCGGAGCAGGTCTGCCTCCAGTAAAGCCGCCGCCATCGTGATCTGGCGACGGGGCGGCCGCTCAGGCGCGTGAGTTGCTGCCGCGCTTGGCTGCCTTTTCGAGACGCTGCTTCTCGGCAAAGACTTTTTTCGCGTAGCCGGTTGCCGGGTCCGTGGGCGAGCCGCCGTAGTGCTGCAGCCCGCCGGTCAGGCTGCCGCGCCAGCGGATCGCCTCCTCGAGGACATGCACGCCAACCTGAATATTGGTCACCGGGTCAAGAAACGGCTGCTCGCCGGCGTCTTCCGGCAGTTTGTCCTTGTGGATGTCGGGCATCACCTGCATCAGGCCCTGTGCGCCGACCGGGCTTTCGGCAAACGGGTTGAAGCGCGACTCGATGCCGATGATGGCGATGATCAACAGCGGATCGAGTTTACGCTCGCGGCCGACGCTCTGCGCGGTCTCGAAAATCGGAACCAGCGCCTCGGGGGCAACGCGGTAGCGATCCGACACGTAGTCGAGCGCGCGCTGCAGGGAGGGGCGCAGCGCTGCGGGAGCAGCGGCGAAGGTCTCCTTCTTGACCGCCTCCTTCAGCGCTGGCACTGCTTGCGCTTCGGCGGTGGTGATCGATGCTTCCTCTTCGGCCATTAGCGATGGCGATACGGTCGCTGGCGAAGTCGCAGTCGGCGCGACGGATTCCGTCATTGCCGCCGCCTGCCGCTGGCCGCCATCATCCTTGCGACTGTCGCTGAAGGCCGGCTTGACGGTGCCCACCAGGAGCATCAGCCCGACGATGACCAAGGCGTATTGAATGAAACTCAAGGTGGCGTCGCTACGACGTGGCCTTGTACTCTTGAGTGAGATTGTGGCAGACATGCTCTCTCCTTCACTGTTGTCAGCGTGGCCGTGTTGCGTGCCAACGATGACAATTACAGATGGGTATAAAGCCTCGAACTTGGGGGAAACTGGTACCCTGAGGCCGGGTCTCTGCGCGGATTGTTGCACCGCAAGCAGAGGGGGCGAGAAGCAAGCTGGGCCGCTGAAAGTGCCGTCTGTCGTTTCAACTGAGCGCTGAAACTTGCTTGCTTCGGATCAACTGGAGGCGGACTCTATTGATTATCAAGGGTCTGGTCAACCCGGGTGGCCCGGCGCGCCGCGTCAAGGCGCGCCAGGGGCAAGCCCGCAAGCATAGCGGCCGGCGAGTGGGAAAAACGCTCGGGTCGCTGCAGGCCTTGCTCTAAGGGCGCTCGAGCGATGTCCGGGCCGAGCGGCCGTGGCATTCGTCATGGCCGTCAGGCGCCCGGCAAGAGTGTTGCGAAAAAACAACATTGAGCTGCCTTTGCGGCGGCGCAACATGATGATCTCCGTTCGCTGGCGTTATGGCGCGCCCACTTTTTCGGGCCTCGCGGTCGATATAATGCCCACTTCCCTGTCGTGGACCACGCCGACCGTCAGCCACCTTGCCCCTAGCCATGGACATCGCCCTCCTCTTTTTGCTGATCCTCCTCAACGGCGTTCTCGCGATGTCGGAAATCGCGCTCGTCTCTTCGCGCCAGTCGCGCCTGCAGAAGCTCGCCGACGACGGCAACCCGGGCGCCCGCACGGCACTGGCGCTGCAACACGAGCCATCGATTTTCCTGTCCACCGTGCAGGTTGGCATTACCAGTGTCGGCATTCTCAGCGGCGCCATTGGCGACGCCACGCTGGCGGTTCCGCTCGGCGAGTGGCTGGCGAGTGTGCCGGCGCTGGCGCCCTACGCGAGGGCCATCTCAATGACGCTGGTTGTCTGCGCGGTGACCTATTTCGCGGTTGTCGTCGGCGAACTGGTTCCCAAGCGCCTCGGTTTGCTCGCGCCGGAGCGTGTGGCCGCGGTCATTGCGCCGCCGATGCATCTACTCTCCCTGTTGGCGCGCCCGCTGGTCTGGCTGCTGGCGTCGTCGTCTACCCTGCTGCTGCGTCTGCTCGGCGCGCGCCGGGTGCCGGACTCTTCGGTCACCGACGACGAAATCAAGATCCTGATGAGTCAGGGTGCCAGGGCAGGCGTTTTCCATGTCAGCGAACAGGAGATCGTTGCCAATGTCCTGCGTCTTGACCAGCAGCGAATTCGCGAGATCATGACCCATCGCAAGGATCTCTACCTGATCGATTTGAACGATGAGGAAGCGGAAATCCGTAAGCGCCTCGCCGCCAGCCCCTTCAAACGCGTCGTCGTCTGCCGCGATGGCCTCGACGACCTCGTCGGCGTCTTGCGCACCAGCGACCTGCTCAAAGGCGCGTTTTCCGGCGAGGCGCTGAACATCGAGGCGTTCGTACGCCCGCCGCTGTACGTTCCGGCGAGCGTGAACACGACGCAGTTGCTCGAAACTTTCCGCAGGGCGCAGCAGCAGTGTGCGCTGCTGGTCGACGAATACGGCGAGCTGCAGGGCCTGGTCACGCTTACCGACGTGCTGACTTCGATCGTCGGCGACCTGCCGGTCTTCGACACGCCCGAGGAGCAGGACATCGTCGCCCGCGAGGACGGCTCGTGGCTGGTCGACGGCGGCGTCACGCTTGAACGACTGCGCAGTGTGCTCCAGATCGCTGCCGCCCTGCCCGGTGAGGAAGAGGGTGCCTTCCACACGCTCGGCGGTTTCATCATGTACGTCCTCGGCCACATTCCAAAAACCGCGGACCATTTCGAGTTTGCCGGGCTGCGCTTCGAGGTTGTCGACATGGATCAGAATCGAGTCGACAAGGTCTTGATTGCACGTTCTATTCCCGCCGACAAGGCCTCGCTGCCGGGCAGCGATCAGCGGGCGTAGCGCGTCGGATCGGCGACTGCGGCGGCGGCGAAGCCGGCTTGCCGCAGCCGGCACGAGTCGCAGACAGCGCAGGCGCGCCCCAATGGGTCGGCCTGGTAGCAGGAAACGGTGAGCGCGTAGTCGACGCCGAGCTCTGCGCCGCGCTGGATGATCTGCGCCTTGCCAAGATTGATCAGCGGAGCGTGAATGTGCAGCGCCGCGCCTTCGACGGCAGCCTTGGTCGCCAACGTGGCCATGCGCTCGAAAGCGGCGATGTATTCCGGTCGGCAATCAGGATAGCCCGAGTAATCGACGGCATTGACCCCGACGAAAATGTCGTTGCTGCCGAGTACCTCGGCCCAGGCCAGCGCCAGCGAGAGCATGATCGTGTTGCGGGCCGGCACATAGGTGACCGGAATGCCCGCTTGTACGCCGTCGACGGGGACGGCGATCGCTGCATCGGTCAGCGCCGAACCGCCGAAGACGTCCAGCGACAGGCTGATGACGCGATGTTCGGCGGCGCCGAGCGCCGCGGAGACCGCCGCCGCCGCTTGCAGTTCGGCGTGATGACGCTGACCGTAGTCGACCGACAGGCAGTGGCATGCGAAACCCGCGGCCCGGGCGATGGCCAGTGTCGTCGCCGAGTCGAGTCCGCCGGAGAGCAGAACGACGGCGCGCTGGCCGGGTGAGTCAGGTGGCGTATTCATGGGGTCGAGAATATACCGCTTTCCGCGCCTGCCCGCGGGCTTCTGCCCCGAAGTTGCGGGAAGTCCGGGGATGCCCGGGCTTGTCGCCACAGCTCCGACGCAGGCGGGAGGGTGCGCGGTGCACCTCCACGCCGTGACTCGCTCGTGTCGCGCCTCGCAATCAGGCCTTCCCCGACGCTTCCGGCAGCTTCAGCACGTCCTTGATTTCACCGAGGCTTTCCGGGATGCGCTTGGCAATCGCGGCGCTTGCCTGTTGATTGGCCTGAATCACGATTTGCGTCAGTTCCTGCATCTGCCCGACTGCGGTGGCGAAGGCCTTTTTCGCCAGGTCGCTCTCGGCGGCCAACAGCTGCTGCGGCGAGCCGGACTGCGACAGCTTGCCGATCGCGGCGGTCAGCTCGCGCATCGTTTCCTGCAGCAGTTTCGCCTGCCACTCGCCGACCGCCTTCATGCCTTCCAGGGCCGCTTGGTTGGCGGCGTTCAGCGCTTCCAGGTTGTCGCGCTGGCTGGCGACCAGAGCGTCCATATTGACTCCCGGTACTTTGAGAGCGGCAATCATGTTGAGCATTTGTTCGCTGCTCGTCGTCATGTCCATGCTGGCGACTGCCTTGCTCCAAGCGCTGAGTTGTTGAGAAAGGTCTGCCATTTCCTTGTCCTCCTGTCGATTTGCTTCTAGCTGCGAGTGGTTGTGAGTCGCCGTATATGGCCGTGATTGACGCTGCGCGGGGCGTCCCTGGGCGGAAATCGCTTCCGCGGTTTCTGCCTGGTGGCGCCCCATTTTCCTTTCCCCGCCCTACTCCGGCGCAACTTCCATTAGCGCCTGCCCACCGGCGACGAGGTTGATCATCTGCGCCACGGCCTTGATCTGCTTGCCATCCCTGGTGTGGTAGCCGGCATGCGTGTAATTCTGCCCCCACCAGTCCCAGCAGCCGCGCGGATTCACCGGCCCCAGGCTGCGGGCCTGGATTTGTGGATAGAGGACGATCACCCCGTTGGCTTTGGCCCATTCGTTGTAGCCGGCAAACTTGGCGAACAGATTGCCGGCGTGGCCTGGCCGATAGTCGGTGTTGCCGCCCTGCTTGCAACCGTGGAAGGCAATGTGCAGCTTGCACTGCCGGCCGTCCCGGCACGGCTCGGGAATGAAGATGTAGCCTTCTCTGGCCATCGAGGCATTCTGCAACGCGCTATAGGGGAGGTCCGAGAACTTGCCGAAAACCTGCCGTTGATCGAAGGCCTGCAGCTCGTTCTCCTGCACCTGCAGGCGACCCTTGTCCAGTGCCTGTGCGCCGTAAATCCGTTCGAGGATCGCACCGGCGAGATCGACGTCCTTCAGATCCTTGCATACCGCCAGCTTGTCGGGGGGTGGACAGGCGACTGCGACTTCGCCGTCGGCTGCCGACGCGGCGGGGCAAATGCAGAGGTTCTTCTTCGCCTGTTGCCGGGCCACCGCTTCGCAGTCGTCGATGTAGGCGTTGGTCGCCACCGCCGGCGGTGGCGCTGGCGGCACGGCACAGTCGCCGACGACCTTGCCGCCGGGTTTGCCGAAACCGTCGCGAACCATCGTGTGGCGGGCGGGGAAGGTACCGTTGAAGTCGATCTTTCCTTGCCGCACGGCGCCTTTGTCGGGGTCGGCATAGAAGCGGAAGACGATGGCCATCACCCCGTGCGGGACGATGTCGTCGTAGCTGCCGCTGAACAGATAGACCCTGTCATCGCGAAGATTGGCGAGGCGATCGATCTTGCCGGCGGCTTCCTGTTTCCTTGCCTCGTCGAAGGACGCTCGTGCCGCCGCCTCGATCGCCCTTCTGCCCTTTGGCGCGAGATCGGTCTTGCCGCAGAGTTTCGGGTCCAGCTTGAAGGCCAGGCATTCGAGCATCGCGAACCGACTGCAGCGGGTGAGCGCGTCGAGGATGCTGCCGCGAGCGCAGTAGTAGGGTCCGCCGGCGACGATGCCGGCGCCCATGATGTGCTGCGAGTGCGCGACGTGAAACTGGTGCGCCATGAAGCCACCCGAGGAAATCCCCGACACGGAAATCTGGGTGGTATCGACCTTGACTCCGGCGGCCACGTCTTCCAGCGCCGGGGCAGCGCTTGGCGAAGCGGAAAATGCCAGCAACCACAGCGCCGCGATGCTCAGGACGCCGTAGCGAATGCTCGCGCTCACTTCTTGCCGTGACATTGTTTTCTCCCTTTTTTCTTGAGTCGTCGCCTGACGCGATCTACCAGGCTTGCCGTCCGCACAAGCGACGCGCAAAATGCTGCGCCGCACCATGAAGCATAGGGTGCGGCTGGCCAAAGTCAAGTCGTGAGGGTGCGGCGGGGGGAGCCAGGGCAAGATGACGGACTACGCGCTGAGCAGTGCCGAAAGCTCGCGCTGCAGCAGGTCGGGGTCAGCGGCGTTCAGCTCGACGAGGCGCCGCAGGTGGGTGACGCTGTCGACATCGATGGTCTGGCAGGCGAGCCCGGCTCGGCGGCCTTCACGATGTGCGACGGACGCCTGCATGCAGATCACGCTGCCGGCGTCGTCGAGGACGACACGCAGTTCAGCGCTGGCTGCGAGTCCAGGCTCGGCATGCGCCGGCAGGTGCACCAGCGCACCGCGCAGGGAAAGGTCGAGGACGCGTACGTCGAGCTGCTGCCCAGCAAGAAGTAACTGAGCCGGCGAATCGAAGGCAATACGGGAAAAGTGACGTCGCTGCTTGGTCATGGCCGCTCGCTCGGAAAGTTTACCTAGCGCGCAGCTTACCCCAAAGAATCTTGTGCAGCTGCAACTGGAAGCGTACGGGCAGGCGGTCGGCGAGCAGCCAGTCGGCCAGGGTTGCCGCTGCCAATTCGCCGTCGACGGGCGAAAAAAGCAGCGGACAGAGGGCCGCGAGCTGACGTTCCACGATCAGCTGCCGCGCCCATTCGTAGTCAGAGCGGTCCTTGAGAACGAACTTGATCTCGTCGTTGACGGTCAGCAGGGCGAGGTTCTGCCAACGATTCCGGTCGCTCTCACCGGAACCGGGTGCCTTGACGTCAACGACGCGCGCGACGCGCGCGTCGACCTGGCCGATATCGAGTGCGCCCGAAGTTTCCAGAGAGACGGCATGGCCGGCGTCACACAGAGCGCCGAGCAGGGGCAGACAAGCGGGCTGGGCGAGGGGTTCGCCGCCGGTCACGCAGACGCGGGCGACGTCGTGAGTGGCGACCTCGGCGAGGACTTCCGGCAGCGACATCGTCTGCCCACCCGAGAAGGCGTAGGCCGTGTCGCACCATACACAACGCAGGGGGCAGCCGGTCAGGCGGACGAAAACGGTCGGCAAGCCGACGCGCGAGCTCTCCCCTTGCAGGGACAGGAAAATCTCGCTGATCTTCAGCGCCGGGGCTTTTCCCGAGGATTCCACCTGCCTATTTTTTCAGGCGTTGCCTGGCGGCGCTCGCCGCCGCGCTGTCCGGGTACTTGGCCAGCAGGGCTTCCAGCGTACTCCTGGCATTCTTGCTGTCGCCGAGTTCCTGTTGGCAGGTGGCGACGTTGAGCAGTGCATCGGGCGCCTTGCTGTGGGTCGGCCACTTGCTGCCGACGACGCGCTGTGCCTCGAGCGAGCGGCGACAATCACGCAAGGCGTAATGAGCGTTGCCGAGCCAGTAATAAGCGTTGGGTGTCAGCGTGCTGTCCGGATGCGCCTTGGCGAAGGCTTCGAACGCCGTTGCCGCTTCCTTGAGCTTGTTGGCCCGAAACAGATTGAGCGCCGCTTCGTACTCGCGGGTCTCGGCGGCCGGATCGCTGGCCACCTTCCTGGGGGGCTCGCTGGCGACCGGCTTGTCGTCCGCCGGTCTGGCTGAGGTGCCGGCAGCTGCCGTTGCCGCGCCCGTTGGCGCGCTCGCCGCCGCGGGCGTCTCAAGTTTGCGCAGGCGCCCGTCGAGGTCGACGTAGAAGTCCTGCTGTCGCTTCTTGGCCGCATCGAGCTCGTAGTTCAGCGTCTCGACCTGGCCGCGCAGGCGGGCATTTTCGTCGCGCAACGCCTGGATCTGATTGGCCAGTTCCATCTGCCCTCTGGCGACCGTGTCCAGGCGTTCGTTCGACTTCGCCGAAAGGTCGGTGACTTGGCGTCTCGCCTCCTCGTCGTCGAAAAGACCGGCGTGCGCCTGCTGCGCGCCGAGCGCGGCGAGCAACAGGGCGACCGGAACGACGCGTGTTCTGGCCGGCGAGCGACCCGTGCAGGTTCCCGGCATCCTAGAACTCGCCGTTATAGAGCATGTCGGCGCGACGGTTCTCGGCCCAGGCGGTTTCGTTCTGGCCTTCATTCTTCGGCTTCTCCTCGCCGAGGCTCACTGCCTCGAGCTGCTCTTCCTGAGCGCCGAGCAAGGCCAGCATTCTCTTCACCGCATCGGCGCGCTTCTGCCCGAGTGCAAGGTTGTACTCACGGCTGCCGCGCTGGTCGGTGTTGCCCTGGATGAGCATTTTGAACTGGCGGTTCTGAGTGAGGAACTTGGCGTGCGAAGCGACCAGATCCCGGTATTCGGGTTTCACTTCGTAGTTGTCATAATCAAAATAGACGCTGCGCTTGGACAGGATATTGTTGGGATCGGTGAGCTCGGGCGGCAGGCGGTGGCTATCGACACCCCCTGTCGTGACGGTGGCCACTCCCGGTCCGCGTGACTCGACCGGCGCACCGGCGCCTGCCTTGTCGGCGTCTGGCGTAGAGCTGCAGGCGGCCAACATAAGGGCAAGAGCAGCCGGAATGACGAGTTGTTTCATGGATCTATCTCCTGCGGAAAATGGATGATTAAAGCGGCTTTTTACTTGTTGAAGGGGCCCCACGCCGGCTCGCGAACATCACCCGCCGATATGGACAGGCGTTGTTTGATTCGGCCGTCGGTAGACACCGCCGAGAGGACGCCCCGACCACCGGACTCGGTGGCAATCAGGATCATCCGACCGTTCGGCGCAAACGTCGGTGACTCGTCCTTGTAGGAGTCGGTCAGTACCTGTACCTGCCTGCTCGCCAGATCCATCACGCTCAAACGGAATCCGCCGTCACGCCGGCTGATGAAGGCCATCGACTTGCCGTCCGGCGACAGGCGGGGCGTGACGTTGTAGCTTCCTTCGAAGCTCACCCGCTGCACGTCGCCACCGCCGATAGCGGCCCGGTAGATCTGCGGGCTGCCGCCACGGTCGGAAGTGAAATAGACGAATTGTCCGTCCGGAGAAAAGTTGGGTTCGGTATTGATCGCGCTGCTGCTCGTCAGGCGCTGCGCGCCGGTGCCGTCGGCATTGACGATGAAGATTTGCGAGCCGCCCTCCTTGCTCAGCACGACGGCCAGACGGCGGCCGTCGGGAGACCATGCCGGCGCCGAGTTCGAACCCTTGAAGTTGGCCACGACGATACGCTTGCCGGAGGCCAGCGAGTGCACATACACCACGGGTTTCTTGTTTTCGAACGAGACGTAGGCCAGACGGTCGCCATCAGGCGACCAGGAGGGCGATATGATCGGTTCCTTGGAGATCAGAGCCACCTGCGCATTCTGCCCGTCGGCATCGGCGATGTGCAACTCGTAGCGCGCGGCGTTGACCCGCACGACATAGGCAATTCGCGTCGAGAAAACGCCAGGCTCGCCGGTCAGCTTCTCGTAGATCACGTCCGCGATGCGGTGTCCGGCGGCGCGCAGCATCGGCTTCGAGGTCACGAAAGCAGAGCCGCCGAGGACCGTCTCACGGGTGACGTCGTAAAGCCGAAAGCGTGCCTCCTGGCGTCCGTCGGCACTCACGCCGATGCTGCCAGCGGCGAGCGCGTCGGCACCGCGGCTTTTCCAGTCACCGAATATCGGGCTACTGGTCTCGGTGATGGCAATGCCGCCGGTGTCGATCATCTTGAACAGGCCACTGCGTTCAAGGTCGCTACGGATGACCGAAGTCAGAATCCGCGAAGCGGCCGGATCTCCGCCGAAGTCGGCGATGGCCACGGGAATGCGGTTGGCGCCAGCACCGGTGATCTCGATGGTCAGTTGAGCGTGTGCCGACGCGTGCAGCAAGGCAAGTGCGCAGACGGCAAACAGGCCGATACGCCGGATCTGGGAGAGTGTTCTTGACATGGCGCGATCCAATACAGAATGGGCGATTATATCGCCTTTGCATTCTTGGCATCTGTAACAAAGATTGATCTCGTCGCGAGCTGCCTGCCAAACCGAAAGAAAAGGCCGCTACTTGTCAACGTCGATTGCTAGTCGTCACGTGGGCGGTAGGGGATCTTCAGGACGCGCTCGAAGAGCTCCGCTTGAGGGGGTTTCGGCAAGGGCGACGATCTGCGGATCGCACGCTCGACGGCGGCGTCGAGCGCTGCGTTGCCGCTCGAACGGCGGATCTTGACGTCGAGGACGTCGCCGCTGGGTAGTTGCGTGACCTCGAACTCGGCCTCCGGATTTCCCTGGATGCCTGGCGGCAGGGCGATGTTGCCACGAATCTTGCCACGCACCTTGTCCATGTACTCGGCCAGGCCGCGGGCGCGCTCGACGGCCGCCTGTTCGGCCTGCAGCTGCTTGAGCTGGCGTGCCTCGGCCTGAGCCCGGGCGCGCTGGTCCTGAGCGGCTTTCTCGGCCGCTTTCTGCTTCGCTTCCTGCGCCGCCTTCTGCTTTTCCAGCTGCGCTTTCTCGCGTTCCAGCTCGTCCTCGAAACTTGGCCGGCGTTCCGCTTGTGGCTTGGGCTCCTCCTTCTTCGGCTTGGGCTCTTCCTTTTTCGGCGGCTCCTTGGCTTTCGGCTGTTCCTTCGCGGGTGGTTCCTTCGCTTTCGGCTCTTCCTTCTTGGCAGCTTCCTTCTTCGGTGGCTCCTTGACTTCTTCCTTCCGGGGAGTTTCCTTGGGCTTTTTCTCTTCCTTCAGCACGATGTCCGGCTTGACCTCGGGCTTGGGTGCCGGTTTGGGCTCGGGCTTCGCTTCGGGTTTTGGCGCCGGCTTTGGCGGCGGTGGTGGAGGTGGCGGCGGGGCGGGTTTCGCTTCGGGTTTTGGCTTTGGCTCGGGCTCGGGCCTGGCTTGCGGTGCCGGCTCGGTCTTGACCGGCAGCGCCGGCGCCGGTGCGCTGCGCCAGACTTCGACTTCGATCGACTTCGGTGCCTTGCTCTTCCATTGCACGCCGAAAAACAAGGCGCCGATGAGCAGCAGATGGACGGCTGCGGCAAGGGCCAGCGAGCGCCATTTGGCTGGATCGGCAGCTTGCGGTGGCGCCGTGAGTGTGTCGACTGAATTCACTGCTCAGCAACTCACTTGTCGGCCAGCTGGACGAGCAGGCCAATGCGCTTGACCTCGTTGCGCTGCAACTCGTCCATGACCTTGAGAACGGCTTCATACTTGACGCTGCGGTCACCGACGATGACCACCGCCAGTTCGGGGTTGCTCTCCTGTGCCGCACGAATCTCCCCGGGCAGCTGGCCGCTTGTCACCGGACGTTCGCCGGCCCCCGGCGCCAGCAGGGTCAGTTTCCCATCGGCGCGAATGTTCACCTGCAGCGCGTCGGCGGGCGGCTGCGCTGCTTTGCCGACCGACGGCACGTCGATGCTGGCGGTGGTCATCATCGGCGCGGTGACCATGAAGATCACCAGCAGCACCAGCATGACGTCGATATAGGGGACGACGTTGATCTCGTTTTTCAGACGGCGCGGACGCATGGCCTTACCTCACTTGCCGTTGCAGGATGTTCGAGAATTCCTCCATGAACGACTCGAAGCGCGACGAGAGGCGATCGATCTCGTGTGCGAAGCGGTTGTAGGCGACCACCGCCGGAATTGCCGCGAAGAGGCCGATGGCGGTGGCCACCAGCGCTTCGGCAATCCCCGGGGCAACCGCCGAGAGCGTCGCCTGGCCGACGTTGGCCAGGCCGCGGAAGGAATGCATGATTCCCCAGACGGTACCGAAGAGGCCGACGTAGGGACTCACGGAACCGACCGAGGCGAGAAAGGCGAGATGCGAGTCGATGCTGTCCATCTCGCGCTGATAGGTGGCCCGCATGGCGCGGCGCGAGCCGTCGATGACGTCCTTGGCGTCGAGGTGCTTCTGGCTGCGCAGTTTGGTGAACTCGCGAAAACCGGCTTCGAAGATACGTTCCATGCTGCCGGTGCTATGGCGGTCGTTGATGGCGCTTTGGTAGAGGCTGTTGAGATCGCCGCCGCTCCAGAAATCGCGCTCGAACTGCTCGGTTTGCGATCGCGCCGCCTTAACGGTGAACCACTTGCGGAAAATGTAGTACCAGGACATGAACGAAACGCCGGCCAGGAGGAGCATGACCGCCTGCACGACGGCACTGGCGTTGAGGATCAGGTGCAGGATCGAGAGGTCTTGCGAGACGTTCATTGCAATGCTTCCAGTTGGGACCGCAGAAATGCGGGAATCGAAGTCGGCTTCATCTGCGCCGAGTTTACACAAACGATCTGGACGGCGGCGCCGAGCAGGTCGACCGAGCCGCCGGCGACGCTCTCGTCGGCACGCCGGATGGCCTGGCGAAAAAATACTTGCACGCGGCTGATCTTCTCCACTTCGAGATCAACGAGGAGTTGATCGTCGAGCCGCGCCGCCTTCAGGAAGTCGACCTGAACGCTGCGCACGACGAAAGCGATCCCCGGGTCGCGCAGCAAGTCCGCCTGCCGATAACCGATCGCGCGCAGCCATTCGCTGCGACAGCGTTCGAGGAACTTCAGATAGTTCGCGTAATAGACGACCCCGCCGGCGTCGGTGTCTTCGTAGTAGATACGAACGGGAATCGAGAAAGAGCTGAGCTTGGGCGTGAATTTCATCGTAGGATCAGATTCTAATGCAGCTTTCTTCACGTAGAAAGTAAGCTTTTGTGACCGGTCGTGCGAGGAGCGGCTCAGGCGTTTCGCCAGAGTTCGACCTGCGCGTCGCCGAGCAGGTGTTCGAGGCCCAGATGGCGGTAGACGGCCGCCGTCGCCATCCGCCCGCGCGGTGTGCGTTGCAGGAAACCTTGCTGGATCAGGTAGGGTTCGAGCACATCCTCGATGGTATCGCGCGCTTCGCCAATGGCCGCGGCAAGGTTGTCGACACCGACCGGGCCGCCAGCGAACTTGTCGATCACCGCCGACAGCAGCTTGCGGTCCATGACGTCGAGCCCGCCGTGGTCGACGTCGAGCATCAGCAGCGCCGCGTCGGCGACCTCGCGCGTGATCCGGCCGGCGGCCCTGACTTCGGCGAAATCGCGTACCCGCCGCAACAGCCGGTTGGCAACCCGCGGCGTGCCCCGCGAACGGCGCGCGATTTCCAGTGCGCCGCCGCTATCGGCGGGCACCTTGAGCAACTGCGACGAACGCGTGACGATCTGCGTCAGCTCCTCGGCGGTGTAGAACTCGAGCCTGGAGACGATACCGAAGCGGTCGCGCAGCGGGTTGGTGAGCATGCCGGCGCGGGTGGTCGCGCCGACCAGCGTAAAGGGCGGCAGATCGAGTTTGACCGAGCGCGCCGCTGGCCCTTCGCCGATCATGATGTCGATCTGGAAGTCTTCCAGGGCCGGGTAGAGGATTTCCTCGACCACCGGCGACAAGCGGTGGATCTCGTCGATGAACAGCACGTCGTGCGCGTCGAGGTTGGTCAGGATGGCGGCCAGATCGCCGGCCCTTTCGAGTACCGGGCCCGATGTCGAGCGCAGGTTGACGCCCATTTCGGCGGCGATGATGTGCGCCAGCGTCGTTTTCCCCAGTCCGGGCGGACCGAAGAGGAGGACGTGGTCAAGCGTGTCGTGGCGTCGCCTGGCGGCTTCGATGAAGATCGCCAGCTGTTCGCGAATCTTCGCCTGGCCAACGTAATCGGCCAGCCGCCGCGGCCGCAGAGCGCGCTCGATGGCTTCTTCCTGCGTCGATTTCGACTCGGCCGAAATCAGCCGCTCGATCGGCGCCGCGCCGAGGTCGTCGCTTTCGATCATGGCTGGCGCTCGCTTTCCGTGGCCAGGGCGGCGGCGGAGTCGGGACCGTCGTGCGCCAGCCACTCGCGGATCAGTACCTGCCCGAGGGCGAGCAGGGTTGGCCCGAGGAACAGGCCGATGAAGCCGAAGACCAGGACGCCGCCGAAAACGCCGACGACGATCAGCAGCAGCGGCAGGCTCGCGCTGCGCGAAATGAGGATCGGTTTGAGGAAGTTATCGACGCTGCTGATGGCGAACATCCCCCACAGCACCATGAACACGGCCCAGCCGGTCTGGTCGCCGTTGTACAGCCAGATTGCCGCCCCCAACCAGATCAGCGTCGCGCCGACCACCGGCACCATCGAGAAAAAGAAGGTGGCAATGGTCAGCAGAATGACGCCCGGAACGCCGGCGACGAGAAAGCCGATCATGGCCACGATCGACTGCGCCGCGGCGGTTCCGACGATCCCGGCCATGACGCCGGTGACGGTTCCCTCGGCCAGCGTCAGCATCCGTTCGCCGAGGTTGCCGGCGAGCATGCGGCTGCCGGTGAGCAGGGCGTCGGCGTAGATATGTGCGTCGCGAAAGATGAAGAAGACGAAGAAGATCACCAGCACCAGTTGCAACAGTCCTTGCGCAAACAGGGCCACCGCGGCCAGCGCGAACTTGCGCGTCGGGTCGAAAACCTGACGCAGTAGATTGTTCATTTCCTCGCGGCTATCGGCCAGATCGTGCCAATATCCGGTGACGTCCGGGCCGATGATCGGCAGACTGGCAAGCCACGCCGGCGGTTGGCCGGGAATGCCGCTCTCGAGCAGTGGTTTCACCTGCCGGATGCCGATCTGAACGGCGTCGGCGAGTGAGCCGGAGAGCAAGGCCATCGGCACTACCAGCAAGAGCAGCAAGAGTAGCGACAGCAGGAGCGCCGCCAGACTGCTGCGCCCACCGCAGAGCGTCAGCAGGCGGTTGCGAATCGGCAGCGTCGTCAGGCAGATGACGACGGCGAAAAGCAGGGTGCCCGTAAACGGCAGCAGCACAGCAACACAGCCGATCAGAAGCAGCGCGACGAGCGCGATCTGGATCAGTTGCTTGTGGCTGGGATTCATGGATTCATGGGCGCGGTTCAGACCTTTGACAGCAGCTTGAGCGCCTGCCGAATGCCGTCGGAAGTAGTGGTTTCGGCCGGCAACTGCCTCATCACGGCGCCTGCTTCGCGCTCATTGTAACCCAGCGCCAGCAGCGCATTGAGAATGTCACTGCGGCTGTCGGCGGCCGCCGGCGTGGCCGTCGGCAGAGCCTCGGCGAGCTTGCCCTTGAGTTCGAGCAGCAGGCGCTCGGCGGTCTTGGTACCGATTCCCGGTACCTTGGTCAGGCGCCCGACTTCCTGACGGGAGACGACTTGCGCCAGGTCGCTCACCGACAGTCCGGAAAGCACCGACAGCGCCATGCGCGCGCCGACGCCGGAGATCTTGAGCAGCTGGCGAAACGCGAAGCGCTCGCTTTCGGTGGCAAAACCGAAGAGGAACTGCCCGTCCTCGCGGACCGCGAAATGGGTCAGCAGGCTGAGTTTCTCGCCGTTCTCGGGCAGGCTGTAGAAGGTGCTCATCGGTACCTCGAGCTCATAGCCGACGCCATGCACGTCGACCACCACCTGCGGCGGGTTCTTCGCGAGCAGGATGCCACTCAATCGGCTGATCATCTCTTGTTCTCCTTGGCGACCATCCATCGCCCATTGCGGACGTGCAGACCGCGGCTGCTCAATTGTTCGATGCCCTGGCCCCCGTGCGCGTGCGCGATCGCGCAGGCCAGGGCGTCGGCGGCGTCCGGGCTCGGCTCGGCCGCCAGCGACAACAGGCGGCGCACCATGTGCTGCACCTGCACCTTGTCGGCGTGGCCATTGCCGACCACCGCCTGCTTGACCTGCAGGGCAGTGTACTCGGCGACTTCCAGGCCGCTGACGACCAGCGCGGTGATCGCCGCACCCCTGGCCTGGCCGAGGCGCAGCGTCGATTGTGGATTGACGTTGACGAAGACGATTTCGACGGCCGCCTGGTCGGGCCGATGCCGGGCGACCAGCGTGCGCAGTTCGCTGTGTATGGTTCCCAGGCGGCTGGGTAGCGAAGCACCGGCGTCGGTCCTGATGCAGCCGCTGGCCAGGTAGGACAGGCGGTTGCCGGTCTTTTCGATGAGCCCGAAACCGGTGATGCGCAAGCCCGGGTCGATGCCCAGAATGCGCAGCGGGCCTGCTTTCCCGTGCTGCCCTGCCTCATTCATCGCGGTGTCGCGCGCGCCAGATAGACGCCGCTGACCGCCAGCACCATGCCGGCAACCGCCAGCCCGCCGAGTGTTTCGTCGAACAGCAGCCAGGCGATGATCGCCGTGCTCGGCGGCGTCAGGTAGAACAGGGTGGCGACATTGACCGCACTGCCGCTGCGGATCAGTAGATTGAGCAGGCTGATCGCCCCGACCGAGAGTACCAGCACCAGCCACAGCACGGCGAAGACGAACTGCGGCGTCCACTCGATGAGCATGCTTTCGCTTGCCGAGGCGGCCACGGCGGTGATCAGAGCGGTGGGCAGGAACTGGATTACCGAGCCGGTACGGAGGTCGAACTGCGGACAGAAGCGCTTCTGATACAGGGTGCCGAGGGTGATGCCGAGCAGTGCGGCGATGGCCGGAACGAGCATTGCCGCCAGAGGCAGGTCGGCAAGCTTGTTGGCAACGACCAGGGTCACTCCGGCGAAGCCGAGCGCCAGGCCCAGCCATTGCCGCGGCGAGACGCGTTCGCCGAGCAGCAAACCCGCGCCGCAGGCAGTCAGCAGCGGTTGCATGCCGACCACCAGCGCCGTCACGCCCGCCGGCAAGCCGTGTTTGATGGCCGTGAACACGCCACCCAGATAGACGCCGTGCACGAGAACGCCGGAAACGCCGATGTGGAAAAACTGGCGCGGATTGGCGGGCCACGGTGCGCGCGTCAGCAGTACCAAGGGAAGCATCAGCGTCAGCACCAGCAGGTAGCGGGTGAGCAGAAAGGTCAAGGGTTCGGCGTAGGGTAGGCCGAACTTGGCGCCGATGAATCCGGTGCTCCACAGAAAGACAAAAAGAAAGGGCAGCAACGATGTCGGCAGGGGCATGCAATGGGCTCCGTGGCAGGGGAGAGAGTGTAGCAAGCATCGCCACGGCAATGGCGGCACCCTTCTTCGTGGTGGTTGGCGCGGGTGTCTCTTGTTCCACGGCTTGCAGACCGGCCGCGCGGATTAGGGGTGCGGTGGCGCCTGATGGCCGAGGGCCCGCGCGATCTTGTCGGCCGTCGCCTTGATCGTCGTTGCCCAGTCTGGATCGTGGCGGTCGCTGGGGGCCGAGACGGAAAGCCCGGCGACCAGTTGACCCTCGTCGTTGCGGATCGGCGCAGCGATGCAGCGCAGGCCGATCTCCGCTTCTTCATTGTCGAAGGCCACTTCGTGGCGGCGAATCTTGTCGAGTTCCTTGTCGAGGGCATCGAGGCGCGTCAGCGAGTGCGGCGTTTTTCCCGGCAGGCCGGTGCGACGCGCGTAGGCGCGGACATCGCTGGCGCTGTCGGCGGCAAGAAACAGCTTGCCCACCGAAGTCAGATGCAGTGGCGCCCGACCACCAACCAGATAGACGACGCGGACCAGCGAGCGACCGCTGGACGTACGATCGACGTAGATGATCTCGTCCTCATGGCGGATGCCGAGGTTGACGGCCTCGCCGATGGCCTCGTGCAATTGCTGCATGTACGGCCGGGCGACTTCACGGATGCTGATCCGCGACTTGACCAGATTGCCCAGTTCGAGGAGCCGGATGCCGAGCGTATAGCTGCCGTTCTCGTGCCGCTCGACGACCGCGGCGCTGGCCATCGCGGCCAGAATGCGGTGCGCCGTCGACGGGTGCAGGCCGCTGTTCCTGGCCAGGACCTTGAGGCTCACCGGCTCGCGGATGTCAGCCAGCACGTCGAGCAGCGACATCATGCGCTCGATGACCTGTATCGACGTCTTCTCTGCCTGTTGTTCCGCCATTACCTTCCTATCGCAATTCCCGGAATCTTCCGTTTTTGCCTGCGGGAGACTAATATTGCCCGCTCTGCCACTCGCCCACGCTAACTTGTGCGGCGCAATATCTTACCATCATGCGCGTCGCCCTGTTCGTAGGCTACCTGGTCGGGCCCAGCGCTTCTTGCGCCGCTCGCGACCTGCCCGCAGCGCAGGGGAGGACATTCCGCAAACGCTACCGCCAGCGTCAGCGCGTCCGGTGAGGTACGCGAGCGCAGCGACGAGCCAGGCTGGTTCCCTCTGCCAATGTCCAGCATTGCCTCAATTCATGAGTCGCCCACGCGACTTCCTCGGCAACCAAGCAAGGAGCGAACTTCCAGATGACGTCCGCAACCGACCAGGTCCTGGCGATACCGCTGTGGATCAATGGGCACGCCTATTTGACCATGGCGCCGGCTTTTTTCGATGTCCGCGACGCACGCAGCGGCGAGGTCAAGCGGCGCACACCGCTGTGCGGCGCTTCCGAAGCGCTCGCTGCCGCCGGCTCGGCGCAGGCGGCCCTCGCTGACTGGGCGGCCAGAACCGTCGCTGAACGCGCGGCGCTGTTGCTCGTCCTGGCCGACGCGCTGGCCGGGTATGGCGAGCACTTCGCCGCACTGATCAGCGAAGAAACCGGCAAGGATGCCGGTTCGGCGGCGGCCGAAGTCGACGCCGCGCTCGCCCTGCTGCGCGACCGCGACTCGGCGACCGATAGCCGGGGCGGCAGCAGCGCGGCCAAGGCGGTCGTGGCCGTCGTCAGCGACGACAGCGCGCCGCTGCTCGGTCCGCTGCGGCACGCCGTTCCGGCCCTGCTGGCGGGCGCGACGGTGGTCGTCAAACCGAGCCCGAAAGCGCCCTCGGCCGCTTTCGCGCTGGCCGAACTGACGGCCGAGAGCGCTTTCCCTGCCGGCGTTTTCAACGTCTTGCACGGCGACCTGAAGGCCATCGAAGGCCTTTGTGTCGCCAGCCAGGTCAGCCGGCTGTGCTTTTCCGGCGATTCTGCCCTCGGCGCCAGGATTGCCGAAGTCGCCATCCGCTACGACAAACCATTCGTGGATTGAGCCATGCACCGAATCGTCTTTCTTGAGCGCGAATCGATCATCGCCGAAGTTCGCCGGCCGGATTTCCCGCATCACTGGGTCGAACATGCGCAGACGCTGCAGCACGAGGTCAAGGAGCGGCTCGCCGGAGCGACGATGGCCATCGTCAACAAGCTGCAGATCGACGCCGAGCTGATCGCCGCGCTGCCCGCGTTGCAGATGGTCGCCGTCGCCGCCACCGGCAGCAACAACATCGATGTCGACGCTTGCCGTGAACGTGGCATCGTCGTCTCGAACGTTCGCGGCTACGCCGTGCATAGCGTCCCCGAGCAGGTGCTGGCGATGCTGCTGGCGCTGTCGCGCAATCTCTTCGCCTATCGGCAGGCGGTCGTCGACGGCAGGTGGCAGCGTTCCGGGCAGTTCTGCTTTTTCGACTACCCGATCCGCGACCTGCACGGCGCGACGCTGGCGCTCATCGGCAGCGGCAGCCTGGGCAGCGGAGTCGCGCGTCTGGCCGCCGCTTTCGGCATGCGCGTGCTGCGCAGCGAACGCAAGGATGCACTCAGCGTTCGTCCTGGCTACACGCCCTTTGCCGAAGCGCTGCGCCAGGCCGACGTGGTTTCACTGCATTGCCCGCTCAACGCCGAGACGGCGAGGCTGATCGGCGAAGCTGAGCTGCGGTCGATGAAAACCTCGGCGCTGCTGATCAATACCGCGCGCGGCGGCCTGGTCGATGAGGCAGCGCTCGCCCGGGCGCTGCACGAAGGCTGGATCGCCGGGGCCGGCTTCGACGTCCTCAGCGTCGAGCCGCCGCGCAGCGGCAACGCCCTGCTCGCTCCCGAGCTGCTGGCCTTGCCCAATTTCCTGCTTACCCCGCACGTCGCCTGGGCCAGCCAGCCCGCGATGCAGGCACTCGCCGACCAGCTGATCGACAATCTGGAAGCCTTCGCCCGCGGCGAGCCGCAACACGTGCTGACATGAGCAGTGCATTCGGCGCCAAAAGCGCGCATTCGCGCCCGCCCGACGAACACTACGCGCTCAGCGAATCGTGCAGCCCGGGGCCGCGCAGCGAACTCTTCGCGCGCGGCTCGGGCGCCGGCCGGACGACCTGGGGTGATCAGACCAACAGGTATTCGCCCGACTGGCCAACCCACGCCAACCATTCGCAGGCCGATGGCTCGCTGCCCGAGCTCTGAGCCGGGCTCCACGAGCGCCGTCTCGCCAGGCTCGCCTGGCCACCTGCACTTCCTCTCCCCTTGGGTCATGACATGATGCGCTTCCTGCTTTTCCTTCTGCTGAACTTTTTCGTCATCGTCGCCAACGCCCAGACGGTCAAGGTCGCTGCGGCCTCGGATCTGCAGTTCGCGCTCGGCGAGATTGCTGCCCGTTACGAACGGGAGAGCGGCGAAAAGGTCGTTCTGTCCTTCGGTGCATCGGGCAACTTTGCCCGCCAAATTCCCCAGGGGGCGCCTTTCGACCTCTTCCTGTCCGCCGACGAGGAATACATTTTCCGCCTCGCCGGACAGGGCCTGTTGCGCGACCAGGGCCAGCTCTACGCCATCGGGCGCGTCGCACTGCTGGTACCACGCGGCTCGCCGCTGAAGGTCGATAGCGAACTTCGCGACCTGGCGGCGGCGATCAGCGATGGTCGCCTGCAGCGTCTGGCGATCGCCAATCCCGAGCACGCGCCCTACGGGCGTGCCGCCCGCGCCGTCCTCGAACGCGCCGGCCTCTGGGCAGCGCTGCAGGGCAGGCTGGTCCTCGGCGAGAACGTCGCGCAGGCGGCGCAGTTTGCGCTCAGCGGTTCGGCGCAGGGCGGCATCGTTGCCTGGTCGCTGGTCAAGGCGCCCGAGCTGGCCCGGCACGGTGTCGCCGCACTGATTCCCGAGAGCTGGCATCCGCCACTGCGCCAGCGCATGGCGCTGACCCGTCACGCCAGCGAGGACGCCAGCCGTTTCTACGCCTATCTGCAACAGCCGGCGGCGCGCGCCATTTTCGAGCGCTACGGTTTCTCGCTGCCGGCAACCCGGTAAGGGGCGAGCGCCGTGGCTGCAGGGATGGCCGTGATCGATTGGCCGGCGCTCTCGCTGTCGCTGCAATTGGCCAGCGCCACGGCGCTCGTGCTGCTGCCCCTGGCGATCTGGCTGGCACGCCTGCTGGCCTGGTCGCAGATTCGCCATCAGGGCGCGCTCGAGGCGGCGATCCTGCTGCCGCTGGTGCTGCCGCCCACCGTTCTCGGCTATTACCTGCTGCTCGGCTTCGGCGGCGCCTCTCCCCTTGGCCAGGCGTACCACGCGCTGACCGGACGGGCATTGGTGTTCAGCTTCGACGGACTGCTCGCCGCCTCGCTGATCTTCAACCTGCCCTTCGCCGTGCAGCCGATGCAGCGTTCCTTTGCCGCCATCCCGCGCGAAGTCCGCGAAGCGGCGTGGGTCTCCGGGCTGTCGCGCTGGCAGACCTTCCTGCGCATCGAACTGCCGCTCGCCTGGCCGGGCGTCGCCGCGGCGCTGGCGCTGACCTTCGCGCACACCCTCGGTGAGTTCGGCGTCGTGCTGATGGTCGGCGGCAGCCTGCCCGGCGAGACCAAGACCATCGCCATCGCCATCTACGATCAGGCGCAGGCGTTCAACGATTCGGCGGCGGCAGGCATGTCGGCGCTGTTGCTGGCGCTGTCCTTCGTCGCCGTGCTGCTGGTCAGTCGCCTCGGGCGCTCGGTGTTGCGCCGGTGAGACTCGTCGCCCGCCTCGAACAGAGCGCGCCGATTCCGCTGGCCGCCGACATCGCCTGCGACAGCGGCGAGCTGCTGGCGCTGGTCGGCCCTTCGGGGAGCGGCAAATCGACGATTCTGCGCTGCCTCGCCGGCCTGCACCGACCGTCGGGCGGGCGCGTTCGTTGCGGTGACGAGATCTGGTTCGATGCCAGCGGCGGCGTCGATGTCTCGCCGCAGCAGCGGCGTGTCGGCTTCGTCTTCCAGCACTACGCGCTCTTTCCTCACCTCAGCGCGCTGGCCAACGTGATGGTCGCCCTGCAGCACCTGCCGGCGCGCGCGCGCGCGGCGCAGGCGCGTCACTGGCTGGCGCGCAGCAGGCTCGAAGGCCTCGAGGACCGGCGCCCGGCCGAACTCTCCGGCGGGCAGCAGCAACGGGTGGCGATTGCCCGAGCGCTGGCGCGCGAGCCGCAGGTGCTGCTCCTCGACGAACCTTTCTCGGCGCTCGACCAGGTGACCCGCCGCAAGCTGCTGCGCCAGCTGATCGAACTGCGCCGCTCGCTGGCGATCCCGATCATCCTGGTCACGCACGACCTCGAGGAGGCAGCGCTGCTCGCCGACAACATGACCGTCCTGCACCACGGCCGCACGCTGCAAACGGCGCCGCCAGGCGAACTGCTGGCGCGACCGGCGAGCGCGCTGGTTGCCCGCCTGACCGACCAGCCGAACGTCTTCATCGGCAGGGTCATCGAGCAGTCGCCGTGCACCGACACGACGCTGATCGACTGGCACGGGCAGCCGCTGCAGGCGGCGCATCACGCCGAATTCGCCGTCGGCGACAGAATCTGCTGGATCGTTCCCGAAGCCGGCGTGATACTCGTTCGTGACCACCAGGCCGAGCGCGAGAACACGCTTGGCGCGATCGTCAGCGAGCGACTCGCCTGGCGCGGACACGCGACGGTGACTGCCCGCGTCGGCGACGACGGCGATGCGACGCTGTCGTTCGCCATCGGCAGCGCGGTGGCGCAGCGCCGCGGCATCGTCCCCGGCGCCCGCATAGCCTTGCAGTTGCAGAAGCCCGCCATCTGTCTGACCCCCGTCGATCCGGCGATCGGCAGCCACTGATTCATCCGAACCCTGGCGAACGCTCCTCCCGGATCAACTGGCCAGAAAACTCGACGCCATCGCCAGCGGCAGCGCCGTCCTGTCAACCACCCGGCGCAGGACAAAGCTCGAATGCACGCCGGTCACGCCGGGGATGCGGGTGAGGCGGCTGAGGAGCAGCTCCTGGTAGGCGTCCATGTCCCTGACCACCACCTTGAGCTGGTAGTCGGCGTCCTGGCCAGTGATCAGCAGGCATTCGAGCAGCTCCGGGATCTCGGCGATGGCGGCGTCGAAGCTGGTGAAGCGCTCGGGCGTGTGCTGGTCCATCGAAATGTAGATCAGCGCCATCAGCGACAGGCCGAGCTTCCTGGCGTCGAGCAGTGCGCGATAGCCGGTGATCAGCCCGGATTCCTCGAGCGCGCGCATCCGCCGCAGGCAGGGTGAGGGCGAAAGGCCGATGCGGTCGGCAAGGTCCTGATTGCTGATTCGGCCGTCCTCCTGGAGGACGCGCAGAATCTGCCAGTCGTAGCGATCGAGGTGCACAAAATTTCTCCGCCGAGACAATTGCGCAATTCTAATGCTATTTTCTTTTCATGTGCGCAACAAAATTGCTCCCAGGCCCCTTCTAAAGCGGCAATACGCAAGCACCTGCCGGCGCCTTTTCCTTACCATGTGGGTCATCAGATTCAACACCCGAAACCCGAGGAGTCGCCATCATGTTGTCCAACCCCGCCAGCAAGTACCGCTCTTTCCCGCCGGTCGCGCTTGCCGATCGGCAGTGGCCGAACGCCACGATCAGCAAGCCACCGATCTGGATGAGCACCGATCTGCGCGACGGCAATCAGTCGCTCTTCGAGCCGATGAACGCCGAACGCAAGACGCGCATGTTCAGGATGCTTTGCGAGATCGGTTTCAAGGAGATCGAGGTCGCTTTCCCGTCGGCGTCGCAGACCGACTTCGATTTCGTGCGCAGCCTCATCGAGGGCGATCATATTCCCGATGACGTGAGCATCGAGGTTCTCACGCAGGCGCGCGAGCACCTCATTCGGCGGACGATGGCGTCGGTGCGCGGCGCGCGACGGGCGATCGTGCATGTCTATAACGCCACCTCGAAACCTTTCCGCGAGACCGTCTTTCAGATGAGCCGGGAGGAGGTGATCGACATGGCGGTGGTGGCGGTGAAGTTGATCAGGGACCTCGCGGCGCAGGCGCCGGAGACCGAGTGGGTGCTCGAATACAGCCCGGAAACCTTCACCGCCACCGAGCTCGACTTCGCGCTCGAAGTCTGCAACGCGGTGACCGCCGCCTGGGGCGCGACGCGGGACAACAAGGTGATCCTCAACCTGCCGACGACCGTCGAGATGGCGACGCCGAACATCTACGCCGACCAGATCGAATGGATGCATCGTCACCTCGATCGGCGCGACAGCGTGATCATCAGCCTGCATCCGCACAACGACCGTGGCACCGCCGTGGCCGCCGCCGAACTCGCGCTGATGGCTGGCGCCGAGCGCGTCGAGGGCTGCCTGTTCGGCAACGGCGAGCGCACCGGCAACGTCGATCTGGTCACCCTGGCGCTCAATCTGTACACCCAGGGCGTCGCGCCGGGGCTCGACTTTTCGGACATCAATGCCGTTGCCCGGACCTTCGAGCAGTGCAGCCAGTTACCGATTCACCCGCGCCACCCCTACGTCGGCGATCTGGTGTTCACCGCTTTCTCGGGTTCGCATCAGGACGCCATCAAGAAGGGTTTTGCGGTCGGGCAGAGCGACGGCTTCTGGAACGTTCCCTACCTGCCGATCGACCCGGCCGACCTTGGCCGCAGCTACGACTCGGTGATCCGCGTCAACAGCCAGTCGGGCAAGGGCGGCATTGCCTACCTGCTGGAAAGCGAATACGGCGTGGTCATGCCGCGCCGCTTGCAGGTCGAGTTCTCGGGTGTCGTCCAGCAGCACGTCGACGCGCACGGCGGCGAGATGAGTGCTGCTGCCATCTGGCAGCTCTTCTCGGCGACCTATATCGACTGCGTGGACCCGGTACGCTACCGCGAGCACCATCTGTTCGAGCACGGTGGCGGCAACGGGCAAGGCATCCGCCTCAATGTCGACATCGACGGCACGTCGCAGGTCCTCACCGGTACCGGAAACGGCCCGATCGACGCAGCGGTGAATGCCTTCCAGAGTGTCGGCATCCATATCCAGGTGCGCAGTTATGAAGAGCGCGCGATGAGTCCCAGCGGCGAGGGCGGCAACGCCAGGGCCTGCGCCTTCATCGAAGTCGCGCCGGCGGCTGGTGGCGGTGGCGAGTTCTACGGCGCCGGGGTGGACACCAACATCGTTACCGCGTCGCTGCGAGCGTTGATCACCGGCATCAACCGTCTCGAGCCCAGCGTGCCGAGAGGGGCGCAGCAGCAGGCCGCGTAGCGCGGCCTGGGCGGGCGTTCCGCCCACGCCGCTGCTCAGCCGCCAGACTGGCGGACGCGCTGTTCAAGCCTGCGCTGCATCATGCGCTGGCTCTGTGCCACGAACTCCTTGCGCTGCTCTGGGGTGAGCATGTCCATCATCTGGTGTTGCTGGCGGGCACGAATCTGTTCCAGTTCCGCCATCACCTGCGCGCCTTCCTCGGTCAGTTTCTTGACCTGGAGTTCGTCGTACTGGCCTTTCATCTGCATTTCGTCAAGCTGCATGCGGGTGTCGCGGACGTGCTTGAACTTCTCGTCCATCAGGTCGGCGTCCTGTTTGCGCAGCTCGGCGATGCGCGCCTGCTGCTCGGCGGTCAGCTTCAGTCCCTTCATCAGCGGCGGCACGCCGTCGCGATGACCTTGCGCCGCCTGCGGCCCGAGGCAGTCATAGGCCGCGCCTGGCGGTCCTGCTTCGACGGTCAGTGGCGCAGCCAGCGAAATGCCGGCAGCAAGCAAGATGGCGAGGGTGCGACGGGGTGTGGTCATTATTTGCTCCGCAAAGGTGGAATCGATCAAGGGAAGGCGTTGGCCGCTTCGTCGGTCGTCTGCAGCCTTCGCCAGGCGCTCACGCTACCCGCCTGGCGAAGGCTGCCTGGGTCCTGACGTCCGGTCAAGCTGCCGGCCCTGGTCGCTCGCCACGCTTCTTCTCCCAGCGCTTCATCATCGCATCGCGCTGGGCTGCGAGCTTCTCGCGCTGCTCGGGGGTGAGCACCTCCATGATCTGGTGGTGCTGACGGGCCCGCAGCTGGGCCATTTCGGCCATGGCCTGGGCTCCCTGCTCGGTGAGCGCCTTGACTTTCGCTTCGTCGTATTCGCCCTTCTTCGCCATTTCATGCAGCTGCGCACGGCTGTCGCGCATGCTCTGGTACTTTTCGCCGATCAGGGCGGCGTCTTGCTTGCGTAGCTCGCTGATCGTCGTTTGCTGTTCGGGGGTCAGCTTGAGCTTCTTCATCATCGGTGGCACGCCGTCGCGCTGGCCGCCGCGCATCTCCGACCAGCCTTTGCCACAGCCGCCTTCCATTCCGCCGCCCATCATCGGGCCGGCATTGGCGGCCAGCGGGACGGCCAGGGCGATGCTGCTGGTGGCCAGGAAAACGGCAAGAGTGCGTTTGAATGTATTCATGTTTGGCTCCTTGATAAGGGGGGTTCCAGTCGGGCATCGGTGGCCTCGACCGTTGGCTGAACTTTCGCGCAGCGGCCGGTAAAGCGCGGTTAATCGTCTGTAAAGCCATGTAAATGGGCGGCGCGCGGCAGCAGGCGATGGCCAGCGGGCGTTAAAGCCGGTAAAGAGCCGTAAAGAAGCGTGACCAGGCCTTGCCGGCGCTTATTATCAGTGCTGTGGAAAGGATGGGAACGATGACTCGAGTACTGCTGGTCGATGACGATGTCGAACTCGCCTCGATGCTGCGTGAGTACCTCGAACAGGAGGGATTCGAAGCCGAGGTGGTGCATGATGGCGAAAGCGGTGTGCGCGAAGCGCTCAGCGGGCGCTTCGCCATCGCCGTGCTCGACGTGATGATGCCGCGGCTCAACGGCGTCGAGGTCCTGCGCCGCATCCGCGCCGCCAGCCGCCTGCCGGTGTTGATGCTCACCGCCAGGGGTGACGACATCGACCGCATCATCGGGCTCGAACTCGGCGCCGACGACTACGTGCCGAAGCCGTGTTCGCCGCGCGAACTGGTCGCCCGCCTGCGGGCGATCCTGCGCCGGGTCGCCGACAACAGCGCCGAGAGCACGTCCGACGGGCCGATCGTCGTCGGTCCCCTGCGCATGTGGCCCGAGCGGCGAAGCGCGCAATGGCAGCAGCAGCCGCTCGAATTGACGAGCACCGAATTCAGTATTCTCGAAGTCATGGCCCGCCACGCTGGCCGGGTGGTGAGCAAGAGCGACCTCTCGGAGCTGGCGATGGGGCGCCCGCTGGCGCGCTTCGACCGGAGCATCGACGTGCATGTGAGCAGCATTCGCCAGAAGCTCGGCGCCCGGCCCGACGGCGACTCGTGGATCCAGACCGTTCGCGGCCAGGGTTACCAGTTCGTCAAGGCCTGAACGTGGGACGGCTGTTCTGGAAATCCTTCTTTGCCTTCTGGCTGGCGCTGTTGCTCGCCGGTGTCGGCGTCGGCAGCGTCGTCTGGCTGCACCGTCAGGCCGAGGCCGAATTCGAGTCGCTGCCGGCCCTGCCGGGTGGCCCGCGGGCGGCGGTGATGCTCGATGCGGCGGAGGTCTTCCTACGCCGCGGCGGCCCGCAGATGATGCGCGAAGTGTTGCGCGAATGGGCCGAAGCACCGGGCAAGGCGCAGCTCTTCGTGATCGACGAAGGCGGCCGCGACCTCTTCGGTCGCGAGCTTCCCGGCGACCTGACCGCCGCGCTGGCTTCGGGTGATTTCCGGCGTGGACCGATGTCCGGTGCGCGCCGCGTACACGCCCACGACGGACAGACCTACACCTTGGTCGCCCGTTACGAGCGCCCGGGTGGGCGTGGTCACCTGCTGCGCGGCGAACGGCCGTCGCCGGCGTTGCCGATCATGGCCGGCCTGCTCGCCAGCCTCGTCTTCAGCGCCGCGCTGGCGTGGTACGTGGCCAAGCCGATTCGCAGCCTGCGCGGCGCTTTTCGCGCCGTTTCCGAAGGGCATCTGGAGACCCGCGTGCAGCCTTCGATGGGCAGCCGGCGCGACGAGCTGGCCGATCTCGGGCGCGACTTCGACCGCATGGCGCAGCGCCTGCAGGCGCAGATCCATAGCCAACAGCGTCTGCTGCACGATGTTTCGCACGAGTTGCGCTCGCCGCTGGCGCGCCTGCACGCAGCCATCGGGCTGGCGCGGCAGAGCCCGGAGAAACTCGAAACGACGCTCGGGCGCATCGAACGCGAGTCGGTTCGGCTTGACGAACTGGTCGGCGAGCTGCTCACCCTGTCGCGTCTCGAAGCCGGCACGCCGGGTGCGCCACCGGTGACCATCGAGCTCATGGAAATGGTCGCCAGCATCGCCGACGACGCCGGTTTCGAGGCCGAGGCGAGTGGTCGCAGCGTGCAGTTCAGCGGTGCCGGCGAAGTGACCGCGAGCGTGCAGGGTGAGCTGCTCTATCGCGCTGTCGAGAACGTCGTTCGCAACGCCGCCAAATACACCGCCGCGGGTACCACCGTCGAAGTGACGGCGCGCCGCCTGGTCGACGGGGGGGTAGCGGGGGAAGGCCGGACGTCCGGGGTTTCGGGCGCCTGCCAAGCGTCAGGCGTGTTCGAAATCGTCGTTTCCGATCGTGGTCCCGGCGTGCCGGAAGCCGACCTCGAGGCGATCTTTGAACCCTTCTACCGTGCCGACAACAACGCGGGCACGATCGGCTACGGACTCGGACTGGCGATCGCCCGGCGGGCGCTGCTTTCACACGGCGGCCAGGTGCGGGCACGCAACAGGCCGGATGGCGGCCTCGAAGTGACGCTTAGTTTGCCGCTCGGTTAAGCAACGCCGCACACCCTTGCCAGAATGAAAAACGGGGGCCTGGGCCCCCGTCTTGCGTCGCTTGCTGCCGCTCAGCCGGCGAAGTTCTTCTCGGCGAAGGTCCAGTTGGCGAGTTGGGCGAGGAAGGTCTCGACGAACTTGGGACGCTGGTTGCGGTAGTCGACGTAGTAGGCATGCTCCCAGACATCGATGCACAGGAGCGCCGTGTCGCCGGTGGTCAGCGGCGTGCCGGCCGCGCCCATGTTGACGATATCCACCGAGCCGTCGGCCTTCTTGACCAGCCAGGTCCAGCCCGAGCCAAAGTTGCCGACCGCAGAAGCCTGGAAAGCCTTGGCGAACTCGGCGAACGAGCCCCACTTGGCGTCGATCGCCGCGGCCAGCGCGCCGCCGGGTGCGCCGCCGCCCGCGGGCTTCAGGCAGTTCCAGAAGAAAGTGTGGTTCCAGACCTGCGCCGAGTTGTTGTAGATGCCGCCGGCGGGCGCTTTCTTGACGATTGCCTCGAGGTCAAGCGCTTCGTATTCGCTGCCCTTGATCAGGTTGTTGAGGTTGGTGACGTAGGCCTGATGGTGCTTGCCGTGGTGGTATTCGAGGGTTTCCTGCGACATGTGCGGCGCCAGAGCGTCGATGGCGAAGGGAAGCTGCGGCAGCTGATGTTCCATGGTTTGTTCTCCGTGAAGGTTGTTATGGGGTGAAATGGAGCGCAGTGAAGCGATGCGGTGAACGCGTTCTGCTCATTCGCGTATTCATGGCTTTTATGGATTTCATGGGTCCGCGAGTTCCTGGCTTCCTGGCTTCGTGGCCCCGGAATTCTATTCGCGGCCCGCGCTACTGGCAATGGCGCCTGGTGGAACGAGCGGTCGATCGGGCCCTTCATGATCTTCGAAAAGCGCAGTCACCTCGGCCTCGAGGCGCCCACGGTGCAACAAGACAGCGATTCGCGCGCTTGGTTCCAGGCTGCGGGCGTCGCGGACGATCTCGCCCTGCGCGCTGGTGACGACGCTGTAGCCGCGCGCCAGGACCGCCTGCGGATTGAGGTGCGTGAGTCCGGTGGCCAGCCGGTCGAGGTTGGCGCGCCTGCCGTGCTGCACGTCGTGCCAGGCGCTGCGCAGTTGTGGTGCCAGTGCGGCGAGCCGGCCGGCGTGGCGTGCCGGGTCGGGGCGGCTGAGCAGCAGGCGGCGGCTGAGGCGGGTCAGCTCAGCGCGGGAATGGGCGCTGGCTTGCAGCAGCCCGGCGCCGAGCCGGCGCCGCAGGTTGCGCAGCCGCTCGCCGTGCTGGGCCAGGTACTGCGCCGGATGTTGCAGGCGGCGGGCGAGCCAGTCCACCTGCTGGCCACGCTGGGCAAGAAGCTGCTCGATCTGCCTGCGCAGGGCGGCCTGCGAGCCAGCGAGACGAGCGAGCAGGGCTGCCTGCGCGGGGGCGGCGAGTTCGGCCGCCGCCGTGGGTGTCGGCGCACGCTGATCGGCGGCGAAGTCAGCGAGGGTGAAATCGGTTTCGTGGCCGACTCCGCAGATCACCGGCAGCGGGCAGGCGCGGATCGCCCGCGCCACGCGCTCGTCATTGAACGCCCAGAGGTCTTCCATGCTGCCGCCGCCACGACAGACGATCAGCACGTCGCAGTCGCGGCGCTCGCCGGCGCGGCAAATGGCGTCGGCAATCTGCGCGCCGGCGCTGTCGCCCTGCACCGGCGTCGGGTAGACGACGATGCTCAGCTGCGGCGCGCGGCGGGTGAGCGTCGTCAGCACGTCGCGCAGTGCGGCGGCCTGCAGCGAGGTGACGATGCCGACGCGGCGCGGAAACGTCGGCAGCGCGCGTTTGCCGGCGCTGGCGAAGAGCCCTTCGCCGTCGAGCTTTTGCTTGAGGCGCAGGAACTCTTCGTAGAGGTTGCCGACACCGCCGCGCCGCGCGGCTTCGACGTTAAGCTGGAAGTCGCCGCGCGCCTCGTAGAGGGTGACCAGCACCCGCGCCTCGATGTGCTGGCCGTTTTCCAGTCGCCAGCCGAGGAGCTGCGCGCGACTGCGGAACATCACGCAGCGCACCTGTGCGGCGGCGTCCTTGAGCGAGAAGTAGACATGTCCGGAAGGCGCCCGGCTGAGGTTGGAGACCTCGCCGGCGACCCAGCACAGCGGAAAAGCGGACTCAAGTCGCTCGCGCGCGAGGCGGTTGAGCATGGCCACCGGGATCACCGGAGCGCTGGCGGGAAAGGCGTTGCTGGCCGGGGAAGTCTCTGACATCCGCGGATTCTACATGGCTCGCTGCGCGCGTTGCCGGCGACGGTGTTCTGGCGCCCCCGTTTGGCGGCCGCCGGGCAGTCTGCGGCTGACGTGCAGGCTGTCCCCCCGTCGCTTCGTTGCTCGCTTGGCAGGCACGGCAAAAAAAACGCTTGCCCGTTCGCCACTTGCGCCGCTTGCCAACAGCCTGGCAGCACTCTTATCCACCGTTCCTGTGGATTCCCGGGCGGTCGGTGAGTGCGTCCGCCCTGGCTGGCGTCGCTTCGCAGCGGCAGGCAGCGCATCGGCACTTGCCGCAAAGCCTGGCGCAGGCTAAAGTTCTCCCCTTGAAAATCACCTGGGGTGCACCGTGTTTGCCATCGTTCAGGCCGCTGGTTGGCCAATCTGGCCCTTGCTGCTGGCGTCGATCCTGGCCGTCGCGCTGATCATCGAGCGCCTGGTGGCGCTGCGGCGGGCCAAAGTCGTTCCGCCCGGCCTGTTGCAGCGGGTGGTCAGCGAATTCCGGGAGAGAGGTGCGACACAGGCGATGGTCGTCGATCTGGAGGCGCATTCGCCACTCGGTCGCGTGCTCGCCGCCGGTCTGCGCAACGAGGGGTGTTCGCGCGAAATCATGAAGGAGTCGATCGAGGAGGCCGGCACCGTCGTTTCGCACGAGCTCGAACGCTATCTGACGACGCTCGGCACCATTGCCTCGATCAGCCCCTTGATGGGCCTGTTCGGCACCATCGTCGGCATGATCGAGATCTTCGCCTCGCAGGCGCCCAGCGGCAGCAACCCGATGCAACTGGCGCACGGGATTTCGGTGGCCCTGTACAACACGGGCTTCGGCCTGGTGATCGCCATTCCGAGCATGATCTTCTGGCGCCACTTCCGTGCCCTGGTTTCCGGTTTCGTCATCGACATGCAGCAACAGGCGGTGCGTCTGGTCGAGGTTCTGCACGGCGAGCGCCGGTCCTAGGAGCCGACGATGAACTTTCGCCGCGGTCGCACCAGCGACGTGCCCGAGATCAACCTGATTCCCTTCATCGACGTGCTCCTGGTGATCATCATCTTCCTGATGCTCACCACCACCTACGCCAAGTTCTCGGGGCTGGAGATCAACCTGCCGACGGCCGACGCCAGCAAGCAGAACGAGCAGCCCAATGAAGTCAGCGTGAGCGTGACCCAGTCCGGCCAGGTGCTGGTCAACAAGGCGCCGCTCGCTGCCGTCAGCGTCCAGGCGATCAGCGACGCGCTGCGCCGCGCCGCCGGCGAGGCCAAGGATCCGGTGATCGTCATCAACGCCGACGCCAAGGCAACGCACCAGAGCGTTGTCGACATCATGCAGGCGGCTCAGGCAGCCGGTTACCCGCGCATTTCCTTCGCCACGCAATCGCCCCGCTGATGGCCGCTGGCGGCATCGCAGGCAGCCTTTCTCGGCGCTGGTATGAGCGGCGTCTGACCCCTGCCCTGTGGCCACTGCTGCCCCTTTCGTGGCTCTTCGGCGCGCTTGCCGGGCTGCGGCGCGGGTTGTTCCGCTGCGGGGTGCCGCTGGCACAGCGCCTGCCGGTGCCGGTGATCGTCGTCGGCAATCTTACTGTGGGTGGCAGCGGCAAGACGCCGCTGGTGCTGTGGTTGGTCGAGCGTCTGCGCGAAGCCGGTTGGCGACCGGGCATCATCAGTCGCGGCCATGGTGGCAGCGGCGAGGGCGTGCGCGTGGTCGCCGCGGGCACGCCACCTTCCCTGGTTGGCGATGAGCCGCTGCTCCTCGCACGGCGTGGCGGCGTGCCGGTCTTCGTCGGTCGCGACCGGGTGGCGGCCGGGGAAACCCTGCTCGCCGCTCATCCCGAATGCGACGTGATCGTCTCCGACGATGGCCTGCAGCACTATCGCCTGCAGCGCACCGTGGAAATCGTGGTCTTTGACGGGCGCGGCGCCGGCAATCGCCGGCTGCTGCCTGCGGGCCCCCTGCGCGAGCCACTGCGGCGACTGACCGGGGTGGGCGCAGTGGTCTGGAACGGCCGCCGCGAACCTGACGTGGCGGCCGCCGCCGGCGATTGTCCGCAGTTCGACATGCGCCTCCTGGGCCAGCGCTTCGTCGCCGTCGGCGAGTACGCCCGTCGGCGCGCCGATAGTTGCGACGCGGCTTCTCTGCGCGGTCGCAAACTTTATGCGCTGGCCGGGATCGGCGATCCTGCTCGTTTCTTCGCGCAGCTGCAGGTGCTGGGGCTCGATTTCGAAGCCCACCCCTTTGCCGACCACCATGCCTATACTGCCGCCGACCTGGCCTTTGCTGGCGACGGCGTCCTTCTGATGACCGAAAAAGATGCGGTAAAATGTGCGCCGATTGTGAGCGGCGAGGCTTGGGTACTGCCGGTCGAAGCGGTCATCAGCGGCCCGCCGGGGGGGGCTGGTCTTTTCGAGACAATTCTGGAGAAACTCAATGGACGCACGACTGCTTGATATCCTCGTCTGCCCGATCTGCAAGGCCAACCTCGAATACCGCAAGGCGCAGTCGGAACTGGTGTGCAAGCCTTGCCGGCTGGCTTTCCCGGTCCGCGACGGCATCCCGATCATGCTCCAGGATGAAGCCCGTCCGCTGACCACCGACGAAGCCTGAGTGCCGGGCCGCGCAAACATGCACGCGACGCCGTTCAAGGTGGTCATTCCGGCGCGTTTTGCGTCGACCCGCTTGCCGGGCAAGCCTCTGCTCGACCTGGCCGGCAAGCCGATGGTCGTGCGCGTCGCCGAGCGTGCCGTCTTGTCGGGTGCCGATGAAGTGCTGGTGGCCACCGACCATGCGCAAGTGCTGGCGGCGGTCGAGCGCCACGGCTTGCGCGCCATGTTGACCCGTGCCGATCACGTCAGCGGGACGGACCGCCTGGCCGAGGTGGTCGATGCTGCCGGCTGGAGTGACGACACCATGGTGGTCAACGTGCAAGGCGACGAACCACTGATCGACCCGGCGCTGATCGCCCGGACGGCAGCCCAGCTGGCGCAGAGCGGTGCCGACATCGCCACCGTTGCGCACCCCGTCGCAGACGCCGCCGATTTCTTCAGTCCGCATGTGGTCAAGGTGGTGCTGGCCGCCAGTGGCGACGCGCTCTATTTTTCGCGGGCGCCGATTCCCTACGCGCGCGACCACTTTGCCCGCGAGGCGGGCGGCGAAACGCTGCCCGCACACATGCTCGCCTATCGCCACGTCGGGCTCTACGCCTATCGCGCGCGCTTCCTGCGCACCTATGCCGGCCTGGCGCCTTCCCCACTGGAAACTCTTGAAGTGCTCGAGCAGTTGCGTGCCCTGTGGCACGGCTTTCGCATCAGCGTGGCAATTTCCGACCAGCTGCCGGCTGCCGGTGTCGATACCCCCGCGGATGCGCAACGCGTTCAGGCATGGTTCAAAAAGTTTGACCGTCTGCCGGTTTGAGGGTAAGTTGCGGCGTGTTGATCACGACAACGTGCTGCCGGCGGCCCGTGGCTGGAGTGCAAGTGTCTGAACTTCTGAACAATTTGCTCGACTTGAAAATCAACGAAAGCGAACCATGAAACTCATTCTACTCGGTGCGCCAGGGGCTGGAAAAGGCACCCAGGCCCAGTTCATTTGTGAGCACTTCGGCATCCCGCAGATTTCCACCGGCGACATGCTGCGTGCTGCGGTGAAGGCCGGCACCCCTCTCGGAATGGCCGCCAAGAAGGTGATGGATGCGGGGGGCCTGGTCTCCGACGAGATCATCATCGGCCTGGTCAACGATCGCCTGCAACAACCCGACTGCGCTGAGGGCTACCTCTTCGACGGATTCCCGCGCACCTTGCCGCAAGCAGAGGCGATGAAGGCTGCCGGGGTGGCGCTCGACTACGTGCTCGAAATCGACGTCGCTGACGAGGAAATCATCGAACGGATGAGCGGCCGCCGCGTCCATCCCGCCTCCGGTCGTACCTATCATCTGCGCTTCAACCCGCCGCGCGTGGCCGGACGGGATGATGCGACGGGAGACGAGCTGATTCAGCGCGCCGACGACCAGGAGGAAACGGTCCGCAAGCGCTTGCAGATCTATCATTCGCAGACCAAGCCCTTGCTCGAGTACTACCGCGCGTGGGCGGCCACTGGTGACCCCATGGCGCCGAAGTGCCCGCGGATTGCCGGTGTCGGCAGCGTCGAGGAGATCAAGAGAGCCGCGTTCGATGCGCTTCAATAGCCCTCGCCATCGATGACGGTGGATCGCAAGGAGGGCGCTTCTGCGCAACTCGCCAGTGCCAGTGCCGTCGCTTCCCGATTGCGGGCATGGGGCCACTGCGGTCTCACCAGCGCCGCTGCTGCGGCGTTTGTTGCGTCTGCGGAGCGGCCAAGACTCTGTTCTCCGCCACTCCGGCTTGAAGCGTCCGCAGCGAGCGAGCGTTCAAGCGGTGTTTAGCATCGGTTTTTTGTTGTTCAAGTCGCTTATGGGGTAAATTTCAGCCACGGGGAGTTCCCCTGGGAGCTGGGAAACTTTAGAGAGGGAGGTTGTATATGGGTTATCTGGTGTTCGCGCTGATATGTGCGCTCATTGCAGTAGGTTACGGCGCTGCAATGACCAAATGGATTCTCGGCTTGCCAGCCGGCAATCCGAAAATGCAGGAGATTGCCAAAGCCATTCAGGAGGGCGCTTCTGCTTATCTCAACAAGCAGTACACCACCATCGGCGTCGTCGGTGCGGTTCTTTTCGTGGTCATCTGGCTGGCACTCGGCAAGCTCATGGCCATCGGCTTCCTGATCGGCGCCGTCCTCTCGGGGGCCACCGGCTTCATCGGCATGAACGTTTCGGTCCGCGCCAACGTGCGCACCGCCGAAGCGGCGCGCAACGGCATTGCCCCGGCGCTGGACGTCGCCTTCAAGGGGGGTGCCATCACCGGCATGCTCGTCGTCGGTCTGGGTCTGCTCGGTGTTGCCGGCTACTACGCCATCCTCCGAGACCCGAGCGGCGACCTGCACCACGCAGTAGAACCGCTGATTGGTCTGGCCTTCGGCGGCTCGCTGATCTCGATCTTTGCCCGCCTGGGTGGCGGCATCTTCACCAAGGGAGCGGACGTCGGTGCCGACCTGGTCGGCAAGGTCGAAGCGGGAATCCCGGAAGACGACCCACGTAACCCGGCGGTCATCGCCGACAACGTCGGTGACAACGTCGGCGACTGTGCGGGTATGGCTGCCGACCTCTTCGAGACCTACGGTGTGACCGTGGTGGCGACGATGGTGCTTGGCGCAATGATGCTCAAGGGCGTCCCTGGCGCCAGCGACAACCTGATCATCTACCCGCTGGTCCTGGGGGGGGTTTCGATCATTGCCTCGATCGTTGGCTGCTTCTTCGTCAAAGCCAGTGATGGCGGCAAGATCATGAATGCGCTCTACCGCGGCCTGGCCGTCGCCGGCGCGCTGGCTCTGGTCGCCTTCTACCCGGTGACCATCATGCTGCTCGGCGACGGAATAACGCTCGCTGACGGCAGGCTGATCAGCTCGGGGAGCATCTTCGGGGCGGCGACCATCGGTCTGATACTGACCGGCCTGCTGGTGTGGATCACCGAGTATTACACCGCGACCGAGTTCTCGCCGGTCAGGAGTGTTGCCCAGGCTTCGACCACCGGTCACGGCACGAACATCATCGCCGGTCTCGCCGTCTCGATGAAATCGTGTGCCCTGCCGGTACTCTCCGTTTGCGCGGCGATCTACGTCACCCATGCGCTGGCCGGCCTTTACGGCATCGCCATCGCGGCGACCGCGATGCTGTCGATGTCCGGGATCATCGTTGCCCTCGACGCCTATGGGCCGATTACCGACAACGCTGGCGGTATCGCCGAAATGGCCGGTTTGCCGGCGTCGGTGCGTGATGTCACCGACCCGCTCGACGCGGTTGGCAATACCACCAAGGCGGTGACCAAAGGCTACGCCATCGGCTCCGCCGGTCTGGCCGCGCTGGTCCTGTTTGCCGACTACACGCACGCCCTCGAAGCCAACTTCGGCGGCAGCATGCGTTTCGATCTCTCGAATCACATGGTGATCATCGGCCTCTTCCTTGGCGGTCTGATTCCCTACCTCTTCGCTGCCATGGCGATGGAGGCCGTGGGTCGTGCTGCCGGTTCCGTCGTCGTCGAAGTGCGCCGGCAGTTCAAGGAGATCAAGGGCATCATGGAAGGCAAGGCGAAGCCGGATTACTCCCGCGCCGTCGGCATGCTGACCGCTGCAGCGATCCGCGAAATGATCATCCCCTCGCTGCTGCCTGTACTGGTGCCGGTGCTCGTTGGCCTGCTGCTTGGCCCGCAGGCGCTCGGCGGCCTGCTGATGGGAACGATCATCACCGGTCTCTTCGTCGCCATCTCGATGACCACCGGTGGTGGTGCCTGGGATAACGCCAAGAAGCACATCGAGGACGGTCACTTCGGCGGCAAAGGCTCGGAAGCGCACAAGGCTTCGGTGACCGGAGATACCGTTGGCGACCCGTACAAGGACACGGCCGGTCCGGCGATCAACCCGCTGATCAAGATCATCAACATCGTGGCCCTGATGATCGTGCCCTTGATGGTCCCTGCCGCAGGCGCCAAGCCGATGCCGGCGGCGCAAGCTCCGGCTGCCGCTCCGGCTGCCGTTCCAGCTACGGCGATGGCCGCCGCGCTGCCAATGGCCACGGTCTACTTCGAAGTCGGCTCGGCCGAACTTCCGGCTGATGTCGCGACGACGCTTGAAGGCATCGTCGTCTATGCCAAGGCCAATGCCGGCGCCAGGCTCGGTATTTCGGGCTTCCACGATGCCACTGGCAGTGCGGAAGCCAACGCCGAGGTTTCGAAGAACCGTGCCCTCGCTGTCGCTGAGGCGCTGAAAATGGTCGGAATCGCCGAAGAGCGTATCGAGCTGAAGAAGCCCGAGTTGACCACCGGCACCGGCGACGGCGCCGAGGCGCGTCGCGTCGAGGTCAGTGTGATGTAGTCGCGGCATGTGCAGCGGCGGCTTGCCGCTGTACTCGCCGTCCGCTTGGCGAAAAAAAAAACGAACGGGCCGTCATGCGGCCCGTTCGTTTTTTACGCGTGCGCCCGATCGGTCGCCAGGGCGCAGCCAGTTGCCTCTGCGCTGGCTGCCGCCATGCGGGCGACTCTACTTGAGCGCAGGATTCAGCGTGTAAGTGCCGGTCAGGCTGGCCTGCGCGAGGATGTGCCCGTGCATCGCGGCACGCACCTGCTGCCCGGTCACTTTACCTTCGACATCGAGCTTGGCCACGTCGAGCGCAAAGACGGTATACACATAACGGTGGACGATTTCGTCGTTCCACGGCGGGCAGGGGCCGTCGTAGCCGTAGTAGTCGCCGCGCATATCGTTGTCGCCGGCAAACCAGCTGGTGTAATCGTTGATCCCCTGGCGTGCGTCGTGTGGCGCGTGTGGACCGGGCTTGCCACGTGGCGTGACATCGCTGGAGAACTCGCCTTCGCCGATCTCGTCGAGGCTGGCCGGCAGATCGAAGAGCACCCAGTGGAAGAAATCGACGCGCGCCAGCGACGCCGGCACCGTCCGGTCCTCCTGATTGACGTCGTCGCCCTGGCTCGGAACGTCGGGGTCGTGGCAGATGACGGCCAGCGACTGGGTGCCGGCCGGGGCATCGCTCCACGCCAGCTGCGGGTTGCGGTTGCTGCCCAGGCAGACGTGGTGATCGGGGTCGGCAATGCAGAAAGCGAAATCGCCGGGGATCTCTTGCCCGTCAGTGAAACTACTGCTGCTCAATTTCATCGTTGATCCTCCTGATTGATTACTCGGCCGCGCTGCGTTTGAAGTCGCGCAGGCGAAAACCTGCAATCCATAGTGTAGCGAAATAGACGCTCGCACCGAAGCTCACGAGGAGCGAAAGGCGGAGCAGGCGCTGGCTGAGGTTCCAGCCCAACCAGGCGCTCTCTTCGTCAACGGTGAACCAAAGCGCTGCAGCCATGGCCGCCATGGCCAGCACGAGGCGGGCGTAGAAGAGTAGCCAGCCGGGTTGCGGGGCGTAGATGCCGCCCTGCCGCAAACCGCGAAAGAGCAGGCTGGCGTTGAGAATCGCCGCCAGGCTGATGGCCAGTGCCAGTCCGGCGTGCTGCAGCCAGCCGACCAGCAGCAGGTTCAGGACCTGTGTCGTGCACAGTGAAATGATCGCGATCCGAACCGGCGTGCGCACGTTCTGGCGGGCATAGAAACCGGGGGCGAGAACCTTCACCAGGATCAGGCCGAGCAGTCCTATGCTGTAGGCGAGCAGCGCGTTGCGAGTCATCAAGACATCGTGGGTGGTGAACGCGCCGTGGTAAAACAGCGTCGTGATCAGCGGCGTCGCCAGCAGCGCCAGCGCCAGCGCTGCCGGCGCGGCGAGGAGGAAGGTCAGCCGCAGTCCCCAGTCGAGAAGCCGCGAGTAATCGTCGTGTTCTCCGACGGCATGGTGACGCGCAAGCGAGGGCAGCAGAATGGTACCCAGGGCCGCGCCGAGCAGCCCTGCCGGAAACTCCATCAGCCGGTCGGCATAGTACAGCCACGAAACACTGCCGGTGGCCAGGAACGAGGCGAAAACGGTATTCAGCAGCAGGCTGACCTGAGCCACCGAAACGCCCAGCAAGGCCGGCGCCATCAGCCGCAGGATGCGGCGAACGCCTTCGTCGCGCAGCTGCAGCGAGAATCTGGGCAGCATGCCGATGCGCTTGAGCGCCGGGATCTGGAAGGCCAGTTGTACGGCGCCGCCGATGAAAACGGCCCAGGCCAGCGCCAGGATCGGCGGCTCGAAGTGCGGCGCCGCAAACAGCGCCATGGCAATGAACGAAACGTTGAGCAGCACGGGCGTGAAAGCCGGAACGGCAAACCGACTCCAGGTATTGAGCACGCCGCCGGCCAGTGCGACCAGCGACATGAAGAGAATATAGGGGAAGGTGATGCGCGTCAGACTGACGGTCAGGGCGAACTTTTCCGGGTCGTCGGCAAAGCCCGGCGCCGAGAGGTAAACGAGCAGCGAGGCGCCTGCCATACCGAGCACGGTCACCGCCAGGACGAGGAGAAAAAGTGCGCTGCTCACGCGATCGACGAGCAGCCGGGTTTCTTCCGGGCCGCGCTTGTTGCGGTATTCGCCGAGAATCGGGACAAACGCTTGCGAGAAAGCGCCTTCGGCAAACAGCCGGCGGAGCAGGTTGGGGAGCTTGAAAGCGACGAAGAAAGCGTCGGTCAGCAGCCCGGCGCCGAAAGTCCGGGCAATCACGAAGTCGCGCACGAAGCCGAGGATACGCGACAGCAGGGTCATGCTGCTGACGGTGGCGAGTGTCTTCAGGAGATTCATTGCGGCTCCGGGCGGCGCCGCGCAGGCGCAAAGCCCGTCATCTTAGCGCCTGCAGGGCGGAAGCAGAACGCCTTTGTGGCGGCGAGCGTGCTTCGCAGAACAGCTGGCCGGTGGCGGGCGTCAGCGCCGCCACCTCCGATTCTCCGGTCAGGGCTACTGGGCTTGAGCCGGCTTGGCTTCCGCGTTGATGGTGATGCCGCGCTGTTGCAGCGCATTGACCACCGTCTGCGCATTCTTGTTACCGGCGCTGGCCAGCTTCTGCGTGCCGGCGGCCAGCGAATCGAGCTGCGCGCGCATCTTCTGGGCGTTCGTGTAGGTGCTGTCCTGATTGCTGCGCAGGCTCGCCAGCTGGGCCCGCTCCTGGTTCAGCTGGCGAGCCTGGAAGCCGAACCAGACGACCAGCGCCAGAGCAATCAAGAGCACCGGGAGAAAGAAATTCGTTTGCTGTGGCTCGTTCATGTCGCTCACCGTGCCGCAGCGGCTTGACCGCCGGCGCTGAAAGTAATTCCCTCCGAGGCCAGCAAGTCGCGCAAGGCGGTATCGTTGTCGCGCGCCGCAAGGTCGGCCAGCGACTTGATCAGCGACTGGTAGAGAGGTTCCAGTTGCAGGCTCTGCTGGATGTACTGGCCGCGTGTGGCCAGCTCATTCTGTTCCTGGCGGTTGGCGCTGAACATCAGCGCATTGACAATCGCCAGACACAGCGCCAGGGCGCCCAGGGCGAGCAGGGCACGATATTGCATAGTGGTCAATCGAGGACTCCCGAGAAATTCAAGGAACGCGCCTTGCCGCGGCGAACAGGGGAAACGAGTGGCAAGAAGGCGCGGTGGAAATGGTCGTGGCTAACGGGCGGCTAACAAGTGGTTAACAGGTGGCCGATCGGTGGCCAGAGGCGACACGGGTTCCTCTGCCGAGGAACCCGTTTGCGGCTTTAGTCTAACATTCCGCGGCGACGCTGGAGAACAATGATCGCCATGGCGATGGTCAGCAGCAGCAGAGTGCCGGGTTCCGGAATCTGGTTGCCGCCGCCCGCCTGTACCCGAGCCTGGACGGTGAGCCGGATGTCCTGGAAGGCGGCGCTGTAGCCGCTGCCATTGTGACCGACGGCCGAGAGTACGATGGTGTCGCTGAAGCTGCCGACATTCAGGGCATCGAACGCAATCTCGAGGCCGACTTGCGCTTCACCGGCGCGCAGATCGGCAAAGGAAGCGAAGCCGCTCTTCAGGAACTCGTTGAGCGCGAAGCTGTAAGCGCCATCGAGCAGGTCGGCCGGGCCGACGACGTCGTTGGCCAGTTGCAGCAAGGCGCTGACCATGCCGCTGCCCGCGGTGAGCGTGCCGAAGTCGAGCAGGAAATCAAAGCCGCTGCCGCCCAGCGAGCCCGCCCCCGAGGTCTTCGAGAAGGTCGGCTTGGCGTAGTTGTTGACCTGCGCCTGCAGGGTGAGCGCGGTGTCGCCGAGGCCAAGGTCGGCCATGTCCGGGTTGTGGCTGGCAAACTGCAGCCGGTCACCGCCCTGGGTAAACACCCCGGCGCTGGTCGTGTCGAGGCTGACCAGCAGGCTGCTGGCGTCGGTCTGTCCGGCGGCCAGGCCGCTGACGCTGCCACTGCCGCCGAAGGGACCGACGGGCATGTTGATGAAGCTGCCCTGCAGCGTATCGTTGAGGGCCGCCACCGGCGCGCTGTTGGTGACCGAGATGTTCTTCGCCGCAACGACGTCGCCTTTGTGGACGATCCCGAAGTCGACCAGCACCGTATTCACCTGCGCGACGGCCTTCTCGTACACCCTGCCGGCCAGGCTGACTACTTGGCTGCCGACTGAAATGTCGGCCGCACCGGTGGTGCCGGCCCCGGTCGATGCGAAGTTCACTTCCGCGCTGCCGGCGACGTTGCCGGCCGAGCTGGTGTTCAACGCAATCTGCAGGCTGCTGGCGTCTGTGCCTTGCGCTGCCAGGTTGGCGATGGCGCCGCTAGCCGAGAAACCGCCAGCCAGCGTGCCGAAGCCGGCCTTGAGCCCTTCGGTGAAGCTGTCCGGACTGGCGTTGGTGACGCTGATCGCCGCCATCGGTGCCGCGTCGCCGCGACGTGCCACGAGGGTGACGTCGGTAGTGTTCAGGGTCGGGTTGGCCAGCCGATAGACGTCACCGCTGACGTTGACCGTCTGCGGCGCGAGATTCGTCGTTCCCAGGCCGCTGGTGCCGTCACCGTCGGAGACCAGCGCGATCGTTGCGCTGCCGCTCTTGGCGCCGGCGCTGCTGGTATCGATGCCGACACGCAGGTCGCTGCCGTTGGTCGCCTGGGCGGCGAGCAGATTGAAGGCGCCGCTGGCGGTGACTGGCGCGCCGTTGGAGCTGATGCTGGCGTTGAGCTTTTCGGAGAAGCCGTCGTTGGCCGCCGTGTTGGTGATGCTCAAGGTCTGCTCGGCCGTGCTGCCGATGCGCAGAGCACCGAAGTTGACCGGGTTGGGAGTCGCCGGGCTGGCGCTGGCCAGGCGGAAGACACTGCCGCTGGTGGTGATGTCGCCACTGACGCCGATCGTCTGCGACGCCAGCGCGGTGATGCCCAGACCGCTGGTGCCGGCGCCGTCGGAAGCAAAGTTGATCACCTGCGTGCCGTTGACGTTGCCCGCGGCGGTCGTGTTCAGGCCGACGAGCATGCTGCTGCTGTTGGTCGCCTGTGCCGCCAGTTGGCTGATGCTGCCGCTGGTCGTGATGCGCGCGTCCGAGCTGGCGCCGAAGCTGGCGTTGAGTTTTTCCGAGAAGCCGTCGGCGAGCGCCGTATTGCTGATGCTCAGCGCCTGCTGGACGAAGTCGCCGACGTGTACGTTGCCGAAGGCAACGGCGCCGAGGTTGTTGGCCGACGCCAGGCGGTAGACGTCGCCGCTGACGTTGATCGTCTGGCTGCCTGCGGCAATCGCCGCCAGGCCGCTGCTGCCGGTACCGTCGGAGACGTAGCTGATCGTCGCGCTGCCGCTCTTGGCGCCGGCGCTGCTGGTATCGATGCCGACCTGCAGGCTGCTGCTGTTGGTCGCCTGTGCCGCGAGCAGGTTGACGCTGCCGCTGGCGGTGGCCGGACCGCCGTTGGAGCTGATGCTGGCGTTGAGCTTTTCGGAGAAGCCATCGGCGGCGGCGGTGTTCTGCACCGTCAGCAGCTGACTCGCGGAATCGCCGACGTGGCGGTTGGCGAAGACGATTGGCGTCGGGTTGGCTGCGCCGGCCGCCAGGCGGTAGACGTCGCCCGAGACGGTGAGCACCTGACTGCCGACGCTGGCTGCGACCAGTCCATTGCTGACGCCATTGACCTTGCCCGCGGTCTCGTAGGCGAGCGTCACGGTGCCGCTCTTGGCGCCTGCGGTGCTCGTGTCGAGGCCGCCGACCGTGATCGAGCCGCTGCCCGTGTTGCTGGTGCCGGCAAGCCGCCCGGTGATGGTGCCGCTGCCGGTAGCGCCGCTTGATCCCCCGACGCTGACGTTGAGGTCTTCGCTGAAGGCACCCGCCGCCGCTGTGTTGCTGACCGTCACCGTGGCCGTGTTGCTGCCGCCCACGCGCTGGTTGGCCACCAGCACCGGTGAGCCGGCGCTGCCGACGGCCGCGTTGTAGGCCGCAGCATTGCTGGCCAGCACGATGTTCAGCTTCTGGTCGGGGATATTCTCGAAATTGCTGCGCAGGTTGAGGACCTGGCCGCTGAGCGGTGCGAGAGCGCCGGCGCTGGCTGCGCTGAAGGTCACGCCGAGGTTGCCGGTGTTGTTGCCCGGCGCGCCGGTGTTGTAGTTGCCGGCCGTGACACCGCTGCCACCGAGGCGTGCATCGCTCAGATTGGCGCCGTTGACGCTGGTCTGGACGGCGCCGCGCAGCGCCGGGCCGGTGGTGCCGTTGTTGGCGATCTGGTAGTTGAAGGTGGTGTCACCGACGCGCACGTTGTTGATCGTCAGTGTCGCGTTGGTGGTGGCGCCGTTGCTCACGCCGGCGCCGGTGATCACCTGCGCGACATCGCCACCGGCGACGATCTGGCCGAGCCCGGAAACGCCGGCGCGGCGGTTGAAGGCGTTGCCTGCGCCGGCGGCGACGTTGGTGTAGTCGGTGTTGATGGTCAGGTTCTGGGTGCCGATGTTGAGCGTCGATCCGGCAGCACCCATGACCAGCCGGCCCTGCGTGTTCGCGGCGTTGGTCAGGTTCATCACGCCGCTCGCATCGACTTGCAGCGTGCCGCTACCGGTGACGCCGTTGTCGATCGTCAGCGTCCCGTTTTGCGCACGCAGGGTGCCATGGTTGGTCAGCGTGCCATCGGTATTGACTCGGATCAGGCCACCGCCGTCTGAATTGATCGTGCCGTTGTTCACCAGCGTGTGTGTGCCGCCGATATTGATCTGGCCACCGATATTGCCATTCTCGCCGCGGATGGTGACGTTCGAGCCGATGGTGCTCGTGCCGTTGCCATCCAGGTCCAGGCGGTTGCCGGCGCCGGTGTTGCCGAAGACGATCGAGCCATTTCCGGCGAGTGCCTGTCCGCCCTCGAGGCTGAGTATGCCATTGTTGTTGATGTTGACCGTACCATTGACCGTCAGGCCATTGACTGCGCGCTCGCGGCTGTTGACGAGGGTGGCCATGTCCAGCGTGCCGCCGATCGTCGTTGCATCGAGATAGTTGCTGGCACTGCTGGTGACCCGGAAGACGCCACCGTTGACTGAATTGATCGCTCCGCCGGTGACCCGTTGTGTCGACTGGAGAACGACACCGTTGTCGGCGAGGATCACGCCGCTGGCGGTGTTGTTGACGTTGCTGTTCAGGTTCAGGGTGCCACCGTTGCGTGCTTCCAGGACGCTGTTGTTGGTCACCGCCGAGTCGGTGATGGTGATCGTTCCGCCAGCGACATCGGCGGAGATCCTGCCGTTGTTGAGCAGCGTCTGCGTGCCGCCGATATTGATCTGGGCGCCGATGGTGCCGTTCTCGCCGCGGATGGTGACGTTCGTGCCGACGGTGGTGGTGCCGTTGCTATCGAGGTCGACCCGGTTGCCCGGACCCGTGGCCCCGAGCACGATGCTGCCGTTGCCATCGAGGGTGCCGTTACCCTCGAAGCTGAGGATGCCGTTGTTGTTGATGTCAATGGTGCCGTTGAGCGTCAGGCCGCCCCCAATGACGCGTTCGCGGGCGTTGGTGGCGGTGAGGTCGAGGTTGCCGTTCAGGGTGACGCCGCTGAGGTAGTTGGCAGCGCTGCTGCTGGCGCGGAAGATGCCGCTCCCCGAGGTATTGACCGTGCCGCTGATCACCACGCCGCTCTGCTGCACGGTGCTGCCGGCACCGGCGACGATCTGGCCGCTGGCACCGCCGGCGACGTTGCTCGACAGGAGCAGGGTGCCACCGTTACTGGCTTCCAGGATGCCGTTGTTGGTCACCGCCGAGGTGGTGATGTTGATCGTTCCGCCAGCGACATCGGCGGAGATCCTGCCGTTGTTGACCAGCAGTTGCGTGCCGCCGATATTGATCGCGCTGCCGATGGTGCCGTTCTCGCCGCGGATGGCGATGTTCGACCCGACGGTGGTGGTGCCGTTGCCGTCGAGGGCGACGCGGTTGCCCGAACCGGTGGCCCCGAGCACGATGCTGCCGTTGCCATCGAGGGCGCTGTTGCCCTCGAAGCTGAGGACGGCGTTGCTATCGATGTCGATCCTGCCGTTGAGCGTCAGGCCGCCCCCAACGACGCGTTCGCGAGCGTTGGTGGCGGTGAGGTCGAGGTTGCCGTTCAGGGTGACGCCGCTGAGGTAGTTGGTAGCGCTGCTGCTGGCGCGGAAGACGCCGCTCCCCGAGGTATTGACCGTGCCGCTGATCACCACGCCGCTCTGTTGCACGGTGCTGCCGGCACCGGCGACGATCTGGCCGCCGGCACCGCCGGCGACGTTGCTGGTCAGGAGCAGGGTGCCCCCGTTCTTGGCTTCCAGGATGCCGTTGTTGGTCACCGCCGAGTCGGTGATGGTGATCGTTCCGCCAGCGACATCGGCGGAGATCCTGCCGTTGTTGACCAGCGTCTGCGTGCCGCCGATATTGATCTGGCCACCGATGGTGCCATTCTCGCCGCGAATCGTGACGTTCGTGCCGACGGTGGTGGTTCCGTTGCCGTCGAGGTCCACGCGGTTGCCCGAACCGGTGGCCCCGAGCACGATGCTGCCGTTGCCACTCAGGGCGCCGTCGCCCTCGAAGCTGAGAATGCCGTTGTTGTTGATGTCTATGGTGCCGTTGAGCGTCAGGCCGCCCCCAACGACGCGTTCGCGGGCGTTGGTGGCGGTGAGGTCGAGGTTGCCGTTCAGGGTGACGCCGCTGAGGTAGTTGGCAGCGCTGCTGTTGGCGCGGAAGACGCCGCTCCCCGAGGTATTGACCGTTCCGCTGATCACCACGCCGCTCTGCTGCACGGTGCTGCCGGCGCCGGCGACGATCTGGCCGCTGGCACCGCCGGCGACGTTGCTGGACAGGAGCAGGGTGCCACCGTTCTTGGCTTCCAGGATGCCGTTGTTGGTCACCGCCGAGTCGGTGATGGTGATCGTTCCGCCAGCGACATCGGCGGAGATCCTGCCGTTGTTGACCAGCGTCTGCGTGCCGCCGATGTTGATCTGGTTGCCGATGGTGCCGTTCTCGCCGCGGATGGTGATGTTCGACCCGACGGTGGTCGTTCCGGTGCCGTCGAGGTCCACGCGGTTGCCCGGACCGGTGGTCCCAAGCACGATGCTGCCGTTGCCACTCAGGGCGCCGTCGCCCTCGAAGCTGAGGATGCCGTTGTTGTTGATGTCAATGGTGCCGTTGAGCGTCAGGCCGCCACCAATGACTCGTTCCCGGGCGTTGGTGTTGGTCATGTCGAGGTTGCCGTTCAGGGTGACGCCGCTCAGGTAGTTGGAAGGGCTACTGAATGCCACCAGCGCGCCGCTACCCGTTGTGCCGATAATGCCGCCGGTGATGGTGCTGCCGAACTGGTTGACGACGCTGCCGTCATCGATGTTGATCGTGCCGCCGGTGTTGTTGATGTTGTGGCCGACGGAGACGCCAATATTGGCCGTCGAGGCGCCGCCGACGTTGATGACGCCGCTGTTGGTGGTGCCGCCACCACCGACGAGGTTGAGGCCGAAGGCGTCGATGTTGATCTGGCCGGCGTTGTTCAGCGTCCGAATCGACTGCCCGGTGTTGATCGTGACCACGCCCGCGGCGCCGATATTGGCGGTGTCGCTGCTGCCGGGCGTGGTCGCCGGATTACCATTGCCCGCGCCGCAGGTCAACCAGTCGGAGGGCGTCGCCCAGTTGCCGGCGGTAACGTTCCAGGTGCAGGTGACCGCGAGGGCTTGCTGTGCGGGGAAGGCGAGAAGAATGGCAAGAAGGGCTGGCTTGACTGTCGAAAGCGGGTGATTGGCGCGCATGGGTGTCTCCTCTGATCACGGACGGAACGCCGACAGCACTCGGCGCCGGCCGGCAACATAAAGCAACTTGATGTCAGTCCTAAAAGCAAGTCCTATGCCCGCAAGGGTTGGGTGGTGGCTCGCAGCGGCTTTCCGGTGCTTTTTCAAGCGCTTGAGGAAGCCATCGCGGCGCGTTGCAGGGACGGGTCGGCAGTTTTCCTGAGCGTGCCGCGGGCGCTTGTAAAGCGCCAGGGTGATGCAATTGCACCATTGGCGGAGAGCGGTAGAGAACGGGTTTTTGGTGCACAATGCGCGCATGCCGAACGTCGACGCTGGCCCTCTGAATGCGCTGATCCTGCACCTTTATCGCGACGGTCGCGAGGTGCCGCTGGGCAGTTTCCAGGCCTGGGCAGTCGAGCAGCTGCGCTCGCTGGTGGACTTCGATTCGGCGTGGTGGGGCAACGCCACGGCGCATCCTCCGGCGCTGCACGAAGTGTTCCTGCACAACTGCGATGAAAGCATCGTCGACGCGTATCCGCCTTTCGTCGACGGCGATTTCTTTCGCGCGGCCCTGGTCGCCTCGCCTGGCATTTCGGTCAACATGAGTGACCTCACCACGCGCGCACGCTACGTGCGCACAGCACTGTATCGCCAGCTGGGGCGGCGCTTCAGGATCGAATGGTCGCTGGGAACGCTGGTCATCGAACCGACGTCGTCGCTATACGAGTTCCTGACCCTGTGGCGTCACGACCGCAAGCGCCCTTTTTCCGAGACCGAGCGGCAAACCAAGGAACTGCTGATGCCGCACCTGGTGGAGATACATCGCGCCGTGCGCTTGCGTCATTTCCTGAGAGTTCCCGGCGTCTTCAACCGCGAGTGGGCGGTGGCCGATGCGCGGGGTTTCCTGCGTGAGGCTTCACCGGCCTTCATTTCCCGCGTCAGTGCGCTCTGGCCGGGCTGGCGTGGCAGCGCCCTGCCCGAGCCGCTCCTCGCTTCACTGCGCACGGGGCGTGCGTATGTGTCGCCCGAGCTGGCTCTGGACGTTGCGTCATGCGGTCACCTGCGCTACCTCAGCGCTCGATCGGACGGCGCGCTGGCGCAGCTTTCGGCGCGCGAAGGCGAGGTTGCCACGCGCTATGCGCAGGGCGAAACCTATTCGGCAATCGCCGCGAGCCTGTCGCTTTCTCCGGCAACGGTACGCAACCATATTGCCCACTGCTTTCGCAAGCTGGGGGTCAACAACAAGGCTGAACTGGTGCGTCGCCTTGCCGACAAGGCGTGATGCGCTGGCGCCCGGTTCGGTCGTGCCGAGCGCTATTTCTTGCGCTTTGCCGATGCGGGTTCCTTTGCCGGCTCCTTCACCGGCTCGTAGCCGCTCAACTCCATGAAGCCGCCACCGTTGTGCGAGCCGCTCACCTTGACCGCGCCCTCCCAGTACACGTTCAGCGTCGTCGTGCGTGAATCAAACTCGCTCGCCCGGATGACCGGGTCCACCTGCAGTTGCAGGCCCTGCGAGGGAATCGCGACGGTCCAGTCCAGCGGATAGCGCACTCCGGATTCAGGGCTCATCCAGCTGGCCGTTGAGCCAAGCGCAATGTCGGCATCGCCGAGGGCCGTTACCGTGCCGTTCCTCGCGTAGGTGCCCATGCGCTGGACCGGTTTTCCCTGCCGATCGAAGAGCTCGAAAATCATGATGTCGGCACCGTCGGTCAGTTGCAGGGCGAACCAGTTCCAGCGCAGGTTTGCTGCTTCGAAGTCACCCCATTGGTGGTCGAACCACACTTCGCCGCGTACCGCTTTCCGCTGGCCCTCGACGGTCAGCGTCCCATGCGCGGTCATGCGTGGACGCGAAGTGTAATAGCTCTTGCCGGCGGCAGCGAAGTCGAGCAGGCCGGCGACCGGCGTTCCCGGCGCCTGGTGCAGGACCGGCGCGTTCCGGTCATCGAGTTGCAGATCGAGCGAAAAGTCCTTGCCGGCCATCCTGGCCAGGTGTTTTTCCCCGTTTCCCTGCAGCTGCCATTTGCCGAAGGTCAGGTTGAAGCCATCCCGGCGCCCATCCGAGGGGTTGCCGGCGGTACGCGCCTGCTCGGTGTATCGCTTCTCGGTCCGATGGTCGAGGAGCGAGCCGTGGAAGACCGTGTGCGTCAGCGTTCCGCGCCGCAGGAAGCTGGCCAGGTGAAACGAATACTTTTCACCGGAGTCGGTTTGCAGGTGGCCGCTGTAGTACCACCACTCGGTGAGCTTGTCGTGCACCGCGTCGTCGGCTGGCAGTCTTACCGGCGGCAGCAGCCCGGCGTCGGCGCTCGCGCTGGCCAAAGTGGCTACCCGACTGGCCGCGCCGGAGGGTACGGGCAGCGGTTCGGAGCGCATGAAGAGCACCCAGACGACGACCATCAGAATGGCCAGCCAGCCGGTAATGACCAGCCATCGATAGCGTCGGAACCAGCGTGCCGAGCCGGCATGGGCTTTGCCGCGACTGTGGCGTCGGCCGCCATAGGAACTGGTGATCTGCGTGCTCATGCGAGAAATCCCCCGGTGGTGGGAGCGGTTTCAAGAACCTCGCTCACGGTGTCAAGCCAGGCCAGCGTGGCGTCTTCGACTTGCGCACGCTGCGTGCGAGAGGAAAAAGTGTGATCGGCCTCGGCAAGATCGACCCGCCGCACCTTGGCCGCGTCGACGAGTCCTGACCAGGCCGGGTCGCTGCCGGCAAACTCGAGGAACTCCTTGGCAGTGTAGTCCTGTCCGCTGAGGATCAGTAGCAGCCGGCCGGGAAACTCGCGCCAGCCTTCCGCCATGCGTTCCTGGAAGCGGTGCCTTTGCGGCGCCTTGCCTGGCGCGCGCGAACGCCGCGCCAGCATTGCGCTGGCAAGCAGCGCGCGCAGCGACTTGACCACTTCGAGGCGGCCGCTGAGCAGCTTGCGCCAGAATTCGCCTTGCAGCAGGCGCTGGCCGTAATAGTGCTTGATGTGCGTCTGCGCCAGGCTGACCTCCGAGCGCACCCAGGGGTTGAGCAAGGCCAGGCCGGCGATGCGCGGGTCTCGGCTTGCCTGGACGTACAGCAGGGCAGCCGATGCGGCGTCGCAAAGGCCCCAGAGAACGACGCGCTGCAGCGCCGGGCTGGCGCTCTGGAAGGCATCGATGGCCGCAGCGATGTCCGTCGACACCTCCTCGAAGCCACGCATGCCGCCACCGGCGTCACCCATGCCGCGGTAGTCGAAACGCATTGCCGGATAACCTGCGCCGGCGAGGCGCCTGGCCAGCAGCAGGAACTGGCGGTGACTGCCCACCCGGTACTGCGGGCCGCCGACGACGATCAGTACGCCGCAGGCGGCGCGCTGCGCGCGGCGGCGGTCGTCGGCAGTGAGCCTTGCCGGTTGGCCGTTGGCTGCGCCGTCCGGCAGCCCTGCCTGGTCCTGGTCACAGTTGGTGGTTTGCTGGCTGCCACCGTGGCGCCCGGCCAATGGCCAGGCGACAATCGCCGGCAGCAGTTCGCCGGCGCAGGGAATGAGCAGCGCCTGTTCGCGGATGTTCATGCCGGAATGGTTTCCGAGAGGGCGCGCAGGCTGGCCTCGAGGAGCGCCGGACACTCGCTGATCTCGGTCGTCTGCCAGAACGCAGGGCCGCTGACTGCCGTGCCGCGTGCTTCCTGGCCGGCGGCCTGCCACTGCGTGAGACGCGCCGTGGCCGCCGGCGACAGGCTGGCATCGGGCCGCCCGGAGATCTCGATCCACTCGACGCGACCCGAGCGGTGCGGCAGCAGGAGTTCCGCCTGTTCGAGACCATGCGCCAGCGCCGGCGACAACAGATAGCCGGCGACCTCGATGGCTTCGCCCTGCCGGAGCTGGCTGCGCAAGCGCTCCATGACGCCCTTGCCATCGCTGGCGAGCATTTCGGCGGCCACTTTCAGGCGCAGGAATTGCTGCAGGAACTGCTTGCCGGAGAGCACCGGTTGCCAGAGCAGCAGCTTGACCGGCGTTGGCATGCGCTGCGCCGCCTCATTGACCAGCAGGCAGCCACTGCGCAGGCCCCACAACCACAGGGGGGCCGCCGTCCGTTCCTGCAGCCAGGCACAGGCGAGTCTTACGTCGGCCAGCCAGGCCTCCCAGGTGGCGTCGCCGAAATCACCCGTACTGTCGCCGCAGCCGAGCAGATCGATCTGCAGCACGCTGTAGCCGGCGCTGGCCATGGCCCTGGCCTGCAGGGCCGCCATCCGGCGAGACTTGTTGAGCTCCTCGCCGAAGGGGTGCACGTAGACCACTGCGCCACGTTGCTTCGTCGCCGGCTCCGGGGTGTAGAGCAGGGCAAAGCGCTGGCCGGCGGCGCTGGGCAGGAAGAAGGCTTCGCAGGGCATGGTCGGCGGCTCAGGCGCCGAGTTTTCCCTGCACGAAGTCGAGCAGCGTGCCTAGCGAGGCAAAGACCGTGCCGTCGATTTCATCGTCGTCCACGACAAAGCCGAAACGTTCCTCCAGGGTCGTGATCAGGGCGACGACGGCCATCGAATCGAGTTCCGGAATGGCGCCAAGCAGGGGCGTGTCCAGGGTGAAGGCGCTGGTGCGGCCCTTGAGGCTCAATACCTCGTCAAGCACCGCGACGACCTCGTTTCTGATCTCCATGTTTTCTCCTGTGGCGGGGTTGTTCCAGCATTCGAGTATGCCGTATTCCGTATTGCGCAGTCGGCCAGCCAAGCCGGTGCTGGTCGTTTGAGCGGCGATTATAACGAGCTGCTTGCCGAGCCTCCGTGAGATAGGTCACGTGGCGAGCGTCCGGATCGCCAGCGGCGCCGGCTTTTACGGGGCGGGTGGGGAAGGTGGCGGCGTGCCCTGCCATGGCCAGGCCTTGCTGGCCAGGCGGGCGGATGAGAGACTGGCGTGCATCGTCAGGTGAGCCGGCTGGCGCCCGACTGGGCCAGCCGGCAGCACCGGCACGCTTCCTGGAGTAAAGAATGGCCGAATCGACCCTGCCGGCGCAGCCGGGAGCCCCCGTAACCCGTGCATTGCCCGCCTTCGAGAGCAAGATCGTTGCCCCCGGCGAGCTTGCCGGGCGCCTCGCCGACGTGGCGCGCCCTCTGGTGTTCACCAATGGCTGCTTCGACATCGTTCATCGCGGGCATGTGACGCTTCTCGCGCAGGCACGGGTGCTGGGTGCGGCGCTGCTGGTGGCGGTGAACTCGGACGCCTCGGTCAAGCGCCTGGGGAAAGGCGACGACCGGCCGGTGAATTGCCTGCTCGATCGGCTGGCGGTGATCGCGGCGCTGGAATCGGTGACGCTGGTGACCTGGTTCGACGAGGATACGCCGCTGCAGCGGATTCTCGAGTGCCGGCCGGAGGTTCTCGTCAAGGGTGGCGACTGGCCGGTCGAGAAAATCGTCGGCAACCGCGAAGTGAGCGCCGGCGGGGGGCGCGTCGTGTCCCTGCCTTTCATCCACCAGACTTCCACCACCGCGCTGCTCGAGAAGATCCGCCGACTGTAGCCCGTGCTGCCTCCTGCCGGTCCGGGGGGAAGCGGGCCCGCGTTGCGCGGCGGCGGCTTAGGCTTGGCCGCCGAGTGCGGCTTTCAGCGAGGCAACGTCGTCGGCCGACTCGGCGAGCAGGGGCTCGAGTTCGTCGGCTGCGAACAGCTGCGCGACAACGGCGGCGTCAGGCGGTGCGGAGTAGGCGTCATCTCGCCAGCCGTGTTGCACATTGGCCAGGCGGTTGGCGACGAACAGGACTTCGGCCAGTGTGCCTACGGTGTCAAACACGTGCTCCAGTTCGTGCTCCTGAACGACGGTCAGCAGTTCCTCGGGCAAGCCCATCGCGGCGAGCAGGGCGTGCCCGATGTCGGCATGCCATTGCACCAGCAACTGGTGCAACTCGGCCGGGTCGGCGATCAGGTCGGGGAAATTCGCCGCTCGCGAGAGCAGGTAGAAGACGCCGATATCATGGACCAGGCCGGCGAACATGGCCTCGTCCGGGCTGATCTTGGTCAGTCGCCGGGCGAGCACGCGCGACAGGGCAGCCACGTGCATGCTGTGTTCCCAGAGGCGTCGCGAGAGGGCTTCGAAGGGTGCCATTTTCTTCGAATTGAGCAACTGTTCCATGGCCACGGCAAACGAGACGCTGCGTACCGCTTCCATGCCGACGCGAGCGATGGCTCGGTTGAGGTCGGCGATGACCCGTCCGGAACGGTTCATCGCCGCCGAGTTGGCCAGACGGATGATCTTGGTGCTCATCAGCGGCTCGGCGCTGACCAGCGTTCCCAGTTGTTCGATGGTCAGGTCGGGCTTCTTGAGGGCCGTTCGTACCCGGAAAGTGATGTCGAGAAAGGTCGGAAAGCAGACCATTTCGCTGGACAGGTCGCGGGCGATATCTTCGAGGATGCGGAAGCTTATTTGATTGCTCATTGCTTGTTGCTCCGACACGCTGTGCGCGGTGGCAGGGCGCCGGGGCCGCTGCCTGCGCTATTTGTTCTCCTGGCGCACCCCGGGAGGCGCCAGTTGCTGATTAGTTGCGTTTCAGCAGGTCCTTGAGGTTGGCGAACGGCTGGCCGGTGGCGACGGCCCTGGTTTTCGCGCCAGACGAATCGATCCCCGCCTGACGCGCCGCGTCGGCGTCGAGTTGCCGCGAGTGCTCGTTGTCGTGACAGTACAGGCATAACAGTTCCCAGTTACTGCCGTCGCCGGGGTTGTTGTCGTGGTTGTGATCGCGGTGGTGAACGGTCAGTTCGCGCAGGTTGTGGTGGCTGAATTCACGACTGCAGCGTCCACAGATCCATGGGTAGATTTTCAGCGCCTGTTCGCGATAACCGGCCTCGCGGCTCTGGCGATTGCGCACCGCGTCGGCGATCAGACGGTCGGTGTGGGCGCTCTTGGCATTGTCGTTGGCCATTTCATGGACTCCCTGATGGAATGAATACGGTCGCTTGCAGTGCTCGCCGGCACGTCGTGTCGCGGCTAGACACGGAGCGCGATCAAGGGCACGCGCATCTCGCTGCTGCTGGTGCCGCCGTGCACGCCGAGCATGGTGTAGCGTTTTTCGCCAGGCAGCCAGTCCTTGATCGTCCAGTTGTCCTTCATCAGCAGCGTGTAGTCGCCAACCCTCGACGCGAGAGCGCGATGATAGGGCGGCGGACCGAACCAGCCGGCGGCGATCAGCTCCTCGCTGGCGTAGAGGTGGCAGGCACGAGCGAGATGGCGGCGGACGTAGCTTTCGAAAGCTGGCCGCTTCGCCGCGGCGACGTAGCAATAGGCGACGCGACGCTCGCCGCACAGCGGCCGCTGCAACAGTGCGGCGAGCTGCGGGTGGTCGTCGACATCGATCGCCCGTCGGCCCGGAGAATCGATGAACCCGTGGTCGGCAGTGACCAGCAGCCAGGTATTGCTGCCGCGAAGCCGTCGTCGCAGTTCGCCGAAATGGGCGTCAAACGCGGCCAGCGTCTGCTGCGCCTGGCGGCTGTCGGTGCCGTAACGGTGTGAATGGGTGTCGAGATCGGGATAGTAGGCGTAGATATAGCGCGACTTGACCTTTTCCTGGGTGAGTTCGCCGATGTTGGCGAAAATCTCCGGCAAGGCGCGGTAGGCTATGGTCTGCGCGCCGCGCGAGTGCCAGCTGTTGAAGGCGCTGGCGGCGATACTTTGTGGCGCGATCACCCACGATTCTCGGTTCAGTGTCTGAAACAGCGATTGATGCTTGAAAAGGCGTGCTGGCAGCTGTTCGGCCGGGGTCAGCGACGGTCCGTCGCGGGGAGTTAGTGGCAGGATGGCCAGCGTCTGGTCGATCTCGTCGAGGTGCATGTGCCAGCCGGTCAGTCCGTGCTGCGCCGGGGCCAGTCCAGTCATGAAGGTGGTGATCGCGCTGGCGGTCGTCGATGGGAAAACCGAGGTCATGCTGCCCAGTTGATGCTCCTGCAGATGCCGGCTGGCGGAATGCCTGGCCAGGGTGCGCAGGCCGAGGCCGTCGACAACGATCAACACCACATGCCTTGCCCGGGCGAGTTGTGCCGCCGACAGCAAGGCCAGCGGCGGGTAGTCGCTGCGCGTGCTGCCGCAGGCGGTGGCGATGCTCTGCATCAGGTTGACGATGCTGCCGCCGCTGTAGTCGGGGAGTTGGGTCGAGCTCATCGGGTAGGTGTTCTCTCAGGCAGCTGCGGCTGGCTAGGGCGCCGCGGGTGGGGCGTCGTGACCGCCGGCGTAGCTGCCGGGAGCATCCTCGATCACCTTCAGTGCCCGCTCACCCGGCTGGCGCGCGCCGACCAGGGTATTGCCATCGGCCTGGGCGAGCAGCCATTGTTGCCAGTCGGTCCACCATGAACCGTGGTGCCGGGTGGCGCTGCTCAGGAACGCGCCTGCCTGTTCGGGCAGGGTGCTGCTCTCGTTTGTCCAGTAGCCGTGTTGCTTGGCCGCGGGCGGATTGATCGTCCCGGCGAGGTGGCCGGAACCGCCGAGGACGAAGCGGCGCGGGCCGCCGGGCAGCTGCGCGCCGTTGTAGACACTCCGCCACGGGGAAATATGGTCTTCGATCGTGGCCAGGAAATAACACGGCACCTTGACCCGGGAGACGTCGATGGCGACGCCGGCCAGGGTAACCCCGCCCGGCTGCCGCAGTTTGTTGGCCTGGTAGAAGTTCTCCACATAGAAGCGGTGCAGCGCCGTCGGCAGGCGCGTCACGTCGGCGTTCCAGTGCAGCAGGTCGAGCGGAAAGCGATCCCTGCCGAGAAGGTAGTTGTTGACCACGACGGACCAGATCAGGTCGTTGGCGTGCACCATCTTGTACGTGCTGCTGGTCAGCGCTGCGCTGTCGCGATGGCGCGTTCCGGCGGTCTTTCCTGTGTTCCCGGGCGCCGCCTCGGCAAGCGTTGCCAGTTCGCCGGGTGCGGAGAAGTCGATCAGCGTTCCCAGGAAAGTCGCTGAAGCCACACGCTTGTCGCGGCGGGCGGCCATCCAGGCGAGGGTGGCCATCAGCAGCGTGCCGCCGAGGCAGTAGCCGACGACGTCGACCTGCTTCTCGCCGCTTGCCTGCTCGACAGCGTCGATTGCCGCCAGTACGCCATCGACCAGATAGTCGGCGAAGCCTCTCTGTGCCAGTCGCTGGTCGGGGTCGACCCAGCTGATGATGAAGGTCGTGAAGCCCTGTTCGCTCGCCCAGCGGACGAAGGAATTGCTTTCGCGAAGGTCGAAGACATAGTACTTGTTGATCCACGGCGGCACGATCAGCAAGGGTTTCCGGTGCTGGTGGCTGCCGGTCGCCTGGTACTGAATCAACTGCATCAGCTCGTTCTGGTAGATCACCTTGCCCGGGGTGCTGGCCAGGTCCGTGCCGAGACGCCAGGCGCCGCTGTCGCCAGGCCGCGGGGGAAGCCGCCCTTGCAAATCGCCTGCGGCGAAGTCCTTGAGCAGGTGCTTGAGGCCCTTGAGCAGGTTCTTGCCCTTGCTGCTCACCGTTTCGCGCAGCACTTCCGGGTTGGTGAGGGCGAAGTTGGTCGGCGCCAGCGCGTCGATGTACTGCCGCGTGAGCGTGCTTACCCGCTGCCGGGTCACTTCATCGAGGCCCTCCGCGCCGGCCACGGTCTGGTGCAGATGGCGAGCCGTGATCAGGTACGATTGTTTGATGAAGTCAAAAAGAAAATTCTCCTGCCAGGCTTCGTCGGCGAAGCGTTCGTCATCGGCGTCGGGGCGGGCCACGGCGTGCGAGGGCATGCCCATGCTGCGCAGCATGGACTGCTGCCACAACTGGACGTGATCGCGCATCATCGCCATCTGGGTTTGCGCCAGCCGGTACGGGCTGACCAGCAGCCGCGCCGAGAGATCCATGAACGCCCCGGCGACTGCGAATTCCTCGCTGGGAAACCAGATACCTTTTCTGGCGGTCTTCTTCATGTGCCGGCGCAGCAGGCGTGATGCGCGCTGGGCGACTTCCAGATAGCTGTTGGCGACCTCTGCGGCGGCGGGCAGAGATCGGTCTTGTGCACTCGCTGGCGGCGATGTCATGGTCAGTGTCCGGCGGGTTGTCCTGGAGGCCCGGCAGCGCCCTGCTTCTTGACGAAACGGATCAGGCCGCTTTCGTCCTCGCTGCGCAGCAGTCGGCCGGCGTGCTCGAGCCGGTTGAGATGGGCGATCGCCTCACCCATGGCGAACATCGTCTGATGGGTGTCGAGATCACGTGCGAACAGGGTCATCAGCAGCTCGGCAGCGCTGCGCGGGCTGGTGCAATGGTCTTCGAGCACCTGCAGCCGCTCTTCGTGATGGGCGTGCAGGGCATTGACGCGGTTCTCGATTCCGTGAAAAGGCAGTCCGTGCGACGGCAGGACCAGCGTTTCGGCCGGCAGTTCGCGGTAACGGTCGATCGACTGCAGGAAGTCGCGCAGCGAATCGGCTGTCGGGGTGACGGCAAAGACGCTGATGTTGGTCGAGATTTTGGGCAACAGCATGTCGCCGGAAATCAGGACGCCCAACTCGCGACAGTAGAGCGCGGCATGTTCCGGCGAGTGGCCGAAGCCGAGGCGAACCTGCCAGCGCTGCCTGCCGATGTGCAGTTCGTCACCCCCAAACAGGCGCTGGTAGGTGGTTGGCAGGCTCGGCACGCCACGGTTGTAGTTGCCGCTGCGCCGCTCAAGCGCCGCACAGCGGTCGGCGTCGAGTCCGTGCGCACGAAACTGGCGCAGCATCGGCTGATTGCCGTGCCCGCCGATTTCGTGCCAGACCGCGTGCGCGGTCAGATACTCGCCCAGCGTCATGCACACCGGCGCGCCGGTCTGTTCCTGCAGCCACGCGGCGAGGCCGAGGTGATCGGGGTGAAAGTGGGTGACGATGATGCGCACGATTCGCCCGCCACGTTCGCTCGCGCTCAGCCGGGAAAGGATCGTTTGCCAGCAGGCCTTGACCGTGTCGAGCGCAAAACCGGTATCGACAATCGTCCAGCCGTCGTCGTCCTCGAGCAGCCAGAGGTTGATGTGATTCAGCGCGAAGGGCAGCGGCATGCGCAACCAGTGGATGCCGGGAGCGACCGCGAAAGTTTCTCCGGCGGCCGGGGGGGTGGCAAAAGGGTAGTCGGGGAGCATTGGGCGGTGGATTGTAAAAACGTCCGGAATCTATAAACTTGGCCGCTCAGGAGGCTGGCCCCTGATGGCCTCTGCAGCGAAGCATTCTACACGTGATCAGACTCCGGACAGCCCTGCAGTGGATCAGCAAGCGACGACCTTCAGCATTTCCGATCTGGCGCGGGAGTTTCACATCACGCCACGAACGATCCGTTTCTACGAGGATCAGGGTCTGCTCTCGCCGATGCGCGAAGGTCGGACGCGCGTGTTCACGCGCCGTGACCGCACGCGTCTGAAGCTTGCCCTGCGTGGCAAGCGGCTGGGCTTCAGTCTGGTCGAAATTTCCTACCTGATCGGTATGTACGACCGTGCGCGCGACAAGAACACCCAGTTGTCGGAGTTCCTGAACGGCCTGCAGCAGCGCAAGGAAGCCCTGTTGCAGCAACGCGAGGACATCGAGGCGGTGCTGCAGGAAGTCTGCAACTTCGAACAGCAATGCCGGCAACTGCTGCTGACCCGCGCGGCGAGCGAGTCGGTCGATAAGGCGGCCGGCAACGGGACCGGCAGGGCGGTCGACGATGCGACCAGGAAAGCGGCCAACAAAGCGGCGAAAGCCGACAAGGTGGCGTGAGAGCGCCGCGCGAAAGTAGTTGACGTTTACGTCAACGTAACCTTAAATGGCGGCCATGCACAAAGCCCAGGATCCCGATTTTGCCGAACGTGTCCGCGCCAGCTTCGATCGCCAGCAGGCGATGGCGCTGATTGGCGCGAGCATGGCGGTGGTCGAGCCCGGGTACACCGAGATCCATTTGCCGCATAAGGCCGAAATCACGCAGCAACATGGCTACATCCATGGCGGCGTGGTCGGCATGATCGCCGACTCGGCGGCCGGTTACGCCGCCAGTACGCTGACCGCGCCGGAGACGGGCGTGCTGACCGTCGAGTACAAGCTCAACCTGCTGGCGCCGGCCGAGGGCGATCTGCTGATTGCCGAGGGGTCGGTACTCCGCTACGGGCGGACGCTGATCGTCACCCGCGCCGAAGTGTTTGCCGTTCAGCATGGCCGCAAGAGCATGTGCGCCCTGATGCAGCAGACGATCATGACTGTTCACGGCAAGAAAGAGCATCCGCGCTAGTACCTGCCCCAGCCCACCCAAGGAGCGAGAGACATGGAATACCCGAGCCTCAACTTTGCCCACGGCGAAACGATCGACATGCTGCGGGAAAGCATTCGCGGCTTTGCTGCTGCCGAAATCGCACCGCGTGCCGAGGCCATCGATCGCGACAACCTGTTTCCCGCCGATCTGTGGCGCAAGTTCGGCGACATGGGGTTGCTCGGGATGACCGCCGACGAGGAGTACGGCGGAACCGGGCTGGGCTACCTGGCGCACATCATTGCCATGGAAGAGGTTTCGCGGGCGTCGGCGAGCGTCGGACTCTCGTACGGCGCGCACTCCAACCTGTGCGTCAACCAGATCGGTCGCAACGGCAACGCTGCACAGAAGGCCAGGTACTTGCCGAAGCTGATTTCCGGCGAGCACATCGGCGCGCTGGCGATGTCCGAAGCCAACGCCGGCTCCGACGTCGTGAGCATGAAGCTGCGCGCCGAAGCCAGGGGCGATCACCTCGTGCTCAACGGCGGCAAGATGTGGATCACCAACGGCGGTGACGCCGACACCCTGGTGGTTTACGCGAAGACCGACCTCAACGCCGGGGCGAAGGGAATCACCGCGCTGATCGTCGAGAAGGGAATGAAGGGTTTTTCCTGCGGCTCGAAGCTCGACAAGCTCGGCATGCGCGGCTCGAACACCTACCCGCTCTTCTTTGACGACTGCGAAGTGCCGCTGGAAAACGTTCTTGGCCAGCTCAACGGCGGCGTGCGCGTGCTCATGAGCGGCCTCGACTACGAGCGCGCGGTGCTTGCCGGCGGGCCGCTGGGGATCATGGCGGCGGCGATGGATCTGGTCTTGCCCTACCTGCACGACCGCCAGCAGTTCGGGCAGGCGATCGGCGAGTTCCAGTTGATGCAGGGCAAGGTCGCCGACATGTACACCACCTTCAACGTCTGCCGGGCCTACGTCTATGCCGTGGGCCAGGCCTGCGATCGCGGCGAAACGACACGTAAGGACGCCGCCGGCGCGATTCTCTACGCCGCCGAAAAGGCGACCTGGATGGCCGGCGAGACCATCCAGACGCTCGGCGGCAACGGCTACATCAACGAGTATCCGGCCGGCAGGCTGTGGCGCGACGCGAAGCTTTACGAAATCGGCGCCGGCACTTCGGAAATCCGCCGTATGCTGATTGGTCGCGAACTGTTCGCCGACACGCTCTGAGGCGCGATGCGCCCTACACTGCGCCTTACGCCGCTGGGCGGGAGCCTGCCTGCCGCCACGGCGTAGCGCGTTTTCAGCAGCTATTCTGCAGTCCTTGTCCGCAGCTTTCGGGAAGATCATGACCACCATCCTGCGCAACCTCACCGCCGACGACAGCGCTGCTGTCGAACACGTTCGCCAGTTTTTCCGCAACTATGCCGCCTGGCTGGGCGTCGATCTGTCATTCCAGGGTTTCGAGGAGGAAATGGCGTCGCTGCCGGGCGCCTATGCAGCCCCATCGGGTCGCCTGTTCTACGCCGAGCGCGACGGCCGGCCGGCGGGCTGCGTCGGCATCCGGCCGCTGTCCGCGGGTCTCTGCGAGATGAAGCGCCTGTACGTCGAGCCCGGGCAGCGCGGTGGCGGTGTCGGTCTCGAGCTGGCGCTGGCGGCGATCAAGGCGGCCAAGGAAATCGGTTACAAGCGGCTGTTGCTCGACACCCTGCCGGCGATGCGCGTCGCCGTCCGGCTGTATCGTGAATTGGGTTTTCACGAAGCGCCCGCGTACTACCAGACGCCGATAGAGGGGACCATGTTTCTCGCCCTCGATCTGCAGAACTGGACCGAGGAGGAAGTGGCCAACGAAAACCTCTTTCACCTCTTCGACTTCAACCGCGCCTGGTCGAATCGCATGCAGGAAAGCGACGCCGAGTATTTCATGCGCCTGTCGCGGCTGCAGACGCCAGAGTATCTGTGGATCGGCTGTTCCGATTCGCGGGTGCCGGCGAACGAGATCGTCGGCCTGCTGCCGGGCGAGATCTTCGTGCATCGCAACGTCGCCAACGTCGTCGTGCATACCGATCTCAACTGCCTGTCGGTGATCCAGTTCGCGGTCGATGCGCTCAAGGTGCGGCACGTCATGGTCGTCGGCCATTACGGTTGCGGGGGGGTGAAGGCGGCGCTCAATCGCGACCGCGTCGGCCTCGTCGACATCTGGTTGCGGCACGTGCGCGACGTGCACGACAAGCACCTGGCGCGCGTCGACAGCCTGCCGCCCGAGCAGCGACACGACCGCCTGTGCGAGCTCAACGTCCTCGAGCAGGTGGCCAACGTCTGCCAGACCTTCGTCGTCCAGGATGCCTGGCAGCGTGGCCAGCCGCTGACCGTGCACGGCTGGATCTACGGCCTCAAGGATGGGCTGATGCGCGACCTCGGGTTTACCGTGCACCGCCAGGAAGACCTGCTGCCCACCTACCTGACGGCGCTCGAAGCCTTGCAGGGCTGACGTGGCGGCTCACTTGTCAGTTCCCCTGGAGCGGTTTTCCGCGTCGCCGGCGACCTATTTCAAGCTGATTGCCACGGCGGCGCTGTGGGGGGCGACTTGGGTCGCCGCGCGCATCGCGGTCAGCGAAGCGGCGCCGCTGGCCGTGGCCAGCTGGCGCTTCCTGCTCGCGGCGCTGGTTCTCGGTGCCCTGCTGGTCGTTCGCGAAGGTTGGCCGCGGTGGTCGCTCGGCGAGTGGCTGACGCTCACCGCGCTCGGCGCCACCGGCATCTTCCTTTACAACGTCTGCTTTCTCTACGGCATGACGATGATTCAGGCCGGCCGTGGTGCGCTGGTCGTGGCGCTGACGCCGGCGCTGATCGCCGCCAGCGACTGGTTGCTGTTCGGTGCGCCGATGTCGCCGACCAAGGCGCTCGGCATCGGCCTGGCTGCCTTCGGTTGTCTGCTGGTGGTCACCAATGGCCATCCCTACCTGCTGCTTGCCGGCGAGGTGGGGCTCGGTGAATGGCTGATCATCGGCTGCGCCGTGATGTGGACGATCTACACTTTCCTCGGGCGGCGCGGTACCCGCTCGCTGTCGCCGCTGGCGATGACTTTCGGCGCCAGTGTCACCGGCTGGTTGATGCTGACCGGCGCGGCGCTGCTGCAGGGTTCGCTGTTTTCGCTGGCCGAAACGACCTGGCGTGGCTGGAGCGCAATCGTTTTCCTCGGTCTTTTCGGCACCGCGCTGGCTTTCACCTGGTACGCCGAGGCCGTCCAGCGCATCGGCGCCACGCGTTCGGCGGCGTTCATCAATCTGGTGCCGGTCAGCGCCGTCATCCTTGGTGCCGTGTTGCTCGGAGAGCGGCTCGGGCTGGCCGTGCTGAGCGGCGGCGCCCTGGTGATTGCCGGCGTCTACATCACCAATCGCGCCGGAGTGAAACTTGCGTCCGGTGCCAACCTCAAGGAGAAAGCTGCATGATTCTGACTCAGGAACAGGAAATGATTCGTGACTCGCTGCGTGAATTCGCGCGCGAGCGTCTGGCCCCCTTCGCCGGCGAATGGGACCGCAATCACACGTTTCCGGCTGAGGCCTTGCGCGAACTCGGCGAACTTGGCGCGCTCGGGATGGTGGTCCCCGAGGAGTGGGGCGGTGCCGGCATGGACTACATGTCGCTGGTGCTGGTGATCGAGGAAATCGCTGCCGGTGATGGCGCCACCTCGACCATCGTCAGCGTCCAGAACTCGCTGGCCTGCGGGATCACCATGAAGTACGGCACCGACGAGCAGAAGGAAACCTGGCTCAAACCGCTGGCCAGCGGCGAGAAACTCGGTTGCTTCTGCCTGACCGAACCGCACACCGGGTCCGACGCGGCAGCGATCACTACCCGTGCCGACCGCGACGGCGACCATTTCGTCCTCAATGGCGTCAAGCAGTTCATCACCACCGGCAAATACGGCCAGGTGGCGATCGTCTTCGCAGTGACCGACAAGGCTGCGGGCAAGAAAGGCATCTCGTGTTTCCTGGTGCCCACCGACACCCCCGGCTATATCGTTGCGCGCATCGAGGAAAAGATGGGGCAGCGTGCTTCGGATACTGCCCAGATCCTGTTCGAAGACTGCCGCGTTCCGGCGTCCTGCCTGCTCGGCAGGGAAGGCGACGGCTACCGCATTGCCCTGTCGAACCTCGAAGCCGGCCGTATCGGCATCGCCGCGCAGTCGGTCGGCATGGCGCGCGCCGCCTTCGAATGCGCGGTGCAGTACGCCAAGGACCGCGCAACCTTCGGCAAGCCGATCATCGAGCACCAGGCAGTGAGCTTTCGCCTTGCCGACATGGCCACCCAGATCGACGCCGCGCGGCTGATGGTCTGGCGCGCTGCAACTTTCAAGGATGCCGGAAAGCCCTGCCTCAAGGAAGCGTCAATGGCCAAGATGTTCGCCTCCGAAATGGCCGAGAAGGTCTGTTCGGACGCCATCCAGATTCTCGGCGGTTATGGCTACGTCAGCGATTTCCCGGTCGAGCGGATCTACCGCGACGTCCGCGTCTGCCAGATTTACGAAGGCGCCAACGACATCCAGCGGCTGGTCATCGGCCGCGCCGTTGCCGACGCCTGACATGAGCCGCCACGCGCTGCGGCCGCAGGCGGACGCCGCCTGGCTCAAGGTCCGCTCGCCACACCGCTGGCCGGCGGTTTCCTTTGGATCGGGATAGGTACCCATGCCGGAACCCATCGATTTCTACTTCGACTTCTCGTCGCCGTATGGCTACCTGGCCTCCGAGAAGATCGACGAACTCGCCAGGAGCCACGGGCGCCAGGTCAGGTGGCGGCCGATTCTGCTCGGCGTGGTGTTCAAGCACACCGGCGCTGCGCCCTTGACGCTGGTGCCGCTCAAGGGCGAGTACTCGGTGCACGACTTCTCTCGTTCGGCGCGCTTCCTCTCTGTGCCTTACCGCCATCCGACGAAGTTTCCGCTCGCCACGCAGCACGCGGCGCGCGCCTATTACTGGCTGGACGATCGGGACTGCGCAACGGCGCGGGTCTTCGCGCACTCGCTTTTCCGCGCGCTCTACGCCGAGGGGCGCGACATCTCCGACCTGGACGTGGTCATCGAACTGGCGGCGCGGCACGGTGCCGATCGCGACCTGCTGTCTGTCGCGCTCAACGGCCCCGAACTCAAGCAGCGGCTGAAAGGCGAATGCGACGCGGCGCTCGCCAGGGGCGTCTTTGGTTCGCCGTACATGATCGTCGACGGCGAGCCATTCTTTGGCGTTGACCGACTGCCGCAAATGGATCGCTGGCTGACCTCTGGAGGTTTCTGATGCCCGTACTGCAAACCCAGCTCAACGCGCGGAGTGCCGAATTCAAGGCCAACGGCGAGGCCATGCGTGCGGTCGTTGCCGATCTGCGCGCCACCGTCGCGCGCATCGCCCTCGGGGGGCCTGAAAGCGCGCGCCAGAAACATCTGGCGCGCGGCAAGCTGCTCCCACGCGAGCGCGTGAACGCCCTTGTCGACCCCGGCTCGCCCTTTGTCGAACTCTCGCAGCTGGCCGCCTACGGCATGTATGGTGGCAGCGCGGAGAATCCGTTCGAGGTGCCGGCGGCGTCGCTGATCACCGGTATCGGGCGGGTGAACGGCGTCGAGTGCATGATCGTCGCCAACGACGCGACGGTTAAAGGGGGTACCTACTACCCGCTGACCGTCAAGAAACACCTGCGCGCGCAGGAGATCGCCGGCGAGAACCGCTTGCCGTGCATCTACCTGGTCGACTCGGGCGGCGCTTTCCTGCCCATGCAGGAGGACGTCTTTCCGGACAAGGAGCATTTCGGCCGTATCTTCTACAACCAGGCCAATCTTTCGGCGGCAGGCATCCCGCAGATCGCAGCGGTGATGGGCTCATGCACCGCGGGCGGGGCCTATGTGCCGGCGATGTCCGACGAATCGATCATCGTCAAGGATCAGGGAACGATCTTTCTCGGCGGGCCGCCGCTGGTCAAGGCGGCAACCGGCGAAGTGGTGAGCGCCGAGGATCTGGGTGGCGCCGACGTGCATACGCGCGTCTCGGGTGTCGCCGACCACTACGCCGAAAACGACGCGCACGCGCTGGTGATTGCTCGTCGCATCGTCGGCAATCTCAACTGGCGCAAGCACCCGCCGCTTGCTCTGAGCGAGCCGCGGGCACCGCTGTACGCGGCCGACGAGTTGTACGGAGTGATCCCCAGCGATAGCAAGAAGCCTTTCGACGTGCGCGAGATCATCGCGCGCATCGTCGATGGCTCGGACTTCGACGAGTTCAAGGCGCGTTACGGAACGACCATCGTCTGCGGCTTTGCGCGCGTCTGGGGCTATCCGGTCGGAATTGTCGCCAACAATGGCATCCTGTTTTCGGAATCGTCGCTGAAAGCCGCCCATTTCGTCGAACTCTGCGCGCAGCGCGGCATTCCGCTGCTTTTCCTGCAGAACATTACCGGCTTCATGGTCGGTCGCAAGTACGAGAACGGCGGCATTGCTCGCGACGGTGCGAAGATGGTCACCGCCGTCGCCTGTGCCAGGGTACCGAAATTCACGGTGGTCATCGGCGGTTCTTTCGGTGCCGGCAATTACGGCATGTGCGGGCGTGCCTACTCGCCGCGTTTCATGTGGATGTGGCCGAATGCGCGCATTTCGGTGATGGGCGGCGAGCAGGCGGCGGCCGTTCTGGCAACGGTCAGACGCGACGGCATAGAAGCCGCCGGCAAGTCGTGGAGCGCTGCGGACGAAGAGGCGTTCAAGGCGCCGATCCGCGCCCAGTACGAGGTCCAGGGCCATCCCTACTACGCCAGCGCCCGCCTCTGGGACGATGGCGTGATCGACCCCGCCGACACCCGGCGGGTTCTCGGGCTCGGCCTCTCGGCAGCGATGAACGCCGCAGCCGAAGCGACGAAGTTCGGCATTTTCCGGATGTGAGCGAGGTTTTGATGAGCGACTACCAAGCAATAGTGACCGAGGTCGACGCCGGTGTCGGCATCCTGACGCTGAACAAGGCCCGGCGCCACAACGCTTTCGACGCGCAACTGATCGCCGAGATCACGGCCGGTTTGCGAGAACTCGACGCCGACGCCGATGTCCGTGTCGTCGTCCTCTCGTCTACCGGCAAGAGCTTCTGCGCCGGCGCCGACCTAACCTGGATGCGCGCCGCTGCCGGCTACTCGGAGGAGGAAAACCTGCGCGACGCGAATCGCCTGGCCGAGCTCCTGTCGACGCTCAACGAACTCTCGAAGCCGACGATTGCACGCGTCCAGGGACCTGCCTACGGCGGTGGCGTCGGCCTGATCGCCGCCTGCGATATCGCCGTGGGTACCTACGACGCCGTCTTCTCGCTCAGCGAAGTGAAACTGGGGATCATTCCGGCGCTGATCAGTCCCTACGTCCTGGCGGCCATCGGCGAGCGCTACAGTCGGCGCTACATGCTGACCGCCGAGCGCTTCTCGGCTGCAGAAGCTTACCGGATCGGCTTGCTGCACGAGATCGTTCCTGGCGAGGAACAACTCGACGAGGCGATTGGCGAAATCGTCGACAGCCTGCTGGCCAACGGCCCGAGCGCGCAGGCCGAGTGCAAGGCGCTGCTCCGCGTCGTCGTCGGGCAGCCGATCGACGAGCAGACGATCGCCGAAACGGCACAACGCATTACCCGCGTGCGCAGCAGTCCGGAAGGCCAGGAAGGTCTGGCCGCTTTCCTCGAAAAGCGGCGGCCGAACTGGCTGCTGGAGTGATGCGCGGAGTGGCCAGCCGGAGAACGACGCACCGCCATCAAAATGCATTGCCCTGCGGCTTGCCGCTGTTGAACCATTGACTCGACATTCACGGCGCACTGGCGGCGTGGAGGCGAAAGGTGCTCCGATGTTTACAAAGATTCTGATAGCCAATCGCGGCGAGATCGCCTGCCGCGTGATCAAGACCGCGCGGCGCATGGGCGTGCGTACGGTGGCCGTCTATTCGGAGGCCGACGCCAACGCCCGCCACGTGCGCCTGGCTGACGAGGCCGTGTGCATCGGTCCCGCTGCCGCCCGCGAGTCGTACCTGGTCGGCGAGCGAATTCTTGCTGGCGCCCGCCGAACCGGTGCGCAGGCGATCCATCCCGGCTACGGCTTTCTGTCCGAGAACGACGTCTTTGCCGACGCCTGCGCTGCCGCGGGGATCGTCTTCATCGGGCCGCCAGCAGCAGCGATCCGCGCCATGGGTTCGAAGTCGGCGGCCAAGGCGATCATGAGCGCTGCCGGCGTCCCGGTGACGCCCGGCTACCACGGCGACGACCAGGAGGCGGAGCTGCTGCGGGGAAAAGCCGACGCGATCGGCTATCCGGTGCTGATCAAGGCAGCGGCCGGGGGCGGCGGCAAGGGAATGCGCCTGGTCGAGCGTGGCGAGGATTTTGCCGCCGCGCTGGCGTCGTGCCAGCGCGAGGCGCTCTCGTCGTTCGGCGACGACAAGGTGCTGATCGAGAAGTATCTTAGCCGTTCGCGGCATATCGAATTCCAGATCTTCGCCGATACGCGCGGCAACTGCGTTCATCTTTTCGAACGTGACTGCTCGGTGCAGCGCCGTCATCAGAAAGTTCTCGAGGAAGCACCGGCTCCGGGAATGACGAGCGCACGGCGCACGGCGATGGGCAAGGCGGCCGTCGACGCCGCGCGCGCGGTCGGTTACGTCGGCGCGGGCACGGTGGAGTTCATCGCCAGCGACACTTTCGTGGCTGATGGAAGCTTCTATTTCATGGAAATGAACACCCGCCTGCAGGTCGAGCACCCGGTCACCGAAATGATCTCCGGGCAGGATCTCGTCGAGTGGCAGCTGCGCGTGGCCAGCGGCGAAGCCCTGCCGCTACGCCAGGAGCAACTGGAAATCCGTGGGCACGCGCTCGAGGCGCGGATCTATGCCGAGAACCCCGAGCAGGATTTCCTGCCGTCGACCGGGCGGCTGGTACATCTCTCGCCGCCGGCCGAAAGCCTCAACGTGCGCGTTGACACGGGCATCGAACAGGGCGACGAAATCACGCCGTTCTACGACCCGATGATCGCCAAACTCGTCGTTTGGGACGTGGACCGTGACGCGGCCCTGGCGCGCATGTGGCAGGCGCTGGCCGACTACCGCATCGTCGGCGTCAGCACCAACGTCGCGTTCCTGTCACGCCTGGTGGTCTGTCCGGCTTTTGCCGACGCCGATCTCGATACCGGCCTCATCGAGCGCAGCCGCGAGTTCCTGTTTCCGGCCCACAGCGAACCGCCGCGCAATGTCTTTTTCGTCGCCGCGGTCGCCGGTTTGCTGCGCGAGCAGGCGGCGGCGCTCAGCAGGGCCAGCCATTCGGGCGACCCCTGGTCGCCGTGGAGTTCGCACGACGGCTGGCGCCTGAACATTCAGTCGCGACGCACGCTCACCTATCGCAGTGGCGAAGCAGTGTTCGAAGTGGCGGTTGACTACGAGGTCGATGGCTGGCGCCTGACGCTGGCTGGCGAGTCGGTGCTTGCCCGCGGTCGGGTTCTCGAGAGCGGACGCTTTGCCGGCCAGCTCGCCGTCGAACTCGACGATCGTCGCCTGGTGGCCAGCGTCGTCGCTGTCAATGAGAAGCAGGAGCAGAAGCGGTATGTCTTCCTGCATGGCAGCAACTACCTGATCCTGCGCGACGATCCGCTGCACCTGGTCGAGGCCGGCGGTACGCACGGCGGGGGCCTGACGGCGCCGATGCCGGGCAAGGTTGTCGCCTTGCTGGCAGCGGTCGGCCAGCAGGTGGAAAAAGGTGCGCCGCTGCTGATTCTCGAAGCGATGAAGATGGAACATACGATCACCGCGCCGAAGAATGGCATCGTCAAGGCCTTCTGCTACGCTGCCGGCGATCAGGTTGCCGATGGTGCCGAACTGGTCGACTTTGCCGCGGAGAAATGAAATGGCGTTGCCGAAACACGTCAAACTGGTCGAAGTCGGTCCCCGCGATGGCTTGCAGAACGAGGCGCAGATCGTTCCGGCGGCGATCAAGATCGAATTGATCGAACGTCTCGCCGACGCCGGGCTGTCGACCATCGAGGCGACCTCGTTCGTGTCGCCGAAGTGGGTGCCGCAAATGGCCGACAGCGCCGAAGTCCTGCGCGCGGTGTTGTCCAGTCCGCGCCGCCGGCCGCAGGTCGCGTATCCGGTACTGACGCCCAATCTCAAGGGCTTCGACGCGGCCATCGAGGCTGGTGCGCAGGAGGTGGCAATTTTTGGCGCCGCTTCGGAAGCGTTCTCGGAGAAGAACATCAACTGCAGTATCGCCGAGAGCCTGAAGCGCTTCGCCGCCGTCGTCGACGCCGCCAGCGCCCTCGAGATCCGCGTACGGGGCTATGTGTCCTGTGTCGTCGCCTGCCCTTACGAAGGACCGGTTGATCCGCGACGTGCCGCCTGGGTCGCGCGGCAGCTTTTCGAGATGGGTTGCTACGAGGTCTCGCTCGGCGATACCATCGGCGCCGGAACGCCGGCGTCGATCACCAAGATGCTCGAAGCGTGTGCGACGGTGGTGCCGATCAAGCGCCTGGCGGGCCATTATCACGACACCTACGGGATGGCGATTGCCAACATCTACGCTTCGCTGCAGATGGGCATGGCGGTTTTCGACAGCTCGATCGCCGGTCTCGGTGGCTGCCCCTATGCCACCGGGGCGAGTGGCAACGTAGCGACGGAAGACGTCGTTTATCTGCTCCAGGGGCTGGCCGTCGAAAGCGGTGTCGACATGGGCAAGTTGCTCGCTGCCGGCCAGTTCATAGCCAGTCACCTGGGCCGCGAACCGGCGTCGAAGGCGGCGCGCGCGCTGCGCGCGCGCCAGCGCGCGGGCTCAAGGCTGGGGCAAGGCTTTTGATGTGGAGGAAATGGCCGTGAGTCGAGGGCAAGCACAAAGTGTCGCTTCGCCGTGCATCAACGTCTGCAAGATGGACGACGACGGCGGCTTCTGTCTCGGCTGCTTCCGGACGATCGACGAGATTGCCGTCTGGAGCCGCGCCCCGGACGAGCAGCGCCTGAGAATCCTGGTCGCTGTAGAGCGTCGCCGCGTTCAGCACGACCCCGCCGGCTGTGCGTCGGGAGGGGAGTTTCGTGGCGACTGTGAGCGCTGACCGGCGGCGAGACGAGCGAGGAGTAAGCAAATGAAACACCGACCGGTTCGCTGCGAATTCATTGCTCATGGCCCCTGCTCATGAGCGAGACTGAAGACGACTATCTCTGTGTCGGCGTCTGCATGTTCGACCCGGATTCGGGTTACTGCCTTGGCTGCGGGCGCCCGCCCGAGCCGGTGTCAGACGCCGCGCAGGGGATCGTCGTCGAAGAGGTGCAGCCGCTGCGGGTCGTCGATGAGGGACTGAACGGCGATTCCCCCGACAAGTCCTGATGTTGCCCGACAACCTCCTGGTCCTCGAACGCGGCTGGCTGTCGTCGAACAACATCGTTTTCCTCGAAGGCGAGCGGGCGGCACTGATCGATAGCGGTTACGTCACGCAGGCCAGCCAGACGCTTGCCTTGCTCGAACACGCGCTGGCTGGTCGTCGCCTGACGCGCTTGCTGAACACCCATTCGCATTCTGACCATATCGGAGGCAACGCCGCGCTGGTCGAGGCTTTTGGCTGCCAGGTCGTCGTTCCGCACGGAATCGACGCGACGATCGCCGAGTGGGACGAAGAGGCGCTGCTGCTTTCACCGCTTGGTCAGTCCGCCGCCCGCTTTCGCCACGATGCGACGCTTGCCGCTGGCGATGAAATCGAGCTCGGCGGTCTCAACTGGCGGGCGATCGCGGTTCCCGGTCACGACATGGACGCCCTCGCCTATCACAACCCCGAACGGCGTATCCTGATTTCCGGTGATGCGCTGTGGCGCAATGGCTTCGGGGTCATCTTTTCGGAACTTCTTGGCCATCCGGAAGGTGCCGGTGGCCTCAAGGCGGCGCGTGAAACGCTCGATGTGCTTGCTCGCCTGCCGGTCGAAGTGGTGATCCCCGGTCATGGCGCGCCTTTCGTCGACGTCGAAGATGCTTTCGAGCGGGCGTATCGGCGGCTGGCTGCGTTCGAACACGACGTCGATCTGCTCGTCTGGCACGCGCTGAAGGTGATTCTTGCTTTTGCCTTGCTGGAAAGACGGCAGCTGCCGCGCGCCGATCTGCCCGTTTTTCTTGCGCGCCTGAGTTTTTGCCAGAGCCTCAACGCGCGCTACCTGAACCTCAGCAACGAGGTGCTGGCGCACCGCCTGGCTCGCGACCTGATCCGCGTGGGCACGCTACGCGACGAGCAGGGAGTGCTGGTCGCCATGTAGCTGCGCTATCGCGCTGCTGCACCCGCTCAGTCCTGGGGACAGAATCTTCCCAGGCAAGCGGCATCGAGGTGGCGCAGGTCCGGGTCGTCCTGCCAGCCGTGACGGTCGACGCTGGAGAATGCGTATTCCTCACTTTCTTCGCTGCTTTGTTCCAGGAAAGCCTCGAGCGTGCGTTTCAGGTGACTCGGTGTCGGCAGCATGATGCCGTAGAAGAGGACCAGGTTGCGACGCTTGATGAGTAGCGTTGGGAAGTTTTCCACGTCGATGTCGCCCAGGTTGTCGGCGTGTTCCTCGATATCCAGCCAGTGAAATCCGGCCTCCGGGAACTGGCGGGCGAGCGCCGCGAAGCCTTCCCGGTACTCGCGGCAAACGCCGCACCATTCGGCGCACAGGCAAACGATCACGAACTCGGCAAGCGCGGGGTTTCGTTGCCCATGCTTTTCCGGGTGATCGGTGCGAGGCGCGCTCTCCATGACGCCGGCGTTCGCTGAACGCGTGCTCAAGCGCTGCCCTGGCTGTTGGCCAAGCGCTGGATGTGGGCGATCAGCTGCTCCTCGGGGTAGGGTTTGCCGAGCAGTACGTCTACGCCCGCGGCGTCGGCTTCACCACGCAACTGCTCACTGTCCGAAGTGACCATGATGATCGGCAGGCGCGCGGTGGCGGCATTGGCACGCAGCTGTCGTGCCAGCTGCAAGCCGCTCATGCCGGGCATATCCACGTCGGTAATCAGTACGTCCGGCAATGCGGCCTCGATTTGCTGGGCCGCGTCCAGTCCGTCTTCGGCCATGACCACCTGGTAGCGCTGGGTGCCGAGCAGGCGGCCGGTCTTGACGCGCACCACCTTGGAATCGTCAGCGATCATCACCACCGTTTCTTCTGGCGTCTTGGCTTTTGCTGGCGCCACAGGCGGGGCGCTGGCGGCCGCCAGGCGCTGCGCTTCCTCGGCTGCTTTCCGTTCAGTGTCGCGGCGAGCGCTCTCTTCGGCTGCCTGGCGCTCGGTTTCGCGAGCAATGGCTTCGGCAACGGCCAGACGCTCTTCTTCTTCCGCACGCAGCGCTTCCTCAACGGCCTTGCGGTCCGCTTCGACTTGCGCAGCTTCCTCGGCGGCCTGGCGTTCGGCGGCGGCGCGCTTGGCTTCCTCGGCGGCCTGGCGTTCGGCGGCGGCGCGCTTGGCGTCCTCGGCGGCCTGGCGCTCGGCGGCGGCGCGCTTGGCGTCCTCGGCGGCCTGGCGTTCGGCGGCGGCGCGCTTGGCGTCCTCGGCGGCCTGGCGTTCGGCGGCGGCGCGCTTGGCGTCCTCGGCGGCCTGGCGTTCGGCGGCGGCGCGCTTGGCTTCCTCGGCGGCCTGGCGTTCGGCGGCGGCGCGCTTGGCTTCCTCGGCGGCCTGGCGTTCGGCGGCGGCGCGCTTGGCGTCCTCGGCGGCCTGGCGCTCGGCGGCGGCGCGCTTGGCGTCCTCGGCGGCCTGGCGCTCGGCGGCGGCGCGCTTGGCGTCCTCGGCGGCCTGGCGCTCGGCGGCGGCGCGCTTGGCGTCCTCGGCGGCGGCGCGGGCAGCCTCTTCAGTGGCTTCACGCGCTTTCTGAGCGTCTGCTGAACGACGGCTCTTGTACGCGCGCAACGCGAAAAACGACACGATCACTACCGCGGCGACCAACAGCAAGCTCTCATTGATGGACATTGAACTGATCCTTCGCCTTCTTGGCATTCACCCTCGTCGGAATGTGCCGACGCACACCCAGCCTCGATTCAATTGATCAGCCGATGGCGTTGTGCCCTCTCTGGCGACCATGATAAAACGAATAATTGACTGATTGGGTGATCGCTTGGCCGCGCGCGTGCAGTCAGGGTGCCCGGCGAATGGCGTTGATCGTTGCCCTGGCCCACTTGGCCGCCTTGGCCACGAAGCGATCGCGGGCCAACGATTGCCGGGCGACGAGTGGCAGCGAAAGCGCCAGGCGCTTTATCTCCGCATGGCGGTGGAACCCGGAAACTGAGAGAATGCCGGGTTCGGGAACGATGCGGCTTGACCAGTCAAGGCGTGGCTTGTCGCCAGTGGGCGCGGGCTCAATTGCGCGCATGCCCGCCGCGGAGGATGTAGAGAATGTCACCACAGAGCACTTCGACCGACGTTTCACCGATCGAAGAAGTCATCGTCGAAATGCGTGCCGGAAGGATGGTCGTTCTGGTTGACGAGGAAGACCGTGAGAACGAGGGCGATCTGATTCTCGCCGCCGAACATGTTACTCCGGAGGCGATCAACTTCATGGCCCGCTTTGGGCGCGGGTTGATCTGCCTGACGCTGACCGAGGCACGTTGTCGGCAGCTGGGCCTGACGCAGATGGCGCGTGACAACAAGAGCCCCTACAGCACGGCCTTCACGGTTTCGATCGAAGCCGCCGAAGGGGTGACCACGGGCATCTCGGCGCAGGACCGCGCGCTGACCATCAAGGCGGCGGTGGCACGCAACGCGGGACCTGCCGACATCGTCCAGCCCGGACATGTCTTTCCGATCATGGCGCGCGCGGGGGGTGTCCTGGTGCGTGCTGGCCATACCGAAGCCGGCTGTGATCTGGCGCTGCTCGCCGGGCTCGAGCCGGCGGCGGTGATTTGCGAAATCCTCAACGAGGATGGCAGCATGGCCCGTCTGCACGACCTGGTCGACTTCGCTCGCCAGCATGGCCTCAAGATCGGCACCATCGCCGATCTGATTCATTACCGCAGCCAGCACGAGACGCTGGTCGAGCGTACGCTGTCGAAGCCCGTGCAGTCCGCGCACGGCGACTTCATGCTGCACGCGTATACGGATTGCACCTCGAACGAGGTGCATCTGGTGCTCACCAAGGGCGAGATCTGCCCCGATCAGGAAACGGTGGTGCGCGTGCACGAGCCGCTGTCGGTGGTCGATTTCCTCGATCCGGGCGGGGATCGGCATACTTTTTCGCTCGACGTGGCACAGGCGGCGCTGGCGCGGGCAAGGGCGGGTGTCATCGTCTTGCTGCATCGGCCGGAGAGCGGTCAGGACATTCTCGCCATGCTCCGTGAGCCTGTGGCCAGCAAACGTCCGGCCGCCCGTTGGGACCCGCGCATCTACGGTATCGGGGCGCAGATTCTGCGCGATCTCGGGGTGGGAAAAATGAAACTGCTTGCCAGTCCACGGCGCATGCCGAGCATGACCGGCTTCGATCTCGAAGTGACCGGCCACATCGCAAACCTGACCGACCTTGAGAGGCTCTGATGAGCACCCAGACAACGCGTGACAAGACCGTTCCCGTGCGTGGCGGCGAGAATATCCACGAATACGATGCTTCACTTGATGGCGATGGGCTGGCGATCGGTATCGTCATGAGTCGCTTCAGCCAGGACATTGGGGAAGGCCTGCTCAGCGCCAGCCTCAGCGAGCTGCAGCGCCTCGGCGTCGACGAAGCGCGCATTACGCTGGCGACCGTCCCGGGTGCTCTGGAGATACCGCTGGCGCTGCAGGCGATGGCCCAAAGCGGGCGTTTCGATGCGCTGATCGCGCTTGGCGCGGTCATTCGTGGCGAAACCTATCACTTCGAAATCGTCGCCAACGACTCGTGCCGGGGCTTGATGGAGGTGCAGCTCGATAGCGGCGTGCCCATCGCCAATGGAATCCTGACCTGCGAAGACGACGATCAGGCGCTCGCCAGAATGCAGCAGAAGGGTGCCGACTGCGCACAGGTGGCAGTCGAGATGGCCAATCTGCTGGCTGTGCTCGGGGAGCGTTCGTGATGGCCGGGCCGTCGCCGAGCAGGACGAACGGAAAGGCCACTGCCGCCCGATCGCCGCGTCGCCGGGCTCGCGAATTTGCGCTGCAGGGGCTCTACCAGTGGCAGCTGAGCGGCAACGACGAAGCGGCAATCGAGGCGCACCTGGGCGATGTCGAAGGCTTCGACAAGGCCGACCGCGAGTTCTTCGTCAAGCTGTTGCGCGGGGTGCTCGTTCAGCGCCTGGCGCTGCAGGAGCAGCTACAAGACTATCTCGACCGTCCCTTTGGCGAGTTGTCGCCGATCGAGGCCAGCGTCCTGCTGGCCGGCGCCTTCGAGTTGAGCAACTATCCGCAGACCCCGTACCGGGTGATCATCAACGAGTCGATCGAGCTGGCCAAGGCCTACGGCGGCACCGACGGCCACAAGTATGTCAACGGCGTCCTCGACAAGCTGGCTGCCCGCTTGCGTCCGGCCGAGGTCGAAGCCAAGCGCGCGGCGCGCGCCAAGACACGCTGATCAGCGTCGCCGGGCAAGTCCGGCAAGTCCGGCAAGTCGTGCAGGTGCAAGGAAATGGGGATGCCCAGCGAGTTTGAACTGATCCGGAGGTACTTTTCCAGGCCGACGCCGCAAGCGGTCCTCGGCCCCGGTGACGATTGCGCGCTGCTGGCGCCGTCCGCAGGCTGCGAACTGGCGATAACCACAGACATGCTGGTTGAAGGAAGCCATTTCCTGCCCGGCACGGACCCCAGGCAACTCGGCTGGAAAGCGCTGGCGGTCAACCTTTCCGACCTCGCTGCGATGGGCGCCAAGCCGCGTTGGGCCCTGCTTGCCGGAAGCCTGCCCGAGGCGCGTGCCGAGTGGCTGGCGGCGTTTTCGGAAGGCGTCTTTGCCTGCGCCAGTCGCTATGGCGTCGACCTGGTCGGCGGCGACACGACGCGCGGTCCGCTCAACCTGTGTTTCACGGTGCTGGGTGAACTTCCCGTCGGCGAGGCGCTGCGTCGCGATCGGGCTTTGCCGGGTGACGATCTCTGGGTTTCCGGCTGGCCTGGCCTGGCGGCGATGGGGCTGGCCTGTCTGCAGGGGCGCGTACAGCTCAAGGAAGCGCTTGCCAAACGCTGTCTGGCCGCACTGCAACAGCCCCTGCCGCGCGTCGAACTGGGACTCGAATTGCGCTCGCGTCGTCTGGCGCACGCGGCCATCGACGTTTCGGATGGCTTGCTCGCCGACCTCCGCCACATCCTGGATCGATCGGCGGTCGCCGCCGAAGTCGGCGCGGCACAGCTTCCGTCAAGGCCCGCAGGAGTCGACCCGGCGTTCGCGCGCCAGTGTCAGCTGGCAGGGGGCGACGACTATGAACTGGTGTTCTCGGCCCTGCCGGAAAGGCGACTCGAACTGGCCGCACTCGCTGCCGAGCTCGATCTGCCGCTCTGGCGCTTTGGCCGGATAGTCGACGCGGCGAACACCCGCCTGACGCTGCTCGACGACGACGGGCAGGCAATGGCCATCGACGGCAAAGGATTCGACCACTTTGGCTAGCCCCGCTTCTCCTGGCGTGCAATTTCTCATGGCGCATCCCGCGCACCTGGTCGCCTGTGGCTTTGGCAGTGGCTTGTCGCCGCGGGCGCCGGGGACTGTCGGCACGCTCTTCGGCTGGCTTTCGTTCGCGCTGTTGCGTCCGTACATGAGCGACTTCGAGCTGCTCGGTTTCATTGTCGTCTGCTTCGTCGGCGGCGTGCTGGCAGTGCACAAGACGGGGATCGACCTGGGGGTCGTCGATCACGGCAGCATTGTCTGGGACGAGATCGTTCCCTTCTGGCTGGTGTTGCTGTTCTGTCCCCAGCACTGGTTGTGGCAGACCACCGCTTTCTGTCTGTTCCGCTTTTTCGACATCAGCAAACCGCAGCCGGCGCGCTACTTCGACGAACAGGTAAAGAATGGCTTCGGAGTAATGACTGACGACCTGGTCGCTGCCGGCTATACCGTGCTGGTGCTGGCGATCCTGCGCTTCGTGCTGGCATGAAGGTTTGCGATCAGCGCTCGCTCGAAGCCCTCGCTGCTGCAGTCGGCGAGTTGTTGCTGGCCAACGGGGAGTGCCTGGCGACCGCCGAATCGTGCACCGGTGGCTGGGTGGGACAGTGCGCGACGGCGATTGCCGGCAGCTCGCGCTGGTTCGAGCGCGGTTTCGTCACCTATTCGAACGAGGCCAAGATAGAAATGCTCGGTGTCGACGCCGAACTGCTTGTCGCACAGGGGGCGGTGAGCGAGGCGACTGCTGCGGCCATGGCGCTGGGCGCGCTGCGCTGCAGTCGTGCCGATTGGGCGCTGGCGATCACTGGCGTCGCCGGTCCGGGTGGCGGCTCTCCGAGCCGGCCAGTGGGGACCGTCTGCTTTGCCTGGGCAGGACCGCAAGGGCGACTCGATACGGAAAGGCGCTGCTTTGCCGGAGAGCGGGCAGCGGTACGCGCACAATCGGTGGCGCATGCCCTCCAGGGTGTGTTGCAGCGGGCCGCGCGGCAACCGGGCTGAGGTTGGTCGGGAGCGTATCGCGAGACGAGCCCTAGCGCCTTGGTAAAACAACGAATTCGGGCAGATATTCGCGGCAGGAACGGGCGCCTTGGAATAGAATGAGTAACCAGAATCTGCCCTGTCTTCCTTCCCGAACATGCGCGCGATAATCACGATTCCTGCGGCTTTATGGGGTATTTCTTCGCTGCTGTCGATTGTCGCCCTGGCAGTGGGGGACCGCGGCGGTCTCCGTTCCGGCCAGGCGACCGCTCCGGCCGCACTTGCTTCGCCGACGGCGTTTCTGGCCAACGCGGCTTTTGTCGGCAAGGGTTACGCGGCCATCCCGGATCGACATTCCGCCTCGCGCGGCGAGAATCCGCGCCTCCGGAAAGTGTCGCTTGAACTTGGCCCGGCAGATCGTCTGCTCATCTTCGCCGACGCGGACGCTGATTACCGCTCAGCAGGAGCCGAACAACCTCCCTTGCGTTTGAGTTCGCGTCTGTCGACTTCCTTGCTCGGCCAGGCGAGCGACGGTCAGCGCTCAATGTTGCGTACGGAATACAGGCTACTGTCGGCGCTTTACGCGCAGGCCGAGCAGCAGTTGGCCGTTGCCGAGCAACTGAGTCACCTGGAGGCGGTGCTTGCCGATCTGCAGAGGGGAACCGGGACGCCTTCTCCACCAGCGTCGCCAAACCTTTCGCCGCGGGCTACGCCAGCAGCAGCTCCCCGGTCGCTGACACCGCACCTGGGCGCAGCGGCAGGGTTGGAAAAGGGCGGTTGGTGGCTCGAACTGGCGGCCCTGCTCGGCTTGATTGGCGGCTTGAGCTGGCTGTTTGGCCGTCGTGCGGGCTGGCGCGCCGAGCCGCAGCTGATCCCCGCCGTCGCCGACCTGCCGCTCGACACCAGCGACGATTCCGGTTGGGAACTCCAGGCGGGCAGCAGTCCGGATGCTCCACTCGCCGAGAGCGACAGCGACAGCGGCGTGCTTGCCGATGTCGGTCCGGTTACCGACAGCGTGTCGGTTAAGCCCGCCCCGCCGTGCCCGCAGGGTGACGACGCGGAGCTTGCTGCGGCCCTCGAACTTGCCGAGATCATGGCTTCCTTCGGACGGACGCGAGGCGCGGAACAGGCACTGGAGGAGTTCGTCAGTGCCCATCCGCGCGTGGCGCTGACCCCGTGGCTGAAACTTATCGAACTCTATCGCGAGAATGGGCAGCGTCAGGCTTTCGAAGCGCTGGGCCTGCGACTGCGACGCCATTTCAACGTTGCTGCGCCAGAATGGGAGTTGGTCGGCGAAGCTCCCGGGCCCATGGCTCCCGTTGGTGCTGAGCAAGTGGCCTCCATCGACCAACTCCTGCCGCGCTTGCCAACGTTAGGGCGGGAGGTACGCATCACAAGGGAGATTTCGCGGACCTGGGGCTCGCCAGAATGCCTGGCTTACCTGAACAGGCTCCTGCGCGACAACCGTGATGGCGCGCGAAAGGGCTTTGCTTCGGGTGCGGTGCGCGAGCTCTTGTTGCTGATAGAACTCCTGGAAAATCGCCTCGTTCGCGCCGTCTGAACAGCCGAATACCCAACCACCCGCTTCGCCTTGCCGTCCGCAAAGGCTGACTGCTCCCCATTCACTGTATATAATGACAGTCCGTGTTGCTGCGGAGCTTGGCATCTTCGCTGCCTTCGAACATGGGATAATTCCGCTCACTCAAGCAAGGGGACTGGCAATGGACGACAACAAGGCAAAGGCGCTGGCTGCGGCGCTGGCCCAGATCGAAAAGCAGTTTGGCAAGGGCTCGATCATGAAAATGGGCGAGGGCAGCGTGGTGACCGATGTCCCGGTCGTCTCCACCGGCTCGCTGGGGCTGGACATCGCTCTCGGAATCGGAGGTCTTCCGCGTGGCCGAGTGGTCGAGATCTATGGTCCGGAATCCTCGGGCAAGACGACCTTGACGCTGCAGGTCATCGCCGAAATGCAGAAACTCGGTGGTACGGCCGCTTTCATCGACGCCGAGCACGCGCTCGACCCGGGCTATGCGCAGAAGCTTGGTGTGAACCTTGACGAACTGCTGATCTCTCAGCCCGATACTGGCGAACAGGCGCTGGAAATTGCCGATATGCTGGTGCGTTCCGCCAGCGTCGATGTGGTCGTCATCGACTCGGTGGCCGCGCTGGTACCGAAGGCCGAGATCGAAGGCGAGATGGGCGATTCCCTGCCCGGCCTGCAAGCACGTCTGATGAGTCAGGCGCTGCGCAAGCTGACCGCCAACATCAACCGTACCAATACCCTGGTGATCTTCATCAACCAGATTCGCATGAAAATCGGCGTCATGTTCGGCAGTCCGGAGACGACCACCGGTGGCAATGCACTCAAATTCTACGCCTCGGTACGTCTCGACATTCGCCGTATCGGCAGCATCAAGAAGGGCGACGAGGTCATCGGTAACGAGACGCGCGTCAAGGTTGTCAAGAACAAGGTCGCGCCACCCTTCCGGGAAGCCATCTTCGATATCCTCTATGGCGAGGGAATCTCGCGTGAAGGCGAAATCATCGAACTTGGGGTGCTGCACAAGCTGGTCGAGAAATCAGGCTCCTGGTATGCCTACAACGGCGAGAAAATAGGCCAGGGCAAGGACAATGCACGCGAGTATCTGAAGGGCAAGCCGCAGATCGCCGAGGAGATAGAAGGAAAAATTCGCGCTGCCGTGAACGTCCCCTCGCCGCCGGTGAAGACGGCCGCCGCGGCCGCCTAGTGCACCGCGGTGGGCGACGTTTTGCGTGAGCGGGCTCTGCGCATGCTCGGGCGGCGCGATTACGCGCGCCGTGAGCTTGCCCAGAAGCTGGCGCCGCATGCGCAATCAACGGAGACCTTGCAGGCCTTGCTCGATGACCTCACTGCAAGCGGCCTGCTGTCCGACGAACGTTATGCGCTGGCGCGGGTAAACGCCCGTGCTGGGCGCGTAGGTGATGCGCAGCTGGTTTTCGAGTTGCGCTCGAAAGGCGTTGCCGCCGATCTGGTGAGTGCTGCGCTGGCGACGGGTGAAGACGAGCTGGCCCGGGCGTGTCGCGTCTGGCAGCGGAGGTTTGCCCGTCAGTCAGGGGCAGCCGCCGACGATGCCGTGGCGCGCAGCCGCCAGATGCGCTTTCTGGCTGGCCGAGGATTTTCCGCTGAAACCATCCGACGCGTACTGCGCGGCGACTTTGAAAACGATTGAGAAATGTCCGATACGCAGAGCACACTTTCCACCCAAAGCCTAAAGAAGCGCTACAAGTCGCGTACCGTGGTGCATGATGTCTCGTTCGAAGTGGTCAGCGGGGAAGTCGTTGGTCTGCTCGGCCCGAACGGCGCCGGCAAAACGACCTGTTTCTACATGGTCGTCGGCCTGGTTGCCTGCGATGGCGGTGACGTTAGTCTCGATGGGCAGAAGCTCACGCACTTGCCGATGCACAAGCGTGCCCGACTGGGCCTCTCCTATCTGCCACAGGAAGCCTCGGTTTTTCGCAAGCTCACCGTCAGTGAAAACATCATGGCGGTCCTCGAGCTACAGAAGCTGTCGGCCGCCGAAGTCGAGGCGCGTACCGTGGAGTTGCTCGAAGAGCTGCATATCAGCCACCTTCGTCTGAGCCCGGCAACTTCACTCTCGGGTGGCGAGCGTCGGCGCGTCGAGATCGCGCGCGCCCTGGCCACCGCGCCACGTTTCATTCTCCTTGATGAGCCCTTTGCCGGTGTCGACCCGATCGCCGTGCTTGATATCCAGAACATCATCCGTTTCCTCAAGGGGCGCGGCATCGGTGTGCTGATCACCGACCACAACGTGCGCGAAACCCTGGGCATTTGTGATCACGCCTACATCATCAACGAAGGGAGCGTCCTGGCTGCTGGTCGGCCTGAGGAAATCATTTATAATGAAAACGTCCGGAAGGTGTATCTGGGTGAGAATTTCCGCCTCTGAGCACGCCGGTTTTTCAGCCACAATTCGAGAACCATATGGGCAGTTTCCCCACGACAATGCGGCGACTTCCCCGGTTCTGTAAATGAAACCGTCCCTCCAGCTCAAGCTTACTCAGCATCTCGCACTGACCCCCCAGCTCCAGCAATCGATTCGGCTGCTGCAACTGTCGACGATCGAGCTCGAACAAGAGCTCGAAAAGTACTTGCTGGAGAACCCGCTGCTTGAGCGCGAAGACGAGTACGCTCGCTCGGACGCGGCAACAAGCGGTGGCGGAAATGAGGAAGAGGCTGCCGACCCGGTAGCGACGGACGAGCGCTCCGAGCACTCCGAACTCTCGGAGCACAGTGAACAGTCGTTTTCCGACGACGAAATCTGGCCCGGTGACGACAACGGGCAGCACGGTGCATCGGCCTCTTTCGACGACGAGGACAGCGACTACCAGGACGTCCAGGCGGCGACCGTCTCCCTCCGCGAACATCTGTTGTGGCAGCTCGGACTGATGACCCTTCCCGACCGTGACCGCGTGTTGGTGCGCTGTTTGATCGATGCGCTCGACGATGACGGCTATCTGACCCAGTCGCTGGTGGAGCTTGCCGAAGCCATGCCGGCGGAGCTGGAGATCGAGCCTGAAGAATTGCAAATCGCGCTCAATCACCTGCAGCATTTCGACCCCACCGGCGTTGGTGCGCGCAGCGCGCAGGAATGCCTCGCGCTGCAGCTCGAAGCCTTGCCCGCTGATCAGACGCGTACGCTGGCGCTCGATATCGTTCGTCACTGTCTGGAGCTGCTGGCCAGCCATGACTTTGTCAAACTCAAGAAGCAGACAGGCTGCGATGACGATGCGCTGCGTGCAGCACACCTGTTGATCTGCAGCCTGAATCCGCGGCCCGGCGCACAGTACGCTTCGGAGGACACACGCTACATCTCGCCCGACGTGGTGGTACGTAAAGTGCGGGGACAGTGGTCGGTAAGCGTCAACGCCGACGCCTTTCCACGTCTGCGGATCAACAGTCTCTACGCCCAGATCCTCTCCCGACAGCGGGGCTCCGGGCTGGCCGGTCAGCTCCAGGAAGCGCGCTGGTTGATCCGCAATGTGCAACAACGGTTTGACACCATCCTGCGTGTGGCGCAGGCTATCGTCGAACGGCAACGCCAGTTTCTTGATCACGGTGAAGTCGCGATGCGGCCGCTGGTCTTGCGCGAAATCGCCGATGTGCTGGGGCTGCACGAGTCGACCATCTCGCGGGTAACCACGCAGAAGTACATGGCAACGCCGCGCGGGATTTTTGAACTGAAGTATTTCTTTGGCAGTCACGTCGGCACGGAGGCTGGCGGGGCGTGCTCAGCAACGGCCATTCGTGCGTTGATCAAGCAGATGATCAGCACCGAAGAACCGAAGAAGCCTCTTTCGGATAGCCAGATATCCGAAGTCCTTGGCCAGCAGGGCATTGTCGTTGCGCGGCGTACGATAGCAAAATACCGCGAGGCGCTCAACATTCCGCCGGTCAACTTACGCAAGTCCATTTAGAAGAAGGAGCCACATCATGAACCTGCAAGTCAGTGGACACCACCTCGAGATCACCCCGGCGCTGCGCGACTACGTCACTGGCAAACTCGAGCGAATCACCCGTCATTTCGATAACGTGATAGACGTGAACGTGATTCTGTCGGTGGAAAAACTGAAGCAGAAAGCAGAAGTGACCGTTCACCTGGCTGGCAAGGACGTCTATGTCGAGACGGTCGACGAGGACCTCTATGCCGCAGTGGATGGCTTGGTCGACAAGCTTGAGCGCCAGGTCCAGAAGTACAAGCAGAAGTTGCAGGATCATCACCGCGGGAGCAAGATCATCGACCACATCGTCGTCGAGTGAAAGATGTATAGTCTGCGCACGGCAGCGTCGGCAGCAACCGCCGGCCAGCCCGTGCGCTTCCACGTTTGAACTAATCCACGTCAGCCTTTTTCGGGTTTTTGTCGCATGAGCCAGATTACCCAGTTACTTCCCCTCGAAAATATCATTCTTGATCTCGACGCCAGCAGCAAGAAACGCGTCTTTGAACACGTGGGGCTTCTTTTTGAAAACTACCTCGGCATCGCGCGCAGCACGGTGTTCGACAGTTTGTTCGCGCGCGAGAAGCTCGGCTCGACTGGGCTTGGGCAGGGTGTGGCCATCCCGCATGGTCGGATTAAAGGTCTGAAGGATGCCACCGGCGCTTTCCTGCGGCTGGCTGCGCCGGTGCCCTTCGATTCTCCGGATGGCAAGCCGGTTTCATTGTTGTTTGTCCTGCTGGTTCCCGAAGTGGCGACCGAGCAGCATTTGCAAATCCTCTCTGAGCTGGCGCAGCACTTCTCCGACCGCGCGTGCCGGGAAGCTCTTTCCAGCGCCATCGACTCGAATACTGTTCGCCAGATCTTTGCCGACGGAACATGAACGCCGTGCGTCAGTTCAGCGTGATCCAGCTCTATGAGGATCACCGGGAGAAACTGAAGCTGTCCTGGGTTGTGGCAGTCGGCGTCGACCGCCAGATCGAGCTCAAAGAGCAGAGTAATTATGGCGCCGATGTCGTTGGTCATCTCAACCTGATTCACCCTGAGCGTTTACAGGTTATCGGCCGGGCTGAGCACGCCTGGGCGCAACGAGTTACCGTTGAACGCCTGCGTCAGCAGGTGCGGGAGTTGATGGCGGCCAAGCCGCCGGCGCTGATCATCGCCGACAATCTTGATATCCTGCCGGCGATTCGTGATGGTTGCGAGTCGACGCAAACACCCCTGTTCGTCAGCTCGAAGCCGTGTTCGGCGGTGATCGACTTGCTGCGCATCTATCTCTCACGCCGCCTGGCAGGTTCGACATCGATGCATGGCGTGCTGATGGACGTTTTCGGGATGGGCGTCCTGATTACCGGAGATTCTGGTGTCGGTAAGAGCGAACTGGCGCTGGAGCTGATTTCGCGCGGCCATGGACTGGTCGCTGACGACGTCGTCGAGCTGGCATGCATCGCCCCAACGACGATCGAAGGTCGCTGCCCCAGTATGTTGCGCGACTATCTGGAAGTGCGCGGCCTTGGCTTGCTTAACATACGTACCATTTTCGGCGAGACGGCGTCGCGCCGGAAAATGAAACTCAAGCTGATCGCCCACCTGCAAAGGCCGCTGAGCGGGACCGACGGTCCGCGCTTGCCGCTCGACGCCCAGGCACAGGATATCCTTGGTTTGCCGATTCGAAAGGTCGTCATCCCGGTTGCTGCCGGCCGGAACATTGCCGTCCTGCTTGAAGCGGCGGTCCGCAACAGCATCCTGCAGCTACGAGGGATCGATAGCATGGGAGACTTCATCGACCGTCAACAGCAGGCCTTGCTTGACGAAGACCTGTAGCAGTGGCCTAATTGCGGGGTTTCCTCAACCAAGGAGAACCCCCGATGAAAGGCTGGATCGCTCTTGTCGCTCTCGTTTTCACTACCGGCGGTGCCTTTGCTGCCGAAGGGAAGAAAGAACCCTCGGAAGCCCAGAAGGCCCAGCAGGAAAAGATGAAGTCCTGCAACGCGGAGGCCAAGGAAAAGGCCTTGGCTGGCGACGGCCGCAAGCAGTTCATGAGCAATTGTCTCAAGAAGGCTCCGGCGGCGGCAACTCCGGCAGCCGCTCCAGCAGCCGCTCCAGCAGCCGCTCCAGCAGCCGCCGGACCGGCGAAGAGTAGTCAGCAGGACAAGATGAAGGCCTGCAACGCCACGGCTGGCAGCAAGGCGCTCAAAGGCGACGAGCGGAAGGCCTTCATGAGCGAGTGCCTCAAGGGCTAGCCGGAATCCTTCAAGCATCGCTCACCGGCGGCGGCTCGCGGGGCGCCGCCGCCGTTTACTTGCGCATTTTCTCCGCGGGCCCGTGTTTGGCAGTGCTGCCTCGCGCTGACGCCGAATCGTCTTCGCCGCCTAGGACAGGATCGGCAAGAAGGTCTTCCGGCACGGGCCTGTGAATTCGCCCCTTCTGGACGCTGACGACGTAGACTTGGCGTTGGCGCCCTTTTCTCAGCTGCCGATCAGCTCCCTGCCACGTAGCATGGAGGCTGCCGAGAAAGGCATTGCACGCCGCCCAACGCCCGGCCTGCGTACGCAACACGACAACCGGGCGGCCGCCGTCAACCACTGCCAGCAGGCAGGTCGACTCGCTGTCGGCCCAGGACGCCGCGACCAGATTCATTGCCTCGGGCCGCGGGACACACGCGGCGACCAGCGCGTCAAGCGGAGAATCATGCTCCGAACGAACAATCGCCGGGAAGTAAAGGTGAGCAGCTTGTTTGGCGAGCGAGTTCATTACTGTCAGCTTCTCACACTCTTGGCCGCACTTGTAAAATCTGGCTCGTTTGACGAGCGCATTTCTTCCGAGCCCCATCTGCATGCAAGCTAGCGAGTTCGACGTTCTTATTGTAGGTGGCGGCCTGGCTGGTCTTTCACTGGCTTGTGCGCTGCGCGACACACGGCTCAGGATCGGCCTTGTCGAGCAGCGCCCGCCGCGGCGGCCGGCAGGCTGGGATGCCCGTGTCTATGCGCTGTCGCCGGCCAACGCCGTCTTCCTGCAAGAGATTGGCGTCTGGAAGCATCTGGCGGCCGAGCGGATTGCTCCCATCCATGTCATGAAGATTTTCGGCGATGATCGTGCCGAGCTCGAGTTTTCAGCGTATGAGACTGGCCTCCCGGAACTGGGCTGGATTCTGGAGTCGTCGCTGATGGCCTGCGAGCTCTGGGAAAACGCGAAGCGGCAGGGCAATCTCAGCCTCTGCTATCCCGCTGTCCCGCAGTCATTGACGATGGGTCCTGCCGCCGCCGCGCTGACCCTTGCCAATGGCGACACGCTTTCGGCAAAACTGCTGGTTGGCGCCGACGGACGCGACTCCTGGATACGTGAAGCGCTTGCCCTGCCGGCGATCAACACCCCTTATGGCGAGATGGGCCTGGTGGCCAATTTCGAATGTGCACGCCCGCACGGCGGCATTGCGCGGCAGTGGTTTCGTGCGGACGGGGTCCTTGCCTGGTTGCCGCTGGCGGGGGATCGCATCTCAATCGTCTGGTCGACGCCCGATGAGCATGCGAAAACGCTGCTCGCCATGCCTGCAGAGGCTTTGGCAGCCCGCGTCGCCGCTGCCGGTCACCACCAGTTGGGCGCCTTGCGGTTGCTCACCCCACCGGCGGCGTTCCCACTTCGCCTGATGCAGGTGCCGCGAATCGTCGCCCCCAGGCTGGCGCTGATTGGCGATGCAGCGCATGGCATCCATCCGCTTTCCGGCCACGGCATCAACCTCGGCTACCAGGATGCCAAGGTGCTCGCCGCCCTGCTCGCCAGCACGCCCGACTGGCAGGACATTGGCAACGAGCGCCTGCTGCTTCGCTATCAACGCGAACGGCGCGAGGAAACCCTGCTCATGCAGACCACGACCCACGCCTTGCACAAGCTTTTCCGTGACGACTTGCCGGCTCTGAAGCCCTTGCGCAACCTGGGAATGAACCTGACGAATGCTTTGCCAGTCCTAAAGAACGCTCTTGTGCGCTACGCAATCGGCGCCCTCTGAAACGCCCGTATCCCAACCCCGGAGAAACCAGATGTCTATGAAACTCGTGTCATTTGCCGTCGCTGCCGCACTCAGCCTGCCCACCCTGGCAGACGAGGCAAGCGTCAAGAAGGCGCTCGAAGGCAAGCTTGGCGCGCCGGTGACCAGCGTCACCAAGACCCCCTATCTCGGGCTCTATGAAGTCTACGCGGACGGCCAGATTGTCTACACCGACGAGAAGGTTTCGGCCTTGCTTGTCGGCTCTTTGATCGACGGCAAGACGATGAAGAATGTGACGACCGAGCGGATGCAGAAACTCACCGCGATCAAGTTCTCGGATCTACCCCTGTCTCTGGCGATCAAGCAGGTGCGCGGTGACGGAAAACGTGTCTTCGCGACCTTTGAGGATCCCAACTGTGGCTACTGCAAGAAATTGGCAAGAGAAATCACCAAGCTGGAAAACGTGACCATCTACACCTTCCTCTACCCGATCCTTTCGCCGGATTCGCTGGAAAAATCCAATCAGATCTGGTGCTCTGCTGACAAGGCTAAGGCCTGGAACGACTGGATGATCGATGGCAAGGCACCGGGCGGAAAGGGCGATTGCGATACCACGGCGGTGAAGAAAAGCGTAGAAACGGGCCGTAAGCTAGCCATCAATGGCACACCGACAGTCTTCTTTGCCGATGGCGAGCGTATCCCCGGCGCGATCCCGCTGGCCAGAATCGAGCAGAAGCTTGCCGAGGTCGCCAGCTCCGCAAGGTAGCCAGCCGGCGCGACCGCCATGGCCGGTGTGTCGGCGAGGTGTGGAGGCGGGTGGTGCTAGCATTGGCGAAACCCGCACTCAGCGTTCGGTCAAGGTCAGCAGGATGTCGGCGTACCAGGCGCAGTTGAGCCCAAGCGCCTCGTCCTGGTACGGGTCGCGTAAGCCGACGTCTAGGCGCGCGGAGTGGACGCCGAGCAGCATCCACGGCAGCTCGCCAGATACGAACTCGCGTGCTGCGACGCGCATGACCACCGGTGCGCCACTGGTCCCGCGGTGCGTGCGTGCGTCGGTGAGGAAGTACCCTTCCCCCTGAAAACGCAGCCCGAAGGAAGAAGCGACGATCGCCTGGCGGACCACCGGCATGTGATGCAGACTGTCCTGGAAACCCAGCGGGAAGCCTACGACCAGCAATGAGCTGCCTACTTCGACCTGATCGAAGCGCCCCGGCAGGTGCTGCGGCGTGAAGGCACGGTATAGCAGTTTTTCCGGCAGCGCACGGCGCTCGATTTCGACAACAGCGACGTCGATCTCTCCCGCTGTATCCTGTCCCTGTCGCCAGACTCGCTCGCCGTACGCGTACAGGGGGATCGAGAATGCGGTAGCGGCGGCGATATTCTCCGGGTTGGTATGCAGGTCGATCTCGATGCGATCCGGGAAGTGCTGGCTTGGTTCATCGAACAGCACATGCCGACTGGTGACCAGGAACAGCCGCTCCTCACGCATGAAGAAGAAACCGCTGGCGTTGGTCAGCGGCTGCTGCTGATGGAAGGTGGCGATTCGCGTGGCGGTAAGGAGGATGGATTCGATCATCGGCGAGTTGCCGGCTGGGCTCGCGAACCGGACGCCATCGGTACGCGTGACAAGGCTCTATTGACGACCACGCTGGCCATCGTCGCGACGCCGCTCGTGGCCGTGATCAACGCGATAGCTTTCGCGGTCGGCCTTCCGCTGGCCGTCATAGCGAGGGTAATGCTCGATCCGCTGCACGTGCTGCGGCAGGTAATCGCGCTGGTACCAGTCATTTTGCACTAAGTAGACCTGCTCTCCGCAGGCGTTGTAGCTGCGACAGTGCTTGTGCCATTGCCTGGCGTGGTGCGCGGGCACGTGTAGATAGAGCGGCTGGCCGGCAAAGCGACGCCGCTCGACGATGATCGGTTGCCGATAGACGACTTGCGGTTGCGGGAAGGCGCCGACATCGACGCGGCCGTAGAAGCCTGGCTGGCCGATGCTTACCGACACCCCAAGGTTGGAAGAGAAAGCAGGGGCAGCGGTGGCCGCGAGAAGTGCTGCGCAAGCGAAGCGTGTCAATTTCATTCGAGACCTTTGATTATCGTTACCCCCGTTGGCCACTTCGAAATCCCCCACTTATGGTCACCCAAACTCCCCCAGGCAGGACCGTAGAAATTGTAAATGCAGTCGGTTACGGCGGGTCGGTTTTTTGACCCGCCGTTGGTGATCGATTGGCAGCCTGTTACTGCGTAACGGAAGCGCCACTGAAGTACTGGTCCCACTCGGGCAAATCCAGATCGAGGGTGGCGATGAGGCGATCTTCTTCGGCGGTGACCAAGCGCTCGACGATCTCGCGTTTCGTTACGCAGTAACGGCGAGCCAATCGCTCGATGGCCAAAGCGGTGTGGGTACTGATCCACAGATTGAGGCGGCGTTCGCCGTTGCCGTCCTCGCCGGCATGAGGACGGCGGGTGCGGTAAGCGGCTTGTCTTTGAGCGGCTGTCGTGGCCATTTTTGGCTCCAGGGAGTGCGTTACGCAGTAACGGCTTTGTGCGTCGTTACTGCGTAACGCTGGGGTGAGTTCAAGGGGGACGGGTTCGCATTGACGGCGTTGATCCTGGCCGAAGGGAGCGCAGCGCTGTCCAGCGGACCGTGGAATAAATGGGCGGCGTGCCGCCCGTTTATGCCGCGAAAGCCGCTTGACAGCGTGTAGCGAGCCAACGCTCCTGGCGGTTGCCGGGGATGGTTTGATCATCCCCGGCGGCTGCCACGTGGCGAACGCGGGGTTTGGGGCAGCGCCCCAAGGAGTGGCGGATGCGCGCAAGCGGCCGCCAAGCCAAGCACTGACCGTGGGTTCGGGGCGGCGCATCAGCTGTCTGCGGGCTGTTGTGCGAAGCGCGTCGCGGCCTCCTTGAGACGATAGCTACGGCCCTCGAACTCAAGCAGATGCGAGCGATGCATCAGCCGGTCGAGAATCGTGCTGGCCATCGTTTGATCACCCAGGTATTTGCCCCAGTCCTGAACCACCCGGTTGGAGGTCACCACCAGGCTGCGGCGGGCCTTGTAGCGCTGATGGACCAGCGTCTGCAGCAACTCGCCCGCACTGTCGCTGATGCGCCGGGCCAGGAAGAGATCGTCCAGAACCAGCAGGTCGGCGTCGAGCCAGGGACGTAGCTGCCGCTGCTGATCGGCGCCGCTCCACAGCGCGTAATTGGCAAAGACACTGTCGGCCTCGAGTACCCGCACATCCAGGCCTTGCAGCGTCGCCTGGTAGGCCACCGCCTTGGCGATCCGACTCTTGCCGGTGCCCGGTTTGCCGATGATCAGCGCGTTCTGGCCTTCAGCGACGAATTTCAGCGTATGCAGCTCGAAACACGCCTGCCGCGGCAGCTTCGGATTGAAGCGCCAGTCAAAGTCGGTCAAGGTCGCGCGCTCGTCCAGACCAGACTGCTGGTAACGACGATCCAGCAAGCGCGAACGGCGGCGGTCCAGTTCGTCCTGCAGAATCATCGCGAAGGTCTCCAGGAAAGGCGTTTGGCTCGCCTGCGCTTGCAGCACGCGGGTCTCCAGGGTGGCGCGAATGCCGGACAGGCGCAGGTCGCGCAGCGCGCGGTCGATCTCGTTCAAGGTCATGCTCATTTCGAATCCTCCAGGGAAAGTGACAAAGCCGCGCTGTTGCGAGCGCCCAGAGAGAACAGGTCCGCGTAGTCCTCGGCGGCGCGAATCAGTCGGTCGTCTTGGGTCAGTACCAACTCGCCCTGAACCGGGGTATCGCTATCGGCCAGGGCCTCGTTGAGCAGGCGCTCGGTGAGCGTCTTGATCTGCCGGTAGCTGCGCACGCCCTCGTGCAGGGCCATCGCACAGGCACGCTCGACCAGCGTGCGGGGGTAACGCTTGACCAGACTGACGATGCCCCACAGGCGGCGCTGACCGACGCGCCCGTCTTGATCGAACAGGCTCTGGCACAACTGCTCGGTGGCCGGGCCGATGGCCTTGGCCTGAGTCAGGATTCGACGCGTTTCCCGCGACGGATTGAAGGGGCGCTCGTCGTCGGGCAAGATCACGCTGCCCGGCTGTGCCGCCCGGGAATGGGTGCGCAGCAAGGCCTGCGAATGGAAATCGCGGATCTCGAGGTGCTGCTCGAACAGGCGGACCAGCACACGGCTGCCGATACGCGCTGGACGGGCGGCATAGCTGCTGTGGTCGACGCGTATGCAGCTGTCGTCGCAGACCGTGCGTAGCGACTCGGTGAAATACGCGAACCCCTGCAAGGGCAAGGGCTTGAGCAGCGGGCGTTCTTCCTGGAACATCGCCTCGACCTGGCGTTTGGCGCTACCGTGAATGCGTTGCGCCGCCCAGCGGGTCTCCCACTGTTCGAGGAACGCGTTCTGCTCCTCGATCGATGCGAAGCGTCGGCCTTTGAGCGCCGTGTTCTGGGTATGCTGAATGGCATTCTCGACGCTGCCTTTGCGATTCGGATCGCGGACCCGGGCGGGATCGGCGACGACGCCGTAATGCGCGAGCACGGCCGCGTAGACCGGATTGAGTTGTGGCTCGTACAGGTCGGGCTTGATGACCCCTTCCTTCAGGTTGTCGAGCACCACGTACTGGCTGCTGCCGCCGAAATAGCGCCAGGCCTGCTCGTGCAGCCTGGCCCAGGCTTCCTGGCTGGACTTCCAGACCACCCGCCGAAAGCTGCGCCGGGAATAGCGCAAAGTCATGACGAACAAACGCGGCCGACGATAGCGCTCGGTGCCGGGGGAAAGCGTCATCGCCCCCTCGCCATAGTCGACCTGCGCCTCTTCGCCGGCGGCGAATTCCAGTCGGTCAAACTGGGCCGGCTCGTGTTCGATCAGCGTCCCGGCAAAGCGTTTGACGCTGTTATAGCTGGCGGTAAAACCGAACTGATCGACCAGATCCTGGTAGATCGCCGTGAAGTTGCGGCGAAGCTGTAACTGCGCCTCGATGAAGGCGCGATGCGGCTCGCAGGCGGAAGTCGATTGCCGGCTCGGAGCCGGTGGCCGGGGTGGGGGAATTTGACCGGGAGGGCCGGTGGCCACCCCGGGGGAATTTGCCTCTTCGCTCGCAAAATGCCGCGCCAGACTGCGGATCGTCTTGCGATCGATTTCGGTGATGCGCGCAATTTCGCGCTGGCTCTTTCCCGCCGCCAGCAGCGTGAAGACGGTGGTTTGCAGATGTGGCTTCAAGACGTTCACTCCAGACTCCCCTCAGAAAACGAAGGGGGAAGATAACGTCCTGCCCGGGGTGCTCCGAAAGCGACAAAAACGGCGCTCTATTGCTCCGTCACGCGACCTTCAGGGTGGGGGATTTTGAAGTGACCAAAGGTGGGGGAATTTGACCGGCCAACGGGGCGTTACCCGCAACTAACGCACGGGGGCCTCGAAGCGCTGACCGTCGCCGGCGGTTTACGGCAAGAAGGCCCTCCTCGTCGGGGGACGGGCAGGCCGCAAACGCACGAAGGGGGCCGAAGCCCCCTTCATCGCTCGCGCCGAAGTGTCCTAGCTGTTGCCGTTGTCGAGGAAACTGCGCAACTTGTCGGAACGCGACGGGTGGCGGAGTTTGCGCAGTGCCTTGGCTTCGATCTGACGAATCCTCTCGCGGGTGACGTCGAACTGCTTGCCGACTTCTTCCAGGGTGTGGTCGGTATTCATTTCGATACCGAAGCGCATACGCAGCACCTTCGCTTCACGGGGTGTCAGCGTGTCCAGCACATCCTTCGTGATGAAGCGCAGGCTTGAGTAGAGGGCTGCCTCGGTCGGTGCGAGCGTTGCCTGATCCTCGATGAAATCGCCCAGATGCGAGTCGTCGTCGTCGCCGATCGGCGTTTCCATCGAGATCGGTTCCTTGCTGATCTTGAGGATCTTGCGAATTTTCTCTTCCGGCATCTCCATTTTCTTGGCCAGCGTCGCCGGATCGGCTTCAAGGCCGGTCTCCTGGAGAATCTGCCGGGAGATGCGGTTCATCTTGTTGATCGTCTCGATCATGTGCACCGGGATACGGATGGTTCGTGCCTGATCAGCGATCGAGCGGGTGATTGCCTGGCGAATCCACCAGGTGGCGTAGGTCGAAAACTTGTAGCCGCGACGGTATTCGAACTTGTCAACCGCCTTCATCAGGCCGATGTTGCCCTCCTGGATCAGGTCGAGGAACTGCAGGCCGCGGTTAGTGTATTTCTTGGCGATCGAGATCACGAGGCGGAGATTGGCTTCAGTCATCTCGCGCTTGGCGCGACGAGCCTTCGCTTCTCCAGTCGACATCTGCTTGTTGATGTCTTTGAGCTCTTTCAGCGGGATGCCGATGCGGTCCTGCAGCGCGAGCAGTTTGCGCTGTTCTTCGGTGATGTTCGGGGCATTGCGGGTGAGGATCGCGGCGTAGGTCTTTCCCGCTGCCGCGATTTCGACGTCCACCCAGTCGAGGTTGAGCTCATTGCCCGGGAAGACCTTGATGAAATGCGGGCGTGGCATGCGGACGGTATCCACGCAGATTCTCTGGATCTTCCGTTCACAGGTTCGCGCTTCCTCAACCATCGCGCGCACCGTGTCGCAGAGGCGCTCGATGGTTTTCGACGTGAAGCGAATGCCCATCATTTCGTCAGAGATCTGTTCCTGGAGCTTCAGATAGGCCTTGTCCTGCGAGCCCTTCCTGGCCAGCAGTGCCTGCGCCTTGCTGTCGTGCTCGCGAATAAGCTCGAGGCGCGCCAGTCCTTCCGTTCTGAGCTTGAGCAACGAGGCCGCGGCCGCCGCACCCTCGGCCGCTTCGCTGTTGTCGTCCTCATCGTCGTCTTCGTCGTCGTCTCCGCTGTCGTCGTCGTCGCCATCGTCGTCATCGTCGGCGGGACCGTCCGGAGCGCTTTCGCCCTCGGGGTAGATCAGCCCGTCGATCAACTCCTCGATGCGCATTTCCTCACGCGCGATCCGGTCTGCGCAAGAGAGGATTTCGGCGATCGTTGTCGGGCAGGCCGAGATCGCCTGGACCATGTGTTTGAGGCCGTCTTCGATGCGCTTGGCGATCTCGATCTCGCCTTCGCGGGTGAGCAGTTCGACTGAACCCATCTCGCGCATGTACATGCGCACCGGGTCGGTCGTCCTGCCGAACTCGGAGTCGACGGTCGACAGCGCCTGTTCCGCCTGTTCTTCGACGTCAGCGTCGTCCGCGCCGGCCGCCGGCGCAGAGTCCGACATCAGCAGCGTTTCAGCGTCGGGGGCCTCGTCGTAGACCTGGATTCCCATGTCGTTGAAGGTGCTGATGATGCTTTCAATCTGCTCAGCATCGACGACATCATCGGGCAGATGGTCGTTGATTTCGGCGTAGGTCAGAAAACCCCTCTCCTTGCCGAGTTTGATCAGCGTCTTCAACCGCGTCTTGCGCGTTTCGTCGTCTATCGGAGCCGGTTGGTTGCCAACCTGTGCCAATAGATCCGCCGCTGCCTTCGCTTTTGCCGCCTTCGTAGTTGCCGCCTTTTCCCTTGCCATGACCAATTCCCGGATAGCGTTATACTGGAAAAACTCTAAATTCTATCATATCTTAGACAGCCTGGCTGCCTCTGCTGCGCGCGCTGAGCGCTTGCAGGTACTGCTGCTTTTCCTCGTTCGACAGCCCAGCGACGCCAAGCTTCTGGATCTTGTCCTGCAGTCGCGCGAAGGCCCGTTTGTGCTCACCTTCCAGCAGCTGGGCGAGCGCACCGTCGAATTCGCTGTCGATCTCGTCTTCGGCAAAAGGCTCCCGCATTAGTTCAGCCGCCGCTTCGTGCAGCAGCGTTTCGTCCTCGCTGCCGCGCAGCTTTTCGAGCAGGGCCGGATAGGCGAGTGGCTGCGTGCCGACGGCGGTAATCGTCGCGCAGAGCAGGCGAATGGCGTGCGCTTCAGGCGAGCGCTCGGGGAGCAGTTCGAGGGGCAAGCGCGCGGCCAGAGCAGGCTTCTGGAGCAGGAGGCGCAGCAAGGGTCGCAACAGTGAGGGCGCCTGGCGTGACGCGCGGGCCGGTGCTGGCCTGGCGAGTGCTCGCAGGGAACACAGACGTTCTATCTCGGCTTGCGAGAAGCCGCTGATCTGCGCGAGGCGTTTGACGAGTTGCAGCCTCAATAGGGGTGACAACATCCGGCCAAGCAGGGGCTTGGCGTCGGCGACCAGTCGGGCTCGCCCTTCCGCGCTGCCCAGGTCGCAGTGTCTGCTCAGCTCGCGCAAAAGGAAGTCGGAAAGCGGCGTGGCCTCGACGATCATTCGCTGAAACGCTTGCTCACCGCGCTTGCGTACCAGGCTGTCGGGATCGTCTCCTTCCGGCAGAAGGACGAAGCCGATACTTTTTTGCTCGCTGAGCACTTCCAGGCTGTTCTCCAGCGCGCGCCACGCCGCTTTGCGGCCGGCCGCATCGCCGTCAAAGCAAAACACCACGCGGTCAGCCTGGCGCAGCAGCTTCTGCACGTGGATGACCGTAGTCGCAGTGCCCAGCGTGGCGACGGCATTGCCAATTCCGTGCTCGGCGAGGGCAATGACATCCATGTAGCCTTCGACGACAATCACCGTGTCGGTCGCGCGTATGGCCGTGCGTGCCTGCGGCAGGCCGAACAGCTCACGGCCTTTCTCGAACAGCGGAGTCTCGGGAGAGTTCAGGTATTTTGGTTCGCCGGCGCCAAGAACCCGACCGCCAAAGGCGATCACCTCGCCCTTCTGGTTGGCAATCGGAAACATGATCCGGTCCCGAAAACGGTCGTAGAGGCGGCCCTCGTCGTTCTTTATGACCAGCCCCGCGAGTTGCAACTCGGCGCTGTCGTAATCATCGAAGGCGGTGGCCAGGCTCTTCCCTCCCGCGGGCGCATAGCCAATGCCGAAGCGGCGGGCCAGTTCGCCGCTGACGCCGCGTTCCTTGAGGTAACGGACTGCGTTCTCGGAGCGCTTGAGCTGCCCGTAATAAAACTTTGCCGCTTGCGCCATGCGCTCGGCGAGCGCCTGCGGGCGTGGACCACCGCTATGCCCGGCGTGTCCCTTTTCGTCGGGAAGTTGCAATCCACAGCTGCTGGCGAGTTCCTTGATCGTTTCGACGAAGCCGGCGCCGGTGTAGGCCATGAGAAATCCGATGGCATTGCCATGTGCGCCACAGCCGAAACAATGGTAGAACTGCTTGCTCGGGCTGACCGTGAACGATGGGGATTTCTCGCCGTGGAACGGGCAGCATGCCGCGAAGTTGGCGCCTGTCTTCTTTAGCGGCACGTAGTTGTCGATCAGGTCGACGAGGTCGACACGGTGCAGCAGATCCTGAATGAACGAGTCCGGGATCATCCGGGATTCACCGCGGGCGGCCGTTGGCAGTCGTGGCGCAGGAACTCAGGTGCCAGCCAGGCGCGCTTTCACGAGCCGCGAAACCTCGCCCATGTCGGCGCGCCCGTTCAGCCTGGGCCGCAGCTCGGCCATCACCTTGCCCATGTCGGCAGGGCTGCCGGCGCCGGTGCTTGCAATGGCCTCGCAAATGGCGGCGACAAGCGCCTCCGTCGGCAAAGCTGCGGGGAGGTAGGCGCTGAGGAGTTCGGACTCGAATTGCTCGGCGTCGGCGAGGTCGTTTCGGCCGGCCGCGGCATACTGGGAAATCGAATCCCGGCGTTGCTTGAGCATCTTGCCGATGACCGCGACGACCGCTGCATCGTCAAGCACTACGCGCTCGTCGACCTCCCTCTGCTTGATTGCTGCCAGCAGCAGACGCAAGGTGCCGAGTGTCTTCGCGTTGCGGGCACGCATGGCTGCCTTGACGTCTTCATTGATGCGCGCTTTGAGCGTCATCGCCGGGAACCTCCGGGTTTACGTTCTTGGTGCATGACGGCAGTTTCTCAGCCAGCGGATACTGGCGTTTCGGAAACGCCAAAAGCCGCCCATCTATGGACGGGCGGCCGTGCCGGCAACGCTTACGATCTCTAGAACAGCTTGGGAGGCAGGGTCTGGCTGCGCATGCGCTTGTGATGGCGCTTGACCGCGGCGGCCAGCTTGCGCTTGCGCTCGGCGGTGGGCTTCTCGTAGAACTCGCGAGCCCTGAGTTCGGTCAACAGGCCGGTTTTTTCTACGGTGCGCTTGAAGCGCCGGATGGCAACTTCAAACGGTTCATTTTCTTTTACACGAATGGCAGGCATAGACTCATCCAAGGTTCAGGTGGGCATGGTACAGCTTAGCCGCGCATTATAAACACGGTTGCCATGCGCCGCCAAGAGTCAATTTCGCAATCAGCGAGTGGGTGCTACGCTCGTCGGCTGATCAGAGAGAGGTGCTGCGGCATTACGCGCTCGCGTTTGAGTCGCTTTCTTTCCCCGCCGGCTCTTTGCCCTCTGCTCCGGAGGCAACGGTTGGCCGACGGCGGATACGTACTTCGTGGATGCGTCGCCGCGATGCCCGCTCGATCTTTACCTCAAGGCCTTCGAGGACGACGCACTCGCCGGCTGCCGGAATGCGTTCGAGATGAGTGATGATCCACAGGTTTGCCGAGTCGTAGGGCTTGCCGCTGAGCTCCTGTCCGAAGTAGCCCTCGAGGACGCGCAGTTCGGTCGTGCCGTCGACGACCAGCTCGTTCCCGCCTGGCTTCATGAGCAGCGCCTGGTCTCCTCTTGGCGCTTCCTGGTCGTCATAGATGTCGCCGACCAGCTCTTCGAGAACGTCTTCCAGCGTGAAGATACCGAGCAGGGCGCCGAACTCGTTGACCACTACCATCAGGCGCTCCTTGTCCGCCTTGAGGACGTCCAGCAGGCTGTCGATCGGCTGGTTGGGCGGGACGAACAGCGGGTCGCTGCCGATGTCCTTGAGGGGTTTGTCCAGGTTGCCTTGCGCGACCTCGCGGAGCACCGTCTGCAGGGTGATCACGTGGTTGATTTCTTCCGGATTTCCGGAGTGCAGCGGAATCCGGTAGTGCGAGCTGGCGATGATCTCGTCCAGCGCGCTGCGGATGGCGCGATTGCCGTCGAGTGAGAAAATCTGGTGGCGGTGCACCATGATGTCGCTGGCGCGGAGCGTGCTGAAATCGAAAATTCGCCGAATCATCAGGTGTTCACCGGCCTCGATCGATCCTTCCTCGGTGCCGTGCGCGGCCAGCGCGATGAGTTCCGACTCGGTGACGCTGGGATCCTTGGGCGGGCTGGTAAGGCTGTGCATCCAGTGGATGAGCGTCTCCAGCGCCCAAACCAGGGGAAAGAGCAGTTTGCCAAGAACTTCCAGCGGTTTTGCCGCAAGTAGCGCGACGACGATTGCGTAGCGCGAGGCGTAGGTCTTCGGGGTGATCTCGCCAAACACCAGCAGCAGCAGGGTGATGCCGCCGACGGCAAGGCCTGGACCAAGGTGGCCAAAATGTTCGGTGGCCACCACGGTGGCCAGCGTCGCGGTGGCGGTGTTGACCAGGTTGTTGCCGATTAGGATGATCACCAGCGTCCGGTTGAGATTGCTCTTCATCCGGTGCAGGGCCTTGGCTCCGAGGCGTCGTTCAGCGAGCAGCGACTCGGTACGTGCCCGGGAGAGTGACGTGAGGGCAGTCTCCGAGCCAGAGAAGAAGGCCGAGACGGCGAGCATGATCAGCAGCAAGAACGCTTCAGACACAGTGAAATGGCTCCTGGTGTGGGTCAGGCAGAGGTTGCGATGAACGAAGATGTGGCAAACGGCAACTCTTGCGTTGATACACGAGTTGCCCGGCGGGCGCAATGTTCGCGCCCGCCGGGACGCGATCACCCGGCGCCTCGCTGCCTCTGCTGGCAACTGTCGTTAGAATTCTGTCGTCATGACTTGTCGCGAATTGGAGAAGATCCAGGGCGCGCAGCAATCGGCGCGTCGAATATTGTCCGGTCGACGGTACGGTTTGACTTCGCCACCACGCTCACTGATAATCAGCGGCCGTACGCGCGCACGGGCAGCATTTCTGTACACAACGCATGTTCATGGCGATTGCATTTCTGCCGAATTGCCCGTGTGGCTCGCTTTCTGGGGATTTCGCGCTTCCGGCGGTTTGTTCAAGAGCTGCGCGCACTTTGTTTCTGGGGGTAAAGAATGGATCCAGCACTCTGGATGGAGCTGGGGGTATTTGTCGTCCTGCTGGTGTTCTCGGGCTTTTTCTCGAGTACCGAAACGGCGCTTTTTTCGCTGAGTTCATTCCACCTTGATCAGATGCGCAGGGCCAGGAACCCGCGTGTTGATCTGATCGAGCGCCTGCGCAGTGAGCCGCGCCGCCTTATCGTGACCATCCTCATTGGCAACGAATTCGTCAATGTCGCTGCGTCGGTGATCTCCGCTGCGGTGATCATCAAACTGTTCGGGGCGGAGAACGACATGCTCAACCTCCTGGTGATGGTGCCGATCCTGCTCTTGTTCGGCGAGATCACCCCGAAAGTCCTGGCGATTCGCAACAACGTCGCCTTTGCCAGTTTCCAGGCCCGCCCAATCCATCTCTTTGCCCGTCTGATCACCCCGCTGCGCGAAGTAATCCGTCATGTCGCCGAGTTCTTCATCACCCTGGTTGTCGGCAAGCAGCGCTCGCAGGGCAATCTGGTTACCGAGGACATGATCCGTACCCTGGTCACCGACGCCGTCGGTGAAGGTGCGCTGGACAGCCAGGAAGCGCACTACATCGAAAAGATCTTCGACTTTGGCAACAAGTCGCTGCGCGATATCATGCGGCCGCGCTCGGACATCGAATTTCTGTCCGCGGATCTATCGGTGCCCGAGCTGATTGCGCAGATCAAGGCTACCCGCCAGTCGCGCTACCCGATCTTTCGCGAGCGTCGCGATACCATCCTCGGCATCCTGCACACGCGTGACCTGCTGGGCGTCGACCTGGGCAGGGCAATCGCATGAATCCTATACAAGACCCAGGAGTTCAGCCCGGAAGGAATCGGACGTGGCGGCGATCAGGCGCTGAGTCTTGAGGCCACCCTTGCGCTTGACCGGGGAAAGGCGGATGAGATTCAAGACGAACTGACGCAAGACAGCCAGGTTGTGTGCGGCATGATCGGAGCAGGCCCGCATCTGATCGTCGCCAAAGACCACATCCATGCACCAGTGCAGGCTGTTCTCGACACGCCAATGCAAGCGAACGCTTTGATTCATCCGCTGCGAGTCTGGCACCAAACTGCTGATGTAAGAGCGGCGTTCAGTCGAGGTTGTTTTTCCCCGGATCGTTCGCTCGGGTGGGGGGGTTTTTTTTGATTTCCAAACGGCGAGATCGTTCGATTGTCCTTTGTGGCATGAAGCTGACCGTCGAGAGCGTCGAGTTCAACCGCATCAGCCGCGTCCTGGTCGAACCACCCGCCAAAGCGAGCGACAGCGAAGAGGTAAGCGCCAGCGTCGAGAGCCCGGGCGTGAGCGAGGCGCCTGGCAGCCCGATGGCGGTGGTTGCCGAGCCTGAAAACGCTCCAGTCGAGCCGGCAAAGAAAGTGGAGGGCGTCTAAATGGCGGATATCTGGCTCACCGTTCTGTTCATGTTTATCTGCCTGATCGCGGAAGCCTTCTTTTCCGGATCCGAGCTGGGCATCGTCAGCGCCGACCGCATGAAGCTGCGCCACGACGCGGCCAAGGGTTCGCGGGGCGCTCGCCTGGCTCTCGATATGCTGGAGAAACGGCCGGAATGGCTGCTGTCGACGACGCTGGTTGGGACCAATATTGCCGTGGTCGCCAACTCCACGATCACGACCGCGATGATGATCTCCATCTTTGGCGACGCCGGTGGCTGGATGGCGGTGCTCGTCGTCGCGCCCCTGATCTGGGTGTTCGGTGAGATCGTTCCCAAGAGCATCTTCCAGCAGCGCGCCGACGTCATGGCGCCCTACCTGATCTACGCGCTGCGCTTCTTCTCGATCCTCTTTTCCCCGCTCCTGATCGTTTTCGTGACGCTGTCGAAGGTTCTTTCGCGGCTCGCCGGTGGTGCGGAGGAGCACAACCCCTTCACCTTGCGCGAGCAGATTCAAAGCATGGTGCAGATGCCGCCGCACGAGGGCGGTGATATCCAGTTGATCGAAAAGAACATGATCCGGCGCATGTTCAATTTCTCGGAGGCGACCGTTTCAAAGGTCATGGTGCCGCTGATTGACGTCGATGCCGTTGAGAAGAGCTGCACGGTGGGTGAGGCGATTCGTTTGGCAGTCGCCGGCTCGCACATCCGTCTGCCCGTCTTCGATGGGCGGATCGATCGCGTCATCGGGGTCCTCAACACGATGGACCTGCTGGGCGTGGACGAGTCTGCTTCGATCGAGTCCTACATCAGCCCGACGCACTATGTTCCTGGCAGCAAGAGCGCCGAGTCGATGCTCGTCGAGTTGCGCAAGGACGGCGATGCGATGGCCGTGGTGATGGACGAGTTCGGCGGTGCCGAAGGAATCATCACCATCGAGGACATCATCGAGGAGGTCATGGAGGACATGCAGGACGAGTATGACCGCCAGGAGAAGCCGGCCGAGTGGCTGAAGAAGCTTGGCCATCATGACTACCTGGTCAGCGCCCGCGCCGACCCGTCGATGCTCAACGAGAAACTGGGACTGAAGCTGCCCGAGGGCGACTACGATACCTTGTCGGGCTTTCTCCTCGAGAATGCCCGCGAAATCCCGAAAGTCGGAACGGTAATCGAGGTGGCGGGCATCAAGTTCACCATTCAGCGTGCGACCCCGCAGGTGATTCAGGAAGTACAGATCGTCTGGTAGCCTTGGCGCCTTCGCCCCAACACCCGGTGTTGCGTCTCGCCCGCGGCGCTACCCGTCTGCGTCTTCGGGCAGCGGCGTCACGGTCACCGCAACGTCGAGTTCGTGCGCGTCACCGCCGAGAATGACACCACGCAGCGGTGATACGTCGGCGAAGTCGCGTCCCCAGGTCAGCGTGATGTGGTGGGTGTCGGGGAGCAGGTTGTTGGTCGGATCGAAGTCGACCCAGTAGCCTCCTCCCGGTCCCGGGCAGTACAAGGAGATCCACGCGTGTGACGCGTCGGCGCCGACCATTCTCGCTTGTCCGGCTGGCGGGTGGGTGAGCAGGTAACCGCTCACATAGCGTGCCGCCAGACCCTGCGAGCGCAGACAGGATAGCATCAGGTGCGCAAAATCCTGACAGACGCCGCGCTTGTCGGCCAGTACCTGCAGCACGGGGGTGGCTACCGTCGTCGCTTCGGGGTCGAACTCCAGGTCCTGGTAGATGCGGCTCATCAGCGCCAGAACCGCTTCCAGAAGCGGCCTTTGTGGCGAGAAGCAGCTGCTGGCGTAGCTGGCGAATTCGTGTTTCACGCGCACGTGCGGAGATTCGAACTGGAAGCGACTGGCGTCGACCAGGACCGGGCGCGATCCATAGTCCAGCGCATCGCGCACCTTTTCCCATGCCGGTGAGGCGTGCAAGCTGCCTTCCCCCGTCTGTCGGCCGCGGGCATCGACTGCTTCCGGTGAGCAGGCAAGGCGTGCCAGCTGCGCGTCAGCCGGCAGGTGCGGCAATACCTCTATGGTGCTCTCGGCCCTGACCTGGAGGCTGTCGTGGGGAAACTCGATGCTCAGTTCCCTGACCGGATTACCGAAGCTGTCGTGCCGTTCGCGGTTGCTGGTGGCGTCGGGCGACACGGTGATCTGGTGTGCCAGGCAACGTTGCCACGGGCAATCGCGCGGCGTCAGGTGCAGCAGTTGGCGCGACAGCGAAACCGGGCTGTCGTAATGGTAGGTCGTTTCATGAACCACATGGTAGCGGGCGGCGGGCAAGGTCACGGTGGTCAAGAGGTGAAGGTGTAGCGGCTGACGTCGCCGACGTGACTGAAATAGCGCATCGCCAAGCGGTCCGAAAGGGCGGCTGCGGCGGCTGCTGACTCGTCGAGAATGCCGGCCAGTTGCAGGCAGGGGTCGCAAGCACGGCAGTCGCCGAAGCTCTGGCCCTCGAAATTGGCAAGATCGAAGGCCTGCAGCCGTTCCAGCACCGACGGCAGTGCATCTTCACGCGGGCCGCCGAGTAAGCGCGCCAACTGGTCAAGGTAACGGAGCAGAATCTGCAGCTGAAAGCTCACCGAGTGCGGGTTGGCATCGTCAAAGACGATCAGGTCGAGCGTTGGCAGGAGCTCGGGCTGCGTCATGTAGCGCGAACGGTAGGTGATGATGCTGTCGGTCAGTTCGAGCAACCACTCGAGCCCCCCCGGTGCGCGGGTCGACTGCAGGCGCAGGAAGTGGGCGACCGTTTTGGCGAGAAAGATCAGCCGTTCGATACGTCGGCCGATGATCAGCAGACGCCAGCCGTCGTCGCGCGTCATGTTGTCCATCGCGAAGCCGGCCAGCGACGACGACGCCAGCAAGACCTGGTCGAGAAAGGCGAGTGCTTCTCCCAGTTCCGGACGCGATTCGTCGTTGCCCAGCCGGCTGTAGGTCTGCAAGCGGTGCTGCAGGCGATTGAGAGCATGCCAGTTGTCGAGCGAGAAGCGTTCGCGAACCTGTGCTGCAACCCACAGTAGGCGGCGGATATCGCCAGCGAGCCCGCTGCCCCATTCCTCGCCGCAGATGGCCGCGAGCATCAGACTTTCGCGCTCTGCCTGCGAGGTCGGCACTTTCGCCTCGCTGGCGCCGGCGGGTTTGGGCTCGGCGACGGGCAGAAGCTTGAGCGCCAGGCAGAGGTCCAGTGCTGAAGTCAGTGCGGGCAGCGCATCGTCACCGGCGTCCACCAGGCGCGACAGGGCAACGCGCAACAGGCGCGCGGTCTTGTCGCAGCGTTCGCTGTAACGCCCGAACCAGTACAGATTCTCGACCACCCGCGAGGACAGCCTGTCGCCGCCGCGGACCAGATCGGCCTTGCCGACCGAGTGCTTGAGCAGGCTGAACGTGCTCACCACGGCATCGGTCGACACCCAGGTATCCTTGCTCGAGCCGCCCCGCTGCATCGAGATGATGCGCGCGTTCGATGCCGCCGAGACGCGCGTCAGGCCACCCGGCATCACCACATGCCCGTTCGGCGTGGCGGTGACATAGACGCGCAGGCCGACGCCGCGCGGTAGCAGGCGCCGCTTGTGCTGCGGGCCCCAGGCCGGAGCCTGTGAGTAATTGACCAGTTCCTGCGCGACATAGGCTTGCGGCCGGGCGCGCAAGCGGGCGATCATCTCTTCCCGGTCGCTGCCGGACAGCTCGTTGCCGAACAAGGGGTCGAAATGTTGCGAGGGGTAGGAACCCTTGATCACCAGGTGGTCCAGGTTGGCGATGGTATAGTCCAGCGCCGCCCGTTCACCGCACCACCATGTCGCCACCGACGGCATTGCCAATGGCTCTCCGAGAAGCTTCGCGCAGGCGCCGGGCAGGAATCCCGGTAGCGCCGCCGACTCCAGCAGGCCGCTGCCAAGCGCGTTGGCAATCAGCACCGTGCCTGCGCGTACCGCCTGCAGGAGGCCGGGGATGCCGAGCGCCGAGTCGGCGCGCAGTTCGAGCGGATCGCAGTAGTCGTCGTCGAGGCGGCGCAGGATGGCGTGAACACGGCGCAAGCCGTTGAGCGTCTTCAGGTAGACCGACTCGCCGCGAACGGTCAGATCCTGTCCTTCGACGAGGGGAAAACCAAGGTAGCGTGCCAGATAGGCGTGCTCGAAGTAAGTTTCGTTGTACGGGCCGGGTGTCAGCAGGACGATCAGTGGCGCCTCATCGGCGTGGGGAGCCCAATGCGCCAGCGCGTCCTGAAGCTCACGGAAGAAGGACGCGAGGTGCTGGACGTTCAGGTCGCGGAACTGCTCGGGGAAGACACGCCCGACAATGGTTCGGTTTTCGAGCGCGTAACCGGCGCCTGAGGGCGCCTGGGTGCGGTCGGCGATCACCCACCATTGACCGTCAGGCGAGCGTGCCAGATCAGCCGCGTAGAGGTGCAGGTAAGTGTCGCCGGCGGGCTTGACGCCCTGGCAGGGCCAGAGGAAGTTGTTGTGGCCGTAGACCAGCGCTGGCGGCAGAGTGCCGTCCTTGAGCAGCGTTTGCTCGCCGTAGAGGTCGCGCAGGACGGCGTTGAGCAGGCGGGCACGTTGTTTTACGGCGCCGGCCAGCTGTTGCCATTCGGCAGCGCCAAGAATCAGCGGCAGCGGATCGAGTTCCCAGGGCCGGTCGGCGCCTTCGGGATCCGCATAGACGTTGTAGGTGACGCCGTTCTCGAGGATGCGTCGGCGAACGTAATCGAGCCGGTGGCGCATTTGCTCGGGTGTTGCCGCGTCCAGGTGGGCAAAGAAAGGCTGCCACGCGGGGCGAATGCCGCCGTCTTCGGCGAGCATCTCGTCGAAGCGATCGGGTGTTTGCGGGTAGCTTGACAGCAAGGATCGCGGCATCAAATGAACAGGCCCGGGAGTACCCCGGGCCAGCTGGTTTCAGGAGCGCCGCAAGTCTAGCGTAAACGGGAAGCCAGTATTGTTCGGTGCTGCCTGCACCTCGATCGCGCCGGGCGTATGACCGAAAGCCGTGAAGCGTGCCAGGCGTCGCCCCTCGGCTTCGTTGGCGTTGACCGGGTAACGATCGGGGTTGCGACCGCCGGGGTGCTCGACGTGGTATTGGCAGCCGGCGAGCGAGCGCTTCATCCAGGTGTCGACCAGGTCGAAAACGAGAGGCACGTGCACGCCGATCGTCGGATGCAGCGCCGAGGGCGGGTTCCAGGCCCGGTAGCGAACGCCGGCGACATACTCGCCGACCTTGCCGGTCGACCGCAGCGGCACCGTGCGGCCGTTGCAGGCGAGGACATAGCGGTCACTGGCCATGCCGGTCAGCTTGACCTGCAGGCGTTCGAGCGAGGAGTCTACGTAGCGCGCGGTGCCGCCGATCGCGCCCTGTTCGCCCATCACATGCCAGGGTTCGAGCGCATGGCGCAATTCCAGTTCCATCCCCAATGCCGAAATACGGCCATGCGCCGGGAAGCGGAATTCGAAATGCGGCGCGAACCACGCACTGTCGAGCGCATAGCCGGCACCGCCGAGGTCGGCGATGACGTCGTCGAAGTCCTGCTTCACGAAGTGCGGCAGCATGAAGCGATCGTGCAGTTCGGTACCCCAGCGGACCAGTCGCCCGGGTGCGTAGGGCGTACGCCAGAAGTGGGCGATCAGCGCCCGCAACAGCAGTTGCTGGGCCAGCGACATGCGCGCGTGCGGGGGCATTTCAAAGGCCCGCATTTCGAGCAAGCCGAGTCGGCCGGTGGCGCCGTCAGGCGAGTACAGCTTGTCGATGCAGAACTCGGCGCGATGCGTATTGCCGGTCGAGTCGATGAGCAGATTGCGCAGCGCCCTGTCGATGACCCAGGGGGCGACGCATTCGCTGGCGTCGGCGGTCGCCTTGGGCAACTGACTGAAGGCGATCTCCAGTTCGTACACCGAATCGTTGCGCGCCTCGTCGACGCGCGGCGACTGGCTGGTCGGGCCGATGAACAGACCCGAGAACAGGTAGGAGAGCGATGGATGGTTGTGCCAGTAGCTGATCAGGCTGCGCAACAGATCGGGCCGGCGCAGGAAAGGTGAGTCGAGCGTCGTTGCGCCACCAAAGACGAAGTGGTTGCCGCCGCCGGTACCGGTGTGGCGGCCGTCGAGCATGAATTTTTCGGTACACAGTCGCGACAGGTGGGCGGCGTCGTAGAGATGCGTCGTGCGGGCGACGAGTTCGTCCCAGGTCGCTGACGGCTGGATGTTGACCTCGATCACACCGGGATCCGGGGTGACCCGGAAGTTGGTCAGGCGCGGATCGCTGGGCGGCTCGTAGCCTTCGACGATGACCGGTGAGGCGAGCGCTTCGGCGGTCGCTTCGACGGCGCCAAGCAGTTCGAGATAGTCGTCGAGCGTCTCGGTTGGCGGCATGAAAATGTAGAGCACGCCCTTGCGCGCCTGCGCCGAAACCGAGGTCCGGGTGACCAGAGTCGCCGACTCGCCGTCTCCCGGTGCGGTTTCGTCAGCGCGGTCGGGGGCCTCGGTGGCTCGGGCAAGCGCCTCGGCGACGTCTTCCCGCGCCTTCTCGGCAAAGGCCGCACCGCTCACCGCGGCGTTGACGGCCGGCAGTCCGAGGCTGCGGCTGACGGCGAACTGCGCGCGAATGTCGCTGGCCGGGCGCAGCGCCGGGAAAGTCTGCGTGGGGTCGGGAGCGTGCACGTAGGGATAGTCCGCTTTGGCCACCCAGGGCTGCGAATCGAGCGGCAGTCGATAGCCGACCGGCGAGTCGCCGGGGACCAGGTAGCAGCGCCCACCGCGCAGGTACCATGGGCCGCTTTGCCAGCCCCCCCGTGGGCGGGCCTTCAGTGGCAGCACGTGACCGACGACCTGATCGAGTCCCTGGCGGAAAACCTGGGCCAGGCGCTTGCGCTCCAGCGCATCGTCGAGGCGGGCGTCGAAGGGGTCGACGTTGACCGGCAGCCGGTCTTCTCGCCACAGGTGATAGTAGACGTCCTCGTAGGCGGCGAAGACATAGGTCGGATCGATTGCCAGGTGCTCGGCGAGTCGGCGCAGGAAGCGCCCGGCAAGTTGTTCGTCGGCACCGTAGTCCTGGTTTTCGTCGGCGTAGAGGGCCGGATTGATCCACAGCGGCTGCCCGTCACGTCGCCAGAAACAGTTCAGCGACCAGCGTGGCAATTGCTCTCCCGGGTACCATTTGCCCTGACCGAAGTGTTGCAGTCCGTGTGCGGCATACTTTTCCCGCAAGCGGCGAAAGATCTCCGCGGCGCGAACCCTTTTCGTCGGGCCGAGCGCTTCGGTATTCCATTCCGGGCCGTCGTGGTCGTCGATGGAAACGAAAGTCGGTTCGCCGCCCATGGTCAGGCGCACGTCATCACGGACGAGGTCGGCGTCGATCTGATGGCCGAGAGCCTCGATCTGCTGCCACTGCGCGTCGCTGTACGGGCGGGTCACCCGGGGTGCTTCCCAGACGCGTTCGATTTGCATGCGGTGCTCGAACTGGCATTCGCACTTCTCGGTCAGGCCGGTGATCGGCGACGCCGAAGACGGTTGCGGCGAACAGGCGAGTGGAATGTGTCCCTCGCCAGCGAAAAGGCCCGAGGTCGGGTCGAGCCCAATCCAGCCGGCTCCGGGCAGATACACCTCGCACCAGGCGTGCAGATCGGTGAAGTCGTGATCGGTTCCCGAAGGCCCGTCGAGTGACTTCACGTCGGGTACCAACTGAATCAGGTAGCCGGAAACGAAGCGCGCCGCCAGGCCGAGATTGCGCAGCACCTGGACCAGCAACCAGGCCGAGTCGCGACACGAGCCGAGCGCCAGTCCGAGCGTCTCCTCGGGGGTCTGCACGCCGGCCTCGAGGCGGATGACGTAACCGACCTTGCCCTGCACCCGCTGGTTGAGATCGACCAGGAAATCGACGCTGGCGCGCGGCGCCCTGGGGACGGTGGCCAGGAAGTCGGCCAGCAATGGGGTCAGCGGCAAGGGTGCGAGATAGGGTTCGAGCTCTTCGCGCTGCCAGGCCTCGTACTTGAACGGAAATGTTGCGGCGTAGGGCTCGGGGAAGAAGTCGAAGGGGTTGATCACCGACATCTCGGCCACCAGATCGACTTCAATGCAAAACTCGCTGGTTTTCTTGGGGAATACGAGGCGCGCCAGATAGTTTGCCTGCGGGTCCTGCTGCCAGTTGATGAAGTGCTGTGCCGGCGTCACTTTCAGCGAGTAGCTCAGGATAGGGGTGCGCGAATGCGGAGCGGGCCGCAAGCGGACAACCTGCGGTGCCAGGCTGATCGGGCGGTCATAGCGGTAATGTGTGACGTGATTGAGGGCAACATGAATGGACACGGTCAGCTCCAGGACAGAGGCGGGGAAAGTTCAAGAAAGGCGGCATGCACCGTGGCGCGGCGTTGGCGGCGGACAGGGTGGAGGAGGCGCAGTGGGGGCGTCAAATCTGCAACTCCTTGAGCAGATCAGCCTCCAGTTTGACACGCCCTGCGCTGTCCTCGAGATGGCTGCCGCTGATCAGGAAAGTGTCTTCGACACGTTCGCCGAGCGTGGCAATCTTGGCGGTATGCAGATTGGCGCCATGGGCTGCCAGTTGCGTCGCGATGAGGAACAGCAAACCGGGGCGATCGGCGGCGACGACGGTGAGCACGAAGAGCTTTCCGGTCTCGTCGGGTTCGAGGCTGACCAGCGGCTGGATGGTTACCTGCGGCTGCAGCGGGAAGTGCCTGACCTGACGCGAGACGCGTCCACCGCCGGGTATGTCGGCCGGCGCTGACCCGGAAAGGCGTTCGAGCAGTTCGTGCTCGATGTAACTGATCATTGCCCGATTGCTGCCGCGATCACCGACGTCGAGCAGGACGAAGGTGTCGAGGGCGTAGCCATCACGGGTAGTGTGGATCTTGGCGTCGGCGATGCTGTAGGCCGCGCGGCTGAAGAAGCCGACCAGGCGTACGAACAGGTCGCGCTGGTCGTGCGTATAGACCATCACCTCGAGGCCGCCGCCGAGGGGGCTGAGGCGCGCCTTGACCAGCGGCTTGTCGGCGTGCCGTTGGTCGTAGAGGACGCGCGCGTGCCAGGCTATTTCCTCGGCCGACTGGCGCAGGAAATACACCGTGTCGACCTGTTCCCAGAGGCGTTCATGGATCGTTTCGGGAAGTGCGAACAAGCGCATCAGGCGCCGCGCTTCCTGCTGTCGCTGGACAATGACACCCTCGGCCATTGGCGGTGCCTCGCTCGACAGAAGGTGTCGCCGGCTGGCACTGAACAGCTGTTCGAGCAACTGGCCCTTCCACGCATTCCAGACCTTCGGGCTGGTGCCGCGGATGTCGGCGACGGTCAACAGATAGAGGGCGACGAGACGCCGTTCGTCGCCGATGATGGCGGCGAATCGAGAAATCACGGCCGGGTCGGAGATGTCCTGCTTTTGCGCTGTTCGGGACATCAGCAGGTGCTGTCCGACCAGCCAGACGACCAGCTCGCCCTCCTCTTCGGCGAGGCCGTGGAGCGAGCAGAACTGCCGCGCATCGGCCTCGCCGAGTTCCGAGTGATCGCCGCCGCGCCCCTTGGCAATGTCATGAAAGAGCGCGGCGATGTACAACACCCAGGGATTGCCGAAGTCGCTGATCAGGCGGCTGCAGAGCGGGTATTCGTGCGCGAATTCCTCCATCGTGAACCGTCTTAATCGGCGTATCACCTGCAGAATGTGTTGATCAACGGTATACACGTGAAAGAGGTCGTGCTGCATTTGCCCGACAACGCGTCCAAAATTCGGCAGGTAGCGACCGAGGACACCCAGCTGGTTCATCCGGCGCAAGGTCTGTGTCAGGCGATGACCGTAGGTGAATAGCTCGAGAAAATGAGTACGGTTGGCCGGCTGCTGCCGGAAATCCTCATCGATCAGGGTGCGGGCTCGCCACAGGGCACGCTGCGCACGGGCGGTCATGCCGTGCAGGCCCGCGTGTTGCTGGAGGAGGAGAAAAGCTTCGAGGATGGCCTGCGGGGCGTCGCTGAAAACCTCCTCGTGCACCACGTCGAGCAATTCGTGCGCATTCTGGAAACGTTCGTTGATCGGCTGCGGTGGTTCCTGCCGAGGGGGCACGAGCGCCGCGCCGATGTTCTGGAGCAGGATGGCGTTGATCTGCAGTACCGTTTTCGCTCGCCGGTAGTACAGCTGCATTAGTTGCTCGCTGGCGCGGCGGGTGTTCGTGGCCTTGAAGCCGAGCTGCTCGGCCAGCGCCGTCTGGTACTCGAAGAGCAGGCGATCTTCACGGCGTCCGGCGAGCAGGTGCAGGCGCGTGCGCAGCCCGCGCAGGAAGGCCTCGCTGTCTTCCAGAAGCTTCTCCTCGTCTGGCGTGATGAAGCCACGTTGTGCGAGGTCCTTCCAGCACCGGCCATAGCCGGCCGCTTGCGTGATCCACAGAATCGCCTGCAGGTCGCGCAGGCCCCCCGGCCCTTCCTTGCAGTTCGCCTCCAGGCTGTAGGGTGTGTCGGCGAATCGCTGGTGACGGTCCTCCTGCTCGATTCGTTTGTTCTGGAAAAAATCGGCAGCGTTCATGTCGCGGCTTAGACGCAGCGAAAAGTCGGCGAAGAGCGGCGCGCTGCCGGTCAGCAGGCGCGCTTCGATCATCGCCGTGCGTACGGTGATGTTTCCGGCGGCCTGCTCCAGGCACTGCTCGATGGTGCGCACGCTGTGGCCGGTGTCCAGGCCAATGTCCCAGAGCAGGCAGACCAGGCGTTCGAGCTTTGTCGACAGGGCATCGTCGGCTTGCTCAGGGAGAAGAACCAAGAGATCGATGTCGGAAGCCGGGTACAGCTCGCCTCGTCCGTAACCGCCTACGGCAAGCAGCGCCAGCGTGGGCGGCAGGTGCAGACCGTGCCAGAGCTCGCAGAGGACCGCGTCGATCGTGTGGCAGCGCTCGTGGAGCAGGTGGAGAGCGTCTCCCGCGGCCAGGAACTGCTCTCCGCTCGCCCTTTGCCCGTCCTGGAGGCGCTTCTTGAAGGCGCTGACAAGCGCGCCTGGGGCGTCGCTGTCGGCGCTCATCGCTCTTGCCCGGCCGACCTGGGCGAGGGCGCGGGCCAGGGAAAAATCGTCGCTGTTCTCATCTCGTCTTTCGCTAATCAGGGTGGCCCGCCAGGGCCTGGCTTTAGCGCGATCAGTGCGATCAGCGCGGCTAGCGCAGCCCAAGGGGGCGCGGCAAATGCCCTGTCTTAACGGTAAGCAAGATTCGTGCGCGGATTTCCGGCCGCCACCGTTGGCAGGTAGGGAACGCTCTGCCTTGGGCGACGGCGACGGCGCCGGCGAACTGAAGCGCGCCCTCCGCGCGGCACCCTGCACAAAACGCCTGCCCGGCTGGCGACGACGCTCCGCCGCATCGCTGCCGCGGTCTGAATGACGCCTTCCTTGGCTTACAGTGGCCGTGTCACAGACAAGGCGCCGCGTATCTCGCCAGCGACGTAGCCGGTGGCGCGATCATGCGGGTAGTCTTTGGCCAGGGCGGCCCTGAGTTCGGGTGGCAGTGAATCAGCGGGGCCGTGGCAGGTCTGGCACACCGCGATGGCCGGCAGTGCTTTCATGTAGCGGAACTGGCGTTGTCCGTTGTCGGTCACCACGATCTCGCCGACTTCCAGGTGCTGCAGCTCGGCGCCGTTGGCCGCCTGGATGTTGAATTCAGCCAGTTGCCGCGCCTCCCAGGCGTCAGGGGTGCCCGTCGTCGCGTTGCGCGCCTTGAGGCTGACGCGGCGGATAGCCCAGCCGGTTTGCTGCCGCATTTCCTGCAGCAATTGTGGTGCTTGTTCCTTGCAGATGGAGATGGCGGCGACTGGACCCTGTTCCTGAACGGCTGTCTGCATTGCCTGCACCACCTTTGGCAGGACCGGCGTTGCGGTCTTGCGCGTTTCGCTCATCAGTGCCGCAGTATCTTGCGCGCGGACGGCCTGCGTGGCCGTGGCGAGTGATAGGGCAAGAACTGCTGCGGTGGACGCTTTCATGATCGCTCCCGATTAGATATAAGAAAGCGCTAATATACTACAGCGGGTCTGGTTCGGCCACCCTGATGCTTGCCCCTCATGCACCGTAACGGTGCGTTAACGAGCGTCTCGCGCACCTTTCGCTGGCGTCTCCCGCACCTCGTCGCGCGGCTTCGCCCCGCTTGACGCTTTTTAGTGGTTTGGCACGGTTTCTGCTTGTTGATTCCTAACCCACACTGGCGGTGAGCCTCATGAATGCAGATTTCTACAACGAGATGTACGATGCCGACGGGAACTTGCGCGCTCATTACGAGGGTTTCGCGGACTGGTTGGCTGCGACCTCGCCCGAGCGCCTGGCGAGCAAACGGGCCGAGGCCGACACGGCATTTCATCGCCTGGGCATCACCTTCGCCGTCTACGGCGAGAAGTCCGGTACCGAGCGCCTGATTCCCTTTGACATCATCCCGCGCATCATCCCGGCGACCGAGTGGACGGCCCTGCAGGCCGGCTTGTGGCAACGGGTCAAAGCCCTGAACGCCTTTCTGCACGACATTTACCATGATCAGGAAATTCTCGCCGCCGGCCACATTCCGGCCGAGCAGGTACTGAACAACGCCCAGTTTCGGCGCGAGATGATCGGCGTCGACCTGCCGGCTGGAATCTACGCCCACATCGCGGGTGTCGATATCGTGCGAGCCGGGGCGGGCGAGTCCTACGTCCTCGAGGACAACCTGCGCGTGCCGTCGGGCGTCTCGTACATGCTCGAAGACCGCAAGATGATGATGCGCCTCTTTCCCGAGCTCTTCTCGCGGCACATGATTGCGCCGGTGCAGCACTATCCCGACATGCTGCTGGAAAACCTGCGCACCGTGGCGCCGAGAGGGGTCAGTGACCCGACGGTCGTGGTCTTGACCCCCGGCGCGTATAACAGCGCGTACTTCGAACACAGCTTCCTGGCTCAGCAGATGGGAGTCGAACTCGTCGAGGGGCGCGATCTCTTCGTCAAGGAGCAGGCAGTGTTCATGCGCACGACGCAGGGCCCGCAGCGAGTCGACGTGATCTACCGCCGGATCGACGATGACTTCCTTGATCCGTTGGCGTTCAACAAGGAATCGATGCTTGGTGTCCCAGGCCTGCTCGGCGCCTATCAGGCGGGTAACGTCAATCTGGCCAACGCCATTGGCGCCGGTGTCGCCGACGACAAGTCGATCTACCCCTACGTCCCGGAGATGATCCGCTTCTATCTTGGCGAGGAGCCGACCCTGCACAACGTTCCCACCTGGATGCTGCGCAAGCCAGACGATCTCAAGTACGTCCTGGCGCACTTGCCGGAACTGGTGGTCAAGGAAGTGCATGGCGCCGGCGGCTACGGGATGCTGGTCGGGCCGGCGTCGACCAAGGCCGAGATCGAGGACTTCCGCGCGCGCATTCTTGCCGCTCCGGAGAAATACATTGCCCAGCCGACACTGGCGCTGTCCAACTGCCCGACCTTTGTCGAGTCGGGCGTCGCTCCGCGGCACCTCGATCTGCGCCCCTTTGTGCTCTCCGGGAAGAGCGTCGGCATGGTACCTGGCGGCCTGACCCGGGTCGCGCTGCGCGAGGGTTCGCTGGTGGTGAACTCCTCGCAGGGTGGTGGTACCAAGGACACCTGGGTGTTGGAGAACTGAGATGGATGGAGAATCGAGATGTTGAGCCGCACCGCTGATCACCTTTACTGGCTGGCGCGTTGTACCGAGCGCGCCGAGAATATGGCTCGCCTGCTCGATGCCTCGTACCAGATGTCGATGGTGCCGCAGCCGCTCGCCGTGCAGAACGAGACCTGGCGGGCGATTCTTGCCCTGAACAGCCAGGAGGAGGCTTTTGCCCAGGCCTACGACGCGGTCAATGCGGAAAACGTCCTGCGCTTTACCGTCGTCGATGCGGCCAACCCGTCGTCGATATACAGTTGCCTGCGCGCTGCGCGCGAGAACGCGCATGCCGTACGCGGCACGCTGACCGCCGAAGTGTGGGAGACGGTCAATGCGACCTGGATCGAACTCCGGCAGCAGGACGTCGATCAGATTCTGGCGCGCGGCGTCAGCGAGTTCTTCGACTGGGTCAAGCTGCGTTCGGCGCTCACGCGCGGGGTGACCTTCGGCACCATGCTCAGGGACGACGCCGTGCATTTCGTCCGCCTCGGAGGTCTGCTCGAGCGCGGCGACAACACCGCGCGCATTCTCGACATGCAATATCACATCCTGCGCAGCGGCGACGAGGGGGCGAGTGACTTCTATCGCTGGGGGGCCCTGTTACGGTCGCTGTCGGCGTTTCAGGTCTACCGCAAGGTGTATCGCGACGCGATCACACCCGCCCGGGTCGCCGAACTCCTGATCCTGCGCAAGGACCTGCCGCGTTCGCTGCATTCGTGCGCCGACGGCATTGCTCGCATGCTGCCCCTGATTGCCAACAGCGCCTCGGCAGAGACCCAGCGCAAGGCCGGCTTGCTGCATGCCAAGTTGCACTTCGCCCGTATCGACGACGTGCTCGCCGGAGGGCTCCATGAGTTCCTGACCGATTTCATGGATTGCATCTATGAAATCGGCGCTGGCATCAACCACGACTTCCTGCTTCCCGCCTGAGGCGTCGATCGTCGGCTGTCACCTCCTGTTTCATCGGCGCTCCGCCTCTGCGCTTCGCGGTCGCCGATGGACATTTGATCGCAGCGCCGGAGTCGTGCAAGATTCGCCATGGGGGTGGGGAAGGAGCACGTGGTGCGCTCTCTTGCCGTGCCGACGCAACAAAGCAGCATCGACCAAGGAGGAGGCATGGGCTGGTTTTCGAAGGCGGACCGGAATTTCTTTCTTGCTACCGTTGTACCGGGCACGGACAGCGTACGCATCGAGAAGTATCTGGGTGTCGTGAATGGCGAAGCGATCATCGGCGCCAACATTTTCCGGGATCTGTTCTCGTCGGTTCGCGACGTCGTCGGTGGTCGTGCCGGCGGCTACGAGCGCGCCCTTTCCGGCGCCCGCGATGCGGCGCTCGACGACATGATCGAGGCGGCGAAGGAAATGGGTGCCAACGGCATCGTCGGACTCGATTTTGACTACGAAGTGCTCGGAGAGTCCAACGGCATGCTGATGGTCGCGGTCAGTGGAACGGCGGTGCGCATGGCTTGACTGCGCATGCAACGGCAGCGCGTGGACAGTCGTGCCCTTGGCCGTCTGCCGGGCAGGGCGGCAATTGCAGGCTTCGCCTGTTACCGGCTCAGCTCGCTGCCCGCAACGCCTCCAGCGACCGGGCGCTGACGCCGAGGTCGCGCCAGTTGGCCGGATGACAGGTAAACAGCAGGATCTGGTGCCGGGTCGCGGCGTCGAAGAGCACCCGTTTCATTTGCGCCAGGCGTTCGTCGTCGCTATGCACCAGCGCATCGTCAAGGATTATCAGCGTCGGACGCCCGGCTTCCCTTAGCAGGTCGGCGTAGGCCAGGCGGCTGATGACGCCCATCTGCTCGCGGGCGCCGAAGCTCAGGCTTGCGAAGGCACCCGACTCGCTGCCGCTGCTGCCCACGCGCGTCAGCGGGCCGGGCCCGAGGTTCTCGTCGATTTCCACGCTGGCCTGCGCGAAGAGCAATTGCAGGTAGCGATTGAGGTGCCTTTGCAGGGGTGCCTGCAGCTTGCTGGTCAGCACGCGGCGCTTGTCGCGCAGCAGTTGCAGGAGATAGTCAAGGGCGCTGGCGCGCCGCCGCAGTTCTTCGCCGCGCCGCTGCGCCTGCGCCAGGTCGCGCGCCAGCTCGGCGCTGCGCTCTTCCAGCCCTTGTGCGCCCGCCGCCTGCAATTCGACGTCCAGGCGCAGTAGCGTGTCGCGGCGCTCGCCAAAGCGTTTCTCGTGCTGTTCGGCGCTCCTGCCGAAGCGCTCGACGTCCTGCTTGAGGATGTCGGGCCGCGCTTCGCTGACCTCTTGCTGCAGGGCTGCGATGCGTGCAGACAGCGTTCCCCGCTCGGCGAGCGCGTCCACCAGATCGTGATTTGCCCTCGCCTCGCGTGGCGCACGGTCGGGCGTATCGAGGACTACCCGGGCGCTTTCCAGCTCGCGCCTGGCCGCGGCGAAGCTGGTCTCGGCGTTGGCGGCCGCGAGCTGCGCCTGGTGCAGGTTGTCGTTGATCTGCGTCAGCGATCTGCCCGCGGCTTCTTCGCCGGCTTCCGCGGCGACCACCGGCGGCACGGCGGGCGCGCCGTCGACTGTCGTCGGCAATTGGCGCAACGCGGCCTCGATCTCGCCGCCCCGTGCCTGCTGGCTGGCCAGTTCGCTGCGTAGCGCGTCGACCCCCTTGGGGGCCAGCGCTTTCAGCGTCGCGGTCGCTGTCCTGACTTCGCCAAGTCGCTCGGCGTAGGTCCGCTGACGGGCTTCTGCCTCGTCCAGAGAGGCGAGTCCCAGGCGCTGCAGCGCGGCGGCATGGCGGTCGCCGAGTTCGCCTTCCTGGCGCCCGAGTTGCGCGAGGTCGCTGCCGCCGGGGGCTATCTCGAGCTTGCCGAGTCCGGGAAGCGTGACCGCCGTCGCCGCGAGCAACAGTCGCTCGCCATTGCCGCTCACCGACTCGCCGCCGATCGCCAAGCGGCAACCGTCGTCCAGCGCGAAGTGCAGCCGGGTTGCCGCAGCCGCCTGGCGGATTTGCAGTTCCCTGATCTTTTGTTGCTGCTCGCGCAGCGTTTCGAGGTCGGTGAGCTTGATCTCCGCGGCGGCGGCCAGGCGTTGCCGTTCCAGCAGCGTCGCCTGTTCATCCTCGGCCTTGGCCAGCGCGGCCGCGGCGCTGGCCGCTTTCTGCCCGATCTCGTCGAGCTGGCGTGTCAGGCTGCGGCGCGTATCTTCCTGGCGCGCCAGGCGCAGAACTTCGCGCGCCGCCTGGTAAGCGGCGCTCGCCTCGACGCGCTTCGCCGACCACCGCGCGACCAGCGAGGCGCTTGCCGACTGCTCCTGGCGGGCTTTTTCGAGCGTTGCCGCGCGCGTCTCGGCCGCTTGTTTCTGGCCGGCAAAGCTCTCGAGCTGATCGCGGAGCAGCTTGATCCGATCTTCGATCTGGCCCGCGCGCAGCTTCTCGGCGGCGTGTGTTTCTTCTATGCGCGCGATGGCAGCAAGTTTTTCGCTCGCCGCCTGCTGCTCCTGGCGGAAGTGCAGCCACGGCTTTTCCTGTTCGTCGAGGAGGTGTTCGCGGCGCAGCGAGCTGAGCGTATCGACCTTCTGACGGTAGCTGGCGATCTCGGCGGTGATCGCCTCGAGCTCGCTCGCCAGCGCCGTTTCGTGCTTGATGGCTGCGGCGTAGGCGCCACGTGGCGCGCCGGTCGCCGGGGTAAGCAGCTCGTTGCGCGCGCTTTCGACGCTGGCGATCACTTCGTCGCCGCCACTGCTGGCGACCTCGCCGAGCGACTCGTTCAAGGCGCTGCGCAGATGGTCGGTGGCGTGGGTCACCGACTCCCGGACCTCCTGTGCTTCGCCCTGCTCGATCCACAACAGGCCGGGGATACCCCAGTGCTCGGCGGCGCTGGCGCCGCGCCCGGCGTAGCGAAAGCCGAGCAGGTCGGCGAGATGGTCTTCGGCGTCGGCGCCGTCCAGGCGCTGGCTGCCGACCTGCAGTTCACAGCGCTTCTTGCCGAGAAAGCTCTTGCTCAGGCGGTAGTCCTGGTTGCCGATGGAGAAGTCGAGCTCGACGCTCGGCGTTGCCGAAGAATCGCCCCAGGGGCGGAAGTCATCGACGCTGCTCGAGCGATGGCGTTCGAAGAAGGCGGCGCGCAGCGCCGCAACGACCGTGCTCTTCCCCGCTTCGTTGGCGCCGGTGAACAGGTTGATGCCGGCGTCGAGGGCGCGTATTTCCAGTGCCTGCCGGAACTGCCGGAACTGCTCGATGCGTATGCGGGTGAGCTTCACGAGGCTCCGTCAGGCGTGGCGTCCGCGGCGCTTGCGCTGCTCTCCGTGCTGACCGCTGGGGTCCCCGCGTCGATTTCCCTTGCGCCTTTTCGTTGTCGCTGGTCAAGGATTCCGGCGAGCAGCGTCAGCGCTTCGCGGGCGACCTCCGCGCCGCTTCCCTGTTGCCGTGCGCGCAGCTCGTCAATGACCTCGCCGAGATAGCCGTCGGCGCGCAGGGCGTCGATGTCGTCGGCGGTCATTTCGAGGCGCAGCGCGGAGAAGTCGGCGAGCAGAGCAAGAACGCGGCCCTCGGCTTGTCCGATCGCTTCGCGCAAGCGGCGGTGGCCGGCCAGATCGGTCTGCCCGGAGACGCTGAGGTGCACGACGTCGTCGGGGGAAAACTCGCCAATACGGTGCAGCGCCAGGTCGACGTCGCTGTTCACCTGCAGCACCAGGGCATCGGATCGCCAGCGATGTCGTCCGACGCTGAGCGGCGTCACCACCGGCAGTGCGCGCGCTGCGGCCAGTTCGACGAGCAGCGCCTGGCCAGACTGGTTGGCCCGGAAACGATCGCTTTCCGGCGTGCCGCTGTACCAGGTTCGCGCGTCCACCTGGCGCGTGCCGTGCCAGTCGCCAAGCGCCAGGTAGTCGAGGCCCGCCTGCTCGGCACGCCCGGCGGCAATCGGGTTGGGCGAGTCGATGCTGTCGGCGAGGATTCCCTGGACGCTGCCGTGCGCCAGGCCGATGCGCAGCATCCCCGGCGGGGTCACGGCACTGGCAAACCATTCGCTGAGATCGTTGAAGGTGTTGCGCTGGGTCAGCGGCGCCGGCAGGATGGCGACGCCGAGCGCTTCCAGAAGCAGGGGCTCGGGCGCCAGGCACAGCGAGACGTTGCCGGGAATCGCCTGCAGGCGTGCGGCGCGCGTCCACACCGATTCCGCGAGCGCGGCGTCGTGGTTCCCTGGCAGCACTACCCAGCGACCCGAAAAACCGGCCAGGGCGTTGAACAGGCGGTGGATGGTCCGGTCGGCAACGCCCTGCGCGTCGAAAACGTCGCCGGCGACCACGACGAGATCAAGGGCCTGCTCGCCGGCCAGCGCCGCCAGGCGCTCGACAGCCCTGAAGCGCGCGTCGGCGAGCAGTGCCGCCTGGTCGGGCTCGAACTGGCCGAAGAGCTTGCCGATCTGCCAGTCGGCGGTGTGCATCAGTCTGAGCAAGCGGCCTCCTCGATCTGGTCGGCAGGCTTGCCAGCGATCGTCCTGGCGTTCCTTCGCGCGACGGACATCGCGACGGGGCTCCGAAGGGGCGGCGTATGGTTGCCAGTCTGGCCCGCCGGGGGCCGTCTGCCAGGGCGCACCGGTGCACGCCTAAGTGACGGCAAACAGGGTCAGCCTCATCGCCCGACTGCGGACGGCAAGCAGCTCCTGGTAGTCGGCACTGGCTGCCCACTGCGTCGCATCTTCCAGCGTTGGAAACTCAAGCTCGACAAAGGCGTCGAAATTGTCGCTATCGAGTTCGTTCCAGAACGCGTGCGCCAGCTTCCCCCGATAAATGACCTGGCCCCTGAAGCTCGTCACCGTCGCGCCTACCCGGCTGCGGTAGTCTTCGAAAGCGGCCGGGTCGAGCTGTTTGATCAAGCCGACGAGTTTGACGGTCATTGCCTGCCTCCTGAGCCTCGGCGGACCGGCAGGACCTCAGCGGTCCGGACGGCGAAAGCCATTGTCGATCCAGGCGCTGGCGCTGCCCATGCTGAGCTTGAAGCTCGGCGGCACGCGCACCTGCGCCAGTTGTTCGCCGAAATCGTCGCTGGCGCCGAGCAGGGCATGTGGATCGTACTCGTCGGGAACGATGTCCAGCGTCACCGTGATCCGCCCGGACGGCGCGTCGACCGTGATGCTCTTGTGGTGCAGCGCATGCAGCTGCTGTTCGTGGCGGCGCAGCACTTCCGCTGCCGTCTTCACCAGGGTGTGGAACGCCGCGCCGTCGAGCGGCTTGGGATTCCTCTTGTCGCGGCCCATGGTCCATGGCCCGACCAGGGCGGGCTCGGATTCGCCGTCCTTGAACATCTCCACGGCCCATCCGTCGCCGTCCTCGTTCTTGATGACGCGGGCGGTCCAGCCGTTGTTGATCCACAGGCGCGGCGAGTTCACCACGCCGGGCAGCTTGGCTTCGCCTTCTTCCTGGCTTTCGTTCGTTGTCATGGCTGAATTCTATCCCGCCATGGCGCGTGGCGCGATACAGGGCAGGTCGCGGCTACTTCTTGCCGTCCTTGGTCTGCGCGGTGGCGGCGCGGCTCTTGGCGTCCTGCTCGCTGGCGCTCGGTTGGTCGCCGAGTACGCTCTTCAGCGGGCAGATCTTGAAGGCTGGGCACTTCTGGCAACCAGCGACGATGGCAATCGGGCAAACGGTCACGGTCGTTCCTTTCGATGATCGGGAAAGAAAAGAGTATGAGCGTGATGGCGACGAGAAACTAGGGCGCGGCGCCTAAAGGCCGTGATTGGTGGTCAAGGCCGCTTCCCATCCCGGGCGTCGCATCGCCGAGCGACAGATTTCAGTGGGTCAGGGAAACCTCCTGGCCTGCTATTCGGCCCGCTTCACGCCTCACGACGAAGCTGGACCACTGCCCCTTGCGCATTGCTCGTTCGGGCGGCTTGCGCGACTTCAATGGTGACGATCGTCTTGCCGATCGGCGCGAGCGCAATGCCGGCAAGCTTCAGGTGCTGAATGGCGAACGGGATGCCGATGATCGTCAGCACGCACGCCAGCGCAGCGGTGAGGTGGCCAATTGCCAGCCATAGCCCGGCAAAGACAAACCAGATGACGTTGCCGACCAGCCCCAGCACACCGGTGCCGATGTCCTCTTGCTGATTGAGCTCGTGTCGACTGATCGCTTCCCTGCCGAATGGAAAGAACGAGAATTGACCGATCACGAAGCTCGCCCTGGCCCACGGGATGCCGACGATGGTCAGCAGGGCGATCAGGCCTGCCAGCCACCAGGCGAGGCCCATGACCAGGCCTCCAAAGATGAACCAGAGAAAATTTCCGATGCTGCGCATTGCCTTGGCCTTTCCTTGGCGTCCGTTGTTCGTGGACGGTATTGTGCCGCAAGATCTCGCCCAATCTTCGCGTACGTCCCCTATCGCCACCCTCGACCAACGGCTAGGCAAAGATGGTCTGCATCTCCTGAGCGTCGGCTTCGATCGCCGGCAGCAGGTCGGCATAGCGCTCGCGGAAGGCTGCCGTTTCGCCGGCGTTCGGGTCGACGTCCTGATGCAGCCACTCGAAATGAGTGCCGGCCAGGATGTTGCCGACATAAACGATGTCGGCCAGCGTCTGTATCGCCGTCGACGCTGTCAGCGCTGGCCGTGGCTGATCGTGATCGATCGTCGCGTTGACGATTTCCTCGGGCATGCCGAGGGCGCCGAGCAGCGAGACGCCGATGCCTTCATGCCACTGCATGATCAGGAAGCGCATGCTGTCGGGGCGCGCGCACAACTCCGGGTACTGGACCGCCCGGTAGAGCATGTAGAAAGCACCGAGATCGTGGACCAGGCCGGCCAGGAGGGCCTCGTCCTGGTTGATGCGCGTCTGGGTGCGGGCAAGAATGCGCGTCGCCGCGGCGGTTTTCAGGGTGTGATTCCAGAGGGCGACGGTGAGGTCGCTGAAAATCGCGATGTCCTTGGAGCGCATGAGCTGGCGCATGGCGATGGCCAGAGCCGTGGTGCGCACCAGGTCGACGCCCACGCGGGTGATCGCCGCCTTGAGATCGAGAGCCGGCGCGCCGTGGGCCTGGTAGAGGGCCGAATTGGCCAGCTGCAGCAGTCTGGTGGCCACCAGGGGCTCGAGGCTGACGATGCTGCTGATGCGCGTAATCGGCAGATCGGGATTCTGCAATTCCCGGCGCAGGCGGAAAGCGGCGTCGAAGCTGGTCGGAAAAACAACGTCGCCGGCAGCCAGTTCATCGGCGATATCCTTGATCATCTGGAAGCGTTGGGCGCTCAGCGCTTGTCCATGCTTGTCGGCAATAGGCTCTCGGCTTGCAGTCATGACGGGGTGACTTGCTCCTCTGGTTCTTCGGTCCTGGGATGGAAAGTGCTCGCCAGGGGCAACGACCCGGCGCAGGCAGACGCGCGTCGTCGTCGCTGTACAGTCTTCTCGGACGAGCGAGCGGCAAGCGGCCGATGACAGCGCAAAGGACGGCGCACCCGCCTACTGGAAACGGCAGGCACCCGGGCCATCAGGATGGCCACAGCTTCCGCAAGGGCCGGGCAGGTCGTTGGCGCTCGCAGTCGAGCCGGTGAGCGCGGCAAAAGCGGACAGCTTCTTGCGCAGGTCGCTGCTCTGGCAGTTCGGGCACGCCGCGGCCGGCGAGGAGTGACGCACCAGTTTCTCGAACTCCTTGCCGCAGGCAGAACACGCATATTCGTAAATGGGCATGATTTTTCTACTCCGGAGTATTTCGCGATGATGCCTGAAAGTCCGGCGCTTTGCGGGCGCCCTGTGGCATGCGAAGGAATCAGCACGGCAGGCGAGCCCGCGCCGGCGCATACTACTGCGGAACTGGAGGCATGGGAGAGGGTCTCTCGCATATTCCCGCTCGCGGGAGTTCGACTTTCCGAGCGTGAGCACAGCGCGTCCTCGCTTCACCACTTCCAGCGTTTCATCTGCGTTATCTCCCCGTCCGCGGCGGGGTAGATCGGCAGCAGGGTGTTTTGCCGTCTTCAGGACTGGCTGCTCATGAAGAATGACGTTTTTCTCAGTTACGCCGAAGAGGATCGTGTGCTGGCAGCCCAGATCGCGGCGGCGCTGACCGCCCGTGGCTGGTCGGTCTGGTGGGATCGCCAAATACCGCCGGGGAGGACCTGGCGGCAGACGATCGAGGATGCCATCACCGGAATGGGCTGCATGGTGGTGTTGTGGTCCACGCACTCGATACAGAGTCCCTGGGTCCAGGAAGAGGCCGAGGAAGGCCTGGCTCTGGCGCGCCTGGTACCGGTGTTGATCGAAAGCGTTCGCCCGCCGATGGGCTTTCGCAGCATTCAGGCTTGTGACCTGCGTCAGCGGGACGGAGAAATGACGTCGGCAGCGGGCTTCCAGCAACTGCTCGTGGCCATCGAAGCGCTCGTTGGGGTTGCATCGAGCCCGGTTCGGGAAACCATCCGGCAGGATAGGGAAAGCACCGCCACCGAGACTCGGCAGGTGCCGGCAGAGCTGGAACGAGGCGGCCGCCGAATGGCCTTCATTCTGGTCGCTTGCGCGGTGGCCCTGGCGGCGGCAATTGTTCATTATGCCCTGCCTGGACCTTCGTCGAATACTCGTGAGGCCGTCGTTGTGCCGGCGCCGCTTCCCCGGTCATCTTCGCCGGTGGACGTACCTGCCAGCGCCGAGTTGGCCGCTCCCGGCACATTGCCATCGGCAACGGCCCCCTCAGCCGCGCCGTCCGAGCCCAGGAAGGTCGTTGCCGCAGCGACGGCGCGGCCGGCCACGGCCGCGCCCCGGCAAACACAGAGCATCAAGGAGCCGCGCTCACCGACGCTCAGCATACGCTGCGCGGCGATACGCGATCGACGCGACCTTGGTGACCCCGTAAGCCCCTCGGAACTGAAGGAGTGTCGATTATGAAGCCGCCCATTCCATCCGCTGTCCGGCTGCCTGCCCTGGCCCTGCTGGCGCTGCTGCTCGCCGCTTGCAGCGAACTGCATCGCCCTGGTGACTCGTCGGCAACGCAGACTTCGCCATCGGCAACGGCAGCTCCCGCGGCTGCGCCGGCAGCCGCGATGAAGGTCTTGCCGCACGGCGATGCCGTGTTGGCGGCAGCCAACGCCCTTTTTACCACTACCAAACTCGCCGAGGGTGCCAACCGGGTGAACGTGGTTATCGATCCGCTGGTCGATGGCGTAACCGGCGAGCAATCCACTGCCACGGTGGCCATGGGGCAACGCATCGGCGAACTGGCGAGGAGCCGCTTTCCGCAGTTCAATATTCAGCCCTTCCAGGCGGACACTCTGGCGGCGAGCCCGTTGGTGCTGGTCGGTACGTTCACGCCGGTAAACAGCGAAGGGAAAAGCGAAGGCGATCGTGAGGCCTTTCGCATCTGCCTGGCGCTGGCCGACCTCAAGACGGGCAAGATCGTCGGCAAGGGTGTGGCGCGATCACAGATTCGCGGCGTCAACACCACACCCACGCCGTACTTCCGCGACAGTCCGGCGTGGGTCAAGGATCCGCGGATCGACGGTTACATCCGTACCTGCCAGGGCAGCAAGGCAGGCGATCCGATTCCGCCCGCCTATCTCGACGGCCTGTTGACCGCGAGCATCGTCAGCGAGGCCATTCAGGCCTACAACAGCGGGCGCTATCGCGACGCGCTCGAGCGTTACGAGGCGGCTGCCGCCAGCCCCGCCGGCTTGCAGTTGCGTGTTCTCAATGGACTCTACCTGGTGCGTAGCCGGCTCGGACCAAAAGCCGCCGCCGAGCAGGCGTTCACGCAATTGGTGGATTTCGGGCTTGAGACCCAGCACCTGGGCATGAAGTTTCTCTTCCGACCGGGCAGCACGGCGTTCGTCACCGATTCGCCCCTGTCGCGCTCTTACGGAGAGTGGTTGCGTATAATCGCCCAGCGCAGTACCGTCAAGGACGCGTGTCTCGAAGTATCCGGCCACACCAGCCGCACCGGTCCCGCGCCACTCAACGAGAGGCTTTCCCAGTTGCGGGCGGAGTTCGTGCGCAACAAGCTGATCGACGCTTCGCCAGCGCTCGCCACCAGGACGCTCGCGGTCGGCATGGGCTTCAGCCAGCCGCTGGTCGGTACCGGACGCGACGACGCCAGCGATGCGCTCGACCGCCGAGTGGTGTTCAGCGTGATCGCTTGTCAAGGTGCCGGCGGGAAGTAAAGCGCCAACCCTACCAACGTCCCGTGCACCTGGCACGGGAAAGGCTCAGCTACCGCATGCAGATCAACCGTTTTCTTCTCGCGCTTTCACTCAGCCTCGTCGCCGCAAGTGCCCAGGCGAGTATCTATGGTTACGTCGACGAGCAGGGCGTCGCGCATCTGGCCACCGAGAAGATCGATTCGCGCTACAAGTTGTTTTCACGCGGCAATGCTCTGCAGCCGTCGTCAGCGCTGGCCATCGAAGAGGAAAGGCCTGAACTGTCGCGCTATTTTTCTCAGCATCCAAACCTGAAGAAGTTCGAACCCCTGCTGAAAGCGGCAGGCAAGGACTTCGCTGTCGAATCCGCCTTGCTCAAGGCAGTCATGGCTGCGGAGTCGGGCTTCAATCCGGAAGCGATCTCCCCCAAGGGCGCCATCGGCCTGATGCAGATCATGCCGGCGACGGCCGAGCGTTATGGCTTGCGCGGCGACAGGAAGAAGACCCTCGAAGAGAAGCTGACCGACCCGGAAATCAACATCCGTCTGGGTGCGCGTTACCTGCGTGACCTTCAGCGCATGTTTCCAGATCAGCAACATCTGGTGCTCGCTTCGTACAACGCCGGCGAAGGCGCCGTACAGCAGTACAAGAACACCATCCCGCCTTATCCCGAAACCCGCAACTACGTGCAGCTGGTCACGCAGATCTACCAGTTGTATCAACCTCGGGCAGCGATACCAAGGACCAACGCCGGCGTCGTCACCAGCACTGGAGCAAAGGACAAGCGCCTTCGCCTGACCATTCCCGGGCAGGCGGCGCCAGCGGCAAAGGCGGCCAGGGGCAATTAAACCCGCGCCTCACAAGGTCTTCAGGTACTCCACCAGCGCGTCCTTGTCGGCCGCTGACAAGCCTGTCCCGAACTCATGCCCCTGGCTGCTGCCGGCCTTTCTGCGGGTGTCGAGCCGGGTGCCGACGCGCTGCGCCGCCGGCGTATCGGTCACGAAACCGACCTTGGTCTGGTCGTAGACGTCGTATCCGCGCCAGAAAACCGTCGGCCGCTGTGCCGCCGGTTCCAACAGGTCGCGCAGCGTCGGCACCGAGCCGTTGTGCAGGTACGGCGCTTTCAGCCAGATGCCGTCGAGAAAGGGGGTGACGTAGCCGATCAGGTCTTCCTCGACCAGGCCGCGGCGTTCGAGTCCCATCTCCTTGACCACCTGGTTGGCCTTGATCGCCGCGTCCCTGTTCCAGGAATCGAGGCGGCCACGGTCGGTGCCGACCTCGGCGAGCGGTAGCGGCCGCCCGGTGAGTTCGCTGGCGTGGCAACCGGCGCAGTGGGCGTCGAACACGGCTTTACCGGCCGCCGCCTTGTCGGCGTCGATGGCGAAGGGGTATTTCGGTGGCGGCAGTTCGGAGAGGTAGCTGTGCAGCCATTGCACCTGGGCGACGAAATCGGCCTTGTTCGCCGGTGCGGCGCCAAGCAGGCCGAGGGCCGAGTCCATGATCACCGAATAGGCGTCGCTGCTGTCGCCGGCGTAGTTCATGCGCTGGCCGTTCTCCCAGACGTACTTCTTGAGGTTCCACACCGAGGGCATGTCGGTGGGGCCGAAGGTGTCGTCCATCGGGGCGCCGATCATGAAGTACTTGGTGAGGTTCATCGCGTCGTCTCGGCCACGTCCCCAGTCAGGGAAGTCGGGGCGGTAGATCCAGGCGAACTGTTGCTCGCGTTCGAGCAGGCGCTTCCTGGTGATCGGGATGACGAAGAAGCGGTAGAGGACCTGGTCGATGATGTCGAGATCGGTGACGCGATTGATTTCGGCCATCAGGATGTCGGCGTTGAAGCGCGGGTCCTTGGCGCAGTCGATCAGATAGCGGAAAAAGCCTTCGACGTTGGTGGTGTGCGCCGGTCCGCCGACGACGAAAACCGGCGTGGAGTCGGGCGACTCCCGGTAGCTGGTCGTGTGGCAGACGGCGCAGTTGTTCGCCACGCGTGGAAAACCGATGGTTTTCTTGCTGAAGCCGGCCGGCAGTTCCTGGCCCTCTTCCCAGGGAACTCCGAGCGAGGCGTAGCCACCGGGAAGCACCTTGCCGTCCTGCGTCAGCTTTTCGGGAAAGACGCGCGGCAGGACGTAGAAGATCCAGTAGGGGATGCCGGCGTCGTGCTCGGCGCCGATCGATCCGTACTTGAAGCGTGTCTCGAAATCGGCGCTCACCCAGTCAGGTTGCGGGTGTTCGCGGAAGCCACGGTCCCAGGCGATCCACCCGCCAATGACCACGGCGACAATGATCACCACGCCGATGGCGCGGAACCAGGTTCTGCAGGATCGCATGCTCATCGTGGGCTCCTCAGAAGGTCTTCATGAATTCGACCAGCGCGGTCTTTTCGTCGGCACTCAGCTCGGTCCCGTAGGCCTTGCCCTCGTGGCCGCCGTTGCCGTTGCCGGGGACCGCGGTGTCGAGAAGGAAGAACGGCTGACCGTTGCGCTGCGCCTGGTCCGAGACGAAGCCGACCTTGACCGGGTCATAGACGTCGTTGCCGCGATAGAAAGTCGCGGGGCGCGCCGCAGCGGGTTCGAGCAGGTCGCGCAGGCTGGGCACCGAGCCGTTGTGCAGGTAGGGCGCGCGCAGCCAGATGCCGTCGAGCGGCATGTTGGCGTAGCCAAAGGTCTTGCGGAAGTGGGTGAACCGCCACGGGTAGCCGGCGTAGAGCGTCGCCTGGTTCACCGCCAGCGTGTAGGAGTAGGAATCGAGGCGTCGCCGGTCGGTGCCGATCTCGGCCAGCGGCGTCACCTTGCCGACCAGCTCGCCGCTGAAGTCGCTGCCCGACGCACCGTGGCAGCGGGCGCAGTAGGCCTTGTATATCGGCGCGCCGCGCAACGCCAGTTCGGCGTCGACCGGGAAGAACTGGCTGAAGCTGGGCGGTGAGACATCGAGAATCCAGTCCTCGACGCGGCCGATACGTTCCAGGTCGATGGTCGGCGGCGTCGTGCCGGTGCCAAAGGCGGCGCTCTTGTTGCGCTCCTCGACGGTGGTGTTGTTGCCGTCCCAGTGGAGCTGCATCTCGTGCGGCTCTTTGCGCTGGCGTTGCCGCCACAGCGAGGGAAAATCGGCTGGCGCGTCGAACTCGTCGGGGTCGAGATGGGCCATCGGGAAGTTGAAGATCACTTTCGCCGAGTTGAAGGTGTCGACGCGTCCGGGCCCCCACTCGCGCTGCTTGAAGACCCAGTCGAAGCGCCCGGCGAGCGCCAGCACGCGGTCGCGCATGATGGCGATGGCCACCGGATAGACGATGTAGCGGTCGAGCAGGTCGAGTTGCCCGCCCTGGCGTTCAATCTCCGGCAGGATGAATTCCTTGGCGAACTTCGGGTCGGCGGCGCAGCGGAAGAAGAACTCCTCGAAGCCCTTCATGTTGAAGGTCGCTGCCGGCATGCCGAGGACGATCGTCGGCGGCTGGTCGGCTGCCGTGCGCACGGTGCTCGTGTGGCAGACGGCACAGTTGACGAAGACACGGTCGATTCCCTGGTAGCGGCGCTGCGAGGTGCCGATCGGCAGGTCGCGGTCGCTGCCGTCGGCGTTCTTCTCGAAAACCATTCCCAGCGACTGGTAGCCCTTGCCGGGCAGGTATTGCGGGCAGACATTGGGCAGCGCACGCCAGATCCAGTAGGGGAAGCCCATCTCGTGCTCGCCACCGGTGGACCCGTACTTGAAGTGTTCGGCCGGGCTGGCATAATCCACCGCCACGTCACCGGCAAAGCGCTGGACCAACCAGATGACGACCAGCAGCGGCAAGACGACGGTGACGATGAAGAGAATGATGAAGCGTCGCTTCCAGGGGCTTCTTGCGGCTGCTTGCGGTTCGTTCATGCTGTGTTCCCCTTTTTCTCGTTCTCAGTGCGCTGGCAGGCACGGACGTAGAGCCTCGTAGCCGCCAGCCAGCAGGGTTGCGAGTTGCGGTGGGCGACCCGTCTCGGCGCGTAACCATTGCGCCACCTGAGCGAGCATGGCGGCGCGCACCGGGCTGCTGCGCCATGCCTGGGTGTCGCTGGCAAAAGCCGGCAACATGCTTTCCGGTGGCATTGGCGTCTTGGCGCGCTGCGCCGGCGCCAGGTCGGCCATTGCCAGGCGGACGTAGAGGCGTTGGGCGCAGTGGCGGAGGCTGGCGCCGACTTCCGCCGGAGATCCGTGGAGAAAATTCGGCGGAAAGGTTTCGGCGCTCTGGTGGCAGGCGGCGCAGTAGGGTTGAAAGCCACGCAGGAGCGGGTCACCGCTGCTGCCCGGCGCCTGTCCCGGCGCGACGGCGGCGACCTCCAGCTGCGCTGGCGGCAGGTGCTCGGCGGCCGCGCAGCAGGGCGCCGCGGCCGGCGCGCCGAATTCGGCGAACAGCGCCGAAAAAAGCGGCCGGCGCGGGAAGGGATCGGGTCCGAAAAGAGTCGCGGCTTGCGGACCGGCGGCGAGGCGGTCGATGGCCTGTTGCACGATGGCGAAATCGTCGCGGATTTCCAGCGTCGCTTCGCCGTCGACCAGCCCATCGCCGCCAGGCGTGGCGCCCGTGCCGCTAGCCAAGGTGGCTTCGCTGCGGCGAATGGCGATCGAGTGGATCACGTTGGCGGCGGCGTTTCTCGCCGGCAGCCCGTCTACGCGTGGTGCCAAGGTTGCGCCGGCTGCGTTCGCCGCCGTGACGAGGGTCAGTTCCACATCGTTCAGGGCGCTGCCGCCGGGCAGCGCCAGCCTTGCCAGCCGGCCGCCACTCGGCCTCCCGGCGTGCACCGACAGCGTTCCGGCGAGCAGGGTGCCATCCACCGCGGAGCAGCGCAGCGACCAGCGCGAAGCGACTCGGGTGTCGATCCGGCAGGGAACGCTGAGGCGCTGTGCCGCCGGTGGAGCCGATGGAGTGGGTGGTGTCAGCCGCTCCAGCGCACTCGCCAATTGCCGCCGGTCAGGGTCGGAGACGAACTCCGCCAGGCCGGCCACCAGCTGCCGCAGCGCGTCCGCAGCGTCGGGCCGCCAGAGCGCCCCGGGCGGACGCGGCAGGAGTGGATCGAAGCGCGCCTGCACCTCCGACAAAGCCACGCGAGCGGCCGCGTCTGCAGGCCAAGTGCTCGTCCCCTGCAGGGGGTTGCGGTTGGGAATGTCGGGATTGCCGCTGGCCAGTCCGCCCGGCCAGCGGCGCCGCGCCTGCGCGCGCAGCGGCTGGTCGACCGAGCGCTCGAAACGGGCATCGGGCGTCCACGTCTGACCGCCGGCGAGGGCGTGCCGCAAGGCGGCCGTAAACAGACCCGCACGGCAGCCTTGCGCCTCGGCGCTATTGCCGCCGCAGCCCTCGCGCCACAGGCGCTGGGTGAGGGCAAAGCCGTTGGCGCGCTCACTGGCGTTGTCGATGGCGTAGGGAACGTCGATGCCGCGCTCGGGGGGAATGCCATAGAAGCTCTGGCCGCTGGCCAGCAGCGCTGCGGCGACCTTGGCGTTGGCGTTGGTCTCGTCCCATAGAGCGCGCGAAAAGATCGGCGCGCCGTTCTGGTGGCAGGCGAAGCAGATCGTCCGGTTGGCGTAGGCCAGACGCGGCTTGCCGCCGGCACGGTAATCCTTGAGCAACAGGAACTCGAAGCGGCCGGCAGCCTCGTTGTAGCTGATGATTTCGACGACCGCCGACTTTTCCTGGTAGCCAAGGTAAAGGCGATCCTTGAGCAGCGGCACATCGCCCGCTATCGGCGGGCTGTCGACGGCGACCACCACGCGGGGAGAGGCGAAGTAGTCGGGGGCGGCGGCTGTCCGCTGCAGCGAGCGGCCCAGCGGAATCAGGACGCGCTTGGCCGGTGGCAGTGGGCTGGCCGGATCGCGCTGGAGCTGGGCGTCGATGCGCGCGAGCAGAGCCTCGAAAGGAAACGGCACTTCGATCTCTGCCGCAACACCGCGCCGCACGGCAAACATCTGCTCGAAGAGCGAACGCCCGTGGCTGGGCAGATGCTCGCCGGGATCGGCCGGATCGACCACCGGCAGCGGCAGCGCTTCAGTCGCCCGCACCGGCATGGCGCAGATTGCTGCGGACCCCGCAGCGAGGCCGAGCAGGATCGCCAGCGAGGTTGCGGACAAGCGCATCGTCAGCCTCCATGCCCCGGGCGCGCCTTGCTCAGGGCTTGCCGGGCTTGGGCGGTGCAGCAGCGATGACGCTGCGTTGCTGCGTTCCCGGCCAGCAGTCTTCCTGCACCTTGCCGGTAGCAACGAAATTTGCCCGCGCCTTGTCGTCGGTGTCCTTGTCGTAGAGCGTGAAGTTGAGCGCGAAACCACGGTCCAGATAGGCGCGGCCAAGGTAGAAGCCGGGACGGATCATGCGGATCTCGTCGCGCACCTTGAGGCCTCGCCGGCCGGCGAGATAGTCGGGGTTTTCCTGGTAACCGGCGATTTCGTCGCTAAAGAAGTAGTCGATGATGATCGATTCACGCCGCGAGTCGAGCAGGCTCTGGCCGCAGTAAAGCTTGGCCGGGAAGAGCAGCCAGGTCTCCTTGCCCGCGTAGTTCATTTTCTTCGGCTCGCCTTCGACCAGGCCGACCTTCTTGAGCAGCGACAGGTCCTCGATGCGGTTGCGCAGCACGCCCTCGTCGCGGAAGAAAACCTTGCCGCGCCAGAGCACTTCGCCGATTTCCTCGACGACCAGCCCCTTGAGGTGCAGGACGGTTCCCCCGAAGCCGCCGACGAGCTCGGAAAGCCGGAACTTGCCGCTGCTTCCGCGCGGCAGCAGAATGCGGCCCTCGAAAGCACCATCCGGGATCGGGCCGGCCGTCAGGCGGGCGTAGATCTGATCGATCTGCTCCTCGTCGAGCGTCGCCAGGTAGTCGGGCGTGATCTTGGCCAGTTCGGCCGGCGGAATCGGGAACTTGTAGTCCACCTGCGCCAGGCTCATTTTCGTTTGGTAGCTCTTGGCGTAGGGCGCGAAAGTAATCTCCGGGGGTTCGGGCTTGCTGCACGACGCCACCCCGAGGGCGGTGAGCGCGGCGAGGGCGATACGAGCAATCCGACCGAAACGTACTCCGCCAGGCAGCGAGTCCAGGCGGCCCGGGGTCAAGGTGTGCGGCAGTCGCATGATGTGATCTCCCGTTTCCTTACAGCGTGGCGAGGAAAGCGGTGAGCGCTTTCTTGTCGGCCTCGGAAAGGTCCTCGCCGAAGCGGTGACCCTGATTCTCGATCTCCTCGGTGCACGTCTGGTAATTGGCACTGATGAAATCGCGTTGCTCGCGCAGGATGTCGACGAAGCGCGACGGATTCTTGATGATCTCGTCGGCGATCGTCTGCAGCGTCGGCAGAAGGCTCGCCTTGCCAGCCGCTTCGAGCCGGTCCGGGTGGCGCTTGGCGAGGAACAGGTCGCCGATCAGCTGTTTGTGCATCAGGCCGTTGAGGAAACCGGCGCTGGTGCCGGCCGGGATCTTCACCTGCCCGAAACCGAACAGCGGCTTCTCGGTCTTGCCGTCGAGTGGTCGGATGCCGACATCGATGAGCAGGTCGGCGTTGGTCAGCGTCCGTTTTTTGCCTCTCTCCTTCGGGTGGAGAAGTTCGAACATCGACAGCTTGTAGAGGTCGAAACGGCCCTCGACGCTGGGATCGTAGCGCAGGCAATCGGGCTGTTGTGCGAGCAGCTGGCCGCCACTGTCGACATAGCGTGCGCGGTGGAAATCGTTGGCCTTGTTCGCCGGCTTGCCACAGATTTCCGGCCCGATGGCGTTGTTGTGCATGAATGGCGCGGTCGCCCAGATATTGACCAGCGAGACGTTGCGCATGTAGCCACGACCGGCGTCCTTGAGTTCGTCGCGTTCCGGAATGTCGGCGACCACCGGGCGCTCGCGCAACGTCTCCGATGCGGATTCCATGTACAGGTTGCCGGCTTTGTGGTTGGAGTGCAGCGAGCGGCAACGGAAAGTGCCGACTTCAGTCACCGGTGTCGCCTGATCGTTACCCAGGAAATCGGCTCTGATCTTGCGCGGATGCGCTTCGCTGGCGGCGGCGAAATCGCGGTTATTGAACGAGCCACCTTCGCTCTCGGGAATGCTCGAATGGCAGCGCGCGCAGTTTTCGGCGAAAACGAGCTGGCCGCGGCCCACGGCGCCGGCACCGAATTCGGTTTCCAGGTCGCGGACCAGATCGGCACGGCTGTAAGCCACGCTACTTGTTCCCGCCTGGCGAACGTTGGCCAGCGCTGCGTAGAGGTCGGTCTGGTCCGACTCGGCCGAGGCAAAGAAGTCGAGCACGTTCTGCAGCCGGTCCTCGACGGCCCGGAAGTTCGGGCAATCGCGCCGGCACTGGCCGATGTCGAATGGCGTCTGCCCGAAACCACGTTGCTCCGGATCCACCTCGCGCATGTCGGCGAGGTGGTTGACCCAGCACTGCTCGGAACACGAGCCAATGTTGAAGTACACGCGCTGGATCGCCTCCAGCGCACCGGTCGAATCCTCGCCGCCCTTGAGGATGTGATGGACGCCGGGCAGGACGACTTTCTTGCCGCCCAGGTTGACCGGCGTGACGTCGTCGTTGCGCGTGCTGCGCTGCCAGCACTTGCCGTCGCGACCCGGCTCGCACCAGCACTTGCTCTCGTCGCTCTCGCTTCCGCAGCTTGCCGCCTTGCGCCATTTGGTCACCACCTCGCCCTTGAATACCGGCCGCTGGGCGACATTGATCAGCGCGTTGATGGTCCCCGGATTGTTGACCTGATCGTGCGAAATCGCCGAAGTGTCGGTGACGCCGGGACGGGCGTGCGCGAACATCTGGTACTCCAGGCTGCTCATCGGCAGACCCGAGCCGAGCAGTTCGGACATCCGCGTGTATTGATTGCCGATCAGTCCCTTGATGTTCTCCCACCTGGGATGTGCCGGGTCGGCGGGCGGGTTGAGCGGGTCGAAGGCGATATGGCAGGAGCCGCAGGAGGTGCCGATCAGGAAGGGTGGCTCCACCGAGCCGTCGGCAAGTCGGCTCACCCGCTGGTCCGATTCGATTCCGGTCTTGGCGATGAGCGGGCTGTCAAAGCCCGACCAGCTGCCTGACTCGCCGTTCAAAGCCTGCCACTTCGCGGCGTCGAAGCGCGGGTTGGGAAACTTGCGAATCCCCAGCGCACCGGTCGAGGTGCCGAACTTGAGATCGCAGGCCGAGTGCCGCTGGTCGACCTTGCCGCCCTGGCTGTGCGGGTCGTCCGGGTCGAGGGCCGCGTCCTTGAGGCCGCAGGCCGGGTCGATGTAGCCGGGCTTGCCGACGTACTTCAGGAGCACGTCGTCGCCAGGGCACCAGTCGAAGCCGTAGGTTTCCGCGGCTGACTTGGCCGGGCAGTCGGGGTCGCCCGGCTTGCAGCACGAGGGGTCGTTGATGATTCCCCAGGCCCAGAAACGATCGTCGCGCTGGTCGGCACGCAAGACGCGGAACCAGTCGACCAGGACGCCAATGCGCTGCTGAAAGGTATAGGTATGGAAGCGGTCGTTGCCGGCAGTGGCCTTGAACCAGATCAGCCGTCCGACGCATTCCGATTCACTGAGTCCTTCGCGGGCGCAGGCTTCGTGATACGGAGCATCCTGATCGATGATCGACGCTTCCGGAAGCGCTTGCGCGGAAGCTGCGGCAAGCAGGCCTGCCGGCGCGCCTTGCGCATGGGCATCGCCGATATTGACACTGCGCTGGTGGAAAACGCCAATACCAGTGCCGAGAATGAGTGTGGCCACAAGAGCGGCAAACAGATTACGTTTCATGCGTTCTCTCCTGACGGGCACAAAAAGCTTGAAACCCCAAAGGCGGCAAACTCGACGGCAGTGTCGTCGCCGGCAGGGCAGTATCTGTTCGGGTGTCAGCCCTGTCAAGCGCTGGCGCTTTCCGCGTCGCACGGAATTCAGTCGCCAATTGTGCGCCAAGCACGCTTGTTAAATTATCGCGCTAGCGTTCCAGCGGGCCAAGGTGACCGATGCCGGTTGGGCAGTCGCTGGTCAAGGTGGTTCCGCGCGCCAATGTGGCCGGCACGTTTCCGCTGCCCCGTTACGCGCATGCAAGAAGGCGCTGCAGCCGCTATCGGCCGCAGGCCGGTACCGGCAATGGGCGTTGTCGCGTGCGAGAAACCATACTCTGAGAAAATATATTAAGCTTCAGCATCTTGACTTCCGCAGGATTATCGACTGCGTGCAAACTGAATGAACTGGACTCGCCTTCAACGGAGCTCGCTCAAGACGAGAATCACTCTGTTTACGCTGGCCATTTTTCTGGTCAGCATCTGGTCACTGGCTTTTTACAGCAGTCGGATGCTGCTCAAGGACATGGAGCGCGTATTGGGTGACCAGCAGTTGTCGACGGTTTCCCTGCTCGCCGACGAGCTGAATCACGAATTGGGCGATCGCCTGGCGTTTCTGGCCAGAATTGCCAGCCGAGTCACTCCGGCGATGCTGGCCGATAGCACGGCCTTGCCGGCGCTCCTGGCGCAGAGCCTGATTCCGGACGACGAGCCGTTCAACGGCGGGATCATTGCACATCGACTCGACGGTACGGCTGTTGCCGAATTTCCTCCCCCGTCAGGGCGGCTGAGTCTAAATTACATGGACATCGACAGCGTCGCCGCTGCGCTGCTGGAGGGAAAATCGACCATCAGCCGGCCGGTGATGGGAAAGCAGCTACCGGTGCCCGTTTTTGGCATGACCGTTCCCATTCGAGAACCCGGCGGCAAAGTCATTGGCGCCGTGAGTGGGGTCGTCAATCTGGCCCTGGCGAGTTTCCTCGACCGTTTTACCGACAGCCGCTACGGCAGGACGGGTGGTTACCTTCTCGTTGCGCCGCATGACCGGCAGATCATCACCGCTACCGACAGGGACCACGTCATCGGCCACCTGCCGCCGCCAGGCGTCGATCCGACCGTCGATCGCCTGGTCGCAGGTTTCGAGGGCCCCGCCGTCGCTGTCACCAGCGGCGGCTCCGAAGTCCTCACCTCGGCCAAGCGAATTCCCGTTTCCGGTTGGGAGATGGTAGCCGTGCTTCCGACCGCCGAGGCCTTTGCGCCGATTCACGGCATGCAGCAGCGCATGTTCCTGGCTGCATTACTCCTCTCCATGCTGGCCGCCGCCGCGACCTGGTGGATACTGGGCCGCGAGCTTGCCCCGATGCTTTCGGCTGCGAAAATGCTGTCCAGCCTGTCGGAGACTCAGCGGCCCCCGCCGTTGCTGCCAATCAGCCGCGAGGACGAAGTCGGCGAACTGATTGCCGGCTTCAATGCCCTCCTGAAAACCCTGGGAAGTCGGGAGAAAGCACTACAGGAAAGCGAAGCCTTCAAGAACGTCATCCTTAATTCCATGGCTGCCGAAATCGTTGTCCTCGACCGTCGTGGCGTCATCCGAGCGGTCAACAAGCGCTGGCGGCGGTTTTCATGGGAAAACAGCGGAAAGTCCGGGCAGCTGCCGGCGAATACCGACGTCGGCGGGAATTACCTCGCTTTTTGCGACCTCGACGCTGAGGGCCAGGCCGACGAAGCAAGCAAGGCCCGGCGCGGGATCGAGTCGGTTCTTGAGCGCCGTTTGCCCTCCTTCAGCCTCGAATATGCCTGCCACTCGGCGGAGGAACGGCGCTGGTTCTCGATGGCCGTGATGCCTCTGGGGACCGACGTCGAGAGCGGCGTGGTGATCACCCATACCGACATCACCGCCCTCAAACGGGCCGAGCAATACGAGCAGTTTCGCAGCCGTATTCTGCAACTGCTGGCCGAAGGCGAGCTGTTGCGCGGCCTTCTCGAAGCGCTGGCGCAGGGCGTCGAGGAGCTCAATCCGGGAATGCTGTGCAGCATTCTCCTGGTGGACAAGGAAGGCATGCGCCTCACCACCGGCGCGGCGCCGAGCTTGCCCGAGGCCTTCAACGCTGCCGTCAACGGCATGAAAATCCGCGCCGGAGCCGGTTCCTGCGGAACGGCCGCGTTCACCGGTCAGCGGGTCATCGTCGAAGACATCGCCAGTCATCGCTACTGGGAGCGTGCGCGGGAGCTGGCGGCCAAGGCCGGACTTGGCTCGTGCTGGTCGGAACCGATTCGTTCATCGTCTGGCAAGGTTCTCGGCACCTTCGCCCTCTATCATCGGCACGCGCACAGCCCGAGCGCTGCGCATGTCGAGCTGATCGAGCAGTCCGCCCGTCTGGCCAGCATCGCCATCGAGCGAAATCTCGCTGCCGAGCGGCTGCGTACCAGCGAAGCGCATTTCCGCCTGCTGACCGAGAATATTTCCGACATTGTCTGGCGACAGGACCGCGATCATCGCTTCACCTATATCAGCCCGGCGGATGAACGCTTGCGCGGCTACAAGGCCGAGGAGGTGATCGGGCGGCACGTGACCGAGGTGTTGACCGCCGAGGGAATCGCCATTCTCAAGGCCAAGCAAGCGGTGCGCGCGGAAGCCGAGCGGAACGGCGTAAGAACCAGGATCAGCCGCTTCGAACTGCCGCAGCGCTGCCGGGACGGCAAGCTGATCTGGCTGGAGGTCCTGTCCACCCCCGAACGCGACGCGCGCGGCGCGATCGTCGGCTATTTCGGCGTCAGCAGGGAAATCACTGAACGCAAGTATGCCGAGGAGAGGGTGCGCCAACTGGCGTTTCATGATCCGCTGACGGCGCTGCCCAACCGGCGCCTGCTCGACGACCGTCTGGACCAGACCATGGCCGCAAGTTCGCGGATACCCTGCCACGGCGCGGTGATGTTCGTCGACCTGGACAACTTCAAGCCCCTGAACGATGCCCATGGGCACGTCGTCGGCGATATCCTCCTGGTCGAGGCGGCGGCGCGGCTGAAGAGCTGTGTCCGCGAGGTGGACACGGTCGCCCGCTTTGGTGGCGACGAGTTCGTGGTGATGATCAGCGAGCTGGCTGCGGACAGGGCCGAGGCGGTGGACAAAGCCGCCACCATCGCGGAGAAAATTCGTCTTGCCCTGCTGGAAGAGTATCGACTGACCATCAAGTCCGACGCGAAGGCCGAAACAACGATTACCCACCAGTGCTCGGCGAGCATTGGCGTCGCTCTGTTCATCGGTCATCAAGCCAGCCGCGACGAGATCCTGCAGTGGGCCGATGCGGCAATGTATGAGGCGAAGCAGGCCGGGCGGAATTTCATTCGCTTTCACGACGGGGGAAGGCGCGGCTGAAAGCCTGCCCGTCGGCGACGCTGCGGCCGTGAAGGGAGGCGCCGATCCGGCCTGGGTCGAGCGTGCTTTGCGGGCGGGAAGCAGCTGAAAGCGGAGCGACAAGGGATTCGCTACCGGCGTCTGGTCTAGAATGGGCGCTTTGCCAGACTGCGACCCGTCATCATGATCCGTACCCGCTTTGCTCCTTCCCCGACCGGTTTCCTGCACATTGGCGGCGCGCGCACCGCGCTCTTCTCGTGGGCCTTTGCCCGCCGCCATGGCGGCAGTTTCATCCTGCGTATCGAGGATACCGACCTGGCGCGTTCGACACCGGAAGCCGTGCAGGCGATTCTTGACGGCATGAACTGGCTCGGCCTCAAACACGACGAAGGGCCGTTCTATCAGACGCAGCGGATGGCCCGCTACCAGGCCGTGATCGAAGAGATGCTCGCCGCCGGCACGGCCTACCATTGCTACATGGCGCCCGAGGAACTCGATCGCCTGCGCGAGGAGCAGCGCGCGCAAGGGCTGAAGGCGCGTTACAACGGTGCCTGGCGGCCCGAGCCGGGGAAGGTCCTGCCGCCGCCACCGGCTGGCGTATCGCCGGCCGTGCGTTTCCGCAATCCGGGCGACGGCGTCGTCGCCTGGGACGACCTGGTCAAGGGGCGTATCGAAATCGCCAACGCCGAACTCGACGATCTGGTCATCGCCCGTGCCGATGGCACGCCGACGTACAACTTCTGTGTCGTCGTCGATGACTTCGATATGGGCATCACGCACGTCATTCGCGGCGACGACCACGTCAATAACACTCCGCGGCAGATCAACATCCTGCGGGCGCTGGGCGTGCAGGTGCCACAGTACGCACACCTGTCGATGATCCTTGGCGACGATGGGCAAAAACTGTCCAAGCGCCACGGTGCGGTCAGCGTCATGCAGTACGACGACGAAGGCTACCTGCCGGAAGCCGTGCTCAACTATCTGGCGCGCCTGGGCTGGTCGCACGGCGATGAAGAAATCTTCTCGATGGCGCAGTTCTGCGCGTGGTTCGACCTCGACCACATCACGCCGTCGGCGGCGCAGTTCAACACCGAGAAACTCAACTGGCTCAACGCGCACTATCTCAAGCGCGCCGATGCAGCGCGACTGGCGGCCCTGGTGCTGCCGCGTCTGCAGGCGCGTGGCGTGACGGTCAGCGCGACGCCTTCGCTGCCAGCGATCGTTACCCTGTACCAGGAGCGTGTCGCCAACCTCAACGAGCTGGCCGACGCGGCTGAAGTGTTCTACGTCGACATTGCGCCGAAAGCAGAACTCCGGGCCAAGCATCTGACGCCGGAAGCGTTGCCGGCGCTGGCCGACTTCGTCGCCGGACTGCCGGACATCGCCTGGGAAGCGGCGGCGATCGGCGCCTTGATTAAGCAGAGCGTCGCCGCCCACGGCCTGAAAATGCCGAAGCTGGCGATGCCCCTGCGGGTGCTGCTTACCGGCCAGGAGCAAACGCCGTCGGTAGACGCGCTGGTCGTTCTTTTCCCGCGCCAAGAGGTGCTCCGGCGACTCTCCGGCGCCGGTTAGCGACGAGTCCTCCCCGACTTCCTAGACTTCGCCGGTGTATTCGCCACGCGCCGGGTAATCCTTGCTGATCGCAAAGTCGACGGCGCCGAGCAGATCCTGGAACTGCGGACGCGCGAAGGGCATCGTCTGAACCGCTCCGTAGTACAGCGTTCCGTCCGGGCGAACCAGGAAGACGGCGGGTTCGCTGAACAGCCCGGGTTCGTCGATCCCGATCGACGTCTGGCCGCGCGAGGTGCTGATGTACAGGCCCCACTGGCGCGCGCTGCGCAGGCTCAGGCCATAGGCAAATTGCACGCCCCGGGCAGCCACTTTCTCGGCCATTTGCCGGCCACGTTCCTCGCCGTCACTGCTCACCGCGACGATCTGCACGCCACGCGACGAGAATTCGGGCGCCAGGCGCTCGAGCTCGAGCAGGTATTTGGCACAGATCGGGCAATGCAGCCCGCGATAGAAAACCAGCAGATCGAAGTGCTCGGCCGGCGACGCGCCGAGCACGAAACGTCCGCCGGAGGTCAGCGGAACGTTGAGGGCAGGAACCGGGTGGCGTGGAAGCAGTGCGTTGAGGTGCACGTGGATCTCCTTGTGCAGGGTGGCTTGCGGGTGGAATTCAGATCAGGTCGGCGGCGACAGGCGACTGGACGCGCTTGCCGTGTTGGGCGCCTGCGTGTCGGCGGCGCTGCGGCGCCTGTAGCGCTCGTCTGACAGCGTCTGCGCGCTGCTGGTTCTGAATCAAACGGCATTGCCGGCGCACAGGGTCGAGCCGCCGACGCCGCAGAACGCCAGGCCCGAACCACTTTTTCCGCGCTATCGGGCAAGCTGCCCTGCGTCGCTTTCCCAGGTCAGCGTGCTGCCGTCGGACAGCGCCGCGTAAGCCGACGACGCACCGCTGAAGGCCTTGCGGCATCGCGAAGAAGAATGGCCGGCACGCGCTTCTTGCTGGTGGCCGTGAATCGGAGCGCGCACCGCCCCGCAAGTACATCCGCTTTCAAGCACCGGGCCTACCGCGCAGGGCCGTTGCCTTGCCGATCAGATCCACTTCATTTTCTTGAAGACGAGGTATTGCGCGACGGCAAAGGCGACCAGCATGCCGCTGACGAGTACAAATGCCGAGTCATTCTCGGTCCCCGGAATGCCGCCAACGTTGATTCCCAGAAGTCCCGTAAACAGGCCCAGCGGAAGAAAGATGGCGGCGACGATCGACAGCACGTACATCGTCTTGTTCATTTTCTCCGAGAGATGATTGTTCAGCTCTTCCTGGGTAATTGCCGCCCGGTCACGGGCCGAATCGAGGTCATCGACGAAGCGTGCCGTACGTTCGGCGAGTTCGCGGACGCGCACCCGGTCGGCATCGTCCAGCCAGGGCACCCGTTCGTTCTGCAAGCGAGCGAGCACGTCGCGCTGCGGCGATATGTAGCGCCTCATGCTGATCGTCTGTCGGCGGAGGTGGGCGAGCTTGGGGCGCAGTCCCTTGGTCTCCTCGGTCAATACCGCGTCTTCCAGCTCATCGACGCTGTCATCGATGTCGCTGATCACGTCGGCCATGCGATCGGTGAGCTTGCTGGCTGCCATGATCAGAAAGTCGCTGATCGAGTCCGGGCCCTTGCCGGCCTGGATACTCTTGTTGATGTCGTCCATGGCCATTACCCGCCGATGCCGCATGCTGATAATGCGATGCTCGTCGAACCACATGCGGATGGCGACCATGTCTTCGAGATCGGCGCCGGGGTTGAAGTTCACGCCGCGCAGGATCAGGAGCAGAGCATTTCCGGATGACACGACACGTGGGCGGGTTTCCTCGGCCATCAAGGCGGCACAGGACACTTCGTCGAGTCCGCTTTCCTCGACCAGCCATTGCTTTGCCCCTTCGTCAGCGTAATCGAGATGCAGCCACAGAATGCCCTGGCCCGGTTCCCAACCGCCGATTCGATCCCAGTTCATCGGTGTTCCGGACCCTCCATCCAGAAGGTACGCAAAGACCAGGCCGCTCTTTTTCTTTCCCATGCTCTAAATCCAGTCATCTCGTTAATCGACAATCGCGGCGGGTCGGTCCCGGACCACGTCAGGTTTCCTGACTTCCTCGGGCAGGGAAAAGTTCGACCGTATGATGCGCGATACAACTATCGGCCGGGCATTCCCGACTTCTCGCAGCGCGCATCCCGGTACGGCCCGCCGGCCCGTTCCCAACCGGCGCCGGGAAGCGTCTGGGCGCAGAATACCTGACCATCAAGCTTGCTGCGCCAGAGATACCATGGCGCTGGCTCGGCAAGGACAGACGAGCACCACAGCAGGCATGGAAGCAAAATGCTAGAGCCGGTTCTCATGCCGCCTCGCGGGGCGATCGATCGACCGCGGGTGCCGCCGTCGGCAGGTCGCTGAGGGCGCGGCGTCAAGCGCCACCGGTCGAAGCTCCGTCGTCGCGAAGACCCTGCAGAGGTGCGCCGCCGACGACACGAAAAGCCACCGCCGCCTTGCCCTGACGCTTGACTTCGTACATCAGGGCATCGGCGGCGGCCAGGGCGTCGGTTGCCGACACGCCTGGCTCCAGAAAGCTGACCACGCCGATGCTGCACGTGATCTCCAGGGCGCTGGCCGAAAACGCCTCACGCAGCTCGCGGCCAAGATGCTCTACGATCCGCTGCGCGCCGTGCCCGTTGCTTCCCGGCAAGAGCAGGGCGAACTCGTCGCCACCCAGGCGTGCCGCGATATCGGTCTTGCGCAGCGCTTTCTTCACCGCCTGCCCGGTCGTGCGCAGAAGCCGATCGCCTTCGGCATGACCCAAGCTGTCGTTGACGGCCTTGAAATCGTCGAGGTCCAGGTACGCCAGCGTGAGCGGCGTGCTGCGCCGCTGCGCCATCGCCAGCTCGTGGTCGAGCCGATCCTCGAACGCCCGCCTGCTGCACAGGCCGGTCAGAACGTCGGTCCGCGCCAGGTGGCGTTGCTCGACGAGGCTGCCACGCAGCGCGATGAGCAGCGAACTGGTGACGAAGAAGAAACCGAAACGGATGAGCGCGTTCCAGACCGGGATCAGCGGATGCGAATACGGAAAGCCGCTGGCCAGCTGAGTGCCGTACCAGAGCACGCAGCTGATCGACGCAATGCCGATGCCGGCGCGGCGTCCACCGTACCAGGTGGCCAGCGCCACCGGCCCCAGGTAGAAGAGCGACATCGATATCTCGTAACCGGTGAGGTAGTCTGCCACTCCGACAAGGAGCGCGCCAAGCAGTGACAGCGCGATGATTCGTGGGTCTTCGAGCCGACGGAGGCGGCGATCGGCAGACGCGAGTATGGGCACAGTTGTCAGCGCGCGCGCAGGGAACGAGGACAGGCAGTGCCGCCATTTTCATCGCCGCCAGGCGCAACACCGTCCGAGGCAGGATCGCCAGCGATGGCAAAGAAGCTGCGCATGGCCCTACTGGCTGGCGACTGCCGCATCGTTCATGCGCCGCGTCGCGGGCTCCGTCCAGCGCGGCTTTGCCGATGCCATTCCGGGCCTCATCTCGATCCACGGCGTGCTCGCAGGGACGAGGATGTCCGCCAGCCAATCGTTGTTTGGCGTGAGAGTTTGCACTGGCATTGAGCTTCTCCCGTTGGAAACTGCAGCTGTTACGATAGCGCGGAATGGCAGCCCCGGGGTCCCGGATTTGTCGTCGGCACGCGACTGCTCAACCAGGGCGCGCAGCAAGCAGTACACGGCCCGTGCACCGCAGTGGGGTAAAATGGCGTCCCTTACGGACGATGCGCGAGCCGACGATCGCTGCCTTGTTTGCTGCTCGGGACTCCCACGAGCACCAAACCCCTTGACTGCCCCGCCTGCACCCGCTTTCCCTGACCGATGACCGCCACAAGCGCCGCTGCCCCAACCCCTCCGCAGGACCCTTTCGCCGACTGCCTGGCGCTCGACCAGCGTCGACTGCGCGCCCTGACGCGGGACCTGCGGCATGGCTTCGGCGCCAAGCGTGACGCGCTGCTGGCCGAGCGCGACACCCTGGTCGAGAAATCTCGTGCGGCGGTGGCCGAGCGGCGCGCGCGCCTGCCGATACCGGTCTTTGCCGACGATCTGCCGGTCAATGGGCGGCGCGCCGAGATAGCGGCGCTGATTGCCGGGCACCAGGTGCTGATCGTCTGCGGCGAAACGGGATCCGGGAAGACGACGCAGATTCCCAAAATCTGCCTGGAAATCGGTCGTGGCACCACCGGCCTGATCGGTCACACGCAACCGCGCCGAATCGCCGCGCGGTCGACGGCGGCGCGGATTGCCCAGGAGCTGCAGAGCGAGGTCGGACGGCTGGTCGGCTACAAGATCCGCTTCAGTGACCGGACCACGCCCGATGCCCTGATCAAGCTGATGACCGACGGCATTCTGCTCGCCGAGACGCAGGGCGATTCCTGGCTCGAGCAGTACGACACGCTGATTATCGACGAGGCGCACGAGCGCAGTCTGAACATCGACTTTCTGCTCGGCTACCTCAAGCAGTTGTTGCCCAAACGCCGCGATCTGAAGCTGATCATCACTTCGGCGACGATCGACGCGCAGCGCTTTGCGCGGCACTTCGACGACGCTCCGGTGATCGAGGTCTCGGGCCGATTGCATCCGGTGGAGTTGCGCTATCGACCTCTGCAGAAAGACGACGGTAACGAAGCCGGTGGCGCAGCTAGCGGACGCAGCGAACGTGGCGACGACCAGCGTGACCTCTGTGAGGCGATTGTCGACGCCTGTAACGAGCTCGATCGCGCCGGTCCGGGCGATGTGCTGGTCTTCCTGCCGGGCGAACGCGAGATTCGCGAGGCCGCCGAGGCGCTGCGCAAGCATCACCCGCCGCATACCGAAATCCTGCCGCTCTTCGCGCGCCTGTCGGCAGAAGAGCAGGGACGGATCTTCAAGCCGCACGTGGGACGACGCATCGTGCTGGCGACCAACGTCGCCGAAACCTCATTGACCGTGCCGGGAATCCGCTACGTCGTCGATAGCGGCCTGGCGCGCATCAAGCGCTATTCGTACCGCAACAAGGTCGAGCAACTGCAGATCGAGAAGATCGCGCAGGCCTCGGCGAACCAGCGCGCCGGGCGCTGCGGGCGGGTCGCGGCCGGGGTGTGCATCCGCCTTTACGAAGAACAGGACTTCGCGCTGCGTCCGGAATATTCGGAACCGGAAATACTGCGTTCGTCGCTGGCCGGGGTGATCCTGCGCATGAAAGCGCTGCGTCTTGGCGATATCGAGGATTTTCCCTTTCTCGAAGCGCCGCCGCGCAAGGCCATCGGCGACGGTTACCAGCTGTTGCTCGAACTCGGCGCGGTGACCGCCGACAACGCGCTGACCGCCACCGGCCAGGAGCTGGCCGGGATGCCGCTCGACCCGCGCCTGGGGCGGATGATCGTCGCCGCTCGCGACGAAGGCTGTCTGCGCGAAGTGCTGGTCATCGCTGCCGCGCTGAGTGTCCAGGATCCGCGTGAGCGCCCACAGGACAGGCAGGGCAGCGCCGATACCGCGCACCAGAAGTTCGCCGACCCCAAATCCGAGTTCCTCTCGTGGCTGAAACTGTGGGACTGGTACCAGGCCGAGGTCGAGCACCGCAAGTCGCAGCGCAAGCTGGTGCAAACCTGCCACGATAACTTCCTCTCCGCACTGCGCATGCGCGAGTGGCGCGACATTCATGCGCAGCTGCATAGCGCCGCGGCCGAGTACGGATGGCGCGTGAACCAGGTCCCGGCGAGTTACGACGCAGTGCACCGCGCGCTGCTCGCCGGGCTGCTCGGCAACATCGGCTGCAAGTCCGAGGATTCTGCGCATTACCTTGGCGCGCGCGGCATCAAGATGCTGATCCATCCCGGCTCGGCTTTGCAAAAGAAGGCCGGCAAGTGGATCGTCGCCGCCGAGATCAGCGAAACGACGCGCCTGTTCGCGCGCTGCGTCGCGCGTATCGAACCCGGGTGGCTGGAGCTGGTCGGTGCGCATCTGCTCAAGCGCAGCCATTTCGACCCGCACTGGGAAAAGAAGGCGATGCAGGTCGTCGCTTTCGAGCGCATCACGCTTTACGGGATCGTCGTCGACCCGCGCCGCCGGGTGAATTTCGGACCGCTGAACCCGCCTGCGGCACGCGAGCTGTTCATCCGCCAGGCCCTGGTCGCCGGCGAGGTCAGCGAGGAGTTCGCGCGGCGCTGGGACTTCTTCAACAACAACCAGCAACTGGTGCTCGACATCGAGACGCTGGAGCACAAGTCGCGCCGCCCCGACGTGCTGGTCGACGACGAACTGATCTTTGCCTTCTACGACCAGATCGTTCCCGAGGGTATCTACAGCGGCGCCAGCTTCGACAAGTGGCGGCGCGGCGCCGAGCGCGGGCAGCCGCGACTGCTGCACCTGGTGCGCGAGGACTTGATGCGCCACGAGGCCGCCGGCATCACCAGCGAGGCCTTTCCGCATCAACTGCAACTGGGCAGCGTCGACTACCCGCTGGCCTACCATTTCGAACCCGGCAGTGCGCGCGACGGCGTCACGCTGACCCTGCCGCTGGCGCAACTGAATCAGATTCCTGCCGCGCGCTGCGAGTGGCTGGTGCCTGGACTGCTCAAGGAGAAGGTGCAGCAGCTGGTGAAAACGCTGCCGCAGCGGATTCGCGCCAAGCTGGTGCCGGTGCCTGATTTCGCCAGCGAGTTCGTCGACCAGGTGCCGCCGGCGGACAAGCCGCTGGTCGGCGCCCTGGTCAGCTTCATCCTGCAAAGCCGCGGACTCAACGCGCGCGGCTGGGACCTCACTCCCGATGCCTTTCGCCCCGACGCGGTGCCGCCACATCTCAGCTTCAATTTTCGACTGGTCGACGAAAACGGCCGACAACTTGGCGTCAGCCGTAGTTTGACCGAACTGCGCAGCGAATGGGGACGCGAGGCGAAGCAGGAGTTCGCCGAGTTGCATGATCAGCCGGCCGAGTTTTCGGGAATGACCGACTGGAGTTTCGGTGAGTTGGCCGAGCTGATCGAAGTCGAGGTCGGTGGCGGCCAGACGGTTTTCGGCTACCCTGGATTGACCGACGACGGCGACAGCGTCTCGGTATGCGTTTTCGATTCCCCCGAGGAGGCGCTGCAGGCGCATGCGAGCGGGCTGCTGCGACTGTTCATGCTGCAGTTTCGCGAGCAGATCAAGTACCTCGAGAAGAACTTGCCCGGACTGACGCAGATGGCCATGCAGTTCATGGCGCTGGGGACGCTCGACGAGCTGCGCCGGCAGTTGCTGGAACTGACTTTCACACGCGCCTGTCTGAACGACCCGTGGCCGACCGACGCCGAGAGTTTCAACGTCCGCTGCCTGGAAGCCAAACAGCGGGTGGGCTTGCTGGCGCAGGAGGTCTGCCGACTGGTCGGCCAGATTCTCGGCGACTGGCTGGCCCTGCACAAGAAGCTGCCGGTGTTCAAGGCCTACGGCAGTACGGTGCATGACATCGAGGGACAGCTGGCGCGCCTGATCGGCAAGCGCTTCATCGTCAACACGCCTTTCGAACGTCTGCAACAATTTCCACGCTACCTGCAGGCGATTTCCGTGCGCCTCGACAAACTGAAGACGGGCGGCGCCCATGGCGCGGCTCGCGACAGCCGGCTGCTGGCCGAATACCTGCCGCTGTGGACCAACTATCAACGACGCGCCACGGTGCTCGCCAAGCAGGGGGTCAGCGACCCACAGGTCGAGCAGTTCCGCTGGTTGCTCGAGGAGTTGCGCGTGCATCTCTTTGCGCAGGCGCTACGCACACCGGTGCCGGTGTCGAGCAAGCGCCTGCAGAAGATGTGGGAGGGGATCCAGTGATCGCCCAACGGCGATCAGACCGTCAGAGATGGAGAGTGATTAAGTGACTGAAATTGTTCTTGCGCTGGGGCGCAGCTTGCGAACGCTTGGGCGTGGACGCGTCTGGCTGTTGTTCTTCGGGCCGGCAGCGGTGGCGCTGGTCATCTGGATAGCGCTGATGGTGTTTGCGCTGGAAAGCCTGATTGCCACCCTCGTCGAGCAGCCGCCGATGACCTGGCTGGCTGGCTGGGGCGCCGTCTGGCTGGCCAAGCTCGGCGCGGTGCTCGGCGGCTGGCTGCTGATTCTTGCGGCGGCATTCATTACCGCCATGTTGCTGGCGGCGATCTTCGTCATGCCGCTGCTGCTCAATCATGTCGCCCTGGCGGACTACCCCGAGCTGGCACGGGTCGGCAAGGACAGTGTGGTCGCGGGAGCGTGGAACAGCATTGCGGCGCTCATGCTGTACATCGTTGGCATGCTTCTGACGCTGCCGCTATGGCTGGTGCCGGGACTGGGACTGGTGCTGCCGATTCTGTGGATGGCCTGGCTGACGCGGCGCACCTTTGCCTTCGACGCGCTCACCGTCCATGCCACCGATCAGGAATGGCGTGAGCTTAGGCGGCGGCACAGCATCCCGCTGCTGGTGCTCGGCGTCACTCTGGCGCTGCTGGCGCATATCCCGCTACTCGGCCTGCTCACGCCGACGCTGGCAGCGCTGGCCTATTCGCACTTCTGTCTCGAAGCGCTGCGGGGCCTGCGGCAGGGTGCGCTGGTGGCGGTGATCGACGAGCAGCCGAAGATCGAGGCGATGAAATGAGGAGCTTCGCGGCGATCATCATTGGCGACGAGATCCTGTCGGGAAAGCGTGCCGACCAACACTTTGCGAAAGTGGCCGAGTTGCTCGCCGCGCGTGGTTTGCGCCTGGCGTGGGTCGAATACCTGGGTGACTCGCGCGCACGTATTGCGGCGACGCTGCGCCGCAGCCTGGCTGCCGGAGACGTGGTGTTCAGCTTTGGCGGCATCGGCAACACGCCCGACGACCAGACCCGGCAGGCGGCGGCGGACGCGCTGGGCGTCGATCTGGTTCTGCACCCCGACGCGGAACGCGAAATTCGCGCCCGTTTCGGAGACCAGACCAACGACGTTCGCCTGCTGCTCGGTACTTTTCCGCGCGGTGTGGATATCATTCCGAACCCTTTCAACCGCATTCCGGGCTTTCGCATCCGCGATCATCACTTCGTTCCCGGGTTCCCGCAGATGGCGCATCCGATGGTCGAATGGGCGCTCGAAACCTTTTATAGCGATCTTTTCGATTGCCATGCGACCGTTGAGCAGGCGTTCCTGTTGACCGGCGCCAACGCCTACGAGAGCGCGCTGCTCGATCTGATGGAAGGCATCGTCGCCGACTTCCCGACGCTGCGGCTGTTCAGCCTGCCGTCGATTGCGCCTGACGGACAAAGGCGGCACCTCGAATTGGGAGTCGAGGGCGAACACGCGCTGGTCGATCAGGCAATGACGCGCATTCGCCTGGAGGTCGAACGGCGCGGCATCGACTGGCGCTGGCGGCCATAAGCCGCGCCGGCCGCTGACCAGGGGCTGCCGGTAAACGAGAAACCCCGGCCGCAGCCGGGGCCTGGGCAGCGCCGAACGGCGGCGCCGTTGCTTACTTCTTCGGGGTCAGCGCTGCGGCGGCCTTGGCGGTCGCGCTACTGGCGGCCTTGACATTGGTGTCGACGATGTCGGTCATCTGCTTGGCCATCTGCGAGATGTTTTCAAAGGCGGTGCTCGAAGCGTTCATCATCTGCTGCATGGCCGCGCCGAAGACGTCGCCAGCGATCGGGGTGGCGACGCCACCCTTGCCGACCAGGCCGGCCGCTTGCTGCGACATGCTGCTGTACTGCTGCTCCATCACCGAAGTGATCTCGCGCTGCATGTTGGCGGCCAGATCGTAGAGGCCGCGCGAGTACTCGAGAAGCTTGTCTACGTTGGGCTGGGCCATCGAACCGGCGACACTGCTCAATTGCGCCGGGTCCTTGAGTTCCATCAACTGCTGCGCACCGCTGGCACTGTTGTTGAACAGCTCGCGGCTGGCGGCCAGGTTGAGGGCAGAAAGCTGCTCCATGCCGTGAAAGGCCGTGCGCACCAGGGTCATCATGACCTGTGCGTTGGCTTTCTGGCTTTCGGCGAGTTTTTCGAGATCGATGGTGTTCATATGGGTTTACCTCTATGTATGGCAGTGATGAGACGCGTGACGGAGACGCAGCGACACGCTTTCTCTGCTCCCGCCGTGGGCACTACGGTTCAGGCCAAGCCAGGATGCCAGTTGCGCAGCGTCTAAAAAGAAGCCCCCGAGGAATGTCGGGGGCTCTGTGCACGCTTGCTGCTCAGACAGTCACTGCGAGCCCGATACTCAGGATGCTGTCAGACCTATTTCTTGGCGGCTGCGGCGGTGGCGCCAACGGCCTTGACCGTCGCGTTGGTCGCTGCGGCAACGTTCGATTCGGCGATATCGGCAACCTGCTTGGCAGCCTTGTTCATGCTGTCGAAAGCGGACGTCGCCGAAGCAATCGCCGACTTGACGGCGGAAACGGCAACTTCAGAGCCGACCGGTGAATTCTTGGCGGCTTGCTCGAGCAAGGCGAAGACCTGCTTCTGGAAATCCGCAAACTGCGCTTCGAGAAGCTTGGAGACTTCTTCCTTCGATTGCGCCGAGATTTCATAGACGCTACGCGTGTAGGCGACGGCCTTCTCGAGATTGGGCTGGGCCAGCGAAGCCTGCACCGAGAACAACTCCTGTGCGTTCTTGGCGCCGAGCATCGCCTTGGCGTTGGAAACGCCGTCTTCCAGCATCGAGCGGGCGGTATTCAGGTTCAGCGCAGCGATGCGCTCGGCGCTCGCCAGGGCGGTGTTGGCAAGAGTCAGCATGGCGTCAACGGAAGCCTTGTTGGCTGCGGCGAATTGCTCGGGTTTCGTAAACATGGTCAATCTCCTAAAAAAGATGGGGGCACAACACGTGCAATGACTAACTGACTAACTCAGTGATCCTGCCTGGATGGGCATCCGGATCGTTTGCTGCACTGCACCATGGACTGAATTATAGACCTTCGACGGAACTTGTCAAGTGTTTTTGGTGCGCCGCAACAATTTTAGTAAGTGACTGTATTTGCGAAGTTTGTGGGTTTTTTGTGGGGTACCATGGGGTCCTTTGATGCGGTTTCTGTTGCGCTGCGTAGCTGCGCTGAGTGCTGTCAGTGAGTTCTGGGCGCCTTATTTGCCGCTTTGCGCAGGCTTGAGGGTCAGCGGGTCGCCCTTCGGCGTTGCAGGGTTCTCGTTCTTGCTGCGTGGCTGGATGATTGCCCGTACCCGTGCCTGAGCGGCGCCAGTGGCGCTCTTGCTTGCGCCGCTGCCGGTGGTCACCAGATATTTCTCATTGAGTGCGTCATAGGAGATGTAGGCACCCCTGACTTCATCGAGCCCGCTCTTGACCCAGGCGCGATTGAAGAATTCGCTTTTTTCGGCGCGTGCGTCGTAGTCGATCCGCTCGGCCTCGCCTTCGACGTAATCGTCTTTGCCGTCGCGTTTCTGCTTGAAACGGGCAAGCCCGTTGGCCCCTCCGGTGGCCGTACCCTTCTGGAAACCATCGGCATCCTGGGTGACCACCAGGCGATTGGCGAGAATCTGCAGGGTGCCCTGGATCAGAATCACGTTGCCTTCGAGGACCTGCACCTTGTTGAGGTCGTCGATGCTCATGCGGTCGGCTTCGAGCTGAACCGGTTTCTCACGGTCCGCGCGTTCGGCCTGTGCCGGCATCGACACGATGGCCAGGAGGCAGCTCGCGCAGGCGAGGCGGAATGTCTTCTTCATGGCTGTGCTTTCTTTTTCTTGGCCGAACGGCTTTCGAATTGCCCGGTGACGCTGGATTCCAGCAAATATGTCTGCAACCTGTTATCAACCTGCATACCGATCCCCTGCACCCATGAGCTGCCCTGCGTGATCAGCACCGGGCTCTTGGTAAACGCTTTTTCCTCGTTGGTAAGCACCGTCAATTCGGAGGTCTCGACGAGCAACGGTGCGTTCTTCCCGCTGCCAGCACGGCGCACTTCCACCTGTTCGCTGAGATCCACCCGTTCGCCCTTCGGGCCCAGGTGACCGTGGACGGCGCTGATGGTGACCGGCGGTCTGGTCGGATTCAGGTAAACCAGCTTTGGTCTGTCCATGGCGGTGGTGTCGTCGTCGGGATAGTGACGAATCTCGTCGGCAATCAGCGTGTATTCGAGGTTGCCCGTGTGGCCAATCTTGCGCAAGGTCGCGCCGCTGACGATGTAGTCAGGATCATGACGAAGCTTGCCATTGGCCGGCTTTTCGGTGAATTCGGTTACATAGCGCAGCCAGAAAGTCAGCGCTGCCAGAATCAACAAGATTCCGATGGGCAGGGCTGCGCTGCTCCACTGTCTCATTGCCCGCACTCCGCAGGAAAGGACGATGACAGAAACGGCCGCAGCGGCGGGGTCAGGGCGACGGCGTCAAAGTCCATCAGATGACCTTCGCCTGGAAGAGGTCGTGCATGTTCAGGGCGCCGAGCAGAATGCCGTCTTCGTCGACGACCGGCAGCTGATTGATCTTGTACTGCTCCATCATCTGAACCGCTTCGACGGCGAGGTGGTCCGGACCGATCGAGTGCGGCTTCCGGCCCATGATGTCGGCCACCGAGAGCGAGCGCAAATCGACGCCCCTGGCAAACGCGCGCCGCAAGTCGCCATCGGTGACCACTCCGATCACCCGTCGCTCGGGCGTGACCACTGCCGTCATGCCGATGCCGCCGCGCGAAATTTCCAGAATCGCATCGGGAACGCTGGTCGCGGAAGCGACTTCGGCAAGCGCCGTCCCGGTGCGCATGACGTCGCGAACGTGCGTCAGCAAGCGACGGCCGAGGCTGCCGCCGGGGTGGGAACGGGCAAAGTCTTCGGCGCCGAAGCCGCGTGAATCGAGCAAGGCCACCGCCAGTGCGTCGCCGAGGGCGAGAACGGCGGTGGTGCTCGCGGTCGGCGCCAGATTGAGCGGGCAGGCTTCCAGCGCGACCGCTGCGTCGAGATGCACATCGGCCTCGACGGCCAGCGCCGAGTGCCGGTTGCCGGTGATGCTGATCAGCTTGGCGCCGAGGCGCTTGATGATGGGCACGATCATCAGCAGCTCGGCGCTTTCGCCGGAATTCGAAATCGCGATCAGCGCGTCGTCACGGGTGATCATCCCCAGGTCACCGTGACTGGCCTCGGCAGGATGAACGAAATACGCGGGCGTCCCGGTGCTTGACAGCGTCGAGGCGATCTTGCGCCCGACATGACCGGATTTCCCCATGCCGCTGACGATGACCCGGCCGCGGCAATTGAGGATGAGTGCCAGCGCCTGCACGAAGGCTCCGTCGATGCGCCCGGCCAGGGCCATAACGGCGTCGGCTTCAATGCGCAGAACCTGGCGGGCAAGGTCGAGCGCCTTCGCTGATGGCAGGGTTTGGTTCATCGCAAGACAGCGGTTATCATCCGGCGAGTATAACAGAAGCCCCAGGCGCTCCCATCGCCCGCCAGCAGTACGCGCGGGCTGAAAAAGTGAACTCGACGACATAAGGGACAGATGGACACGCTACCCACAATTGTGATGCTGCTCGGCGCCTCGGTGGTCTCGGTGATCGTCTTTCGTTCCGCCAACCTGCCGCCGGTTCTCGGCTACCTGCTTGTCGGCACGGTGATCGGCCCGCATGCGCTCGACCTGGTCGGCGGCGTCAGCGGCATGCAGCATCTGGCGGAGTTCGGTGTCGTCTTTCTGATGTTCTCGATCGGACTGGAATTCTCGCTGCCCAAGCTGTACGCGATGAAGCGCATCGTCTTCGGTCTTGGCCTGCTGCAGGTAATGGTGACCATTGCCGTGGTCACCGCCATCGTCACTGCGCTGAAGCTGAGCTGGCAGGAAGGCGTCGCTCTCGGCGGCGCGCTGGCCATGTCGTCTACGGCGGTGCTGACCAAGCTGCTGACCGAGCGTCTCGAGCTCGACAAGGCGCATGGCCGCGAGGTGATGGGCGTCCTGCTCTTCCAGGACATCGCCGTGGTGCCGCTGCTGATCCTGATTCCGTCGTTTTCCGAGTCGCCCGAGCGGATGGCGACGATGATGGGCCTGGCCATGCTCAAGGCCGTCGTCGTGCTCTCGCTGGTGCTGTTTTTCGGGCAGCGCTTGATGAGCAAGTGGTTCTTCATCGTCGCCCGCGGCAAGTCGGCGGAACTGTTCATGCTCAATGTCTTGTTGATTACCCTGGGACTCGCCTACCTGACCGAGGTGGCCGGACTGTCGCTCGCGCTGGGCGCTTTCGTGGCCGGTATCCTGATCTCGGAAACCCAGTACCGGCATCACGTCGAAGAGGACATCAAACCGTTCCGAGACGTTCTGATGGGACTGTTCTTCGTGACCATCGGCATGATGCTCGACATCCCGCTGGTGCTGGCCAACGCGCCGCTGGTGCTCGGCGTGCTGGGCGCTCTGCTGGCCGTCAAGTTTGCCCTGGTGCTCGGTCTCTCGCGCCTCTTCGGCTCGACTTTCGGCGGCGCCATGCGTACCGGGCTGTGGCTTTGTGCTGGCGGCGAGTTCGGTTTCGTCCTGCTCTCGGAAATGCGCCACCTGCAGCTGCTGCCGGCGATGGTCCTGCAGGCGGTGCTGGCGGCGTTGGTCCTGTCGATGCTGCTGGCGCCACTGATCGTCCAGTACAGCAACCAGATCGTGCTGCGCTTTGCTGCCAGCGAGTGGCTGATGCGCTCCATGCAAATGACGCAGCTGGCGGCAAGAACGATGAATACGGACAAGCACGTGGTGATCTGCGGCTACGGCAGAACCGGGCAGTATCTGGCCCGTTTCATGGAGCAGGAAGACGTCAACTACCTCGCTCTCGACCTCGATCCGGAACGCATCCGTGAGGCGACGGCAGCCGGCGAAAACGTCATCTACGGCGACGCTGCCCGGCGTGAAACACTGGCCGCTGCCGGCGTTGGACGGGCCAGCGTAATGATCATTTCCTTTGCCGACGCACGGGCTGCGGAGCGCGTCCTTGAGCACGCTCGTCAGATCAATCCCGACTTGCCGATTGTCGTTCGTACGCTCGACGAGAAGGATCTCGACGTCCTGCTGCATGCGGGCGCTGCCGAGGTCGTCCCGGAAACGCTGGAAACGAGCATGGTGCTCGCCTCGCACGCATTACGCCATCTCGGCGTGCCGCACGCGCAGGTTCTCGAACATTTTCGCCAGACACGGATCGGTCACTACAAGACGCTGCGTGGATTTTTTCACGGCGAGAGTGATTTCGAAGAAGAGGCGCACGATAGCGACGAAGCGCGCCTGCACTCGATTCTCCTCGGCGAAGGCGCGCATGCCATTGGCCGGACTCTTGGCGAACTGGCCTTGCAGGAACTCGGCGTGGAAGTGACGGCCGTCCGTCGACGCAAGATCAGGGCCCTCGAGCCGTCGCCGGAAACCCGCTTCGGCGCTGGCGACGTGGTCGTCCTGCGCGGCACGTCAGGCGCCTTGAGCGCTGCCGAGGAGCGCTTGTTGCAGGGGTAGAAGGCAAGAAGGCCCGCGCTGCTGGCGGGCTTTTCCTTTCTTGTCCTCGTCCTCGCCCGCGCCGCCTACGACGGCGCGAATGAAAGGCTCAGTAGGCGGCGCAGACGGTGTACTGGCTGCCGTCGACGATCAAGTTCGTTGCCACGGCGGCGGTACCGCGGGCAGCGCCGTCGGCGACGGCCTGCACCGAGCCACCGGCGGTATTGCCGTCGTCCATGGTCGAGTCGATCTGCTTGACATAGCGACCGAGGATGCCGGCGGAGCAGATGAAGAACGCTCCGCGCATATTGGCTATGTACGGTGCCGCAGCGCCGGCAGCGTCAATCCCGCTTTCGACACCGATGAAACCACCATCGGCATTGCGCGGCCGGTATTCGACCGCGGCGAGGTTCGTGCTCCCGGTGGCCAGATTGGCCAGGCGGACATGCTGCCAGAATACCGAGCTTTCGTCGGTGGCGACGCCGGTGCCGGCGCCACCAGCGTTCCATGATCCGTCGACGCGTCCGTTGTTCTGGGCGCACAAGCCGTTGGCCGCCGGGGTGCAGGCAGTCGGTGCCAGTGGCGCAGGAAACGCCAGGTTCAGCTGCGCTTGAGTCTGGTCGCCCGGGAACGACTTGAAACGGTCCTGATAGCCATACGCCAGGCTGGAAACGGTGCGGAAGTCACCGATCATGTTCTTTACCTTGGCGCTGTTGATCAGCTCCTGGCCTTTCAGTACCCCGCCGAGCAGCAGGCCGATGATGACGAGTACAATGGCAATCTCTACCAAAGTAAAACCCGCCTGTCGCGGTTGCAGCTGGTTCATCTCGTTCTCCCGTGTGTATCAAAAGTGATATGGGGTAACAAGCATGTTTCATGCCAGCCGGAATCGGCTTTTCCAGCCACGAAAGTCGTCCGAACTGTCGGGTTTTCGACACTTGTGTCCGGAGTCGGACTGATGAAGGACGTTCCCGGCACGCCGCGCATCGCCGTCTGGAACGGTTCATGAACCAGCTCCAGCGCCTGGCCGGGGCGTTGCGCCAGCGCCAGCGCTGGCTGCTCATCGCCTTGCTCGGCCTCTTGCATCTGGCGCTTCTGGCCGACGCCGACAGGGCGTTCGGAACGCTCTGCTGGCTGGTGCATGTTGGCCTGTTCATTCTCTGGCAGCCCTTCATTTACGCCGAGCGAAGGCTCGATGTCAGCGCTCTGGCGGTGATTGCCCTGCTCCTTGGCGGCGGCATCGTCTTCTATGGTTGGTGGCTGCTGATCGTCTGGGTGGTCATCCTGGCGGCTCTGGTCGGCGGACGCGTGATGTTCATCGATCATCGGCCGACACGAATCTTCTACCTGATCGCTTTTGCCTACCTGCTCGCCGCGCTGCTCTTCTGGCTGGTACCGCGCGTGGTCCCGAATGCGGCGCTGATCGGGCCTTCTCTGGATCGTGAATTTGCCTGGGGAATGCCGCTGTTCCTGCTCCTGATGACCCTGCTGCCGCTGTCGAAGGATAGTGACCGGCCGGGCGGCGCGATGGTCGACCTGTTCTACAGCCTGTTCATCTTTCTGCTCATTGCCGTTCTGGTACTTGGCAGCCTGGCCTTCATGCTGCTCCGCCAGTTGGGCTATTTCGAAGCCGTATTCAACACCTTGACGTCGATTGCCCTGCTCCTCCTGCTCATCGGCTGGACGTGGAACACGCGCCCCGGTTTCACCGGCATCGATGTTTTCTTCTCGCGCTACCTGCTGACGATCGGGCTGCCGTTCGAGAATTGGCTGCACCGCTTGACGACGCTGGCCGGCAGTGAAAGCGACCCGGAGCGGTTTCTCTCACAAGCGCTCAACGAGATGCTTGATCTGCCGTGGGTCGAAGGCGGCACCTGGGTCGCCGAGGCACGCTCCGGCACCTTTGGCTGCCCGTCGAATTTTTGCCACGAGTTCTTCGGGCAACCGCTACGCCTGACCCTGCACACCCGTCACAAGCTCAGCCCGGCACTGGTCTGGCACTTTCACCTTCTGGCCCAACTGGCCAACGAGCACTATATCGCCAAACTGCGCGCGCGCGAGCTGCAGCAGGTCAGCTACCTGCGCGCGATCCACGAAACCGGCGCCCGCCTGACGCACGACGTCAAGAACCTGCTGCAATCGCTGAACAATCTGTGTTACCTGGCGCAGACCGCCAACGGTCAGGATGGCAGGCGTCTCGAACTGCTGCTGGAGCGCCAGTTGCCGCAGATCACGCAACGCCTGCAACAAACCCTGGCCAAGCTTCAGAAGCCGCAGAGCGAGGCCGGCGGGGCGCTACCGGCGGCCATGTGGTGGAAAATCCAGCAACAACGCTACGCCGGTCTGGCCATCAGCTTCGCCGCCGCCGAACTCGACCCGGAGGTGCTTGTGCCAACGGCCTTGTTCGACAGCGTCGCCGACAATCTGCTGCAGAACGCCTTGCTCAAACGGCAAACGGAAAGTGAGCTGCGGATACACATCGCGCTCGCCTCTGACGCCTCGGTGCTCAGCGTCTGTGATACGGGCAGCGCGATCCGGGAGGAGGTCCTTGCCGACCTGCTGCGCGCGCCGCTGGCGTCGGAGAACGGCCTGGGCATCGGCCTCTATCACGCGGCGCGCCAGGCCGAGAGCTGCGGCCACGAATTGCGTCTGGCCTGCAACGAGCCCGGCAGGGTGTGCTTCGAGTTGCGCCGCTGCGGCCAGGCCACCGCTGCCACGGACCTGGGCGCCGGCCCGTCCTAGCGGTCTCCCGGGGAGGGCGGTCTATGCGCGTGGCGCCGCGACAGTGCTGCCGGTCCGGTGGCCGATCAGCCGGTGGACGACCATGTTTCCCTTGCCTTTCAGGTAAATCGTCTGCGCCTGATGAAACTCGAAACGCTGCTGCAAGCGCCGGTAGGTTCGCTCATCGACCTGGACCACGCCGGGAGCGCCTTCGCTGGTGACCCGACTGGCAATGTTGACGGTGTCGCCCCACAGATCGTAGATGAACTTCTTCTTGCCGACCACTCCGGCCACCACCGGCCCGGTGCCAATACCAATGCGCAATTCGAGGCGCATCTCGTTGAGCTGGAGATCGTCGTGCAGCAGCCGACACATCTCCAGCGCCATCTCGGCCAAAGCACCGGAGAAGTCGCTGCGCGCATCATTGAGGCCGCCGGCCACCATGTACGCGTCGCCGATGGTCTTGATCTTTTCCAACCCATACTTTTCGGCCAGCTCGTCGAAGCACGAGAAAATCTTGTTGAGCATGGCGAAAACCTGCTGCGGCGCCATTCCTTCGGCGACCCTGGTGAAGTTCACGATATCGGCGAACATGACCGAGACCTCGGCAAAGCCGTCGGCAATCGGCTGGCTGCTATTTTTCAGACGTTCGGCGATGGGCGCTGGCAGGATGTTGAGCAGCAGTCGCTCCGAACGCTCCTGCTCGACTTGCAGTAAACGGTGCGTTTCCTGCAGGTGTTGCTGTGCGCGGTGCTTTTCGCTGTCCGAGTAGCGCAGCAGCAGGTAAACGATGCTCGATACGGCTGTGAAGTTGAGGGCGAAGAAGAATGCCGTCGTCGCCGCTGGCACCTCGTATGGCGGAGCGCTCGCCGAGTCGGCCAGGTAGTAATCGAAAGCTCCGGAAAGCGTGGTCAGAAAGACGTAGGCGAAAAACCACGCCCCCGACTCACGCGGGCCGATGAACAGCACGGCGCCGATCGGTGCCAGCAAAGCCCACAGGCTGATACCACTGGCGGTGATGAAGCTGCCGATAGTCCACTGCGCCACGAAGGGGGTAAACAGGAACAGAGACAACTGGATCAGACGGAAGGCATTGAAGTTCAGAGTCTTCAGGTATATCAGCAGATTCCCAACGAGCAGCAACTGCAGGGCAAAGGGAAGGTTCGACGAGAAACGCGGCCCGAGTTGCCAGTAGATCGACAGCCAGACCATCGACGCCAGGCTGATCAGGCCGGTCGCGAAGAAGAGCAGCGACTTCTGCAGACGCAGCTCTTCGGAGTCGTCCGCGCAGATGCCGGCGTTGCGCAGGCGGTCGATGAAGGTCCGGGCGGCCATCATTGCGCAGTTCGCTGAAGGTAGAACGCAGGCATAGGCCTATTGAACCCCAAATCGACGGGGAGGGTCAATGCGTCAATGCAATGCCGAGGCGAGACGCTCCTGCGTCATCGGTAAGCCGCTAGGGCAACTTTCCGGCCCTGATCATGCGGCTGAAAAGCACCCCCGTGGGAATCCACGCGACCTCGTCGTCAAAGGCATCGGTCGCGGTCTTGTACACGAAATCGCGGTTGGCGGTGTTGATCCCGCCGCCGGTCAACTGGTTGTCCACTTCATCGGCGTCGGCACCGGCCGCCATTTGCGTTCCCAGGACCGTGTATGCCCCGTTGCCGTTCTTGCCGTGCGAGACAATGACGGCGGGGACGTCGGTCGCGATTCTGGCGCCAGCGGCGACGTTTGCGAACACCGTCAGGTCGCCCGGCGAGCAGAGCGCAAAGGCCGCGCTTAGGGGTGGCGAAGGCGGCGGCGGAAAGCACTCGGTGAAATCGGCGGTGGGGACGGTCTTGGTAAAGGCGCGGGTCACCCGGTAGGTGTAGCGCCGTCCCCAGGCATCGGTCTCCGGCACTCCCAGGGTCGCCCACGGAACAACTCCCGCGAGATTGGCGCAGCCGGGAGGAAGGCCACCGCCTCCCGGACCCCACGCCCCTTCAAGCCCGGCACCGACCGCGCCGCTGACCAGGGTCGCCGACGCCGGGCACGGCAAGCGGCCATTGACGACCAGATAGCCCAGCATCGCCTCGCGGATCTCGGTCAGTGCCCTCCTGGTGTCAGCAACATTGCGAATATCGATCTGCGTCGACAGGGGGATCAGTAGGCCGCCGATCAGCAGCGCGACGATGACCAGCACAACGGCCAGCTCGGCCAGCGTGAAGCCGTCGTGTCGTGCCAGCGGAGAAGGGCAGTGGTTCATGGCAGGCAGCGCACGACGTCGGTCGCCGGCGTGCGATAGTCGAAGACCGACACCCCGCTGAAGTTGGCGGCGGCAGCCGTCGGGACATTGAATGAGGCGAGGTTGGGGTTCTCGAGGTAGTTGTCCTTGTTGGCCCTTTCGACACCGTCGTTGCGACTCTGGCCAGCCCCTTTGCGGCCGGCGAAGATGAGAACGCGGCTACAGTTTCCAGACGTCGCTCCGTCGATGCTGATCGGCGCCGGCGTCGGGAGTTGCGTCAGAAACAGCATTTCCTTCCAGTTTGTACAGAAGGGCGGATTGGGAGCCTGATTACAGAGCAGGTTGTCGGTTCCCTTGCTGCCGGTGACCGCGATCGCCTGCAAGTGGGCCTGGAAAGCTGCATTGTCGAGCCAGCTGGTAATCTCGCCAGAAAAATCACGGCGCCTGATCAGCGGATCGAAGACGTCGGCTGCGGTAATGAACACGAGACGGTCGTTGTAGAAGTCGGTCTCGGCCATCACGAAGCGTTTGTTGTTGTTGCCCGAGGCGACTCTATTGTTGGTGCTGCCGGTGAAGTAGTTGACCTCTCCGCTGAGTGCATTGGTGTTGTCGAAAGTGTCCAGATAATTGCGCGCGTCGTAGTTGCCGCCACACTGGCTGTAAACGGCGTCAGCCAGATCCCGCGCCTGGCCACCCAGTGAGCGTCCGGGAGCGACGACCAGCGCTGCGAGATTGCTTGCCACGACCGCCCCGTTGCCGTCGATCACGTCGATCTGGCCCTGCGTGTCCCAGTTGAACACCGCCGTCTTGACAACCCTCTGGAAGCGCCCCGCGACCACATACCAGAGGCACTCACCCTGGCTGCGAAGCGGCCCGCTGGTCAGCGTCTTCCAGGGAAGTTTGCCGATCACCGAGCGATCCTGGCCGTTGCCGGCAAAGTTCGCCGAAGCTCCGCCCTCGGCTGCGACGCCGAAGCCGTCGACACCCAGGTCAGGCAATCGCAAGTAGCCGGCTTCGCTTATCGACGGCTGTGCGATGGCGTCAGCGATGAGCGCGTCGCGGCCCTGGGCCAGCGCGTCTGCCGCCCCCAGTGCCCGCGCCGTCAGGAACTGGGTGGTACTGAGTTGCCCGACGAATACGTACAGCCCGAGCAGCGTCAACAGGGTCAACATGGCCATCAGCGCGATACCGCTCTGCTGCGGCCGGAGCGGCAGTCGGTGGCGGTCGTTGCGCAGCTGCTTCATCGGCCGGCACGACTGGCCACGATCGCCAGGCAGAATTCTCGCGCAGCCCGGAACATTGCCTACTTCGCCCCGGTTGCCGTTGAGTGAATGCTGATCCGGCCGCCGTTGAGCAGATCGCTGGCCACGCCCGAGTTACGGTTGACGGTCTGTCCGACACGGGCTCTCGCCGCTGGCGAATCGCTGAGCTCGAGCAGCACCTTGCCGGGGTCGCCGTGCCGCGGCGTAACCGTCAGGTCGTTCAACCATTCGTTTTCATGCTGCGGGTGGCCGTTTACCCACGCCGTACGCCGACCACTGCTGCGCGTGACGACGCCGTCGATGGTCAGCGTCGGGTCGGCGGGGAGTTGCTGTTGGTCGAGGAGGTTCATTTCGCGCTGGCGATCAAGTTGCTGGCGGCGCTCCGGGGTAAAGAACAGGCGACCGAGCGCTTCCTCGTCGGCCCCAGCTTGCGGGCAGGTCGCGACGAGGAGCAGCGCGGCGCAAACGGCCGGCGCGGCAAGCCTAGCGGATCGGAGGAACTCGGTCATTGGCTGTTTCCGTGCCTTTCTGGTCCATTACTGCTCGTCTCCAGCTCACTTGCTGCGCACGTCACGCAAGGTCAGCCACTCGATTTCACAATCAGCCATCAGATTTGCCCGGCCACCACCACGCTCGTCGCCCGTCGCCGGCAGCCGCTCGATCCGACAGCTCTTCACCCTGATCAGCGCCTTCGCCTGCCGCTGCAAGTCGTCGAGGAGGCGGGTAAGGTCTTCTTCATGCAACAGCTTCAATTCCAGCCTCATGCTGCTGGCAAAGACCACGAAATCATTTCCGACCTGGCCGTCAAGCATGCGTTGCGGCGCGATCTCGTAGCGCAGATCGATCAGACGATGCTTGTCGCGAATATCCTTGAGCAGCTCCACCCAGTCGAGGCGCTGCTCGTTGCCAATGATGCCACGCTCGCGCAGCGTGTTGAAGACGATCGATTTCTGCTTGACCTCGCTTTCTTCGTCACGGACCTGCTTCAGCTTCCCGTCGGCTTCGGCGAACTGCGCAGCGATGTGGGCCCTGGCCTGCTCGGCGCTTTTCCTGGCGTCGAACGAGACGTAGAGGGCGAGCCCGCCGGCGGCGACCATCAGGATGCCAGCGAAGGCGCTCGCCTGCAGCTTGCGAAAATCAGTGCGCACAATCTTCATGAGCCGCTCGTCCGCCGGATCTGCACCTTGAATGATCGCGACTCCTTGCCTTCCAGTGCCGCGTCGCCACCTTTGAGCGACTTTCCCGACTCGACGTCGAAGGGCTGCTGCAAGACCTCAACCTGCAGTTGCCGGTTGCCCCTGAGGGCGGCGACGAGACGATTGAAAACAGCCAGCACCTGCCGCGGGTTGCTGCCTTCACCAAGACGCAGGGTGCCGTGGATAATGGCCGTCTCCTGATCGACGGGCTGCACCTCGCCGGACGGGACATTGCCGCCGGGCGCTGGCGGCCGTTGCACAGTCCCGGCTTGCCAGTCGATGGCCTCGAGGTCGACCCACTCCGCGCTGCCCAGCGCGCGGCTGATCTCGCGGAACATGGTCGTTGGTGACGCGCTGTTCCTTTCCAGCTCGACGTAGCGGTTGATGACCCGACGCAGGTTTTCGTTGCTGGTTGGAATCGCTGGAAAAGTCTTGACTATGTCGGCATAACGCTGGCGAGTGAGCCCGGTCTCGGAGGTGAGAACCTCGACCTCGTTCCTGATCTGCGCGGCGTCGAAAAGCTGCTTGCCGGCGAGCAGCAGACAGCTCAGCAAGGCAAACGTGCCGACTCGGCGCACGATCGAGCGAAGCAGCCACAGATGGTAGTCGTGTCGCTGATCATCGTTGGCAAACTGTGCGCGTGGAGGATCTGTGGCCAGCAGGTGCAGGAAAAGCGGCTCACAGCGGGTTTCGGTGGGTATCGTCTTGAGTTTGCACTTGCGTGCGCTGTCTTCGATGTCGAGGATGACGAAGGACAGGGCTTCGCTATCGACACAACTGCTGGCAATGGCCTTGCGCGCGCTGGCGTGCGCCAGGAGGTAGGCCGTGATCGGCTGCCGGCGACCGATCAGGCGCTGACCGACCAGATATTGCTGCAGTTTCAGGGCTTCGCTCGAGAAGGTCTGCGCAATGCCGCCAATACTGCTGTTGTGCAACGGCGTCAGGCGGCTGAAATGCAGTTCGCCGTTGTCCAGGTAACTCTGTCGAAGGCTCTGGTCCTGGATGGTCAGCAAGAGGCACGGTTGCGCTGGGATGCCGAGCTTGCGCAGGAGCAGCGGTGCCAGAAGTGGCAGCGAATAAACGCCGGCGAGGGGCAGTTCGGCGCTCGCCAGGGCGTCGAGCCAGGGGGCAAAAACCTCTGGCCTGGTCAGGGCGGCAAGCATGATGCGTTCGTCCTTGCGGCGCGACTTCTGGTGCCCGAGCGAAAGCGCCGTCTGCAGCTTGGCATTGAAGAACAGCTGCCCGAGCTTGCGCGCGATGATCGCCTGGCGATCATTGCCGCGCAGAAAGGGAATGGTCTCGATATGAAAACCCTCTTCCGAGACGTTGGCCAGGAGCGCGAAGACACTGCTCGAGTTGGCCGCCAGGTAGTCGGCGAACGCCGCCTGCCCGCTTTCGCTGGCGTCGAACGAGCGCTCGTCGGTCAACTCTCCCGATTGCCAGGCGAAGGCCGACAAGTGATGGGTGCTGAGGTAGAGGAGGCGACTGGCAGCCATCGTGCTATACCTGAATCTTGCTGATCACGTCGTAGACCGGCCCGAGAACGGAGAGCATGATCCAGCCGAGCAGCGCACCCATGACGACGGTAAGCAGTGGTTCGATCAGCTGCTGCATGCGCGCCACCGATTCCTTGACGTCGCGATTATAGAAGTAGCTGACGTTCATCAGGGCGTCGTCGAGCGCGCCGGTGTTCTCGCCGACGCGCAGCATGCGGATGACCAGCGGCGGGAAGAAACCGGTGGCGTGAAAAGCAGCGGTCACGTTCTGCCCCTCGCCGATCAGCTGTTCGACACGTTCCAGGCCGCGGCGAATGACCAGGTTGCCGACGACGTCCTGCGTCGTACGGATGGACTCGAGAATCGGGATGCCGGAGGCATACAGCAGCGCGAAGGTGTTGGCGAAGCGGGAGAGGGCGATCTTGCGCAGGATGTTGCCCAGAAACGGCAAGGCGAGCTTGACGCCATCGAAGCGAAAGCGGGCCAGCGGATTGCTGTGCAACAGGGCGCGCAGGCCAAGCGCCAGGATCGCCGGCAGTATGAGCAGGAGATACCAGTAGTCGACCATCAGATCGGAGACGAAGAAAAGGACGACGGTCTGCGTGGGCAGGACCTGTCCCATGTTCGTCACAAACATCTTCAGCTGCGGAACCATGTACACCATCAGGAAAAAGCTGGCGGCCAGGACGATGACGCCAACGAAGGCGGGGTAGGCGATCATCTTCTTGGTTTGCGAGGCGAGTTCATCCTCCCATTTCAGTGACTCGTTCAGACTGTGCAGGACTTCCGGCAGGCGACCGGTCGTTTCGCCGGCGCGGATCAGGCTGACGAAGACGGCGTTGAAAACGCTGCGATGCCCGTCCATCGCCTGCGACAGCGTCTGCCCCCCCTCGATGGCCTCGATCAGGCTGGCCACCACCTCCCGAAAGCGTGCGTGTTCAAGGCTGTCGCGCAGATCGGTCAGTCCCTCGATGACCGGCACGCCAGCACGCACCAGTTGCTGCAGATGGAAGCAGAAGTGAATCATTTCCCGGCGCGGCACGCCGCCGCTGGCGAACAAGGTGCGCTGGCTGAGCGGTTCGCCGCTGACCAGATCCAGCTCCATGCGCCGCAAACGCATTTCGAGGTCAACCAGGTTGAGGGCGTCGATCCGGCCGAGCAGCATCCGCCCATCGGGATTGACCGCCTTGTAGGTGTAGAGCGGCACCGATCCTACATCCGGTCAGTCAGGTCGACCACCCGGCCGACTTCCTCGAGCGCCGTCGATCCGTCGAGAACGCGGCGCAGCCCGTCGTCGGCTAGCGTGGCAAAGCCCTGGCGGCTGGCCAGCGTGCGCATTTCCCGGAAGGTGCTGCGCCTGGCGATCAGCTCGTCCATGTCGGCGTTGATGCGCAGCAGCTCCATGATCGCCAGGCGCCCACGATAGCCCTGAAATTCGCAGCGCTCGCAACCGCCCGGTCGATAGACCACCGGCCGCGGCCCGTCGGCCAGGGTGCCGAGCAGGCGGGCCTCGTGCGCTTCAGCCTGGTAGGGGAGCTTGCAGTGCACGCACAGCCGCCGCACCAGCCGCTGCGCGATGATGCCGATGATATTCCCGGCCATGATGTCCGGGACGATACCGATATCGAGCAGGCGGGGGATGGCGCCAATCGCCGAATTGGTATGCAGGGTCGAATACACCTGGTGCCCGGTCATCGCCGCGCGCAAGGCCATCTCGGCGGTTTCTGCGTCACGCACTTCACCGACCAGAATGATGTCCGGATCCTGACGCATCATCGAGCGGATGCCGTTGGCGAAATCGAGTTTCACCGAATCGGCGGCCGAAGTCTGCCGAACCATGGTCATCGGATACTCGACCGGATCTTCCAGGGTCATGATGTTCACGCCCTCGGAGTTGATGTGGTTGAGCACCGAATAGAGCGTGGTCGTCTTGCCGCTGCCGGTGGGGCCGGTGACGAAGACGATTCCTTCGGGCCGGGCGATCATCAGCTTCAGCTGGTCGAGCTGTTTGTCGGCGAGGCCCAGGCCCTCCAGCGGCACGATGCCTTTTTGCCGGTCAAGGATGCGCAGGACGATGTTCTCGCCGTGAATCGTCGGTTGTGCGGAAACGCGAAAGTCGATCTGCCGACCGCGCAGGTTGAGCGAAATGCGGCCGTCCTGGGGGGCGCGGGTTTCGGCGATGTTCATGCCCGAGAGGACCTTGATGCGCACGGCCATCGCCGGCCAGTAGGTTTTGTGCAGCGAGCGGATCTGCCGCAGCATGCCGTCGATGCGGTAACGAATGCGCAGGAAGCTGGCTTCCGGCTCGAAGTGGATATCCGAGGACTCGCGCTTGACGGCGTCGGTGAGGATCGAGTCGATCAGCCGAACAACCGGCTGGCTGTACTCATCGGCCGATGATTGCAGTCCACGGAAGTCGATCTCGCCGGTCTCGATCTCGTGCAGGATGCCGTCGATCGACAACTCGTGACCGTAGTACTGGTCGATGGCGCGGTCGATTTCGGTTTCGCCGGCGAGCAGGGTTTCGATTTCGATGTCGTCGCTGGCCAGCGCACGTATTCTGTCCAGCGCGACGATGTCGTTGCTGTCGGCAATGGCGACCGTCAACCGCAGGTTTTCAGCGTCGTAGTCGAGCGGCAGCAGGTGGTGGCGTTTGGCAAGATCGCGCGGAACGAATTTCAGCGCCGATGGGTCGATGATCGCATTCGAGAGATCGACGCTCTGCTTGCCCAGACTTTCCGAAAGCGCGTCGCGTAGCGTCGCCTCGGAGACGAAGCCGAGTGATACCAGGAGCTTGCCGATCGGCCGGTTGGACTTCATCTGCTCGAGCAGGGCGATACGCAGCTGGTCCTCGCTGAGAATGCCCTTGCCGAGCAGGATCTGGCCTAGCGGCCGGGAATGGACGGGAGTGGCTGCAGCGTTCATGAGGGCTTGGACCGGCACTTCAGCAGCAGCGATGGTCGCAGACGATCACGTTCATCGTTGCAGTTCAAGGATGCGCTGCTCTGCGGCATTCTTGTCAAAGGCGCTGGGTGAGGTTTCGGCAGCGCTCAAGGCCATCTGATAGTACTGCGCTGCGAGCTTCTTCTGGCGCAGGTGGTCGAGACTGACGGCGACGTTGAAGAGATGGTCGGCATTGCCCGGCTCCAGCGAATAAGCCTGGAAATAGGCCTGTTGGGCATCGCTCCAGCGGCTCTGCCCGGCGTAGAGGTTGCCGAGGGCGAAGAACAAGGCCGACGAGTCGGGCTGGCGGGCGATCAAGGTCTTCAGACGACTCTCGGATTGACTGGCGCCACTCTGCCCGCGCATGTTGATCAGCGCCGCCTGCGCAGTCATGTTGCCGGGATCGGATTCGAGAACTTGCAGAAACAGTCCCTGCGCCCGCTCAAGCTGGCCCTGCCGGTTGGCAATAGCTGCCAGGCCGAGCAGGGCATCGGCATTTCTGGGGTCGCCACGCAGGACCTGTTCGTAGCCCCGGCGCGCGTCGTCCAGACGGTCCGCAAGCCAGGCGTCGTAGGCTTTTTCAAGGGTCTGCGTCGCTTGTTTGCGGCCGGAACTGCGTTGGAAAACCTCCGCCGCCGCTGCGCGCGGAGCCATGCCGCCGTCTCTCGGTGCGCGCCCTGTGGACGAGGATGAGGAGGCGTCCGGTTTTCGCTGCGCCGGCGTTGATCGCTCGGGCGCTTCGCCGGCGGGCGTTGCCGCGGGCGGCTGTTCGCCGTGCCCTTCTGCAGCCGTCTGCAGTGTGCTGGCCGGTGAGTGCGCGAGCGGTGTTGCTTGCTGCTGCATTGCCGGGGTTGGTGGATACGCCGGCGGTCGCGCGGCGGACGTAGGTGCGACTAGCGCTGCGCCGGAAATGGACTGCAATTGCCACCAGAAATAGCCGCCGATGGCGATCGTCGCCACGCCGAGCAGGCCGAGAAAGAGCCATAACGAGGTGCGTGACCTGGGTGTCTGCTTGACGGCAAACAGGTTTCTCGCGGCTGTCCGCTCGTCCGCCTGCTGACTGTCGAAGGCGGCTGCCGAGCGTGCCGCCGTGGGTGCACGTCCTGTCGCTGCTGCCGACGGGCGTCGCGAAGCCAGATCGGCTTCGACTGCATCGAGGTCATCGGCAAGCGACGAGAACGTCTGTTCGTCGGATGGCGCTGGCGTTTCCAGCGGCAGGGGGTCGAGGCGCAGTTCCCCCGCCACCGTGGCCGTTGGCCGAGCGTTGGCGCTGGCCTTGCGTTTGGCTTCCTCGGCGCGCCGCAGCGCGTCCATCAGCAGACTCACTGCAGTGGCTCCGGAGGGCGTTCGGGGAGCGAGAACGGCCGATAGACCTGGTCGGTCTTGAAGAAATCCTTGCCCGGCAGGACGTCTCTGAAGCTGCTGAAGTCGCCATCGATCGAGGCATCCTTGATCACCGTCGGGCGGATCAGGACGACCAGTTCCGTCTTGGCAGACGAGTTGTTGCGAGTATTGAACACTTCCCCGATAAACGGAATGTCGCCGAGGCCTGGCAGGCGCCCGGCGCGGTTATCCAGGCGGTCTTCCATCAGCCCGCCAAGGACAGCAATGTCGCCGCTTTCGACACGCATGATCGACTCGATTTCGCGCATGCGAATCTGCGGCACGAGGTTCTTGATGTTGTTGGCAGCCAGGCTCGGGTTGGGATCCTGCTTCAGCTCGGCAATGCTGGAAATCGACGGGCGAACGTTCAAGGTGACCGTGCCGTTGTCGCTGATTTGTGGCGTCAGGCTCATGAAGAAACCGATCGACACCGACTGTGGCGTGGTCGTCGTGGTCACCGTGGCGTTAGTGTTGGTGTTGCCCGGAACGACGTCCTGCTTGACATTGAAGTAGACGAAATCCTCCGATACCTTGAGCGTTGCGGTCTGGTTGTTGAGCACGGTCAGTTTCGGGCTGGAGAGTACCTTGACGGTGCCGAAGGCGCGCAGCAGCTCCACGGTCGACAGGAGATTCAAGGGGTCGAGGTTGCGGTACTTGAGGACGTAGGGGGTGACCACACTACCGACGTTGGTCGTCAAGGCGGGTTTGGTCACGCTGTAGTCGCTACCACTGGTAAAACGACTCCACTCGATACCTTGCTGGTAGCCATCGCTGAGGCCAACCTCGATGATCGTCGCCTCGATCAGCACCTGGCGCCGGGCGCTGCCCATCACCCGATCGAGGAACTCCTGGACCCTTTCGTGTTGTCGAGACGTCGCTCTGACGTTGATCACCCCGGTTTCCGGATTGGCGATCACCGACGCCGCCTCGCGGAAAGTCATGCGCTTGACGACCGTGGCGCCGGCATTCTGCAAGGTCGCCGGGTTCGGGCTGCCGGCCAGGTTCTGTGCGAGTTGCGTCAGGCGAGCCGTAGTACCCGTTGCCGTCGCTGTTCCGCCGGTGCCGGTTGTGCTTTGCGATGCACTTTGCTCGGTCACCGTCTCGGTCGTTCCTTCCGGGAAAATCTTGTCGGTCTCATGTAGCAGGTCTTTCAGGTTCTTCTCGAGAGAAGACCAGAAACGGTTGTTCGATTTGTTCTCGATCTGAATTCGCGAGGTGTTGCCCGTTCCCGCAGCGCCGCCACTGCCGGTGGCCAGCGCGCTGGTCGAGATCTGCGTATTGGTCGACACGGTGCCGGTCACATCGCGAGAGATGTTGACGTAGTCGACCTTGTAGTTCTTGAGATAGGGAGTGTCGGGCATCACCGCCAGGTTCGGGCCATCGAGTTCGAAGCGCATATCGACCTGCTTGGAAATGCGCGTGAGCAACTGCGGAAGGGTCTGATCGATGGCGTTGAGGGTCACTTCTCCGACAATGCCGGGATGGATGTCGACGTTGAGTTTGGCATCGCGGGCCAGGGCAAAGAGCAGGTCATGAACCTGCACGTTGTTGCACCACCACGCTGTAGGTTTCGGTCTTGGCAGCCGGCCGTGGCCTCGGTAGCGAGAGGCTCTGTTGCACCGGGGCGGGAATGGCGCCCGGCGTGCTGGGCGCGCTGTCTTTCTGCAGGTGAGCGGCTGCCGGCCCGCTGCTCAGCGTCGTTGGCGTACACGCGCCGAGGAGAAGGGCCAGAAGGATGGCGCCGAGAATTGGCAGAGGCACGCTCGAGCTTGCTCCGGTTAACAGTGGAGTTGATGATACCACGACAGAACTTCGATGCAAGTGCATGATTTTTATTGTGTTGTGACTATGTTTGTCGCTTCGTCCGAGGGGCTGGTCAGCGTAGTCTGCTGACCGATCGAACGTAGGGCTTGCTCGCCGGGCTGACCTCGGCAAGCTTGGCCAGCGCCGCGTTGGCCAGCTCGCGCGACGGGTAGTCGCCGTAAATGACGCCGAGCCGGTCTTTGCCGCTCAGATTCGAGCGATAGATCCGAAGCTGTCGAAGATCCAGCATCGTTGCATGCTTGTCAATGAAATCAAGTACTTCTTTCTCGCTGCTGGCATCGACAACGAGCAACTGAATGAAGAAATGGCTATCCGGAGTCTTTGCCAGCCAGGCCTTGCTTGCCGCGCTTCGCTCGGCCAGCGTCAGTGGCGGTTGCGCGTGCGGCGCCTCGGCAACTCCGACAGGCGCCGCCGCGAGCGCTGCGCCGGAAGGCGCCTCCGGTGGCGAAGTCGGCGCGACAGCTGTCGGCTCTACGGCCTGCTCCGCCGGCACGGCGAGCGGCGGAGTGGTAACGATCGCTGGCGCGAGAGGAATGCTGCCAAGGCTCTGCTTTCCGGCAGAGTAGGCCAGGAAGGCGATGGCACAGACGCCTGCTGCGGCCCCTGCCCAGGCCCAGCCGACGTTGAAACGGCGACCGAGGCGCCTGAATCCGGCATCGCCAATCGCGCTGCGCACCTGTCGTCGATCGACCTGATGCACGCCTTCGGAAAAGGCCGCGAGCAGCGCCTTGTCGGCAAGAATGTTGATGCGTCGACTGAGCCCTTCGGAGGCCTTGCTGATCAGCTCTATGGCCCCCTTTGGTGAACGGATCCGGACCCCGATAACCGGCAGCGCGCAGGCGGAAGAGCAGGTAGACGGATACATCACTTTGGCGCAGCGGTTCCAGCCTGAAGTTTTTGCGTGATGCGGTCATTGAGCTGGCGCATGTCTGCCTGCTGCAGGCGGAAATCGAGCTCGGGTTGACCAAAGAGGGCAATTTGCAGGAGTTTGTGACGATTGGACTCGAGGTTGGAAAGCAGGCGGATTTCTTCCAGAGCCTCTGGAGGCATGGCATGGGCCTCGTCGATCAGGGCCACCACCTGGCGCCCGCTGCCATAGATTTCCAGGAGACGTTCCTGCAGTGAGCGAAGGAGCAGATGGCTGCGCCCTTCCGCTGGCGGGATGCCAAGCTCGTCGGCGATGGCGAAGAGGATTTCTTCGCGCGAGAGCATCGGATTGGCCAGATAGATCGTCTCGACGTTGTCCGGCAGCTTCTCGAGCAACATCCGACAGAGCATGGTCTTGCCGCTACCGACCTCGCCGCTGACCTTGACGATCCCCTCATCGTGCGTAATCGCGTAGATCAGCGCCTCGAGCGTCGCGCCGCGCTTGCCGCCAGAGAAAAAGAACTCGGTATGTGGCGTGATGCGAAAGGGGGGTTGATGCAGACCGAAATGCTCAAGATACATCAGAGTTCCCGCGCCGACGATTCCATGCGGTTGTAGAGTGTCGTGCGATGGATGCCGAGCAGGCGCGCGGCCTGGCTGACATTGCCATGCGCGAGCTTCAGCGCGGCCTCGATATAGCCGCGCTCGGTGGCGTTGAGCAGCCCATCGAGGCTGAACGGTTCGCGTTGCCGCAAACGCTGTGTTGCCGCCGCGACGATGGCCTCGCCAGCGGCCTCATCGCTGCCCGGAGCGATGTTGGCCGAAGCGGCCAGCGGCTCGTCGGGGACGTCAAGCTCGGCTTCCAGCGCGGCGACGTCGACGATCTGCCCCGACTGCTTGCTGACCAAACGAATGACGATATTGCGCATTCGCGGACGTTGCCTGGAAAAGCGTAGTCGAGCCAAAGAAGTCTTGCCTCGGCAGAGAGCGTGAATGGCAGCTGCCGCGTCTGTGCCGCGTACAGTTGCCGGAAGTGCTCGAGCAGGAGCAGCTTGTCGTCGCCCATCTCGCGTAAGGGCGGAGCAACGATCGCGCACACCGACAGGCGGTGATAAAGATCGGCCCGAAAATTGCCGGCGCGCACCTCCTTGCGCAGGTCGCGGTTGGTGGCGGCAATGATACGTGCCTGGCTGAAGCGCTGCTGGGTTTCGCCGACCCGCTGATACTCGCCGTTTTCGAGTACCCGCAGCAGCTTGGCCTGGAGTTCGAGGGCCAGTTCGCCGATCTCGTCAAGGAACAGCGTGCCGTCGGTCGCGTCTTCAAAGTAGCCCGCCTTGGTGGCGACTGCGCCGGTAAACGCGCCGCGAGCGTAGCCAAAGAGCGTCGCTTCAACCAGGTTTGGCGAGATGGCAGCGCAATTCAGCGCCAGAAACGGTTTCTCGCGGCGGCGAGTATCGTAGTGCAGACAGGCAGAGGCGATTATCTCCTTGCCGCTGCCCGACTCGCCTTCGATCAGCACCGCGAAAGGCAGGTCGGCATACTGGCGCAGCTGCACGCGCAGCTCTCGTGATTTCCTATCTGTGCCCGATCACTGGGAGCTCCCTCGCCCTGGCTCTTTTGTCGTCTAGGTCGTCAAAAGGAACATTCGTGTCCAGGAATCGTGCCGCTTTGATAACCAAATTCTGCAGGTCGCTCGGGGTGTTTTGCACGGCTGGGGGGGGGGTTGCCAGCTACAAGAAGTGTCAGCAGGAAAAAGGCGGGGTGTCCAAGTGAGGGTGGGTGGTAGAATCTTGCAAAATATAAGGCGACTGTGCGACAATGGGTAGAAAATGTAAACCGTGTCGCTCAAAGCTTGTGGGGGGGGCCCGATAGAACGACTAGTGCGTATGCGGGGGGTGCGTGACAAATAGGAGGATCAAGAAAAAAGAGGGGTGTGAGTCAAATTGGCGCTGAGTATCGAGGCGTGCAGCCAAAAAAATAACCCTCTCGGACGATGCGGCACCTTCGCAGTCCGAGTCGACCAAGGGCCAGCTCCGCTGTCTGCGCACTGGCTAAGCAGCTGCAGGCAATCGGACGAGAATGGCTGGTGACCACTGCGAAGAGCGAACTCAGCGAAAACTCAAGGTGTCGCAGATCACGGTTCTCGATCAACGATCAACTTTAGGGAGTTTTTTCGGGCAGTAAGATTTCCGTCATGGGAATTGAGAGCGGCGGTCGTGTTCGGGATAGCCTAACACGTCTTGTTACCACCATTGGCACCGCGCCAGCAATTCACTCTGCTCGCCTCTGGCTATCTCGTTATAATCGGCCTTTTTTTCGTCTCATGATGCAGAGTGGTCTGACGATAACTTGTCGAGATCAATGATCTTGTGATTCGCTACGGACGATCGACGTCCTCAAGGGCATCATCATGCGCATGATATCCCGGCGCGGGAAGGGTCGTCGCCGATCATGGTGGTTTTCGGTTGGGCGGCAAGACGACCCTGCTCCCGGCTGATCGGCGGCCGCTCAAGCCCAGCGCGGCGACGGCCTTATCGACGGTCGGTCGGTACCCGAGTTATGCGACGCCGTAAACTCTACGCCCGCGCACGGGCTCATGGGATGCTGTTTTCAGTTCGGTGCCCTATTCACGATTCTCGGTGTTCGACAACTCGCCTATCAGATGCGCGAGCACCCGACCTCCCGAAGATCTGAGTCGCGACAGTGGTGCTGCTCAAGCTCATTCCGGTCGGCGTGTGGGGGCCCCCCGCTGCGCCACGCGGGTGCGCTGCACGCGCCTGAACTCTTCTGGCGTCATGGCCAGGCGGGTTGTCTCTGTCACTGGCGATTGCCCTTGATCGCGCTGCCGATCATGTCCTGAACCCTTTGGCCGGTCTCGGATCCGATCTCGCTCGTGAGTCATTCGGACACCGAGTCGCAAGCTCAACGATGCGCTGGTCGCGACTTCGATCATGGTCACCCACGACATTCAGGAATCCCTGCAGATCTTCGATTACATCTATTTGTCTTCATGTCGGACGGAACGTGGTCGCCCTGGGTACGCCCGACGAAAATCCGCGCTTCGCAACACCCCTTTGTTTCACCATTCGTTTTCGGCTGCAGGCGGGACGGGCACGGTTCCCTTCCACATCCGGCAGGAGCCTCTTCGATCGCGAACTGCTGGCGCAAGACGCGTATTCACCTCCCTAGGCATAACAGTCGGCTTCGGTGGCTCTCGGGAGTCACCCTCCGTGGACACCGCGTCAACAGACGCGCTGCAGGCGACTCGGCTTCGCTGCCGCGCTTTTTGTCCTGCCCTGCCTGCTACTCCGGCAATCATTCCGCTCCTGCCACCTGACCATCCGTGTACTCTACTTTCCGGCTTCCAGTCGCTGCTGATCTCATGGGTATTCGGGGCGGTAATCATCGTCATGGTGCTGGCATGCAGGGCTACGAGACCCTGCAACGCTCCGGTTTTCGGCCGAGTCGCTCGGGGTCCTCTGTGGCGCTGTCTGCTGGGGCCGAACTTGGCCCCGGTCGTGCCGCCCTGCTTTTCGCTTCGCGCGCCGGGTTCTTCCGATCACCGCCAGATCGGTCCTGATGAAGGCCACCGAGCAGCTGACCGCGATGGGACATGATGGGCGTGAATCCGATTGCCCCGTCCCGTGGCGCCCGCGTTTTTTC
>NZ_CAJQUB010000013.1:0-47939 GCF_907163215.1 Candidatus Accumulibacter sp. ACC005 | reverse complement strand
GGGCCACACACTCGCGGTAGAACTCCAGCAGGTTGCTGGTCAGTATCGGATTGCCGCTCTTCACGGCGAGTCGCTCGGCCAACACCCGGTGGCCGAACAGGGTGCCGTTCTTGCGGAAGCGCACATCGTCGGGAAGCGAGAACACGGTCTCGAAAGCGCCGGTCAGCCAGTCACCGACCTTGCTCATCGCGTGCGCAAAGGCACCCAGCCCGATCGGCACGTTGGCCACCGCACGCGGGGGCTCGTTGCCCGTGCGATCGACGATCGTCACCGTCACCTTCGGCACCAGAAGAAGCGCCTGGAAGATGGCCAGGAAGAACAGCCACTTCCACATCCCGTCGAGTCGTTCGCGTCCGCTCAGGGTGGCGATGACGACGACGATCACGCCGACGATCGCCATGGTGCGCAGCAGGCCGAGGTAGTCACCGCTACCCATGATCGCCGCGACGGCATTGAACATCGCCTCCAACTCGGCGACGTTCCAGTAGGCATAGACCTCGTACATTTCGCTTTCCCCTACCGCTTGTACCCGTCGTGACTAGCGGTTGAAGACCATCATCGACTGGAAAATGTTGGTCGGCATCCCGGCATTCAGGCTTTGATGCAGGAGTTGCAGCGAACGGCTCAGTTCGACGACCTGCATGCCTTTCTGGTATTCGGCACGCAGCATGTCGCGCGCCTCCTGTTCGATCTCATTGAGCCGGACCAGGATCTTCTCGGCCGCCGCGACGGCATCGGGGCCGCTCTTGCCGGTTTCGTTCTGCAGCGCGTTGCGCAGCGTCTTCGAAAGGTTCGTGAAGTAGGCGTAGGCCACATCGACGGCGATGAGCTGCGCATAGTCCTCGGTGATCCGGTCACCCCCTGGGATGCTGCTCGACACCGCGAGCATCTTCCAGACCGGCAGCGAAGAGGTGCCGATCAGGGCGGTATCCAGGTTCGACTGACCGGACGCATCGCGGTTGACGATTTTGTCGCGCATGGCAGCGATCCGGGTCCTGACCTGCCGGGAGAAAGGCGTCACGGTGAAAGCGTGCTCCGAGAAGGTGGGGCTCATGCACTCGGCAGCGTCGACACCGCATTTGAGGCCCGGCAGGGTCACCGTCGCTGACCCGCCGTCACCGACAAACTGCCGGAAGGTGAGCTTGCCGCCGGGCAGATAGGTCCAGCGGGCTTTCTCGTCACCGTTCTCGCCGGGTGGTGTGACCATGATCGTGCCGGTCAGGCTCATCAACAGTTCTTTCGTTTCGTCGGTGACGCCGGAGACGCGCGACAGCGATCGCCACACGACGTTGCCCGGTTCAAAGAGCTCGCGATAGCCCGCTGACGCGTTCCTGGCTGCCGTCCGGATGTTCCTGGCCGTGACCCGGCTCTTCTTCCACTCGTCCCAGGACTCGAAGACATCGCCGAACAGGTTCAGGCTCGCCCCGGCGGTCTTGCCTTCCTTCTCCTGGGTGCGGTCGGTCAGCAGGCTCCCGGCGGCGGTGACGATTCCTTCGGCGGCCTGGCAGGAATTGATGTTGAGGTTGTTCATCTTCGACACCTGGTCCTGCAGGTATTTCAGCAGATCGCAAAGGTCCGGGGACATCGAGCAGAGCGCCATGTTGAACGCCGCGCCGATGGCGTTGTTACCGATGTTTCGCAGCAGCGCGACGAACTGGTCCTTGTTGATGAAGGAAAACGATCCGGCATAAAGGTCGATGCCGCCGCAGCCCGCCCGAAACGATGGCGGCGTGATGCTCGCCAGCGGGTAGTTGCGCACCGGCGTGCGCATGTACAGACTGCCGCCCGTATAGAAATTCATCGTCTGGCCGCGATAGGCGTTGGCTCCGGTCACGTTGCCGTAAGCCCCGATGTCGTTGAACCAGTCCTGCATCGACTGCGAGACATTGGCGCTTGCCTGACCGGTCAGGGCCGCAAGGACGAGTGTGACGACAAGCGTTCGCCGAAAGCCTGGAGTATTCACGATCCGCCTCAATAGAGTTCGCCGGGACGCGTTTGCGTCAGGATGTAGATGCGCTCGACGATCTCCTGCGCCGAGAGGACGCCCGAGCCAATCGGAAGCAACCGGCGATCCTTGACGTTGCCGAGCACCACCAAAGGCACGACGCTGACGCCCAGCGCAGCGGCCATGCCGTTGTCCCGCGAGGGCTGTGGAAATTCGGGTAGCCCGCCGCCATCGAGCGAGATCGGAAACACGGCGATGCCGTACTGCTCGGAGAGCCACTTCAGGGTCGGCGCCAAGCGATGGCAGTACGGGCAATCCGAGCGGAAGAAAAAGAAAATTCCCCACTCGCCGGCCAGCGCGGCCAGCGTCTCGCTTGCCTTGCGCGCGCGCTGGGTATCGCGCACCTGGATGGCGGCGTTGTTGGACGGGTTACGCAACTGGTAATTGAGTTCGGGATTGGCCCAGATGACGCGCCGCCAGACGTCCGAGAAGACGGACGCCCGGTCCATCAGCGCTTCCTGCGCAACGATGTAGCGCTTCAAGTTCTCCGGGGTCGGCTTGATGATGGCCAGCGCCCTCTTCCGCTCGGCGTCTTCTCGCAACGCCTTCAGGGCCGCAACGGCTTCGTCTTCCTCGCTGAGCGCCGTCGCTTCGAGGGCGCTGTCGGCTGGCTCTGCATCGGGTGGAATGTCGCAATACCAGTTGAAGCGATCCTCGTCACAGATCCACATCGACGGGTACTCCAGCCCGCTGTTCGCTGACGCGCTACTGAGCGAGAGGCAGCACACGGCAAGGACCAGGGATCGCATCGATCACTGCGCCGACGGGCTTGCGGGTGCCGTGCCAACGATTTCCGCCACCCGTGCGGACCAGTCCGGAATCGCCGCGACTGGTGAAGCCTTGAGCAAGGCCGCTGAATTGATCAGCGCGCATTGGCACTCCTGCGCGACCTGATCGAGCGCAGCGTCGAGCCGCAGCCCGAAGGCTTTGGCGTCCTCGAAGAGCCTGGCCTGTTCCGTAGCCTCCATCCCCGGCTTGACCCGCTCGACCAGCGATTGCTGCTGCTGAGCAACGAGCGCCCCGATATTGACGCGCGCAAACCGTGGGATCTCCAAAGGTCGAAAGTGCAACCAGGACGCCACGATGCCTGCGCCGAGCAGCAGCGTCAGGGCGCCGGTAAGCAACGCTGTTCTGAAAGGACTCATGACCGCTCCGCCTTACCGTGACGCACGTTCAATGACCAGCCGCTCGACCGCTTCCGAAACCGACAGCCCTTGCTCGCGCAAGCGCTTGATCGCCTGAAAATCCTCGGCGCGTGTGGAATAGACGAGCATCGAGAAGGGATCGAGCAGGAGTCGCCCGAGACCGGAGCCGACCGGCGAATGAATGTAGATTTCAGAAAAATGGCCGTGCTCGGTACTCACCGAGGCCAGTTGGCGCTTCAGCCATTCGTCGAGCACGAGTTTCCCCTCCGTTCCCAGGCGCTCGATGTTTTCTGGTTTCTGACGCAGCAGAAAGAGCCAGTCGGCGTTGTTGATCGCCGCCCGGGTCGCCTCGTTCTTGTAGTAGTCGTCCACGGACTGGGTGATGGTGCCGAAGGCGCCGCCGTACTTGCGGGCGCGGCGATAACCGGCTTCGATGAAACTGCCGCTGGCACCGCTGCCCATCAGATCCCAGCTTTCGTCGATGATCACCAGCTTGCGCCGGGAGCGGTCGCGGTACATCTCCTGGGTGATGCGGTACATGATGAGTTGCATCACCACCGACTGCAGGTCCTTCTTGGCCTTCAGCTCTTCGAGTTCGAGAACCACCAGATCCCGGTCGAAGGCAATGTTGGCGTCCCCCTCGAAGTAGCTCGCATAGACCCCGTGCCGGGTATAGGGCTCCAGCGCCGTCGCCAGGCGACTCAGGTCGCGCTCGTACTCGCCTTCACTCGACAGCCGGCCGGTCTGCAGAAGGGTGTAGATGTCGGTGATCGTCGCGGTTCGGCCCTTGGCATCCCAGACGCGCTTGATCGCCGAGCCGAGCGCGGTGTAGCTGTAGTTGTCCAGCGGTTCCCTTGGGCTCGCCATCTGGGCCAGCAGCGGCAAGACCATTTCCATGTCGGCGTTGATATCGATGATCATCGAGAAGGGATTGAGGCACAGCGTGTTGCGCCGCTCATCGGAAAACTCGATGAACTCGCCGTCAAGCAAGTCACAGAGGTTCTTGTACGATCGCCCGACGTCAATGATCCAGACCTTGGCGCCGGCGCCGAGGTAGCGATAGGTCATCTCGTTCACGAAGACCGACTTGCCGGAACCCGACAGCGCCGCGACCGCGAAATTAAAGTTGCCGCCGGTGTTGTCGAAGAGATCGAAGCCGAGCACCTGGCCACGCCGGCCAAAGAGCGTCATGACCGGCGTCGGCGTGCCTTTCCACTCGGCGATCAGCGGCGACATCATCACTGCGTTGTCGGCGGTCTTAGTGCTGATCCGCCCGAACTGACGCACGTCCGCCTGCAGGGCGGGCGTCAGCGTCATCGGCAAAGCCGCTGCCAGCGCCTGGTGCTGCAGATAGAAATCCTTGGTGAGATCGAAGCCGCGGGCACGCCAGACCGCCCGCACGGCGTGCTCGCAGCGCGCGGCCTCCGTGGCTTTGGCCAACAGGCAGATCTGGTGATACATCCCGACCACCGTGCGACCGCTGTCGAAGGTCTTGAGTACCATGTCCCAGTCGCGCTTGCGCTCCTGCAGATCGGGCTGGAAGTGGGCCATGTAGGAGCCGGCACTCTGCGTCGCGCGCGTCGCTTTGATCTGTGCCTTGCTTCGCGCCGCCTCGTAGTCAAGCGCGACCGCCCCCATGGTGATCAGGAAGGGGCACGGCATCGACAGGGCGAGCTGGTAGGGGTCGCCGATCAGGGTGTTCATGCCGGCGAGGCGAAAGTAGCGCGGGTACTGGCGAACCGAGAAGAGCTGCAGCACGGATTCGTCGCCGCCGGCCTGCCGGAAGCGGATGTCGCTATCGCCGAGCCGCGAGGCGATCTCGTGGTGCGAGAGCTGGTCCCGGAGTGGCTGTGCCTCGTTCCATTCGATCGGCCGCAGGCCCCGACCGGTGAATAGTGACGAATGATCGAAGAAGGGCGCGACAAAGTGCAGTAGCTGCTCGGGTCCCCAGTCGTAGCCCGGCAGGTGCGCCGACTTGAGCGTGGCGTGAACACTTTCCCGGACCCGCAGCGCCTCGTCGACGTCGGCCGGCACCTCGGGGTCGAGCGGCAGGGTGATCGAGATCACCGCCCGAAAATCGCGCAGCAGATAGGTCTGATGCGCAAAAATTGACTGGCCGGTGCCCTGCAGGTAGTGATCGATACGTCGACGCGCGAGCAACCGGAAGATGTTGTTGTGACGGCGATCTTCCCAGCCACCCGAATGATCGACTGTGGCATTGGCACCCGACCGCGGCAGGAGATTCACCTGCGCCTGCAGGACCGGGAGAATGTTCGGGCTCCCGTACAAGGTGACCTGAATGCCGGTCCCCGGCGGACAGGAGACGAAGAGACTGGCCAGCACCTTCTCCATTTCGTCGTTGGCGCCGGTTTGCGGCAAGGCCTCGATGCAAAAACCGATGGCCTGCGATTCGCGTTCTCCGAAGGCCCCCTGGTCCAGCGCAAAGAGTCGCGTCTCCTCCTGCCAGGCGACATACGGCAGGATGCCGGTGAGTCGCGGCATGCGGGAAATCTCGCGCAACAGCCGCCGTGGCAGACGATCGGCGTGCGCCGATCGCTCCGGCAGGAAGGCCTCGCGCAGGGCATCGGACAGGCTCATTCCTTACCCTCCGAGGCGCTTGGCGGCTGCAGTAACTCGCGCCCCCGCAGCGGAAGCGATGGCGGACTTGCCGACCCTGAAGCCTCGCGCTCCATACGGAGAACGGGACGCTCGTCGGGATTCGTGGCCGCGGGAGTGAAGGCGGTTGGCGGCATCACCGGCCGATACGCCTCACTGGCGCTGCGTCGCGTGTGTGCAAGCTGCCAGCGGCCGGGATCGACGACGAAGTAGACGTACGACTGGTCGTGCAGCACTTCCTCGTCGTCCTCCCAGGGCGCCAGCCATATCCGTCGCACTGTCTGGGCGCTGCGGATGGGCTCGCCGGAGCTGGGCACGGGACGCGTGATGGTCGACGGGGGCGTATGGCCAGGGCTCGCGACCTTGGGCGTCGTGACGGTTTCAGGCGGCCGCTCCTGGCCCGGCAGGTTGTTCTGCAACGCGTTGGCGTAGACCCCGGCGAGTGAAGCGCACGCGATCCCGTCCGGCGCTTTGCACGAGAACTTGCCTTGCCCGTCGAGCCCGGACATCGTGCCAGCGCATCCCGCGAGCAATGCCGGGAGAGCGAGCACGAGCATGAATGGACCGAAGACCCCTGCCCGGCTCATGGCTGGATCTCCGCGAGCCATTGCTCGATTCGCTCGCTGCTCGCGGCACCCGGCAGCACGCGCCCGTCGGCGGACAGCAGCGTGGGCGTGCCCTGTATCCCCAGCCGTTGAGCCAGTGAGATGTTGCGATCGACCGGGTGATCGCAGGTACGCTTGTCCGGTGCCTTGCCGCTCTTCATCAGTTCGGCCCAAGCACGCGCACGATCCGGCGCACACCAGACCGACACCGCCTTGTCCTTCGCTTCCGGGTGCAGCCCCTCCAGCGGATAGGCAAAGGTGTACAGGGTGAGGTTGTCGAGTTTCTCGAGTTCGCCTTCGAGCCGCTGGCAGTACGGGCAATCGGGATCGGAGAAGACGGCCAGCAGGCGCTCACCGTTGCCACGAACAGTCTTGATGGCATCGGCGAACGGCAGCTCGGAAAAGGCGACACGTTGCTGTTTCTCCAGGCGCTCGGCCGTCAGGTCGCGCTGTGTCTGCATGTCAAAGAGATGTCCGAAGACGAAGTAGCGCCCGGAGGCGTCGGTATAGGCCACGTTCTGCCCCATCACGACTTCATAGAGGGCGGGAATCTCCGAGTTGTCGACACGCTCGATACGGGTCGCCGGATACATCTGCTTGAGGCGCGCGGTCATGGCCTCGACGTTTTCGTCGGCGTGCGCTATGGAGAGCGTCAGGGAGAGCAGGACCAGTAGGGGTTTGAACGACATGGATCACTCCTTGAAAGGTTCGAGGGGTTTCTTCTGGACTTCGCGGCCGCGCCGCCAGATGTCGGTGTAGCTATCGGAATCGCCGCCCGCGGAGCCGCCGGCGAGAGAAAAGCCTTTGGTAAACACCACCTCGACGGTGCGACCGGCATCGATCTCGATGATCGGGAACATCTTCTCGGCCAGCGTGATGTAGTACTGCGAGAGACGGTCGAGCGCCTTGCCGACGCCGGTTCCCAGACCGGCCTGGACATGTTTCCCCGGATCGACGGACCCGATCGACCCCAGCGGACTCGTCGAGACGGTCATCGCGCTTTGCTGAAAAGCCTGGCCGATACCCGCGCCGATACCGGCGAGCAGGGCATTGGCGAGCACTTGCCCCTGCTTGCTGATCAGACGGCCACGCATGCCGGCCTTGCCGTCTTCACCGACGACGTAGCCCTTGACCGGGACATCGATCGCCTTGCCGTCATGGCGCACACAGGACAGGGATTCGAGTCGGATGTAGGCGCGCTCGGCGCTGATGTCGCCATAGCTGGCACCCAGCGCAAAGCATTCCCTGATCTTGAAGCGGTAGCGGTTCGGCAGGAAGGCGTTGTCCTGGACCCTCATCAGGACCGGGTGCGGGTTGCTTTGCGCCTGACCGCCGGTGGGCGCATCGAGACCACCGAGCAATACCGCCCGGAAGAACGAGCCCGATGGCACGTAGCTGCGGGCGTCTTTCTGGTCGGCCCCCTGCCCGCCCACCGCGGGTGCGCTGACCTTGGCGTCGCTCACTTCAAAGGTGGCGATCCCCGGTGGCCTCGGTAACGCCAGCTGTCCGTCGGGGTTCATCCCTGCACCTGGATTCGGCGGCAGCGGGGGCAGCGGAGGCATTGGTGGCAGGTTGTGGGGCTCGATCACCGGTGGTGGCGGCGAGGGAAGCGGCTGCGGCGGCAGTGCCTGCACAACCGGATTCGAAAGCGGCGGCTGCCGCTCGATCAGGTCGACCTGCTGGCGTAGGCCCTGGATCATCTCCTCCATCTGGCGCATCTGTTCGCTGGACTTGCTCATCCAGATGTCGCGGGGGTCGGCCTGGGCGCCGGGAGCGCTGATCGGCAGGGGGTGCGGGCGCACCGGCGGCGTTCCCTCGGGAAGCGAGGTCGGCTGGTCCCAAAGCGCCACTCCGCCGAAGATGAGCAGCGTGAAGACCGACCCCCCGAGCCCCAGGATCAGAAGCTGCCGCTGTTTCGGGGACAGCCTGGCGATCGTCGAGGCGATCCGGTTGCCGGGTGACTCAGCCATCGCGTCCCTCCAGGACGACCAGGACGTCCGTGCTTTCACCCGGTTCGAGTTCGAGCGAGTCGACCATCACCGCCAGCACGCCCGGTCGATAGAGCTCACGCTCGTCGATCACCATTCGCGACGAAGAGACGTTGGTCAGCTGGTACTTCTCTCCGAACAAGGCGCCGTCCAGCGTCCTTACCAGGATCAGGCGGGCTTCGTTCCAGAGAGGGACGATCTCCAGCGTGTTTCGGGCGGTCATGTCTTCGGGTTCGGCATCGCGCGCCAGCGCCAGAAGCACACGGCGGATCGCGCCGAGGCGCGAGTCGTCGGCCAGAATGGCCTTGCCCTCGCTGCGTGCCTGAGTACGATCGCGGATGACCAGCGTTTCTGCCGGGATGTCGGCGGTGTGAAGCAACAGTTTCCAGTGGCGGCCGGCATCGTCGGCGACGAAGACGCTGAACTGCGGCTCTTCGGTCGTCGGTTTGAGGTAGGCGGCGCCGGTTTCCCGGTCGGCACTGACGACGAACTCGCCTTCGACGCCGTGGATACGGCGAATCTTTCCGCCATCGACGCGGATCAGGTTCGGTTCGTTGCGCGAGACCGTGGCGATCAGCGCATCGTCCGGGCGACCCTCGAGGAGCTGCCCGGCGAAGATCGGCGAGGTGACGCTAGCGAGCAGCAGCGTCAACGCCAAACGGGTCCCGATCGCTGGTTTCCCTGAATTCGGATACATGCAGTCTCCCATTGCGGTAACGGAAGCCGACCAGGTAGGTGGTCTGCTTCTCGGAAGCTTTCTTGTCCCCGACCCAGGTCATCAGGACCCCGGCGAGGGCCACTTTCATGGCGCTCTCGTCGGGCATCACCGATTGCGCAGAAAACTGGGTTGAGGCGTTGTTCTTGCGAATGAAATCGGTACGGGCGCCGAACTCGGCCTGGAGACGGCCGTATTCGCTGGGGGCGGCGTATTTGAGGAAGAGATCCTTCTGGTACTCGGCGACGTGCGGCGTGATGTTGAGCGCCAGCCCCGCGTACCAGTACGCCATCTCCTGCAGGTAATCCCCGGAAACCTTCTCGCCACTGACCCAGAAGCTCTTGTGCACTTCCGGCGGCAGAAGCACGGTTCTTTCCGAGCCGGCGACGCCGAGCAAGGCGCCCGCGTTGGCCAGCAGCGCGAGGACGAGTCCACCGACGGCGATGCGCATGAAAGTGATTTCAGCGCGATGATTGTCCCGCTCGGAGGTGAAGGTTCGAAGGCGCATGGCTCAGCCGAGAAAGAAGCGCAGATGCGACGGCGGGGTCGCCCGCAGGCGGACGACGATCCCGCTCGGCAGCCACCAGTAGAGCGCGTGCAAGGCGAACTTGGGGTGTTTGCCGGTCTTGATCCGGCCGTACTGCCAGGCGAGGAGCGCGCCGCAGACCATCCCGGCCAGCATGGCCCCCGAGATCACGCCCGTCCCCATGATCAGCAGGAAGAGGATGGCCTGATCAAAATCCCACCACAGGAAGCGTTCCTGGGCTTCGAGTGACTTCGGGATGTAACCGATCTCGTCCACGGCGTTCTCCGGATTCAGATCGTGGCGGTCAGGATGCCGGTCGAGATCGTCGGTGCGTATTGCAGGAACACCGCGAACGCGACCCCGGAAAGAATCGGCATCGGGTTGAGCCGCGCCAGCGAGAAGAGCGCGCCCAGGCCGATCGCAGCGATCGCAGCCGCCTTGCCGAAGTAGCCCTGGACCATGCCGGTCAGCCAGGTATAGAGACTTTGAAACTCGGTGCCGGTGGTTCCCGCCAACGCACCGGTGGCGGCGGTCAGCAAGACGAGCGCCAGGGCGCCCTTGATCCAGTTACGACGGCTATCCATGACGGTTCCCTTTGAGATCGACACAAGACTTGATGAGCCATCCGAGGCCGAGGCCGAGGGCGATGCCGCCCAGATGGGCGTCGAACCCGCCTTCGATCGGCGAGCCCGGGGCGAGGATGCCGATGGCGATGAAGCCGCCGGAAATGACCACGTCGCGGATGAAACTGTGGGTATGCGGTAATCTCACGTCGCTATGCTCCTTTGCGGTTGTTGCTGCGGTTGTTGTCACTGAGCCCGTCATGCGGGCCGGCGAGACGTACCTCGACACGGCGGTTGCTTCGGCGCGCCGCTTCGGTGGGTGCCGGATCGAAGTAGCAGCACAGGCCCTCAGCACGAACCACGATCTCGGCCTCGACGCCCCTGTCGAGGAGCCATGAGCGGACGGACTCGGCACGCCGTCTGGCGAGCCGGTCGTTGTAGGCTTTGCCGCCGATATCGTCGGTTCGGCCGTACAGCTCGATGCGCTGGTAGTTCGCTGCGATGGCTGCCAGGCGCACCAACGCCCGTTGTCCATCGGCGGTGGGAGTGTCCTGGCCGTACTCGAAGAGAATGGTGGCGGTCGCCGGCTCGGCAGCGGTGGCGACTGGAGAATCAGAAGCGAGCGGTGTGGTGGTCGCCTGGACACCAGGAACGGTACGCGCTGGATCACTCTCGGCAACGGGAAGTGCGACGACCGCCAGCGTCTTGCGTGTGGGCATCGGGCAGGCGGTGCCGCGGCAGGTTTTGAACTGGCGTTCGATCCAGGCAATCCTGTCGCTCGCCATCGGTTTGGGATTCCCTTCGGGCAGCGCTCGAGGAAGCGCTGGAGACAGGCTCCCGCACCCGACCAGCAGCGAGGTCGTGAAGAGCAGAATGGCGACACGGTTCAGGAGCGCCATGGCTTGACCCGCGAGGCGACCTTGCCGGCATAGGCCGCGCGTTTGTCGGGAGAGACGGCGTTGTAGGCCCCTACTGCTTCCCAGCCATAGCCAAAGCGGCGGATGTTCTGCGCGAGAATCCAGGCGCCGATGTACGTACTGGTGCAGGCATCAAAAAGCTGATCGCGGCCGATGCCATACGACCCCAGCTTGCGCAGCCAACGGCTGTTGATCTGCATGTGCCCGAGGTCCTCGGAGCCATCGCGGTTGAGATGGCGTGCGGCGGGGTTGGAGTTGGACTCGACTGCGGAGATTGCTTTGAGCAGGGATGGCGGAATGCCATAGCGGCGACCGGCTTCTTCGAAGCAGGCGGCCTGCGCGGAAAAGGCCGCGGGCAGCAGGAGGATGGTCAGGAAGGCGCGAGTCATGGCTGCCATGGTAGGAAGCCAGACGCTTTCTGCGTCGCTGAAATGTGACCGTTAAGGGCGCATTTCGGTTAACGGAGGATTAGTGTTGGGGGCTGCGCGGCGATTAGGCATTTGGCGACGGTGCTTGGCCAGGGGAAAACTTGTTGCGTTCTCGTGCAGATGGGTCGCGAGCAACCCTCTGAAGGCAACATAAGGGCATATCCCCATCAAGCCAGGCATTGAACCGAATGGGGTAAGCTGAAAAAGCATGAAGTAGAACTTGCCCGATTGCGGAAGGATCTGGCGGAGGTGAAGCTGGAGCGTGACCTATTAGAAAACAGCATATAAAACAAGGTCGCATGCCGGACCTTGGCGGCAGAACAGCACCGTCAGCCCGGCTCGACTTCAGCTCAGGCGGCCGGAAGAAGCCAGGCTGCGGATCGACGGCGGCGCCCAGCGGCAACGGAAAGAATGCCCAGCCCCGCCGCCATCAGCGTCCAGGTTGATGGTTCCGGCACAGGGTTCTTCAGCGCAAACGAAGTGATGACGTGGGCGTTGGTCAGCCCGCCCGTCGCTGCCGTCCAGCCGACGAAGCTGCTGTCACCGAGCCAGCTCCGCAGGTCGATCGTATCCACCAGTAGCGGCAATGCCGGTCGCGTGTTCGAGTCGTTCAGGTAGACGGAGATCTCCGTCGTTGGGGCGTCATACAGTACCCAGGCGAAGAGTTCATCGCCGCTGTTGAGGTCCCATGGAGATGGCGCCGCGTGGCGCAGTTGATAGGTCGTGTTGTCGAGGGTCGCGACATGATTGTTGTCAAGATCCCCGTAATCGCTGTTGCGGAACGTGTCGAACGCGATCGCATAGGCCTCGCCTGACCGGAGCGGGCGCCCGTCGCCGCCGCGTACGGGATAGAACCCGAGATTCCCGCCGGCCAAGGCCACGTACGACGCATCGATGTTCTGGAAGGCGAGCGTGAAACCATCCGCGCCGCTCGTGCCGCCCAGAATTCTGAACGAGAACGCCACTGCGAAACTGTTGCCGGCAAGCGACAGGGGTGTGGTCATGAATGCGCTGCCCCGGTCGAAGTTCATATCCGAGCGCGTGAGCTGGATGAAGCTCTCTCCGTATGCGGCCACATCGTTGAGCTGGAAGTCCTGGCCGAATATCGGCACGGCCTGTGCCGGCAGTGCGCTGCACAGTCCAGCCAGTGCCAGGGCACTTGGGGAAATCGTACGGATAGTCATGATCATCTCCTTGCGTCAGAACGTGATCTCGCCAGCGGCGAGTTTCAGGTGAACCCAGATGTAGAGCGAAGCGCCCGCCAGCAGAACTGCTGCGGGCAGCGCCACACCTAGCCACAGGGGGCGGCTACCCTCAGGCAAGGCATCGGGAGCCACTGCATCGGGCGAGGAATGAAAGCGCGCGACCAGCACGCCGACGATCATCCCCAGCGGCCAACCGAAAAACGCGCCGGCGGTCGCTGTGCCCAGTGCCATGATGAAGAAATTGGCCTTGGGAAACACGTTGAGCGCGATGACCAGCGGTACCGCCGGCGCCCACGGCCATTTCCTCGTCAGAAACAGTGACGCAATGGTGCCCAGCCACAGCCAGCCGGCATTGGGATTGACGTAGAACAGAGTCGCCGTCGTGTCCAGGGCCTTTACCGCTATCCCCGCAAGCGCGCCACGCGACGCATAGTGGAGACCCAGCGTCCACATCGGACGGTAAAGCCGGCGGAGACTCGCGTTCCCGCGCGCGAACTCCTCGACGGTAGTCCATTTGGGTGACGTCTCATCGCCCGACGTTGTAACGACAATGCGCCGGACGGAATCCATGCGACGAATCTCGCCTGCCAGGATCGCCGCACGCAGCGCCTCCTCGTCGCCGAAACGGATCGGAGATCCACTCCCTGCACGCAAGACTTCAATCGCCCCGGGTACGGCGGCGTGCTCCGTGAATTCAGGTATCGTCGCCGATTCGGCTGCGGACTCGCGGACAGCCGTGGTCGAGGTACTCGGTTGGACGGTCATGGTCTTCTCCCAAGGGGTTATATGGCTTCCCGGCGACTGACCGGGGATGCGATCAGGTTTTCGCCGACCTTGCAGGACGTTTAGCAGGAAGCATGCCTGCTCACTGTGCGCTCCCGCTGTCAACGGCAAAAGCCCGTGGTAGCAGGGCGGGAAGGCAACTAGGCTAGATGGCAGGCGCGGATCGCGGAGCCGATGGGCATCCAGAATCCGGAGTGGCGTCGCAAAAGACTGGAAAGTTCTCGGCCCTGCAGAGGGATTCCGAAAGCCTCCGGATCAGCGCCGCTCAAGGGTGGCATCGGCGGTCGTCCGTTACGGTCCGCGTCTTGCGGGAGCCGTTGAGCAGGGTCAGCATTCTCGATGGCAAACGGCCTGTTTTTGATCACGTACGTTGATGTGGAGGGGTGATTTGCCATCATCAAACTTGACCAAAAAACTGTGCGCGAAATCAGTGAGATACGATACGTCGCCAGGCACGAGTTGTGCTTGTTGCATGGTGCGCGTGCGGCACACAACGAGCCATTCGGCATGGCGACAAAACACCCGGAACGTAGGCAGGGTCAAGGCTGCGGGCGAAGCCCGCACCCGAAGGGCTTGGCCTTGATGCTGCCGGAGTGGAGGGTAGCCTTGGCGCGATGTTGAAGGGAGAGTGGCAAGAACGCCACCGACAACCATCAAAGAACGTGATCATCGGAACATCAAATCGGGTGACCACACTCACCGTTTTGGCGACCTGGGGCCTCGTATTGGCCGGGGCCGCGGCCTCTCGCAGGGAAAACCGCAGGTGGTCCAACCGACAAGTGCGGCCGCCACAGGTACCGATCCGTAAGCGGATGCGACGTCGGACGACTAGGCTAGCGGCCTGACCTCCCGCGTCGCCCGCTCACCGAATCTCCGGTCCCGCCTCGCCGAAATGGGCGAGAAACAGGCGGTGGATCTCTTCGATGCTCGCGAGCGCGCCGCGGTCGAAACTGGTGTCGCGGCGTTGGCGGTCGAGCCACTGCTCTACTTCGACCAGGCCCCAGGCGGTCGGCGAGAGCGCGGTCTCGCGAGCGGCCAGCAAGGTTCGGTACTCCGTCCATCGCGCTTGCTGGCCCCCCGCTGCAAGCGCGGCGAGCGCACCGAGCCAGGCACAGATCACGCGATTGTGCGGTACTTTCAAACGCGTCCATAGCGTGCCTGCCAAATCGAAGGCAGCCTGTGCCTGCCCGTCGCACAGGTCGGCCTCGACCAGGTTGAGGGCCCCCTGTTAGTTCTCCAGTTTAAGTTCGTTCCACCGGCGATAATCCTCGCGCCCTAGTGCGATGAGCCGGGCGGCCTCGGTGAGATCCTGCACGCCGGCTGCCAACTGCATGTGGCATGCTGCGCGCGCTAGCCAAGCAGCGGCGTTGGCACCATCGAGCTCGATGGCCCGTGTGCATAGGGGGATCGCCTCGGCGAGCTTCCCCCGCGCCCTGAGCGCGGCAACCTTGCTCATATATCTACGGGCCAAGTCGCTGGCGAGATCGGGGCGGGTGTTCCCCAACGGTTCGTAGAGATCGATGACGCGATCATAGGCCGCGAGAGACTCGTCTGGCCTGCCAAGGTCTGCGAGCGCGTGGCCCTTGTACGTCCACGCGCAGGCCAGGTCGTCGGCCAGTTCGGGGCGGGTGTTCACCAGCGGCTCGTAGAGGCCGATAGCACGATCGAAGGCCGCGAGTGCCTCGGCGAACCGGCCCAGGCGTGCGAGCGCGACGCCCTTGCCCACCCAGGCCGCGGCCAGGTCGTTGGCCAGTTCGGGGCGGGAGCTCAGCAGCGGAGCGAGGAAGCCGATGGCACGATCGAAGGCCGCGAGGACCTCCTCGTCAAGCCGGCCCAGACCTGCGAGCGCGACGCCCTTGCCTATCCAGGCCGCGGCCAGGTCGTTGGCCAGTTCGGGGCGGGTGTTCATCAGCAGCTCGTAGAGGGCGATGGCGCGATCATGGGCCGCGAGGGCCTCGGCATGCCGGTCTTGGCTTGCGAACGCGAGGCCCTTGGCCGCCCAGGCATGGGCCAGGTCATTGGCCAGTTCGGGGCGGGTGTTCATCAGCGGCTCGTAGAGGCCGATAGCACGATCGAAGGCCGCGAGTGCCTCGGCGAACCGGCCCAGGCGTGCGAGCGCGACGCCCTTGCCCACCCAGGCCGCGGCCAGGTCGTTGGCCAGTTCGGGGCGGGTGTTCATCAGCAGCTCGTAGAGGGCGATGGCGCGATCATGGGCCGCGAGGGCCTCGGCATGCCGGTCTTGGCTTGCGAACGCGAGGCCCTTGGCCGCCCAGGCACGGGCCAGGTCATTGGCCAGTTCGGGGCGGGTGTTCATCAGCGGCTCGTAGAGGCCGATAGCGCGATCGTAGGCCGCGAGTGCCTCGGGGAGCCGGCCTAGGTCTCCGAGCGCGACGCCCTTGTTCGTCCAGGCGCCGGCCAGGTCACTGGCCAGTTCGGGGCGGGTGTTCATCAGCAGCTCGTAGAGGGCGATGGCGCGATCATGGGCCGCGAGGGCCTCGGCATGCCGGTCTTGGCTTGCGAACGCGAGGCCCTTGGCCGCCCAGGTACGGGCCAGGTCATTGGCCAGTTCGGGGCGGGTGTTCATCAGCGGCTCGTAGAGGCCGATAGCACGATCGAAGGCCGCGAGTGCCTCGGCGAACCGGCCCAGGCCTACGAGCGCGTTGCCCTTGTTCATCCAGGCAGTGGCCAGGTCGTTAGCCAGTTCGGGGCGGGTGTTCATCAGCGGAGTGAGGAAGCCGATGGCGCGATCGTAGGCCGCGAGTGCCTCGGGGAGCCGGCCTAGGTCTCCGAGCGCGACGCCCTTGTTCGTCCAGGCGCCGGCCAGGTCACTGGCCAGTTCGGGGCGGGTGTTCATCAGAGGCTCGTAGAGGCCGATGGCGCGATCGTGGGCCGCAAGGGCGTCGGCGAACTGGCCCAGGAATTGGAGCGCGTTGCCCTTGCCCATCCAGGCTGCGGCCAGGTCGTTAGCCAGTTCACGGCGGGTGTCGACCAGCGGCTCGTAGAGGCCGATGGCGCGATCGAAGGCCGTGAGAGCCTCGGCGAGCCGGCCCAGCCTGATGAGTGTGTTGCCCTTGTTCATCCAGGCCGCAGCCAGGTCGTTAGCCAGTTCACGGCGGGTGTCGACCAGCGGTTCGTAGAGGCCGATGGCGCGATCGTGGGCCGCAAGGGCCTCGGCGAACCGACCCAGGCCTACGAGCGCGTTGCCCTTATTCATCCAGGCGCCGGCCAGGTCACTGGCCAGTTCGGGGCGGGTGTTCATCAGAGGCTCGTAGAGGCCGATAGCACGATCGTGGGCCGCGAGGGCCTCGGCGAGCCGGCCCAGATCCGCGAGCGCGCTACCCTTGTTCACCCAGGCGCCGGCCAGGTAGTTGGCCAGTTCGGGGCGGGTGTTCACCAGCGGCGCGACGAAGTCGATGGCGCGATCGTAGGCCGCGAGTGCCTCGGGGAGCCGGCCTAGGTCTCCGAGCGCGACGCCCTTGTTCATCCAGGCGCCTGCCAGGTCACTGGCCAGTTCGGGGCGGGTGTTCATCAGAGGCTCGTAGAGGCCGATAGCACGATCGTGGGCCGCGAGGGCCTCGGCGAGCCGGCCCAGCATTTCGAGCGCGAGGCCCTTGTTCGTCCATGCGGCGGCCAGTTCGGGACGGGTGTCCACCAGTGGATCGAGCAGCTCGATCGCCCGGTTGTAATGAGCCAGTTGACCGGGCGTGTCATCCAACTGTTCGTGGATCAGCGCTTTGTTCAGTAGCGTCAAGGCAAGCTCGCGCTCCAGGTCTTGGCGCGGACCGGTGCCGACGTCTAATTGCTGGACCGGCGAGGTGAGGAGGCGCCGCGCTTCCTCATAGGCGGCGAGATCAGCCACCGCCTGTGCCCGCCGTCCCAGTCCATCGCGCGGCAGCAACAGCTTCTGCGTTGCTTCGGGTCCGACCAGCGAGACGAGCAACTCACGCGTATCCGCCCACTGACCACCAAACCTGCTGCGCCGGTCGTGGGATTCGAGCGTGCGCCCGGCGACGTCGAGGAAGCGAGGCTCGTCGCGCCCATGCGGTTGGCCAGTCTGTTCCAGGTACGCCCGCAGTTCTTCGGCGATCTTCCCCGCGCTTTCGGGGCGGTCGGTGGGTTTGGTCGCGAAGCAGCGGCGCAACAGCGCGGCCACGGGCTCGGGGATCGGCGGCAACCAAAGCTGCGGGTCGGACGCCACCGCCGTCGCCAGATTCTTCTTCACTTGGTCTGGATCGGGACCGTCCGGCACCGCCCCCCAGAACATTTGCAGCACGATGACAGCCCAGCTCCACAGGTCGGTCGGAAACTCGAGCGGCAATCTCTTGTGTTGCTCGGGTGATCGGTAGTAAAGGGTTCCCTCTGGGTACCCGAACGTCCCACCGGCGCTGGTCGCGCCGGTGAGGCCGAAATCACCGACCTTGACCAGCCCGCCTTTGGTCAACAGGACATTGGCCGGCTTGAGATCGGCATGGGTCACTTTCCAGGAGTGCAAGGCTTGCAGGCCCCAGGCGATCTGGATGGCGATGTCGAGAATCGAGGCCAGGGAGGTCGGCTCCTTGCGCTTCTCCCAGGCTTCCTCGCGCCCGCGCATCCAGTCGTTGAGCGAGCCGCCGTCGATGTAGTCGGCGAACAGATACAAGGCGTCGTCTTCCAGTCGCGGAAAACGAAAGGTGACGAGGTTCGGGTGCTCGGGCAGATCGATCCAGGTCTGCATCTCGCGCAGGAACAAGCGCCGGAAAAAGTTGGCGGGCACGTCGCTCTTGGGCTGCATCCCGCCTGGCTCCGGCTGCCGGTGGTCGGCGAGGAGCAAACGCTTGACGGCGTACTCGCGCAGTTCGGGAACCCTGATGCTGAGCTTGTAGACCTGTCCGAAGGTGCCTACGCCAAGGGGCTCGTCGACGGCATAGCCGTCGAGGACTTCCTCCTTTGGTTTCCATATTCCGGGACCGGCGGCCCCCCTCACACCGAGTTGCGGATCGCTGGCAAAGGGCGGAACTGGCGTGCCTGAGGGATGCGAATAGACTTGAGTCATGCGGATTCCTCCTGCGCGAGAATCATCGGCAGCCGGGGAGCCGCCTTCCGGATCGATGCACATAGGATTGATATGGGTATTATGGGCACCAGAAATTCAGGCGGCAAGCCGACCTTGTCCCTGCGAGGCGCCGCAGCAGGAGACGGTGCTCCGGCGATGGCAACGCACTCTCGCCGAGGCAGCAGCGTGCCAGGATCACCGCTGACAGCCAAGCAACGTGATTTGGCAACGAGCCATCAGTTTGCAAAAGCATAGACGGAAGGTGTGCGGCCATCCGGGACGCCGCGATTCCAGCCACTGAAGGCGGCTGGTCGGAATTTCGATCCGGGGCTATCCGTGGCTACCCGGACACGTCGTTTGCCGAGCTCAACTGCAAGCCGCTTTCGCCGCTGCAACATGCCCTGCCCGGTTCGCGATCAGTCTGTTCGAGATTGCTGCCGTCGAATAGCAAGGTCATCGGATCCGGTTTGGTGCTGCCTGACACCAGCAGCAACCGCGACAAGGGCCGCACAATGCGTCTTTCGATCGCCCGTCTCAGTCCGCGGGCACCTTCGCGCAGGTCGAAGCCCTCGCGCATCAGCACGTCGTAGCCTTGATCGGTCACGGCCAGCATGACGCGCTTCTCGCCCAGCCGTTCCGTGACCTCGGCAAGCTGAAAATCTATGATCGCCCGCGCTGTGGCTCGATCGAAGGGGTGAAAGCAAACGATATCACCGATACGGTTGAGGAACTCCGAGCGCAGGGCTTCGCGCAAGGCGCGGACGATGCGCCGGCGGTGCCGGCTGGGGTCAGGCGCTGCTTCGGCTGCGGTCGCCTGAACGAAACCCATGCCGTCGCCGCTGCCGGACTCCACCCCGAGGTTGGTGGTCATGATGATGATCGCCTCGCGAAACGAGGCTGCGCGGCCGCGAACATCGGTGAGCTGACCCTCGTCGAGTACCTGCAGAAGAAGGTCGAGGACATCCGGGTCAGCCTTCTCGATCTCGTCGAGCAATACCACACTGTAGGGGTTGGAGCGTATCGGGCCGGTGAGCTGGCCATCACTGTCGTGGCCGACGTAGCCGGGCGGCGCACCGATCAGCCGGGAGACGGCATGTTTCTCCATGTACTCGGACATGTCGAGGCGTAGCAGGCGCCGTTCGGCGCCGAAGACGAACTGCGCCAGCGCCTTCGCCAATTCAGTCTTGCCTGTTCCGCTGGGGCCGGCGAACAGCAAGGCGGCGGCCGGACGCCGCGGATCGGCAAGCCCCGCCCGGCTGGTGCGCAAGGCGTCCGCCACGGCAGCGATGGCTTCCTCCTGGCCGAGAACGCGCTGGCGCAGAACGCTTTCCATGTCGAGCAGCCGCTGGCTCTCGTCGGTGCCCAGCGTTTCGATGGGCACACGGCAGCGCGCGGCGATCACTGCGGCGACGCGGGCGCGGTCAATGCGCGGTGTTGAATCGACGCCTGGGTCGCGGCGATGGAAACGGCTGCCGGCGCAGGCCTGGTCGAGGACGTCGATGGCCTTGTCGGGAAGGCACAGGTCGGGCAGATAGCGGATGGAGAGGTCCACCGCCGTTGCGAGCGCCTCGTCGTCGATGGTCACGGCGTGGTGAGATTCGAGTTCCTCGCGAAGACGCGCGAGGATGGCCAGGGCGGCCTCGCGATTGGGCTCGTCGATCCACACCAGCGAGAAGCGCCGGGCCAGCGCGGGATCGCGCTCGACATGGCGGCGGTATTCGTCGATGCTCGTGGCGCCGATGACCTGCAGCTCGCCGCGGGCGAGCGCAGGCTTGAGCAGGTTGGCGGCATCGGTGCCGCCTTCGGCATCGCCGGCACCGAGCACGGTGTGAAATTCGTCGATGAAGAGGATTGCCCCGGCCTGCGCGGCTTCGCGCACGATGTTTCCGAGCCGCTGCTCGAACTCGCCGCGGTACTTGGTGCCGGCGACCAGATCGCCGATGCCGATCTCGACCAGGCGAACATCCTCAAAGGCAGTGCCCAGGGTGCCCTCGCGCATACGCCGGGCAAGACCCTCGACGATCGCCGTCTTGCCAACACCGGCCTCGCCCACCAGCTTGGCGTTGCGCTTTTTCTTGCGCGCGAGCACGGCTACCAGAAGGTCGATCTCGGCATCGCGGCCGAGCACCGTGTCGAGCTTTCCTTCGGCTGCCAGCCGCGTGAGATCGCGGCCGATGCGGTCGAGTTCGGGCGTGGCTAGCGAGACTCGGGGCCGCCACCCGGGCGCGGGGAAAATCTCCGTTGCCGGCACGGCGAGACTGGTGCGCGCAGCGAAGACCTGTTGCCAGGACTCGCCGAGGCCCAATTCAGCGAGCAGGGAATGCCATGGCGCCCCGGCCAGCAGGCCGCCGAGCGCGTCGAGCAGATCGACCAGCGCGGGTTCGTGGCGGTGATGGGCGCCGGCAATCAGCTCCACCTGGCGGAACAGTTCGCGCGAAGCGCTGTCGCGGTGGATGACGACGAGCGAGGGTGGGCGCGGACCGGGCTTGTCGACCAACGCATGGAGTTGCTCGCGGAACACAGCCGGCTCCAGTCCAGCGCTGCCGAGCACGCGCAAGGCCTCGTCGCGCTCGCGCAGCACGCGCCGTATGGTGGCCGCATCCTCCGGCCAGGTCTCGTCGAGCTCGTCGCGCTCGAGCGTGCAGACGCGGCACACCGCGAGAAGGAAATGCGCCGGTTCGATCTTGCGCGAACTGGCCGAAAACGCTTCCTGGGCGGCAAGCGTCCACGCCAGCAGCAGTCCCTGTGAATAAGCCACCACGGACGCTCAACTTTCCAGTCAACAGGACAGCATGGGGTTCGGTTGGGCAGGGCCCGGTTTCTTCCTTGCCTCCGGTGCCTGTTCGCGTATGTATTGCCGCACTCTTTCGGTCGTCCAGGGAAAGTGGCGCGGGATCCCGAGATCATCCAGTCGCCTGGCGAACGCCTCCACGTCCTTGACGGCGAAATCGGCAGCCGCCAGTTCGGTAATCACTTGCAAATAGAAAGGCGCGAGAGCCTTGGGCGAATCGGACCAGCGGCTACGCGGCTCGGCGAGCGCCTTCATGGCATTCTCGATGCGCGTCTTCTGTGCCCTATCGGTCGGTGCGAGATCCGGCTTGGTCTTGCCGTAGCAGCGTGGAATGCACCAGTTATCCAGTCTCTGGTTAAGCGTGGTCACGCTGATTCCGAGTTGGGACGCCGCTCTCTTGTGGTCGCCCTTGAGCTCTTTCAATTTGATCAATATGTGGTCGAGGTCCCGCTCGTCCAAAGTTTCGGCCTTCACGTCCGTGGCGCCGTCGCCGTGTACTTGCTTCGGTAGTGCGAGGTCGTACACGTCGATCACGCCGCCGACAAATCCCCTCTGGAAAATTCTGTGGCTGCTACTGTTTCCGCTGGGGGTATGTTCCGGCGGCGGCGCGTAGTTTCCAGACGTCCTCTTCTGTCCAGCTACCCTACCCGCTTTTGCGCCATCGTTGTCATCCTCGACGGGCCCAAAATGACCTCTCGACTTTGCCCTCGCATAGGCGCTGGCGATGACGGCTTTTAGCGCACCCACGTTCTCGAACCAGTTGCAGCCCATCAGAGCTTTCCTCGCCCTCGCCGTCAGGCGCAGCGGTGCCGCCCCATCCTCGTCGGCTGCTGCAATCTCATCGAGGAAACAAACCGCGAGCATGGGAATGTCCCCGATGCGCTTCGCCAGTTCCGGAACGGTGATGACATCGCCCCGGAGCCGCCGAAGCAGCGCGCTGTCGAACTTGCCCAGCGCTACCAGTTCCTCGAGAGTCCGGTCCGTTGCGGAAATGATGCGCACGTCCACCGTTACCTTGCGCGCAGTAGCCATTGGCGTAAAAGACATCCGCGTACCGCCGATCTCACTCATACAAGCCTTCAGGGCCTGCTGCGTTTCTGGTGCCAGCGCGTGGACCTCATCGAGGAAAACTGTTCCGCCGTCAGCCTGTTCGAAAGCGCCAAGGCGCGTCTCCCTGAAGTTCATCATCAAGCCGCCGAACAATTCGAGATACTGCGCCTCGGCGGACGGATTGCCGCAATTTGGCGCTGCGAATTTCTCCGGGGAACTGCGCGACAATCGATGAATTTCTTCGGCTATGAAAGTTTTTCCAACTCCGGTCGGTCCGAGCAGCAGAACGCGTGTGATCCGGCTCGAAGCGGCCTGGTGGACTTCCTCCATCATCTTTCGAAACGCCTCACTCGCACCAACGACCCGCAACGGCCACGCCCGCGAACGGCGGGATGGCGTCGGTTTTTTGTGGGCATGATCGGTACTCATGCGCAGTACCCAGGCTGCCAATTCCGTGAGGAACTTCGCGTCGTTTTTGGTGAAGGACCTGGCGTTCGGCACATCGCGAACCAACGTCCAATCTCCCACCACTCTCGGGGGTTCCGTGCTGCGGTCGAGCAGCGGAACGATCATCTGCCGATCGGCAACAGCGTACCTGCCGGCAGCCACTTCGCCCCCGGCTGCCTTTGGCGCGTTAATCGGTGGGGCATCTGTGGGCAGCGAGATGCGCCCGCCTTCGGCCTGCATGCGAATCACGCTGTTCGTTGCGTTTAGGGCGTCGCCGACGCTTCGAGCCAGCAGATCCATTGCCTCGGTCCAACTGTGGTCTCGAACGAACTGCCCGCATAGAGCATCGACGATCGTCTTTCGCTCCTGATGTCCGACCTGCAGCGAAATCAAATCCTGCGGCGGATACGCCAGCGGCCGCAAAGGACTTAGTTCCGAACGAAATCCCGGTTTCGCTGCCGCCCGTTCGGGCAGGTTCTCGAACATGACACGATCCCAGGGACCCTTCTCCGGAGTCAAATCGATGTCGAGTCTGAACGTGCTCACGAAGGCCCGCGTCCGCCCTTCGAACGGCCACTGCTGGATGTCGATGGGATTGCCTTGGTCGTCGATGGAAGTTCCGTTTGTGGACCCGAGGTCCCGCAGAATCCCAGACGTCGGTTGCTCGGGGTCGCGAATGATCGCCGCGTGCTGCGCGGAAACATGATCGTGCGGATCGCGCAACTGGATATCGTTAGTGGGCTCGGAACCGATGGTGATGATCAGTTTGTCCTCGTTGAACAGATAGCTGTCGCAAACCTCGCGGTCCCCGGTGTCGCCGTCCCGATAGACCTGAATTCTCGCCTGGACATTCGTCGAACTCATGCTTCCCCTCTCTCTTCGTTCCGGCATCTGCGAAAACCGCCAAAGCAATCGACCGATACGGAGCATTATGCCGCAGCCACGTTGCTCCGTTCGAACGCTCGGCGGAATGCCTCGCGCCGGCTGTACCGACTGGCTGCGGATCATTTTCAGCAAATTCTGTGCCATCGCTCTGGGTGCGCCCCAGGGGTCTGGAGCCGTATGCTGCGGAGTGCACGGGGCGGCATGGCTGGGGCGGGCCGGTTGCCCGATCGATACCACTTCCAGGTTCCGGAGGCGGCGTTCCAATTTCTGCCGAGGTCGGGCATCAGGTCGGGGACTGGTCATGAGCCCCCGCTCTGCGCTAGAGTGAAAGCCGAGGGGAAGAGTGCGATGGGCGGAAATCACGAGGTGTCAAGGGCAATCCTGTTTGCCGACGTGTGCGGGTCCACCCGGCTCTACCACCGGCTCGGCGACGGGCCCGCACGGAAGCTGATCGGTTCGCTGCTCAAGGATCTCGTCGAGATCACCCGCCGCTACGACGGCGAGAAGGTCAAGACGATCGGCGACGAACTCATGAGCGCGTTCGCCGACCCGGATGCCGCCGCACTGGCCGCCAGGCAGATGCAACTCAGAGCCCAGGAACGCTGCCAGGACAGACCGCTGTCGGTGCGCATCGGCTTTCACTGGGGTTCCGTGATCCGGCTGAAGGACGACTATCTCGGCGACGTGGTCAATCTTGCCGCCCGCGTGGCGGGGCTGGCCACCGTCGAGCGCATCCTCACCACCCAGACAGTGCGGGACCGCCTGTCGGGCACCCTCCAGGAAAACATGTACCCACGCGGCGACAAAGCCCTCAAAGGCTTCGACACCCCGGTTGACGTGTGGGAGGTATTGTGGCGGCCGGCCACCGACCTTGCACCCGCGCGCTTCGCTGCGGACAATTTCGTCTTCGCCGACTCGCATCTGCGGCTGCGACACGGCGGCAGGGAATACGTCATCAACAAGACCAGCGAGCCGCTCACCATCGGCCGTATGGATACGAACCGGCTCGTGATCGACGACCCATGCGCCTCCAGCCACCACGCCGCCATCGAGTATTGGGGCGGGCATTTCGTGCTGCTCGATACCAGCCTCAATGGCGTGTACCTGCGCTTCGACGGTATGCCGGACACGTTTCGGGCACCGGGGCAGATCCATCTGCGCAAGTCGGGCACCCTATGGTTCGGCCGCTATCCACAGGATCCCGAAGCGGCGGCGGCGACCTTCGTGTGTGAGACGCGGGAGGCATAGCCGCGGCGGAGCGGCTTACCCCTCGCCTCGCGCCGCACCCCCTCAACGGATCGCCGGCCCCGCCTCGCTGAAATAGGAGAGGAACAGTTGGTGGATTTCCTCTATGCGGGCGAGCCACTGCTCGACTTCGACCAGGCCCCAGGCGGTCGGCGAGAGCGCGGTCTCGCGAGCGGCCAGCAAGGTTCGGTACTCCGTCCATCGCGCTTGCGGGATCCCCGCCGCAAGCGCGGTGAGCGCACCGAGCCAGGCACAGATCACGCGATTGTGCGGCTCTTTCAGGCGCATCCAGAGCGTGCCTGCCAAGTCAAAGGCAGCCTGTGCCTGCGCGTCGCACAGGTTTGCCTCGACTAGGTTGAGGACGCCCTGTTCGTTCTCCGGTTCGAGCTCGATCGCCCGCCGCTGATCATCGCGCGTCTGCGCCATGAGGCGGGTGGCCTCGGTGCGATCGTGCAAGCTGATGGCCCGCTACAGGCGCCATTCTGCGCACGCCTGCCAGGCGACGACGTTGGCGCCATCGAGCGCGATCACCCTGGTGCACAGTTCAATCGCCTCGGCAAGCTTCCCCTGCGTCCTGAGCGCGGTAACCTTGTTCACATACAAACTGGCCAAGTTGTTGGCCAGTTCGGGGCGGGTGTTCACCGGCCGAGGCGGATGCGGATGGCTTGCTCGCAGGCCGCGTTGGCCTCGGCGAACCGGCCCAGGTGTTGAAGCGCGATGCCCTTGTTCATCCAAGCACCGGCCAGGTCATTGGCGAGTTCGGGATTGGTGTCCACCAGCGGATTCCGAATGCCGATCGCGTGATTGTAGGCCGCAAGGGCCTCGGTCATCCGGCCCAAACCTGCAAGCGCGTTGCCCTTGTTCACCCAGGCACTGGCTAGGCCGTTGGCCAGTTCAGGGCGGGTGTTCACCAGCGGCGTGCGGATGCCGATGACGCGATCCCACGCCGCAATGGCCTCGGCAAGCCGGCCCAGGTGTTGGAGCGCGTTGCCCTTGTTCACCCAGACCGCGGCCAAATCATTGGCTAGCTCCCGGTGGGTGTTCGCCAGCGGCTCGCGGATGGCGATGGCGCGATCGTAGGCCGCGAGGGCCTCGGCGAGCCGGCCCAGGTTTTTGAGCGCGAGTCCCTTGTTCATCCAGGCACTGGCTAAGCTGGCGGCCAGCTCAGGGTGTGTTGTTACCAGCGGCTCGCCGATGCCGATGGCTTGCTCCGAGGCCGTGAGGGCCTCGTCCAGCCGGCGCAGGCGTTGGAGCGCGTTACCCTTGTTCCCCCAAGCCTTGGCCAGGTTGCTAGCCAGTTGGGGGTGGGCGCTCACAAGCTGCTCGTAGAGGCCGATGGCACGATCGTAGGCCGCGAGTGCTTCGTCAAGACGGCCCAGGCCTGCGAGCGCGTTGCCCTTGTCCGCCCAGGCATCGGCCAAGTCGCTGACCAAGTCGTTGGCCAGTTCAGGGCGTGTATTTACCAGCAGCTCCCGGATACTGGTGGCACGATCGTAAGCCGCGATCGCCTCGGTTAGCTGGCCCAGACTTTGGAGCGCATTGCCCTTGTTGGCCCAGGCACCGGCCAGTACGTTGGCGAGCCTGGGGCGGTTATTCACCAGCGGCTCGAACATGCCGATGGCGCGATCGCAGGCCGCGATGGCCTCGGCGTGCCGGTCTTGCCTTGCGAACGCGAGGCCCTTGGCCGCCCAAGCCACGGCCAAGTCGTTGGCCAGTTCGAGGCGGGTGTTCACCCGCGGCTCGTAGAGGCCAATGGCGTGATCGCAGGCCGCGATGGCCTCGGCGTGCCGGCCTTGGCTTGCGAACGCGAGGCCCTTCGCCGACCAGGCCACGGCCAGTTCGGGGCGGCTGTCCACCAACGGCTCGAAGATACCGATGGCGCGATCGTAGGCAGCGATGGCCTCGGTGATCCGACCCAAAAGAGCGAGCACGCCGCCCTTGTTATTCCAGGCAACGGCTAGGTTGCTGGCCAGTTCGGGGCGGGTGTTCACAAGCGGCTCGAAGATGTCGATCGCGCGATCATGGGCCGTGATGGCCTCGTCGAGCTGGCCCAGGTCTGCAAGTGCGTTACCCTTGTTCATCCAGGCAGTGGCCAGTTCGAGACCTGTGTCCACCAGCGGCGCGACGAGGTCGATGGCGCGATCGTGGGCCGCGACAGCCTCGTCGAGCCGGCCCAGGCTTTGGAGCGCGTCGCCCTTGCTCGTCCAGGCAAGGGCCAGGTAGTTGGCCAGTTCGGGGTGGGTGTTCACCAGTGGCACGAAGAGCCCGATGGCGCGATCGTAGGCCGCGAGGGCCTCGGCGAGCCGGCCCAAGTTTTTGAGCGCGACGCCCTTATTCTCCCAGGCACCGGCCAGGTCGTTCACCAGTTCGGGGCGGGTGTTCACCAACGACTCGAGCAGTTCGATCGCCCGGTGGTAATGAGCCAGTTGCCCGGGAGTGTCATCCAGCTGCTCGTGGATCAACGCCTTGTTCAGCAGCGTCATGGCAAGCTCACGCTCCCGGTCCTGGCGCGGAGCGGTGCCGACGTCCAATTGCTCAACCTGCGAGGCGAGGATGCGCCGCGCTTCCTCGTAGGCGGCCAGATCGGCCACCGCCTGCGCTCGCCGTCCTAGTCCCTCGCGCGGCAGCAGCAGCTTCTGCGCGGCGTCGGGTCCGACCAGCGAAACGATCAGCTCACGCGCATCCTCCCACTGCCCACCAAACCTGCTGCGCCTGTCGTGGGATTCCAGCGTGCGCCCGACGGCGTCCAGGAAGCGGGGCTCGTCGCGCCCGTGCGGCTGGCCGGCCTGTGTCAAGTACGCCCGCAGTTCTTCGGCGATCTTCCCCGCGCTTTCGGGGCGGTCGGTGGGTTTGGTCGCGAAGCAGCGGCGCAACAGCGCGGCCACGGGCTCGGGGATCGGCGGCAACCAAGGCTGCGGGTCGGACGCCACCGCCGTCGCCAGATTCTTCTTCACTTGGTCTGGATCAGGACCGTCCGGCACCGCCCCCCAGAACATTTGCAGCACGATGACAGCCCAGCTCCACAGGTCGGTCGGAAACTCGAGCGGCAATCTCTTGTGTTGTTCGGGTGATCGGTAGTAAAGGGTTCCCTCTGGGTACCCGAACGTCCCACCGGCGCTGGTCGCGCCGGTGAGGCCGAAATCACCAACCTTGACCAGCCCGCTTTTGGTCAACAGGACATTGGCCGGCTTGAGGTCGGCATGGGTCACTTTCCAGGAATGCAAGGCTTGCAGACCCCAGGCAATCTGGATGGCGATGTCGAGGATCGAGGCCAGGGAGGTGGGCTCCTTGCGCTTCTCCCAGACTTCCTTGCGCCGGTGCATCCAGTCGTCGAGCGAGCCGCCGTCGATGTAGTCGGCAAACAGATACAAGGCGTCGTCTTCCAGTCGCGGGAAACGAAAGGTGACGAGGTTCGGGTGCTCGGGCAGATCGATCCAGGTCTGCATCTCGCGCAGGAACAAGCGCCGATGGAAGCTGGCGGGCACCTCGCTCTCGTGCTGTATCCGGCCCGGCTCTGGCGGCGGGTAGTCGGCGAGAAGCAAGCGCTTGACGGCGTACTCGCGCAATTCGGGGACCCTGATGCTCAGCTTGAAGACCTGGCCGAACCCTCCTTCGCCGAGCGGCTCGTCAACGGTATAGCCGTCGAGGACTTCCTCCTTGCGTCTTAAGATTCCGGGACTGGCGGTCTGCACTCTCGCTCCAGGCCGCGTACCGCTGGCAAAGGGGGGAACCGGCGTTCCCGAAGGATACGAGTAGACTTCAGTCATGCGGAAGCCTCCTGGGTCGCTGCCCATAGGGTGGACATGGGCATTATGAGCACAGAAATTCTCCACCGCAAGCCGACCGGCTCATCGCTTCTGCCCAACGCCTTCACAGGTGCAGCGTTGCCGAAAACACGATGTACCTGCTGAAACAACTGGGCGACAGCTCGTACTCCCGTATCCGTCTTCTAGCGGCTACTGACCGAAACCCACATCCGGGCCGCTATCATCAACATCTTCACGCATCTGAGCATGCCGAAGTCCGTCCGCGTTGGCTAAATTGGCCTGCAGTATGAAAGAGTGCGACCAGTAGCCTTAGATAGGCTAATTAACCTTCTTGGCATCAAATATTCAGTGTACGTCCATTTATCAGCCGGCGGCCGTTTCTCTAAATTGAATCACAGCGTTTGTGTTCAGCGCTTGCAGTAGTCGTGATGGGCTTTTTTCGGAGTGCGAAGACTGGCCGACAGGAATCAATATCTGACCTGTTCTTTTGCGCCATTGGTCGTTGATGCAGTTACGAAGGTAAAATCTTTGCCCATCATCCAGCTTGCTTACCTTTATTTCCTGCCATATCGCGCACATGTCGTAACAGGCAGACCATGAATCTTGCAGGTGCAACGCATCTTCAATTATCTTCTCGAACTCGACAACGCGGCCGTCCAAGCAGTTGTGCAGGCGTTGTTCGAAGCTCTCTACACTGGTTTGCTTCGGAGCTAACTCTGATAACCACGAGTTTCCCAGTTCTGTGCGCGCGCTTGCCGGTTCGTTATCCAACATGTCGAACTGAGATTTTTCGTCAATAATAAAATATCCCATCATTTCCAACGTACCAGCGTTTATTTTCTGAATCCTATTTTTCTCTTTACTGGTCGACAACTTTCCTCTGTGTCGTGGAATAAAGACAGCGGTGACCGCCCCGTCAGTTATCGACGCGAAGATGTTTTGTGTGTGATTATTGATCTCGATTCCATTACCGTAGGATGCGTCGACACCATCGTTGAGGAGTTGCCATTCTCTTGCCACTCGGTCAGCGACAAACATAATGTCTTGATTGCTGGCTTGCTTACCATCCGCAGCCGAGATACGATAAACCGGTGCGGCCCATTTATACTTTTTCACCATAACATCCCGGAAGATAGTCAGTGGCGCATCTTCGGTAGCAGCGTGAAGCAAAGGTATCTCTGGAATGCAAAAGAACTGATAGTGTTGATGATAGATGGTGTTGCCACCCCAATGGTTGCAAGCTCCAGCGATGGAAACCACTTCCTCAATATCATGTTTGCTGGCGAATGCAAGGATATTGCTATGAATCACCATGACCAAGCGTATAAGATCACTGAACGAGTACGGCTGTGGGTCCATATTCATCACCGTCTCATTAATATTTGGAAAATCCCAAGCCAAGAAGTGACATACTTCTTGTGGGTCGCCAAAAGGCGCGTAGGTAAATCCGAACTGGTAGTTGCGCACTGTCTCTAGAAAAGCAGGCTCACCGCTTTTCTTTTCTGGGGAGGAGCAAGCAAGGGAATGATGAAATGGTGCAGAGTGGAGCGTCGCTTCATTAGGATTAAGTATTTGAACGGAGCAGTAGTTGCATTGTGATTTTTGTCTGATTATTTTTTGAAACCATTTTCTGTTTTCATTGGAATTCAAGTGGTCGGGCAAGAAAATGCTCTCGCCATCGATATCTGCGCTTGCCTGCGTCTGCACTCTTACATAGACTTCCTCGTTGTAATTCTTGAGATGCCCTTCTATCACCTTCCTCGACGTTGAATTCTTGAACTGGATTTGTCGATTGTTGATATTGGCACGAGTCAGAATTCCCTGCCCCTCCAATGATGCCAAGGCAAGGCGGACGTCGTCCTTTTTTATTGACGGATGCTCAGGGAAACTGAACGTTCCGATCAATCCATCCTCGTGATAAATTAACCAGGCGGGGTCTACTTTGGCGTTCATGATTTTTCGTTCAGTCAACTCCTTTACATTGCTACGGAATACCCGTGTCGGAACGTGAACGAAGATGTATGGGCAACTCTCCGGATCGTGAATTATGTCAGCATTGCGGGACGACTGGCCATTTTCGCTCAGAGGTATGTGTCCGATCGCTAGACCATGTAGCCAAGCGGCAAGGGTAGCGACGCCAATGCCGTCGGCGTTCACAACGTCTTGCAGACTCTCGCGCACCTTCTGCATATCCTTTTCTTTCGTGATGAGCGCGAATTTGTCTGAAATGGCTTCCATCAGGCTCTTTGGTTTGACCGAATTATCCATGGGGAATCTCCGTTACGCAGCGAAGTCAATCGTTTAAGATCAAGAATGTCTATGTGGTTGGCGCACCTTGGTTTGGTTGGGCCGGAGTCTGGTAAGCGCGCACGCGCACTGGGGCGGGGTTGGACCAGGAACTAGCCGCCAATGTGGGCAGAACAGTCATTGCCTAAGTCGGACTTGATCTGGTCCATGGGTGGAGGACGCGGCTTCGCCGCTAAACTTATACCAGCCACCTGCGCTTCCGCGTGGCAGCCAAACCAAGCAAACCGACGCCTAGCAGAGCGTGAATAGAAGGTTCCGGAATGTCGGCCGGAGGATATCCAGCCAGAAAACCGCTACCACTGGTGACCATGCCGAAGCCGAGAATCTCAACATCCAGCCTATTCGCACCGACTTCCCTGAACTCGCCAAGCAGGGTCGCTATAGCACTTTGTGATTCCAATACGCCGAACTCATTGGCAGCCGGGAAAAACGCCATCGGAATGATGGCACGATCTGCGCTGGCAATTGGATCTCCGGTGTTGGGAGTGTTTAGGATTGAAATTAATCGGCTTTCAGAGCCCCCGTATTCGGTGGGCGAAATATCGGAGCCGTCGAGGAATAGTGTGATTTGGTCAAGCGCCGTGCCGGGCTGCACCGTGCCGTTGTAAAATCGAATGGAACCCAGCACGAACGGCATTCCGATTTCGGTAACGAAAGGCGCGGCCGTGAATTCTAAACTGCTTTGCGGCGTTATCCCTCCTGGACTAGTGTAGCAATTGCTGAATCCATCGCAAGGTATGCCCCAGCTGACGGTTCTAGTCCCAAGACCGGACGCGACGGCGGGGGGCGCCGACGGAACCGGACTGATAAATGTTCCGGTATAGGCCCCGGAGATTGGTGTCGCATCGGCGGTATGGATCGTAGACCCTAGCAGTATGGAAAAGGCGATGGTCGAAAAGATCGAAGTCTGGTTCATTTGTCGGCTCCTCTTACGAGTTATTGAGAAGACGCATCCGGTCAATCGACGGATCGTCAGAGGGGAGCGATCGATTATTTCTGCATAGCGTACCTTTCACTCCCTTAAAATTTACTTAGCAAGCAACGTACCAGCAGCGCGAACTGCGGTTAAAAATCTTCAGATCCCCTTGCTCAGAGGGATTGAAGGTCGTTGTGACATATCGCAACTACGGCAGTCAAAGAAAAATGAAGTCAGGCATCCAAATTCTGGACATACTCATTCCAGTTTTTTTCGAGAAGTGGTTGAAAACCGGGTTTAGGTCGTTTCGTGTGCAACGGGCAAGAACGGGGCGAAGGGCGAGACGGGCAAATGAGTGAGCTTTCCAGCGATGAGATAGGCCATGGCGATGAAGTTCTCGACGCGGCGATAGCCACGTGCTCTTGCGCGCGCCTCCTGGAGCGCTCGATTCATCGCTTCGACACGGCCATTGTGCTTGCCGGGGTGAAAACCGTTGAGGACGCCAGGAAGAGATGCTTGGTGATCGTCCGGCCGAGGCGCTTGAAGGGTTCCAGTCGGCAGCGGCTGGCCCAACTGAGCCACGCAAGTTCCGCAGTTCGCCGGCCGTTTTTGGGTTGTGAGCCCGGAGGCGTCTTGTTGAATCAATCGGTTAGCGTAGGCTTTAGGTCGATTTTCCGAGATTCGTGTAGTGTCACGCATACTGACGTACAGCCTCTATATAAAGGGACGAAGCGTGATACAGTCGCAACATGTACACGCGCATCAGCCGATCTGGTGGCCGCAGCTACCTGCAGATTGTGGAGTCCTTCCGCACCGACACCGGTGCGGTGCGACAGCGGGTGATCGCCAACCTTGGGCGACTCGATCAACTCGAACCGAAGAAACTCGATCCGCTCATCGACGGCCTGAATCGCGCACTCGGGCGTAGCACGAACACCGCCGAGTCCGTCGAGTACGAGCGCGCGCGGGCCTTCGGGGATGTGTTTGCGTTGCACGAACTCTGGCAGAGCCTGGGTTTTGGCGCCGCGATCAAGCGTGCGCTGCGCTCTTCGCGGCGCAATTTCGATGCCGAAGCACTGGTGCGGGCGATGGTCTTCAATCGGCTGTGTGCTCCGGACTCCAAGCTCGGTTGCCTGCAGTGGTTGGAAACCGTGGCGATGCCAGGCATGCCGGAGTCGGTCACCCATGACCAGCTGCTGCGCACCATGGACGCGTTGATGGAGCGTGCCGAAGTGGTCGAGGCGCGTATCGCCGAGCAGCTGCGCCCGATGCTCGATCAACAGCTGTCCGTCGTGTTCTACGATCTCACGACAGTGCGCATCCATGGCGAGGGGCGACTGCCCGACGACCTGCGCGCCTTTGGCATGAACAAGGAAACGGGCGGGATCGCCCGCCAGTTCGTGCTCGGCGTGGTGCAGTCCGCGGAGGGGCTGCCGCTGATGCACACCGTGCATGCCGGCAACGTGGCGGAGACCAAGACGCTGCAGGGCATGCTGAACAAGGTGCTGGCGCGGTTTCCCCGTGCAGCGTGTGATCCTGGTGGCCGACCGGGGGCTGCTGAGTCTGGACAATATCGCCGAGCTCAGCGCGTTGGCCGAGGCGAGCGAACGCAAGCTCGAATTCATCCTGGCGGTACCGGCCCGGCGCTATGCCGAGTTGGGCGGCAAGCTGGAAGCGATGCACTTCGTCCAGGGGCTTGCCGAGGGAAGCTTTGCCGAGCAGCGTCTGGTGGTCGCCCACGACCCGATCCGTGCGGCAGAGCAATCGGCGCGACGACGCGAGCGCATCAAAACACTGGAAGCTTTCGCCGCGGAACTGGTGGCCAAGCTCGATACACAGGACGAAGGCAAGAGCGAACGCGGACGCCGCGCCACCGATCGCGGCGCCTATAGCCGCTTTCAGCGCGCCGTTTCAGAAGCCGAGCTGACCCGCTTCGTCAGGGCCGACTACCAAGCCGAGCGCTTCAGCTACAGTGTCGATGAGGAAGCGATCACGCGCGCCGAACTCTTCGACGGCAAGCTCGTGCTGGTGACCAATGTCGCCGAGCTGGCCGCCAGCGAGGTGGTCATGCGATACAAGAACCTCGCAGACATCGAGCGCGGCTTTCGCGTGCTCAAGAGCGACCTTGAGATCGCGCCCGTGTTTCACCGCCTGCCTGAGCGCATCCGCGCGCACGCGTTGATCTGCTTTCTGGCGCTGGTGCTCTATCGGGTCATGCGCATGCGGCTCAAAGCCGCCGGCAACGGCGCCAGCCCAAAGACCGCACTCGAGCTGCTTCGCCGCATCCAGAAGCATCGCGCAGCCATCGGCGAGCGCTCCTTCACCGGAATCAGCAAGACTACCCCGGAGCAACTCGATCTGTTCGCAGCACTGAGCCTTCCAAAGCCGTAAATACGGCTTGTAGTGTCATTTTTGCTTGTTCGCAACAAGCAAAATCAAGCGCTTACGCGTTTAACTGCGGAACTTGGGGGCGTCCGGCCTGTCGGCCATGACGCCACAACAGAAGGAGCCGTTCGAGACCGTCGCCCTGCCAGAACCGTCCGCCAAGCGTTTGTAGTGCCAATTTCACTTACGTGAATTGCGCATATTCAATGGCTTACGGGTTTATCTGTCGAACTCGAGGGGCAAGGACCCGGGTGAAGCCCGCTGTTCGACAACCGATGACGATGCGACGAACATGAAGATGGGCGATGGCGGATTTCGGCCGGCGTTCAACTTTCAGTACGTCACCGACACCGAAAGTCAGGTGATCATCGGCGTTGAGGTGGTGACTGTCGGCACCGATCAAGGCCACCCGAGTTCGACGTGCGCCGCCTTAGCACGGCGCACGTCGAACTCGGGTGGCCAGGTGAAGGGGTGTGGCGTCCACCTTTCCCGACCGACGACTGGTCTTGCCATCGACGGCGACCACTTCGCCGTTCGCCAGCGCTGGCAACACCTGACCCACCCAAGCAACCAGTCCAGCTTCTTTTCGCCCAGGCCTCGATTTCGACAAAGGTGTCGGCACCTGACAGCACCGCACTGACCGACACCACCAGCAATTCGATCAGGTCGTGCTCGACTTTCGTGGCCTGTCTCGGATCACGCCCAACAACCCACACGTCGACCAGGCGGCCCCTGTTTTCTGCGCTCATGGAAAACCCCAAAAAGACAGAAAACTACACAACCCAGGGGCTGTGAACAGCCTCTTTGTAACTCCTTGAGCGTAAACGATTATTTCATAGGGTCAACGACGTTGGCATTCGTGCGGCTACCCTGGAGTTGACGACGTTGACATAAAGATCGTGGCATATAAACTGTTAGATACGATTAATGGGGTACCGATTCTGCCGGGTGCCTGTCCGGCGGGCGACCCGTTTCTCGATTTCCCAATCAAGTTATGACAATGGCGCGTTAGGTTGGGAGCATTGATTTCGGACCCGGTATCGCACTGCGTGCGTTGGTGTTGCTGACCGACAGGTTACAGCATACAGACCTGCTAGACTTGTTCAAGTTGGCACCGTCGTTTGCGGACCTGAAGGAAAGAAACACCGCCTACCTAGAGGAGCTGTAGGCATTTTCGGGTGTGTGCGTCACCATGTACCTGATGGCCAATCAGTACAGCGCATACCAGGGTGAGGCGCTGTTGCAGTTCGGGGATGACTGCTGGCGCAGTCTAGGTGGATTGCTATCAGGGCGTGAAACGCATCTGAGGCTCTCGCAGGCGAATAGTCTTCCACAGGGATTGCAGCCGTTTAGCAACCCAGGCGAACGGAATCAAACCGAAAGTAATCTTGTGATATGTCACGAGGCCACGCAAATGAGTCAACAAATCGACAAGAATATAATGGATGAAATACTGAAAACCATTGCCATTATTCCCATCATGCAGGGCAATTCGGGGCGACGCTGGAATGACAGTGAGTTCTTGCTGGTGCCCAGTGTAGCGCGTTCGCGCCCCGCCGATGGGGGCAATTATTGGGATGGCGTGCCAGCCGCTTTGGCACCTTACTGTCCCGGTGAAGGGCAGATCGCGTACTTGACACACATCCATGACTCGTCGCCGGGTAACAATTATGATGCCGATACTATCTATCTACTCAATCGAGAGGCTTTGGAAGCATTGATTATCAAGGCTGAGGAGCGAGGCCGCGCGTGCGCCCATTTCCGTGTTGATAGGGTCATGTGTATCTCTGGCATCTCTGACCAAGGGATAGAGGATGAACCACCCTGGCACGAACGGAAGGAGATCGGATTGGAGGTGATAAAAAATGGGAATGAGTATCAATTGAAGCTGTCTGGCGTAGAGCAGAAATTAATCTGACGCGTTAGGGAAACACCGATCAAATCGCTGCATATCCGGATGGTATAATCAACCTATCAATCCAGCACGAGCGCCCACGATGAAGCAGATCAGTTTTTCCCAGGTTGAGTTTGAACGGAAGAAGCGGCTGCCGCTGACGAAGCGCGAGGTGTTTCTTGCCGAGCTGGAACAGCTCATCCCGTGGTCTTCATTGCTGGCTGTCGTCTTGCCACACTACCCGAAGGGTACCCGAGGCCGCCCGCCGATCGGACTCGAGCGGATGCTGCGGGTGTACTGCGTGCAGGTGTGCTACAACCTGTCGGATGAAGGCGTCGAAGACGCGATCACCGACAGCCAGGCATTGCGTGCCTTTGTCGGCATTGACCTGTCCCGGGGGCTGCGCCGGACACCACGACGGTACTGCAGTTTCGGCACCTGCTGGAGAAGCACGGGCTGACGAAGAAACTGTTCGAGGCGATCAACGGCAAGCTGTCTGCAGCGGGCCTGATGATGCGCGAAGGCACGATCGCCGACGCCACGATCATTGCCGCACCGCCCTCAGTCAAGAACGAAGCCAAGGCCCGTGACCCCGAGATGCATCAGACCAGGAAAGGCAACCAGTGGTACTTCGGCATGAAGGCGCACATTGGCGTTGATGCCGAGAGCGGCCTGGTCCACAACGTCATTGGTACCGCGGCGAACGAAGCGGACATCACCCAGACCGGGCATCTGCTGCATGGACAAGAAAAGGACGTCTTCCTGGATGCCGGCTACACCGGTGCCGAGAAGCGAGACGAACTGAAGGACCTCGACGTCAACTGGGGGATCGCCATGAAGCGCGGCAAGCTCAAGGCTGTCCCGAAGGACAGCCTGGTCGGCCAATTGCTGCGCCAGCTGGAATCACTGAAAGCCAGCATCCGCTCCAAGGTAGAGCATCCCTTCCACGTGGTGAAGAACCTCTTCCACTACCGGAAGGTACGTTACAAGGGACTGGCCAAGAATACGGCCCACCTGCACAAGCTGTTCGCCCTGGCCAATCTGGTGATCGCCAAGCGATGGCTCTTGGCGCTCGACGCCCGGGGTGCGTCCTGATGCACACCACAAGCCCTGAAAGGGGCCGGAAAAGGCAGGAATGTGGCCATAACCGACGGATGACGATGCATAAGTCATTAAGTCCGCGCCCCGGCGGACTTGCCTCGCGTTTTGGCAGCATCGCCGAGGCTGCAACGCTCATTCTTCAGCGGTTCCCTAACGGTCCGCTCGAAAGCACGCACAATTTCCATGTCGTGCTCCCCCTCGTGGTAGGTTTTCAGGACATGGTCGTGGAGCACAGAACCAAGGGGAGAAACATCGTTCCGACGGCCCTTTGGGAGGCGTTGAAATCCTTGGTCGTAGCGGATGCCGCCCTTGATCGAGACGAGGTAGCGCGCGTGCATTTTGGAACGGCAAGTTGCGTCGTCGACCAGAAGATAACGGAACTCACGATCCCCCGGCCATTCTGCGGCGGTGAGAATCTTCTCGATCGCCGCGCGCACCTCATCCCAGGAATAACGGCGGTCGCCGACGATCTCGGAATCACGTGCCCAGCAGGTTATCCCTCGGCACTTCCCGCGTCCGGCCAAACGGAACATCTCGACGAGTACATCCTGTCGGTCGCTCTTGCACGGGTTCAGGTACGGGTCGACGAAAACGAGTTCTGGACTCAGCAACAAGAGGGTCTTGCTGACACGTAGGTATTCCTTGGGGATGGCCTCAATCGATTCGTCGGCGGTCGGCGAAAGATCGAGGTCGTCAATCATTATCACGTCACGGGCCTGGAAAGGCCTTGGCACAATCCCGCTCGCGAATTCTCTAGGGTGCTGCCGTAGGACGCTCCGGTAGTTTTCGAGCCAGTTGTTTCGATCGTCCCAAGGGAGGGCCGCCTTGCAAAGGAGGGCCGCCCTTTCGCGGGCACGGCGGAGCAAGACCTTCACGCGTTCCGCTTCGATAGGCCCGAGGGTTTCGCAGCGTTCTCTGATTTCGCCCCTCCAACTCACCGGATAGGCCGCGAGGTAGCGCCCAGTGAATGGTCCGAACTGACTGAGCAGGTACCGAAGGTCGCCAGAGTTTTCACAACTCAGGGGGTCGGCGGCGTAAAGCTCATTCATCGAACAGTTCCCCGTCCCGTTCGGTGAAGAAGCCGCTGGGCCAGCGGTCAATGAATTCCCCATCCTCCGAGATCCGCAAGCGCTTCACGGAGGTCGTACCGTCCGGCTTCGGGTCGAAGTAGGCGACTACCACGTCGTCGGAGCGCAATAGCACTTCCGGCACGGCGAGCTTTCCTTGTGAAGTTTGCCGGATGCGCTTCAAGATGCGGAGAAGTAGATGCTCGCTGTGCGTCTCGATGATGATTTGGTGTTGATCGTTCGCCGACTCGATAAAAACGTCGCCGAGAGCCGCTTGGAGTGCCGGATGCAGGTGCAGTTCGGGTTGTTGCACCAGGGATATGGGAAAAGACGGGTTCGCCACTGAGCAGAGCACCGGAAGGACGTAGCCGAGCCCACTTCCCACCTGGTCAAAGGCCTGCTTCCTCCCTTGGGCGTCGTTGAGGAACACCTGAACGATCCAAGGCCGGTCCGCGATGTTGCCGACGTCTCGGGCGACGAGGGTTTCCAATTCATCGAAGTCTAGGATGGCCCGGAAGTCGGCGTTGATCTGGTATCCTCGCTCAAGGAAGAGATGGTCGCTCAAGGCACGGTTGACGGCGTCCAAGAGTTGGCCCTTACCCGAGACGTCATTCACGCGGAGGCGTTTCGTTAGGCAGGAAATGGCTAGATCGTTGTACCGGGGATCCCCGTCGGCAATCAAGCCGGGCAGGCTCAGCAGCGAATCGCTTTCTGGTAAGCAGAAAAAGGTCAATTCTTTGAGAGACGGAACGGTCCTTGAGGCCGGGACGATGTTTGTGGTGATGGTCATATTGGCCAACGCGATCAGCTTGATGCCGTCGAAGAAGCCGACGACCTCATTTACGGCGGTGCGCATGCGCTCTGCGAACTGCTGCCAGTTTGCTGCAGGCTCCTCCGAGAACAAGACCGCCCTTTCTAAGTCGTAAAGCACCGACTCCCGGTCTATGTTCTCGCTACGCATCCATACTAAGGAAGTGTGGATCCTGGCCCAGCCATCGACGTACGCCACGTGCTTCGGAAGATCGGCGGAGAGAGCTCTATAATCGCCCGACAGCACAAATCCGGAAAGCATCGGATGGGCGAAATTCACCCCAATGCTTTCGTGTTCATCCATCTCGATGATCGGAATGCCATTCACGGTGAGTTCAACCTGAGTGGACCGGCTGATTTCTTCCTCTTCCGTGTCGTACTGGCATCGGTAGGTAACGCCGATTTCGTGCCCGTTGGATTCGTACGACGACCCGGTATCCTTATTCGGCACGTCGAGGCAGGCACGAAGATCGGTGGGAATCGAAGCAGTGAGCCCTATGGTGAGAGTCGGCACGTACGCATCTCCAACTCTGCGCCAATGACGCTCCAGTTGGCCGGTATTGAATCCACGCAGTTTGTTGGTATAACTTAGCGAGCCCAAGAGGACAACGAGGCCATCTTCAATGGCGCTCTTCCCGGCAGAGTTTGGCCCGAACAGGAACGTGAGCTTGCCGAGCGGAATGATGGTGGGCTTGTCGAAAACCTGGAAACCGCCAAGCGTGACGCTGGTTATGAATGGCTTCTTATCGTCGTCGAATTTGATCTTGTTTTGCAACATAGGAAGGCGCCTGGCTCACTTGCGGTTTGCATGAGGAATGAGCTCCACATCCTACAACATCGTGCGGATGAGGGGACGTGAGCCTACTGGTGAAAGAATCGAGCTGCAGCGTTCCGATCCGTTAGCTGTAATTTGCCTCCCAGAATGTCCCGCTGTCGCTACGACCGTTCGGGGCCGACCTCGACCATTCTTACCCTGCCCGTCCGTCCTGAAAATCTGCTGGGAATCCCCCTACCGAGCGGATTTCTGCCCGCCAACGGCCAATGGTGCCGCCAGAACGCCGACCACCCGGGAGGCGCCAGCACGGACCCAGCCGGCCGCACACGCAGAGCGTCCGCACGCCCGAGCCCTTCCCTTGCGCAAGCCCCCTGCCCCACACCGAGGAGTGCCACCCCCCAGGTCGGTATAGGCCCGGACGCCACCCCAGAACGCAAAAAGCCCAGCCTTGTGGTGTGGGCTGAGCTAAGCGCTTGTACTACTGCGAATTTTCTCTGGCTCCCCGACCTGGGCTCGAACCAGGGACCTACGGATTAACAGGACGGCAGCTTAATCGCGTGGACGGCCACTTGGAATGCTATGCGCACCAGACCGCTCAGGGTCGTTAAGAGCCCGTCGGATTCCACTTGTCATTAGACAACAGCCGGCCATGGGCGGGCAGCGAAATCCGGCGCGACATCCCTCGTCGAGCGCCCGGCCGGCATGACGAAACCGACCGTGGCAAGCTGCCGTCGCGACCTCGTAGGAATTGGTACGAACAGACATCCTGTCGTTCCAATCACCCGATCCGGGCCTTGCATAGTAGCCACCGCCGCCCAGGCAGCGGCAGGCACTGAAAATGACCCTTGCGGGGCGCGCTGTCAGCTTCCTGTGGCAGCGATTTCACGACTCCGACGACTGGAACGTGGGGAATACCGGCAAGCTGGCCATGAATCCGCCGTCATTACCCGGTCCGGAGACGACGTCATGCCGATGCGCGACGCCAAGCGCACGGATGTCCCCGTCGGCGGCAACGACAGCGCTCCATTCGATCCCGCGTCATCGTGCAAGCTCCTTCTTGCGTGTGTCCGGATCGTCAGGATCGTGGATGACGCCACCGGAACCTACGCCCGCACCCACGCTGGCGCCACCGACACGGGTGCCGAAGCCGACACCTGCGCCGCCCGTGACCCGTCCTGCCTGGTTGACACCGACACCCACGCTGGCCGGACCATAGCCTGCCGATAAGCCAGCATTCACGCCGCCGCTGCCGACCCCGAGACCGATACCGACACCTGGCACGACCGGGATAGTGATGCCGAGTCCGGCGGAACGGCAACTGGCCAGAAACATCGTCAAGCAGACGACTGCGCACCGACGAGAGATGGCAAGGATATTCATCGCGGGTTGTTCCTCCAGGCCATCAGCGTGTGGCCCCTGGCTTGAGGGGCGCCATGCCCATGAAGTTCCGCGCACCCGATGGCGCGCCAAAACGATGCCGAGCGGGGTGGCCGATGACCGTGCGCGATTACTACACTCCGCGTTCGGCCACGGCGTCGCGCCCGGCAGATCGCTGACAGTGGCGATGCCGGCGACTTCAGCTACCGCGCAAGCATGCGCCATTCAGTCCGGACCTGCGGGTATCACGGCCAGGTACCGGCGTCATTTCACGGACTCCTTGCGGAGGTCCGGTCATTCGACGGCTTGAAAAGCAGGGCCATCGGGCGGCAGCCATCGGATCGGAAAACAGCCAAACGGCTCTACTGGTAATGGCCGACAGCGGCCCTTGCCTCATGGTAAGGCGAAGCGGGATTGGCACACATCCGACGTTGCTTCCCAACCGTCCGGCATGGCCGATTAGCCGAAATCCCGCGCTCCCTCCTGAATGTCGGCTGTCCGTGGTGCTGCTGATCTTTGCGTCTTTGATGACAGTCACAGCGCTACGACCGTTGATGGCGGCCGCAGTGGCCATCCGCCCGATTGCTTGCCCTACTTCCCGGCGGCGTCGATCTCGCGCTTCCCTTTGGCCTCCGTCTCTGCTCGCAACCTTCCCAGTGCCTGCTCGATTGCCGGATACATCTTGGCAGCCGTCTGACTCGTCGCCCGAACCTCCTGGCAGGTGTCGAGCGCCATCTCGAGCAGCGATCCAGCATCCCCTTTGGCGCCGAAACCGATGAGGCTCAACTGGCCAAGTGCCGTCAAGGTCATCACGCGGCCCAGCGGATACCGTGCCCAGTGTGCGTAGGCGACCGCGCGGTAGAGTACGTCCTCGGCTTCGTCGAAACGCTTCTCGTCGGTCAGTTGATGCGCCCTGTCGTATTCCTCGGTTGACCGATCGGTGCAGTAATTGCGCAGCGGCTCCGGAGGCAGAAACTCGGGCGGCAAAGACAACGCGCGATCTACCGGCGGCGCATGCGATTCGCACGCCATCGCGGCCAGATTCGCCTGTACTGCCTGCCAACCGTCGTCGCCTTGCCGAAGCAGACGATGGGGAAAGTCGTCGAGCGATCCCGCTATCGACACGGGCTCCTGGCGCCTGGCACCGGTGAGCAATGCCGCATCCTTCAACGCGGCGAATGGATCCTCCTGTTCGATGACCACCAGCGTCGACGTCTGCTTGCCCGCCGCACGGATCAGTTCCAATTCCTTGAGCACGCCCGAAGTGAAGCCGAGGAAGTGGATGACGATCATGCCCGCGTTGCGGACCAGTAAAGCAGCCAGCGATTCCCAGTCCTCGTCTGCCAGGACGAATGCCGGCAGCGGCCCGCTTTGTCCCGCTGGGTTCTGGATACCCACCACGGGCAAAGAGGGTTCAACCGCCGCCTGGAGGCTCCGCTGCATGTGGTTGTCGAACTGCCCGGCGAGGGTCACCACCTGCGGCAGTCCGTACGGGTCGTTGCGCGCGCCATAGACGCGTGGACCGAGGCCAAAATTGCGCAGATAAAGACAGAACGGTGTCTGTCTGAGCACGGCTTCCCCGACGATTTCGGCCGCGCGTTGATGCGGTTTTTCCTTGAAGAACAGGCGCAGTGAATCGAGCGCCAGTAGCCGGGACTCTGAAAGCTGCGCTCCCGTCCTGCCGGCGCGCGGCGGATAGTCCGGGTAAGACATGTTCATCAGTTCCAGCAGCGTGCCGTCCACCACGGGTGGCAGATAGCCCATGAACGGGGGAAGATCGCTGCCGTTCATATCAAGCGCCGGCGAGACGCGAAGTCGCCGGCTTGGCCTGCACGCCGTAAGCGAATTACGGGCATCTGCGCTGTTTCATGTTGCAGACGCCTGCCGACATCTTGTGGAGGCAGTCGGGCGAAACCGACGGTGCCGAGAGGTGTGGGCGGCCACCGTATGGCCGAGCTCGGCAGGCCCTCCTGGCAGAGGTTGCGCCGAATGGTGGCGGCGCCAGTGGGTAGTTGCTGTTCTTTTCTCATCAAGTGAGAAGCATAGGACATTTGGCGCTGCGCCGAAACGTCTTGCTGGGTCACGAGGAACCGTCACGCACGCCCCCTTGTGCGAGCCGTACCGCCCTGACGAAGCTGACCTGTCCCGCAGGCAATCGCCTCAAAGCCGCTTCTGCAAATTACTCACCCACAGCCACAGCGCGTACGAGATCGAGACGATCAACAAGGGTGGCAGCAACGAGGGCATCGGCAACGGCACGATCATCCAGACGGCAAGCCCCACCAGAACGGCCCAGAGCACGCGCACCCCGAGGCTGTGTCGGATCGGGCTCTGGGCCACGAAGGAATACTTCCGGATTTCCCGCACGAGCTGGCCGTCGCTGTAGGCCGCCATCACCAAGGGAATGCCTGGTACCAGCCATCCCATCAACACTTGTAGGCGGTAGGCGACCAGGCCGATCCACAACCAGGTCGCGACGATCCGGCCCTGCGCCCAAGCGCTGAGGTCGGAACTCCCAAAGGGTCCCTGCCCTGTCGATTGAGCGTCGATGATGAAGCTGCGAAAATCCGACGCCAGCGATTTTTCCATATCGTCCAGGGTACGACCGTAGACATCGCTCTCACCCTTGCCAGCAATCGCGTAGACCTCCGCCCGTTCGGCGATCCAGGCATTGCGGATCGCCGTCGGCGGAATGAACGCCCAGGTGGCCGCCATGAGCAGAAACAGTGCGACGGCGACGAAGGTACTCCAGGCGTTGTCGGTGCGCGCAGGCCTCATGGCTGCGTCAGGAGGATGGGAAACCGTCCCTTGAGCGTCCGGCCGCCAGAAAGCCGAGCGATGAAATGCAGTGGTGGCAGTTCACCCAGCATCGCCGCCGGAAAAAATTCTGCCTCCGCCTCCATGATCTGTTCCTGATAAGACGCGGTGTAGTTGTCCTGCACGTGGCTATCGACATTGTGTCCGTAGCGCAGGGCCATCGAACGCACCTTGATCTGCGGCATGCCTTCGGCCAGGTATTTCTGCGTTTCGGAATCCAGAACGCGCAGGGCGATCTTGTTGTTGGTGTTGGCGAGCACCTGGCGTGCCTTGTTTTCGTCGCCAAGTCGGCTGGCAAAGTCGGCAAAGGTCTGCGTGGCGATGGTCACCCGGAAATCCGCGCCGCCGCCCTTGTTCATGAGTTGAATGGCCGGCTGGTTGAGGACCTCGGCGGCTTCGTCGATGAAGAGATTGACCGGCGTCAGCGAATCAATCCCGTAGTTGTAGCGGTCGCCCGCCACAGCGGCGAGATCGGCCAGCAGGATGGAGCCGATGGCGCTGCCCACCGTCGAGTCGGCCAGCGAATCCAGACCGATGTAGACCACCTTGTTGCCGTGGATGATCTTCGACATGTCGGTCACCAGCCGCTCGTGGCCCGGCTCGAAGTCCGGTGACAGAAGCGCCTGCAGGGGCTCACTGGTGAGCATCGAGAGAATCGGGATCAGGGACGCCACCATTTTCTGGAAGTGCTCGCGATTGTGCTCGTAGGTCGAGATCAAGCCATCGAGATCCACGGACTGCGCTTCATGGATGGCGATCTCCCGGTAGAAGGCGATGTAGGCTTCCAGCAGCCGATCCTTGTAGCGCCGGATATGGGACGCGGCCCGGCTTTCCCAGTCCTTCACCTGGCGGGTGAAGTGAACTTTCAACGCCCGCTGCAAGAGGCTCTCGGGTCCGCCTTCGACATACCGTCGCAGCTGCACCAGATTGGGCCGATGGCCGGTGGCGATCATGCCGTTGGTGATGTCGTTGAGCACTTTCCAGCCGAAGGCCGTGAACGGGTCGGCGCCGGTTTCCGAGGGGATCAACGCCGCCACGCGGCTGGCCAGCTCGGTCTTGCGGTTCCAGTTGCGCAAGGGATCGATGCACGCCGACCGGTCGGGATGCGCCGGATGAAAATACACGAAGCGCTCCCCTGCCCCGCTGGCGTCACACGCGGCGCGGGCATTCCTGGCCAGCGCGTGATCGCCCTTCGGATCGATGATGATCACTGTCTCGCCCCGGAAGATCGCCTGGGCGATGAGCAGATCGAACAGGCGTGTCTTGCCGACACGGGTCGTGCCGACGATCAGGGTGTGCCCGACCAGGTGGGCGAGTTCCGAATAGAGATCGTCTTCGGGAGCAAGGCCATGGACCCAGTACGCGCCTTCGGTCTGTTGGGCCGCTTTTCCGAGCGTCCTGACGACGCCGAGTGAAATGAGGGTATGCAGCTTGCTTGCCTCGATGTCGGTCCAGGGAAACCCTGTTCCCAGCCAGAGCGCCTGCCGTTGAGCGGCCTGAAGGGCCTTCTTTTCGAGTTCCCCGAGATCAATGAACGCCTTGCCGAACGAGCGCAGACGCGAGGCATCGAGCAGCCGCTGGTAGGCCTGGTAACCGCGGCAGGCCGCGGCCAGGGCACATCCGACGGCAAGCAGCGCCGAGAACTGGGAGAACAACGGAACCGCCCGGGAGAAGGCGATGATCAGGGCCGACGCGAGCGCCCAGACAAGCGCCATTTTGGCTTCAAAATTGGGGCGCCACGGGACCTCGAAGTCGTAGGGCGAGGAGACGACCATCATGCGCGCCTCCACGATGGCGCCGACGGATGGCCGGCACGCTTTCTTCTGTCGCGCGTTTGGGCGTGTGCCGTGACCCGCTTCGCAGGATCGATCGTCTGGTCGGGCTGGATCGTCGGCGCGGCGAAGGCGATGGACTGATCCAGGTCGGGCCGGCGATCGGCGTCGCAGTCATCCCTGACAAGCCGCGGCTCAGGGAACTGGCCGCCCGATCCTGTGCGCATCATTGCACTGAGGTCGATGACCGGCGTTTTCATCGAAGGCAAGCGGCGCTCGATGCTAACCGGCGTCAGCGCCCTGCCGCCGCGCCCGCATCGTTCGCCTGGAAAAGCAGGTGCATGACGGCAACGCCGGCCCAGATCGCTACCGGCCATTCGGCCGCTGGAATCCAGATCGTGAGCACCAGCAGGCCCTCGATTCCAATCGACAGCAGGGCGAGAGCGCCGGCAAACCGACGATTGAAAATCCTGCCGTGTCTGGACACGGCGAGAATGAATCCCAGCCAGACCACGGCGCTGAGGACGGCTACGTCCAGCGACCGGCCCCTGACGAGCTGTTCCGTCAGGCCGCCAAGAAGTGTCGCGCCCATAGCCAGCCAGACAAAGCCTGCCGAGTCCGGCATGGATTTCCAGTCGCCACGAAGACTCAAGAGGCGCCAGCAATGCGACGCCAGTGATGTGATCAGTCCGGTTTGTTCGTTGCGCATGTTCTTCTCCTCCGTAATGAGCGCCCTGCAACGTCCCGCTCCACCGCGAGCGGCGCCGATCGAGACGCTATCCAGAACGATTCTACGGATGGCTGAAAAAATGCAAGTCCCCGAAAAGCGTCCTTTCGGACCGCTTTTCGGAAAAAGTTATCCACAGAAATCGCCCTTCGGAGAAGTTATCCACGTGAAACCTGTCTCAAACGCCATTCGCCGCAAACCCAGGCTACAAGGGGCTTCCAGAGGAGGGGAAAAGTTATCCACGTGAAACCTGTCTCAGTTAACGTGAAACCTGTCTCATAACGACGTGAAACCTGTCTCACGACCTCGGCTACAGGCCTTGCGTGGCAAGGCTTTGAGGGGGGTCTACAAGTAGTTAACAAGTAAATTAAAGTAATTTACAAGTAAAGGGCGGTCGCGCCTGTGGATAACTACGTGGCGCCGCGCCGTTCGAGCCGCAAGAAGAACCCACGCGCCGAGTGACGTGCAGCGGAATCGAGGTCGAAAAGGGCAACAAAAGCGAAAAGCGGCCCTACCAGGAGAAAAACCACGGTCGTGGCAATCAGGCGGGGATAGCCAGATCGGTACCTCACCGCGACAGGGTTTTGCAGGGTGTGAAACGGTCACCGTGCAGCGTGCTGCCTGAGAAGCCTTCACGCCACCACCTGCGCAAGACGTCTCGCTGCGCGTAGGACCCACGAGCGGCAAACGATCAGCGTCAGCGACCACCAAACGCACCGTCACCACCCGGGATCTCGACTGTGGATTTCGAATCGTCCGATTCCACGGCGATACAGGCTGCCGCGCACCGTAGCTCCGCGGCCCATAGCCCTTCGCGACCTGACGTCTTCCGCTCCTTGCGTCCGAAAAGCCACTTTTCTGGACGCTTTTCGCCTGCACCGAGGAGCTGCAGGGTGCAACAGTGACGGCATGCGAAACAGCCCCCAATCCCCCGCTTCCTCGCGATTCCATCCCGGCGGCCTTACGTTCCGTCCGCATCCGGGATGCGGCATTCCCGTGACCAGGGTCCGCGCGCGCCGACAGAGCTGATGTCCTCGCTTCCGAGATTAGCGATTCGAGGTCGATGCCGGAGTCGCTCGTCGTTCATGGCCAGGCGCTGGTTCAGACCACCTTGCCGCACACGACCCCGGCGTGTCATCCTTGCGAGCGGGGGGACGAGCGGTGCCGTGTCTCTTTCGATTATCGCCGACCGAAAATCGGCCTGCCCTTCGGCACGGTTCCCCGGCTTGTTCTGGCATGGTCTGCCGAAGCCGTGACGACGAAGTGCCCGCGGCTGGA